>NZ_ALWQ01000016.1:0-2381 GCF_000296615.1 Halorubrum sp. T3 | reverse complement strand
CCCCCTTCGAGCCGGGAATCAGGCTCGAAGGATATTCATTCCGGTTGATCCTGCCGGAGGCCATTGCTATTGGGATCCGATTTAGCCATGCTAGTCGCACGAGTTTAGACTCGTGGCGAATAGCTCAGTAACACGTGGCCAAACTACCCTTCGGAACACAATACCCTCGGGAAACTGAGGCTAATAGTGTATACCATACCACCACTGGAATGAGTGGTATGCCAAACGCTCCGGCGCCGAAGGATGTGGCTGCGGCCGATTAGGTAGACGGTGGGGTAACGGCCCACCGTGCCAATAATCGGTACGGGTCATGAGAGTGAGAACCCGGAGACGGAATCTGAGACAAGATTCCGGGCCCTACGGGGCGCAGCAGGCGCGAAACCTTTACACTGCACGACAGTGCGATAGGGGGATCCCAAGTGCACAGGCATAGCGCCTGTGCTTTTCGGTACCGTAAGGTGGTACCAGAATAAGGGCTGGGCAAGACCGGTGCCAGCCGCCGCGGTAATACCGGCAGCCCAAGTGATGGCCGATCTTATTGGGCCTAAAGCGTCCGTAGCTGGCCGCGCAAGTCCATCGGGAAATCCACCTGCTCAACAGGTGGGCGCCCGGTAGAAACTGCGTGGCTTGGGACCGGAAGGCGCGACGGGTACGTCCGGGGTAGGAGTGAAATCCCGTAATCCTGGACGGACCGCCGATGGCGAAAGCACGTCGCGAGGACGGATCCGACAGTGAGGGACGAAAGCCAGGGTCTCGAACCGGATTAGATACCCGGGTAGTCCTGGCCGTAAACAATGTCTGCTAGGTGTGGCTCCCACTACGAGTGGGTGCTGTGCCGTAGGGAAGCCGCTAAGCAGACCGCCTGGGAAGTACGTCCGCAAGGATGAAACTTAAAGGAATTGGCGGGGGAGCACTACAACCGGAGGAGCCTGCGGTTTAATTGGACTCAACGCCGGACATCTCACCAGCATCGACTGTGGTAATGACGATCAGGTTGATGACCTTATCCGAGCCTCAGAGAGGAGGTGCATGGCCGCCGTCAGCTCGTACCGTGAGGCGTCCTGTTAAGTCAGGCAACGAGCGAGACCCGCACCCTTACTTGCCAGCAGTACCGCGAGGTAGCTGGGGACAGTAGGGGGACCGCCGTGGCTAACACGGAGGAAGGAACGGGCAACGGTAGGTCAGTATGCCCCGAATGTGCTGGGCAACACGCGGGCTACAATGGTCGAGACAAAGGGTTCCAACTCCGAAAGGAGACGGTAATCTCAGAAACTCGATCGTAGTTCGGATTGTGGGCTGCAACTCGCCCACATGAAGCTGGATTCGGTAGTAATCGCGTGTCACAAGCGCGCGGTGAATACGTCCCTGCTCCTTGCACACACCGCCCGTCAAAGCACCCGAGTGAGGTCCGGATGAGGCGTTCCACGAACGTCGAATCTGGGCTTCGCAAGGGGGCTTAAGTCGTAACAAGGTAGCCGTAGGGGAATCTGCGGCTGGATCACCTCCACCGACCCGAGACCTCCCTTCAGGGAGGCTCACCTTAGACCGTCACCACGACGGTCACTACTCATTCGCATTGGACTGTGTACCGTCCGCCCATCCACCGGCTTGGACACCTTAGAACGACCACGGCTCGCAACACAAACGCGACACACACCAGACCTTCCCCTCGCGGGAAGGTGGGCTCATAGCTCAGCGGTAGAGTGCCTCCCTTGCAAGGAGGATGCCCTGGGTTCGAATCCCAGTGAGTCCATGTCCGTTCGGTCCGAATCCGTCCCCTTATATGGGAGACGCGACTCGGATCGAACACGACGACCGATGCACCATCCCGGGAAACCGCGGATGGGAAGGGTTCGACGAACGCCCCGTCACACCCGGGGCGATTCAATGACAACCGTGTATACGTGCGATCCAGACGTCCACTGAACTCATCCGAGTTCGTGGAACGTCAGTGAACCATATACAGTCGGGTGACATTACGTCACTTGACACCGTCAGCACTCTCTTCGGAGAGTTGGCTGACACACTACTGGCTACTGTGCCAGCTGGTGAATGGCTCGGCTCGAGAGCCGACGACGGACGTGCCAAGCTGCGAAAAGCTCGTGGGACCCGCATGGAGGGAAAGAACACGAGATCTCCCAATCGGAATCCGTTCAACAATTGCCACGCGCAATAGGGAACGCCCTGAATTGAAACATCTCAGTAAGGGCAGGAAAAGAACGCAACAGCGATGTCGTCAGTAACCGCGAGTAAACGCGACACAGCCCAAACCGAAGGTCTTCGGACCAATGTGGTGTTCGGGTTGACAATCAAATCTCGACACTCTCTCAGAAGTCTCCTGGAACGGAGCGTGAAACAGGGTGACAACCCCGTATGAGAGA
>NZ_ALWQ01000015.1:0-2640 GCF_000296615.1 Halorubrum sp. T3 | reverse complement strand
TGGCGTCAAATCCAGAGTAGCAGGGGTCGGATATCCTCTGTGAACATCTCAGGCATCCCCTGAGAAGGCTAAACACTCCTCGAGACCGATAGCGAACAAGTAGCGTGAGCGAACGCTGAAAAGCACCCCGAGAAGGGCGGTGCAATAGGGCCTGAAATCAGCTGGCGATCGAGCGACAGGGCGTACAAGGCGATTCTCGAAACGACCGAGGAGCGATCCTCTAGTAGGAAGAGAGTCGAGCCGGCGTCGTGTCGTGCGTTTTGAAAAACGACCCAGGGAGTGCACTTGATTGGCGAGTCTAACCCGTGAACCGGGGAAGGCGCAGGGAAACCGATACGGCCGCAGCACATTCGTGCGAGGGCCACCGTGTTCAAGCGCGGGGAGTCAATTGGGTGCGACCCGAAACCAGGCGATCTACGCGCGAGCAAGGTGAAGCGTGGCGAAAGCCACGTGGAGGCCTGTTAGAGTTGGTATTCTACAATATCCTCTCGTGACTCGTGTGTAGGGGTGAAAGGCCCATCGAGCCTGGCAACAGCTGGTTCCAACCGAAACATGTCGAAGCATGACCTCTTCCGAGGTAGCCCGCGGGGTAGAGCTACCGATTGGATGACCCGCCTCCGAGAGGAGTCGGCCATCCTGTCGAACTCCAAACCCGCAGGCGCCGCAGACGAAGGGAGTCCGGTGCGCGGGGTAAGCCTGTGTACCGTGAGGGGAACAACCCAGAGCCGGGTTAAGGTCCCAAAGTGTAGATTAAGTGCGATTCGAAGGTGGTCTCAAGCCCTAAACAGCCGGGAGGTGAGCTTAGAAGCAGCTACCCGCTAAGAAAAGCGTAACAGCTTACCGGCCGAGGTTTGAGGCGCCCAAAATGATCGGGGCTCAAATCTACCACCGAGACCTGGCCGTGCCCTTGACAGGGGCAACCGCGTAGGTTGGCGTACTGGTCGGATGGAAGCCCGGGCGAGAGCTCGTGTGGACCGTCCAGTAACGACAATCCTGGTCACAGTAGCAGCGATAGTCGGGTGAGAACCTCGACGGCCTGAAGAGCAAGGGTTCCTCGGCACTGCCGTTCAGCCGAGGGTTAGCCGGTCCTAAGGTGTACCACAACTTGACTACACCGACGGGAAGCTGGTTAATATTCCAGCGCCATCGTGCAGTAAACGCCGACGCCGTGTGGAACGCTGAGCCGGGCACTCGCCCGGTCGAATCGTGGAAACTCGTGGACGCCGTCACGGCACGAAGCGAGCGAAACGCGAGATAGCGAAAGTCAGCCGTACATAGGGCCCGTGAAAAGGCAAGCATGATGTCCGTACCGAGATCCGACACAGGTGCTCTGCCAGCGCAAGGCAAGGCCTGTCGGGAGAACCGACGTTAGGGAATTCGGCAAGTTAGTCCCGTACCTTCGGAAGAAGGGATGCCTGCTCTCGACGGAGCAGGTCGCAGTGACTCGGGCGCTCCGACTGTCTAGTAACAACACAGGTGACCGCAAATCCGCAAGGACTCGTACGGTCACTGAATCCTGCCCAGTGCGGGTATCTGAACACCTCGTACAAGAGGACGAAGGACCCGTCAACGGCGGGGGTAACTATGACCCTCTTAAGGTAGCGTAGTACCTTGCCGCTTCAGTAGCGGCTTGCATGAATGGATAAACGAGAGCGCCACTGTCCCAACGTTGGACCCGGTGAACTGTACGTTCCAGTGCGGAGTCTGGAGACCCCCAAGGGGAAGCGAAGACCCTATAGAGCTTTACTGCAGGCTGTCGCTGAGACGTGGTCGCCGATGTGCAGCATAGGTAGGAGACATTACACAGGTACGCGCGCTAGCGCGCCACCGAGTCAGCATTGAAATACTACCCGTCGGTGACTGCGACTCTCACTCCGGGAGGAGTACACCGGTAGCCGGGCAGTTTGACTGGGGCGGTACGCGCTCGAAAAGATATCGAGCGCGCCCGAAGATCATCTCAGCCGGGTCGGGAATCCGGCGAAGAGCGCAAGAGCACAAGATGGTCTGACAGTGTTCTTCCCAACGAGGAACGCTGACGCGAAAGCGTGGTCTAGCGAACCTACGAGGTTCCGGAATGGGACCCGTAGATGACAGAAAAGCTACCTTAGGGATAACAGAGTCGTCACTCGCAAGAGCACATATCGACCGAGTGGCTTGCTACCTCGATGTCGGTTCCCTCCATCCTGCCCGTGCAGAAGCGGGCAAGGGTGAGGTTGTTCGCCTATTAAAGGAGGTCGTGAGCTGGGTTTAGACCGTCGTGAGACAGGTCGGCTGCTATCTATTGGGGGTGTGAGGTACCTGACGTGAACGAACGTATAGTACGAGAGGAACTACGTTTGGTCGCCACTGGTGTATCGGTTGTCCGAGAGGGCAGATGCCGAGTAGCCACGCGACACGGGGTAAGAGCTGAACGCATCTAAGCTCGAAACCCACATGGAAAAGAGGTACCACAGAGGTCACTCGTAGAAGACGAGTTCGATAGACTCGGGGTGTACGCACCGAGGCAACGAGGTGTTAAGCCCACGAGAACTAACAGACCGAGCCACATTCATTGGCGCTGACGCGCCACGACTCGCATGAGTTCAGGCGGTATCTGGATCGCACGTATACACGGTTGGTATCGAACCAGACCGACACAGG
>NZ_ALWQ01000014.1:0-3101 GCF_000296615.1 Halorubrum sp. T3 | reverse complement strand
TCGCCGTCGAAGTCCCACTCGTAGCTCGCGATCGAGCCGTCATCGCTGGAGCCGGAGGCGTCGAAGGAGACCGTCTCGCCCGGTTCGGGCGCGGACGGGCTCGCGGTGAAGGACGCCGTGGGGTCCTCGTTCTGCTCGGGCTCTTGGACCGTGATCGTCGTCGAGTCGGAGTCGGCCGTCGAGACGGAGTCGGCGGGGCTCAGCGCCGACCCGTCGGCGGTGATCGCATACTGTCCCGGCGAGGCGTCTGCGGGGACTCCGACGGTGTACTCGACCGTGTAGCTCACGTTGACGCCGTCGTTGTCGCCCGCGAGCCACGTCCACGTGCCGTCGTTGTACGCCACCGGACCGGTCGCCGACTGCGACTCGATCGCCCAGCCGTCCGGGAGACCGGCGCTCAGTTGTGGCGCGTTCAGCTCCGCGACGTCGAACTGCGTCGTCAGGGTTACCGTCTCGCCCGGTGTGACCGTCGTGCTGTCGGCCGTCTGTTCGACCGAGACGCTCGGGTCCGCCGCCACGATCCCCACCGGTCCGAAGACCGTGAAGAGGAGTGAGAGCGCGACGAGCGCCGTGATCGTCTGTCTGAGGTATCCGTGTGCTGTGTCGTTCATCGATTGTGTTGGTGTCGTTGGATTCGCTGCCTTCGTGCGGTCGGTCGTCGCTCGATTCGCCGACTCGTCGGCCCGACCGCTGCGGTCGGGCATCTGTCGGGTCACCTACTCGGTGGTCCCCTCCGATTCCACGATCTCGATGGCTCTGACCTCGGGATTGTCCGCGGCACCCTGGTCGAAGACCACCGAAAGCGTGCCGTCGCCGTCGTCGGTGACGGTGACGTTCTTCATCGTCCCCGTCGCGTGGCCGACGTCGGCCACAGGGTCGTAGTTCGTCAGGACCTGCTGGCCCTCGACGGAGGCGTTGAACTGGCGGTCTCCGGGATCGCTCGCGCCGTCGAACGAGTTCCCGAGGTAGAGTCGGACCTCGACCTGCTGGCCGGCGTCGACGGAGAACTCCCACGTGGAGGTCCCGTAGCGCTCGCAGTCCCACACCCCGTCGGGCGTGGAGTCGGGGACCGTCCCGTCGGGAGTGAGATCGGCGCCTTGGCAGTAGTTGCCGGCGTCCGACGAGGCGACCGACACGAGGTACGACGAACTCGTGTCCGCGACGCCGGTCCAGTCGGGACCGTCGTCGGTGGCGGCGATCGTCTCGCTCTCTCCCGCGTTCACGCGGTGTAGCACCTGCGCGGGCTGCGGGTCGGGAGCCGCCTCGACGGTCACTTGGAACGACTCGGACGCGGAGCCGCCGTTCCCGTCGTCGGCCGTCATCTCGACCGCGTACGTGCCCGCGTCACCCGACTCAGGGGCGATCGTCAGATCGCCGTTCGAGAGGCTGACGAAGGCCGGGGCGCTCACCGACAGCGACACCGCGTCGCCGTCAGGGTCGGCAGTCTCGACCGGGACGGTCGTCGAGTTCCCCTCGGTGACCGTCTGATTCGCGACGGCGTCGATCGTCGGCGGGGCGTTCGCGGTGTTGTCGCCGCCGTCGCTTCCGTCACCGCCGTCGACCGGTTCGATCTCGATGGCCGACACCTTCGCGTTGTCCTCGACGGTGCTGAACTCGAGGTTCAGTTCGCCGTCGGTGACGTCGGCGGTGAACGTCTCCTGGATCGCCGCGTGCTCGCCGCCGGCCTCCGCGTAGATGTCGTACTCGTCGAGGACCTGCTGGCCCTCGATAGAGACGTTGAACAGGCGGTCGCCCGCGCCGCCGTCGTTCGCCACGCCCTGGTAGAGCTCGGCGAAGTACAGCGTCACTTCGTAGGTGCCGTCGTCGAGCGGCACGTCGTAGCTAAAGTCGCCGTACCGCTCGGTGTGGTACAGCTCGTTGTCGTCGGTGTTCGCGATCTCGGGGTCCACGGGCGTTCCCGCGTTCCCGGTCGCGAACGCCGTGCCGCCGTCGAAGTCGGCGTCCGCCTGGAACTCCGTGCCGTCGGCGGCCGCGTAGGCGTCGCCGCCCGCGTTCACGGCGAAGCTGGTAGCGCCGTCGGCAGGTTCGTCGTCGCCGGCGCTCTCCTCGTACTTCAGGACAACCACGTTCGAGCCGAGACCGGTGACGGACCCGGGCTCGCCGTCGGTCGCCACGAAGTAGTTGTAGCCGCCGACCGCGGTCGTGTTGAGCAGCGTGACGGGCACCTCAGCCTCGCCGTTCGAGTCGAGCGTGACCGTCTGGTAGTCGACGTTCTCGACCTTGTTGCCCTCGTAGGGCTCGACGTCGTAGCCGGGCGTGCCGTCGTAGTCGGGCACGGTGTCGAGTTCGAGTTCGCTCTCGGCGTGTAGCAGCGTGACCGTCTCACCGGGCTCGCCGGTGACCGTCACGGTCTGGCCGGCCTCGCTCACGGTGGCCGCGCTGTGGTGGTCGCGAAGCGCACCGTCGTCGAGGTCGACGTTCTGCACGCCGATACTCGGTGCCGACGCGACCGACTCGTCGAGCGTCGCCTGTGCGCCGCCCGCGCTGCCGTCGCCGAACAGCTGGCTCTCTTGCGCGCTTCCGTCGGCGTACTCGACGCCCACGGTCGAACGCGCGAGTTCGAGACCGGAGACCGGACCGGCCTCTTGCGAGGTCATGGTCGCGGCCTTGATGCTCGTCGGGTCGTTGTCGACCGAGAACGACACCGACTCGCCGGGCTCGAAGTCGGTGAACTCGACGGTCATCACGTCGTAGCCGTCGGAGCCGTTCGCGCCGTTGTGCGGCTGACTGAACACGTCGTCGGCGGTGCTGACGACGCCGGTGCCGTCGCCCGACTGCGAGTCGATATTCAGCCCCTTCGCCGCCGTATCGCCCGCGGTCCCGTCGGGATCGAACACCATGTCGGGCATCGCCGACTCCGAGAGGTCGAAGGTCACCGACGAGATCGCCTGGTCGCCAGTGTTCTCCACGGTGAACGAGCCCTCGCTGTAGGTACTCGCCTCGGTGTCGCTGTCGGGCGTGACGCTCACGGACGCGGCGCCGGGGTCGGTCGCGGGCTCGCTGACCGCGACGGTCTCGGTTGCCGCGTCGGCGGCGCCATCGTCGTCGGTGACGGTGAGTTCGACGTCGTAGTCGCCCGC
>NZ_ALWQ01000013.1:0-7189 GCF_000296615.1 Halorubrum sp. T3 | reverse complement strand
TCGTCGTCGACGTCGGGGTCCGGGGTCACCCAGATGGAGTCGACGATGCCGTGGACGACCCGCCAGCCGCCCGCTTCAAGCCGCTGTTTCGCCGTCAGTAGGATCTCGCGAGCGAACGCGTTGATCGCCTCGTGGCACTCGATGCGGCCGAACTTCGCGTTGCTGAACCCCTGATAGCCGAAGCAGGCGACGAGGATCCACTTCAGCGCTCCCGACCGTCCCTCGAGCTCCGCCAGTTGATCCTCGTCGGGGTTGTTCCGTTCTTTCTCGCGACGGATGGCCGCCTTGATCTCGTCGCGAGCGTCGATGATCGGCTGTAGCACGTCGACGAGGTAGCCCCGGCCGTCGCAGATCGAGTACCCGAGGCCGGGGACGTCGTCGCGGTCGCTGTGGCAGTCACACCGGATAACGTCCGGCGAGACGTTCCGGGTGTAGATGATGTTCGGGTACAACGAGGAGAAGTCGAGTTCGTGGACGTTTTCGTGGAGGCCGACCTCGGGGGCGAAGATGAAGCCGCCACGGTCGGCGTCGTGGAGCGTCCCCATCGACTTGTAGAACTCGTGGCGCCAGGAGTTCCACGGAACGAGGACGCCGCGGTCGTGGGCCTCGCAGATCTGGATCGCCGTGAGCACGTTCCCGATCGACGCCCACGCGAGCTCCTGGACGGGCTTGTTCGAGCGCGACACGAGGTCGAGGACGCCGTCGAGGTTCGTCTCCCCGTAGAAGAACGTGTTCGACTCGTCGATGATTGCTCGGCCGGGCACGTTGTACCGCGCCGGGGAGTGACCGACGCGACCGTAGCTCGAGTACGTCGACCGGCTCGCGAGCTGCTGATAATCGACGTCCGCCCACCGACTCAGCGAGAAGTCGTCGACGCCGGCGTCAGTTGCCATTTCGTACAGGGTCGGGACGATCTCGCTTGTCGAGCAGACCAAGACATCCGGATCGTGTGCGTCGAGCGCCCCCTGGACGGCGGTCAGGAGATCCGTCGGCGAGCCGTTGACAGTGTCGCCGGCGACGGTCAACTCTCCGTAGACGTCGTTGCTCGTTTCGGTCACCGGAATACTGAGCCGGAGCGTCGACAGCTCGCTCGCCGGCGTCGGATCGGCGCCGGTCTCCAGACAGTACCGGAACTCCCGCGAAAAGTCCACGTTGAAACAGGCGAGATCCCCGACTGGATAGGCCGACAGCTGGCGCGGTTGCCGGGCGAGTGGGGTGACGCGGTCGATGTGGGCGACATCGACCGCGAGGACTGGTTCCTCGTCTCGTCGAAAGCCCGGCCGTCGCGCACACATCTCGGTCGCGACGACGTCTGGGTGCTGGTCGTACACTGCCTGGAGTGTCGTGAGGTCGAGGTCGGCATCAGGGTCGCGAGCGGCGACGTAGAAGCGTGGGGTGTAGTCATCGCGCTCGGTCGCGACGGCGCCGTCAGCGGTTGCCTCCCACTCCAGAACGCGGCCGTCGTCCAGGAAGTCGATACTGAACGGCATCGTCACGGGTTCGCGTCCGGTGGGCCACTCTCTTGATCATCGCTCGCTGTGACCGCGGCTTCGAGCTCCTTGAGGCGTTCCTCGTGGTCGTCGAGGCGGGCCTCCTGTTCGAGATCGATGCTGAAAAGCGCCGGCAGCAGCGGATTCTGGTGGTTCAACAGCCCGCTCGCGTCGGCGTGCTCGCGGGCGTACTCGAACAGCCGGTCGAAGCGCGGCTGGTCGCGACGCCGCAGTGCCCGGCGGAACTCCGCCCAGCGCTCTTCGATTGCCCGCAGCGCATCTCGGTATGTCGGGTTTGTGCGCCCCATCGCTATCGTCCTCCTGTCCCGGTCGCGGTCCACGCATCGAGTAAGGGATCCGCGGTGGCCGCCACCGTCTCACCGCCAGCGGTGACGCCTGTCCCGACACCCTCCGGCGTCGGCGTCGACGGCGCCGACGTCGTCGGTTCCACGCCGACCTGCGTGGCGCGTGCCGCGAGCAGCTGGCGCCAGTACGCGAACGTCGTCTGGTAGTACGCGCCGTCGTCGACGGGATAGACGAGCGTCTCGAAGTCTTCGCCGACGACCCGTGGCCCCATCCGCGTCTGCTCGCACTCTAGGTGGTGGTCGGCGACCGTCGCGACTGATTCGGTGAATTCGTTTCGTTCGTTTCGCGTAACGAGCACCGGGATGTCGTACCCATCGGCGTAGGTCGCCAACCGGGCGAGAGTTCGAGTCTGAAGGGTTTTCGCGTGGGTCTCGCCGAGGGTATCGTCGGCACGGTACTGGACGTCGACGGCCGGTACGACGATGAGGGCGGGTGTGTGGGGCGACGTGTCCTCGTCACGACTTGGTTCCCCTCGACCGGCCGCCCCGGCGTCGGTGGTAGACATCTGGATCGACTTGTTCACTGCCGTCGGGAGATCACAGACGGCGCCGTAGTGCTGGTAGGCAGTGAATCCGCGGGCAACGTGGATTCGGTTGAGTAGCCGTTGGCTGGGCGCGATCTGGGCGAGTGTTGTCGTCGTCGCGTGGCCGTTTGCGTCGACCCAGAAGGCGGGCCCGTCGTGTAGGAGGAGATGGTCGAGTACGAGCGACTGTAGGATCGGGACGCCGCGGCCTCCCTCGACATCGAGCAGCGTGATGCCGTCGTTGAGTGACGGCAACAGCATCTCGTCCGTAGCCGGATCGGCTTGGTCAGCGAGGGATCGATTGCGGTCTGCGCCCCGTGTCGGCTGGTCCACCGCCAATCGGTTCGATGTTGCGTGGTCTCCCATACCCGATACCCGTTCACCGTCTCAATAAGTGCCGGCGCGGCGCTTCCGGGTTTCCAGAAATGAATCGACCGAGCGCTCATTCGAACTCAGTCACCGGATATTCGGACTGCGCGGCCGTTTCCGAGGCCGTTTCCGAAATCGACTTACCCCCGTGATCGTCCCCTGATCGGTCAGGCGACGCTTCGCTCAGTGAGGGTCTCGCCGCGCTCGAACCGATCGGCCGAAAGCGGCGAGGCGTCAAGGAGATCCGTTTCCCCATCGACGACGAGGTCGGCGGCGATCCGTCCGGAGGCGGGCGCGTGCTGGAACCCGTGTCCGGAGAACCCGGCGACGGTCACGAAACCGGGGACCGTCTCCTCGACGACCGGGTGGTGGTCGGGCGTGACCGCGTACAGCCCGGCCCAGCCGCGTTTGATCCGGGTGTCGAGCCCGAAGTACTCGGTGTACGCGGCGGCGTGCTCGACCGCGCGTGCCGCCCACTCGACGTCCATCCCCTCGTCGTAGGCGTCGGGGTCTCGATCGGGGTCGTCCTCGTCGAAGTGGCCGCCAACGAGCGCCACTCCGTCCCGCTCGGGCCGGAAGTACGACCCCGTCTCGAGGTCGATCGTCAGCGGCACCGACTCGGGCACCGGCGGTGATGGGTCGACTACGGCGATCTGTCTCCGCCGGGGCGCGATCGGGAGGCCGACGCCGGTCATCTCGCCGATTGCGGCGGCCCACGCGCCTGCCGCGTTCACGACGCAGTCGACCTCGTGGCGCTCGGCTTCGTCCGCGCCGACCGCCCGAATGTCCGCGCCGACGACGCGATCGCCCTCGCGGTGGAGGGCCGTGACGGCTGTCTTCGTCCGGATGTCGACGCCGCGCTCGCGGGCGGCCTCGGCGTATCCCTGTACGGCGAGGTTCGGGTCGGCGATCCCGTCGTCGGGGTTGTACGTCGCCGCGACGAAGGGGTCGGGATCGAGTCCCGGACAGTGCTCGGTCGCCTCCGCGGGCGTGATCAGTTCGCTCTCCGCGCCGAGCTCGCGCTGCATGTCGACGTTCTCGCGGAACCGCTCTGCGGTCTCGTCGGTCCGCGCGAGAAACAGGTAGCCGTTCTTCCGGAGCCCGATGTCCACGCCGAAGCGCTGCTTGAAGGAGTTCCAGACCGCCTTGCTGGCGAGCGACAGTTCGACGTTCACGCGCGTGGAGAACTGCGACCGGATCCCGCCGGCCGAGCGAGCGGTGCTCGCGTTCCCCAGCGATCCCTTCTCGACGAGCGTCACGTCCACGCCGCGGTCAGCGAGCGAGTGCGCGGCGGCGAGGCCGATGATCCCCCCGCCGACGACGAGTGCGTCCATAGCCATCGATCAACCCCCCGAGAAATAAGCGTATGACACCGGCCGGCCGGGTCGACGAGCAGTCTAAGTCACCGGGGAGCGACGCCTCGGACATGGTGCTCGTACTCTCCGCGACGGAGGTCGAACGGAACCTCGATCTGGGGGTGCTCGTCGACGTGGTGGACGACGCGTTGGTGAAACAGGCCGCCGGCGAGGTCGAGCGGCCCCCGCGACCGCACTTTCCGGTCGGTGCGGGTCTCGACGGCGACGATTCCGCCGGAACCGGGATCGCGATGCCGGCGTACGTCCACGGCGCGGACCACTACGCGACGAAGCTCGTTGGCGTCCACGAGGGGAACCCGGAGCGGGGGCTTCCGACGGTCAACGCCCAGATCGCGCTCACGGACGCCCGGACAGGCCTCCCGAAGGCGTTCATGGCGGGGACGACGATCACCAACGCCCGGACGGGCTGTATCGGGGCGGTCTCGGTTCGGAAACTGGCCCCAGACCCGGACGGCGAGGACCTCACGCTCGGCGTTCTTGGCGCGGGCACGCAGGCACGCTGGCAGACCCGGGCCATCGCGACCGTCGCGGCGCTCTCGGACGTTCGGATCCACTCGCCGAGCGACTCGCGGACCGCGTGCGCCGCGGACCTGAGCGCGGAGGGAATCCCGGCGCGCGCGGTCGACACTCCCCGGGCGGCCGTCGAGGGGGCTGACGTCGTCGTGACCGCGACGACCGCAACCGAGCCCGTCTTTCCGTCCGACGCGCTCGAAGCGGGGAGTCTCGTCGTCGCCGTCGGCGCGTTCACGGCGGAGATGCAGGAGATCGACCCCCGCGTCCTCGAGCGCGCGGAACGGACGTTCGCCGACGTGCCAGCGGAGGTCGCCGAGACCGGCGACCTCCTCGCGAGCGACCTCGACGCGGACGACTTGGTCGAACTCGGCGTTCCCCTCGCAGACGGGTACGTCCGCAAGTCGCCCGACGGGGTCGTGGTGGTCGTGAGCGTCGGGTCCGCGACGCTGGACGCCGCGGCCGGCGAGACCGTCTACCGAGAGGCCGTAGCGGCGGGGGACGGGACGGACATTTCGCTGTGAATTCCCCTGACGGCCGCCGCACGCAACTGGGAGGCTGGCACCGCCGAACGAGTCGACGAGTCGGTCCCGGTCTCGCCCCACGACCGCGACGCGGTCGATGCGGAGGTCCGCGGCTCGCCCGTCGACTTACGAGACCGGCGACGCAGCTGCCGAATCGACGAGCGAGTACTCTCGGTCCCGACTCGTTCCTTTCGCCTCGAGGAGGTTGTACTGGGCCATCTTCGAGAGGTACGTGCGGATAGTCCGCTTCGTCCGTGGGTCATCGACGTCCTCGGTATAGCGCTCGTGGATCTCGCTCGGCCCGATCGGGCCGTGGTCGCGAACAATATCGTAGACGACTCGCTGATGCGGCGTGAGTGAGTCCAGGCTCTTCTGCTTAATTTGGGCCCGAGCATCTTCAGCAGCGTCTAGGAGCATGTTGTTGGTGATCTCCTCGCAATTTTCGCGGTCAGCTGTGCTGGCTGCGCTGCGAAGCATCCCGATAGCCAGCCGAGCATCGCCAGCAGCGGCATCAGCGATCTGATAGAGCTGCTTGTCGGTGATAACGTCCTTTTCAAGTCCCCATTTCGTTCGGGCACTCAGGATGTCGTAGAGTTGCTCGTTGTGGTACTTATCCATCCGGACGTGCTCGCTGGAGCGCAGCCGACTCACCAGCCGGTCGTCGACCCGGCTGAACAGCTCTTCTTCTTTGTTTGCGATACAGATCACCGCGAACTGCTCCATACTGTGGAGGTCGTAGATGAGACTCGGATCTTCGAGTTGATCGACCTCGTCGAGAATGACGACAGTTCGCGGGCCGTCGTACTGTTGGAGCCGGTCAATGAGCTCGTCGTGGGGTGTTGACTGGCGATGGATGTCTATCGTCGCACCGATGTCATCGAGGATCTGATACAGCGTTCGAAAGCGACTGTAGTTCCGCCAACAGTTGACGTAGGTGGCCTCGACGTCGAGCACTTCCTCGCGGAGCCGTTCGGTAACGAACTTCGAGATACAGGTTTTACCGACACCGCTGGGCCCGGTGACGATGGCTGTGTCAGCTGGCTCGCCGTTCGTGATCGGTTCGAGAACGCTCGAGAGGTGGTTGACTTCGGCGTCGCGATGCTCGACTTCTCGAGGGACGAACCCGGCGCGGAGGACGCGAGCATCACGGATCATCGGTCGGTGGGTAGTTATTCTCAGCGAGAGTAATATAAGTGTGACCGGGTAGATTCCAGAAAAGCTCTGATCGCAGTGGTATATTCACCTCGATTGCTCCGCGGTCCCTCGATTTTGATTGTGGAAACACACTGTTTCCGGAAACGTCTAGAAACCCAGTCCACGGTGTCGAGCTCGCTCTAGCCAGATCACGGTAGCTCGAGCCGGATGGACCTCATGAAGAGCCCTGTCTGACGTGTTCATCGAGATCGCTAGGTCGTACATACAGATAGACAACTTCAGCTCTGGTTGCCTGCGTCAAATACGGCGGCAAAGTCCTTGAGAAGCTCCTGAGGTGATTGTTCATCACCACGAGACGGAAGTGGTGCTTCCCAGCATTCGATTTGGAGTGTGTGCGCATTCGATACCGGCTCCGACTCAGTTACCACATTGAAGATGCCGGTGCGATAAATAGCCAGTAGTCGCTGGTCATGTACACCGACGTAATCGATACCAGTCCGGTCTAGGACTGCTGGAATATCAGTGGGCTCAGATAGCGAGACAGAGGCGCTTGGAGACGCCGAGGCGCTCATACCTTAGCTTGGTCCATCGCACGGATAATGACCGGTTTTGCGAACGGTCTCACTCACGATGATTAACCAACAATAGCGGTATTTTGTTGGTTAAGTTATTTGCGCCGGTAGGCCCGGTGACGATGGCTGTGTTGGCGGGTTTACTGTTCGTGATCGGTTCGAGAACGCTTGAGATGCGCTTGAGGTTCCGCCACGCCTCGGCTACTGAGCTCCCCCAGATGTAGATGAGATTGTTGTCAGATGTCGTCCGAAATTGTTCGAGGTCCTAGATATTGAGATTGGACTCAATATCCTCAATTGGGTG
>NZ_JH815331.1:10977-11896 GCF_000296615.1 Halorubrum sp. T3 | reverse complement strand
GCCGACCGGCGTGTTCGTCCCGAACCCCGAAGGCCAGCGAGAGAACGCACAGGCGGCGGGCAACGTGGCGGCGTCGGCCGCCGCGTCGGCGTCGGCGAGCCCCTTCGAATTTACCGGGCAACTGCTCGGCGGCGCCGTCGGCGGGGCTGTCGTCGGCGGCGCGGCGTCGCGGGCGCTCCGCGGCACGCCCGGCGTCGGCGCGGGAGCGCCGCGCCGCGGCCCGCTACTTGACAACCTCGACGTGCGTGGGTCGGGGACGCTCGATGAGTTCGTGTCTGACACGCGCGCGCAGACCGGGCGGTTCCGGCGCCGCGGCGGCGAGAGCGAGCGCGGGGGGCGTGACGACATGATTAGCGGCGAGGACATTGACGCGCCCGACGACAGAACCGCCGAGATCGCCCGCCAGCAGTACCAGCAGTCGAAGTTTGAAGTTGAACAGCGATTCGGCGAGGAAGTGCGCGACCGCGTGCCCGAGCGCCCGACGCGAGACGGGCCGGGAGAAACCAACGACATAGGCAGCGGGATCGCCGGCGAAGGAAACCCGGGGACCTTCGGCATTCCTGGTGAGTCGCTCGGCGAGCGGACGCGCCGAATCACCCAGCAAAAGGAGCGCTACGGGAATGTTCCGGGCGCAGACCTGCGAGACGTGACCGACTTCGAGAGCGGGGCGGGCGCGACCTCACGGTTCTCGTCGACGGGCGCTGGCGCGGGTGGCGTCGGGAGCGTGAGTCAGACCACGGACCCGACAGGGATCGCGCCTGATCCGACCGTCACAGGCGGCCCAACCGTCGGTCCGGTCAACGATCCCACCTCGATCGCGTCGACGACCGCGGTGACAGGCACCCAAGAGGTCGATCCGGCGTCGGACCCGACCGGGATCGACCCCAGCAACGATCTGCGCGACCAGTTCGGTGGCCCG
>NZ_JH815331.1:0-10967 GCF_000296615.1 Halorubrum sp. T3 | reverse complement strand
GCCCAACCGTCGGTCCGGTCAACGATCCCACCTCGATCGCGTCGACGACCGCGGTGACAGGCACCCAAGAGGTCGATCCGGCGTCGGACCCGACCGGGATCGACCCCAGCAACGATCTGCGCGACCAGTTCGGTGGCCCGCTCGGCGGCGGGACGTTGCCGGGTGACGCGACCGGCGGCGGTTCGGACACGGGGACGCTCGACGAGACGAACGACCCGACGAACGTGGCGCCCCCCGACTCGACGACCGACACCGGGACAGACGTGTTCGCAGGGCCGGGGGCGGACGCTGGCACCGGCACGGGATCGGGATCGGACACCGATCAGCCGCCGGCGAGCGATACGGATCAGCCGCCCGTGACGGACACGCCGGCGCCGCCGGTGGTCGATGTACCGCCTGTGACGGACACGCCGACCCCGCCGATCGTGGACACGCCGCCCGTGACCGAGACGCCGCCTGGAACGGACACGCCGCCGGGGGGGTTCATCCCGCCGGGGCTGTTTGGGGGAGGGACGCCGCCGCGGCCGCGGATCGACCGCGACGATCCCGAGCCGGACGAGCCCCGGCGGCAGCGCCCGGAGCCGCAGGACGAGTTCGGTGTCTTCGGGCGCGTCGACGCTGGCGGTCCCGCGAGCTCCTACTTCTCGGAGACCCTGACGGCGCTCGCGCTCGGCGGCTTCGCGGGCGACCGCTCCCCCGCCGAGGGGAGCGAAGGCGTGTTCTTCGGCGGGGCTCCGACGCAGGCGTCTGCCGACGCCGAGGGCGACGACGCCGAGGCGTTCGCCGAGGTTTCGGGGCTCTTCTTCGGCGTGCCGTTTTTCGGAGCGGCGTCGAGCGAGGAAAGCAGCGATCCCGGGTTCTCCCTGCTCTAAGCGCTATCTGAAGGCCGATCCTCCCTGCTCGAACCCCGGGGGTTGCGGCTCTTCTTCCGCCGTCCACCAGTCGGCTACTTGGTCGATCCACACGCCGAGGTCCAGCGTGCTCGCGAAGGCGGCCGGATCAGCTCGGAAGGTAGTCACGACCTCGTCGCCGACGACGATCCCCCACAGACTCGCCTCAGCTTCCGCGCGGTAGATCGTCACGGGCGGGTCGCGGTTGTGTATGATCGTCTCCCCGACGTCGGCGGCGTCGACGAGCACTTTGGTTAGGTGCGCGTACTCGTCGGCGATCTCGACTTCGTTCTCTCCCGTCATCGCCAGCGCTCGTCGATCGACGTCCGGTACTTGAGCGCGATCACGTCCGTGTTGAACCGCTGAATGGTCCGCGGGTCGAGCTCGTCGCGAGCGTCGTCCATGTTCTCGCGGGACTGAATCAGGTGTGTGAGCGCCGCGTCGATCACTTCGGACCGCGGCGGCTCGTCGTGCTCGTCGCGGGCGACGATCGTCGACGCCCGGTCGAAGAGTCGCTTCCGCTCGTCGTCGAGTCGAATCGTGGTTCTGTCGGTGGTCATTAAGTGCGGATGTATGAACGCGGCTCGAAAGTCGTGCTGCTCGGGTGAGCGAAGCGGCTCGCGTTTAAGTAGGGGGTGTCGGATAAGTGTACCCCGACGTGGAAATGTTTCCACGCCGGGCCGAATCTATGTACACGATCGCGCCCCCTCCTCGTCGACGGCGCGGTTTTGTACATAAAACCGGCGGACCCGTTACATCTACGCGCACCACCACGGGGTCGGCGTCGAAGACCCTGCTCCGCGGACTTACTCGCTGTCGGCATCTTCAATCAGCCCCCAGATCACGTCTTCGTAACTCTCGCCGCGGTCCTTCCGGTCGTGTAGCTCGTCCGCCAGCTCGTCGGTCACTTGGATCGAAGTGCGCCCCATATCGTCTATGTCTTCTGTGGTTGCCATAATTCCATGTGGAACACGTGTCTCTTTGAACATAGTTCTATGGGTACCATAGAATTAAGTGAGTAGAGTTTAGAGGTAGTTGTAACTCGGGAGCGGTCTTCGCGAGAAGGCCCGCGGCGCGGACACGCCGCAGACCGAGCCATCCAATATGGCAA
The DNA here is from genome assembly GCF_000296615.1 of Halorubrum sp. T3. Classification (NCBI taxonomy): domain Archaea; kingdom Methanobacteriati; phylum Methanobacteriota; class Halobacteria; order Halobacteriales; family Haloferacaceae; genus Halorubrum; species Halorubrum sp. T3. The sequence continues at coordinate 8,966 of NZ_JH815331.1, read as the reverse complement.
CTGATGCTAACACGGACGGCGGTGAAAAGGTTATAGTCCGACAGTCAGACAGCTACGGTTCGCGCCACTCGCGGCTTCCAGGTGTCGACGGCGCGACCGTCTCCATCGAGACGCCGGAGGCCTACGGCGAGCAGTCTATCAGCGTCTCCGGGTACTCCTACGACGACGAGGGAGGCGACGTCGAGCTTATCTTCGGCGACGAGGTCCAAGTCGGTATGTGGCTCTCACCGAGCGACGCCCGCGCGCTCGCCGAGCAGCTCCGGCTCGCCGCGGACGAGGCCGACGCGGAGATCGGGGGCGAGCCATGAGCTCACGGTTCGCCGGTCGCTCCGGTATCAACTACTGTCCCCACTGCGGCGCCGAGCTCTCCGAGACGCTCGCGGAGCACATGGGGCGCGGCGCGTGTGGCGAGCACAGCTCGCCGAACCGCTCGCCGCCGACGCCCGACGAGCCGGAGATCAAGCCGCCGACACTCGACACGCACGACGAACGCGACCACCCCGACGCCGATCTCGACGAGCGGCGGGCGCTCGCCGACGAGCTGGCGGACGAGAACGTGTGGGTCTGACCGCCCCCCAGCCCGTCCTATCTCGCCCGCACGACGAAACGCGCGATAATATACTATGGTATCGCGCATGGTCGTGTTGTTGTCAGAAACAACCCGCGGGGTCGCTGTCATGCGATTATTTCCCGTGTCCTTACCACACCGACAGAATATGCGCTCTGGATCTACCACGCCGGTCGGTCGCGGGTCGATGTGGGGACTCGCGGATTAGATCGCGGTGTCGCGACGGCCGATCCACAGATCCACACCCCGATCACCGCCGCTGGGGTGGTCGGCGCCGCGCCCGCACGTCGAAATACGCGCGTATATATATTGAAAACCCGGCGTCGCGATTGTTGGACAGTAGCCACCCGCGGGGTCGCTGTCATGCGATTATATTCGAAATGGTGTCCAATCCGACAGAATATGCGCTCTGGATCTACCACGCCGGTCAGTCGCGGGTCGACGCGAGAACCGCGCGGATCAAACCGTGGTCTTGTGACGGTCGATCCACGCGATCTGGACGTACATGAGCCCGACCCATGTCCCGAGCACCGCCGCGGGGCCGGTGATCGGCGCGAGCGGCGTGTTCAGCGGCGTGCCGACGAGATAGGTGTCGACAAAGATCCGCTCGACACCGGGCCAGGCGACGAGCGTGATCAGCGTGGGGAGCGCGGCGAGCGTGATCAGCTCCCACGCGATGGTTAGGACGTCTTCGGCCGCGTCGCGCCATGTGAGCTCGATTTCGCCGCCGGTCTGGTGCTCAGTCATAATCCACCCCGCCAGCGAGCGACGGCGCTCACAACGAACAGAACGGCCGCGACCAGAGCGGCGCCGCCGGCCGGTGTCGTCGAGCCGAGAGCGAGCCCGGCGAGCGACAGCGCCAGGGACGCCCAGCCGAGGGAGCCGGTTAGATCAACCAACTGCGATCGGTTGGTTGTGGGTTGGAGCCCCTCCCTGACGGCAGCCCGGACGGCCTCCGATTTGGACTCATACCCTGAGCTGAACTCCTCGAACTCCTGCCACAGCGCAGAGTCCTCCCGAACCTGCGCTGAGAGCATCTGCGTGTTGGGGTCGCTCATTACGTATTCCCGTTCGTGACGCCGCGTAAAAAGTGTTTTGGACAGTTATAGCCCATTAGAACGGTGTTCTAACGCGTTGGAACCACAGTCGGGCCTTGAGAAACACTTATTTGAGAGCGCCCGCTACTGGGAGGTAAGAGAGGATACAGACGTCACTCAAGGCGAGAGTGAACGGAACGACGACGACCGGCCCTTCTTGGACGGGAGGATGCCGGTCAGTCGTCGAAAGGCACGATCGGCGCTGTGAAAGCCAACTGGACATACGGTGTCCGGGCTCTTGGCTTTTTCGGCAGCGCCGGCACGCGACCGGCGATATGAGAACGCAACACGCTAACACGGAAGATACGAGCGGAATAGCAGATAAACAACAGCTTCGATCGCGCATCGGGGTGGGACGGTGAGCGCCGACCACGCCCTCACGGGCGACGCAGACCACGCTCTCAGCGGCACAGCGCGCGGCGAGACGTGCCGGGCACCGAACTGCTGGCGAGACGCTGCGGCCGTCCGTGTGGCCGGTGAGACGGTGCGTGAGACCGTGCTGTGCGAGCGTCACCGGCGCACGTTCCTGGGGGTCAGCTCATGAAGTCCGACCTTCAACGACGCTTCGAAAAGCTTCGCGACGAGCCGGAGGATCTCGAATACGCCGAAGCCGAGCTCCATTACACGCGCTTCGGCTCGCTCGACGACTTCCGGGCGTTCTGCGAACGGCACGGGCTGAAGTACACCGCCGAATGCGCGGAAGGAGCGCACCGGCACTTCTGGGTCGCACCGGACGGGTGTGTCCTTCAGACCCACCGCGACCCGGCGGACCCACGCGAGCAGGATGATCCGGGGTATCTGTCGTACACCGCGGTCCGCGGACCGGCCGGGGCGGTCGAAGCGCTGCTCCGGGATCTCGTCGAATCGTGCTCGTATCTCAAAGGCGCGTTTTCGCCGCTTACGACCGACAGCGGCGACGTGTTGCTATCGCCCTATGAGTATCGCGAAGAGTACCGCGAGCAGCAGCGCGACGACGACGAGAGCGACGCCGTCGACGTCTCGGCGCTGCTCGGGTGGTTGAATCCGTACCAGCGACCGCCGGCGTACCGGCAGGTGCCGGTGTCCATCCCCGGGAGCGACGCCGAGACGCTGCGAGGGTCGGAGTACGACAGCATCCCGGAGCTTCCCGCCGGTGCCGCCTACGGGAGCGGGGTGGAGCCATGAACCGTTCTGGCGCGAATCTTTATAGACGGGTTGGATCACCCCCCTTCGAAGGGGGAGGGGGGTACCCCCTCCCCCCCTTCCGAGGGGGTGGGATCAACCCTATAGTAGTAGTCTCTCGCCAGAACGGTTACCACACTACCGGAGTCGGGGGGATCTGAATGTCGGACGAGTACCTATCCGCGACCTCGGACGACGTCGGGCCGACGATTGCCGCGGCCGAAGTGATGGATCGACTCGCCGAGCGCCTGAACGCGGTCGACAGCATGGCCGGCCGGATGGAAGAAAAGAAAGCCGCGGCCGAAGCCATTGCCGAGCTCGCGAGCGACGCCGACGACGCGCTGGCGGTGGTCGAGTCCGCAAAGAACGCGGCCGGGGACGTCGCGATGAAGGCACAGACAAAGAAGGGTGCGATACTCGACGCGATCTCTTCCGCGACGGCGGACGTCCGGACACAAGCGGCCGAAGACGGATTGTCGCTGGACCACGGGCTCGCTCTCGATCGGTATCTGGAAGAGAACTTAGAGACGGTCCGGCGGATCGAGTCGACGGATCATCACTCGGAGACGACGCTTAGCTGGCAGTTTTCGGATGGTGCGGTCGTCGAAATGGACGACGGAACCCATCTGGAAAAATACAATTTCTACAAGAAGATCGCGATGGCGACCCGCGAAAAGCTACAACTCGAATTAGTGAGCGAAGAAGTCGGAGACCCGGAAGAAGACGGCTATGATCGGCTATCGCTCGGGCCGCGAAGCCGCCCCTGGCATGAAGATAATTGGATCCAATGTATCACGGATGTGCTCGACGAGCGGCAGACGTTCGTCGAGTCGGTCGGCGCGCGCACGATGGCGTGGGAAGCGGTCGCGAACGAAGTGCGGCTGTCGCGGGCGGTCTCGGATCTCCCCGTGGCGGTTGACCAACTCATGCCGCACGCGATGGAAGACGACGACGGCGAGCTGGCCGAAGTTTGGCTCCCCGGGAAGACCGTCACGAAGGTCTGCGAAGAGTACGCTGTCGAGCCGAAGGCGCTTCAAGAAGAGCTGGCTGCTCGCGGCGTCGACAGCGACGACCTCGGCGGCGATCGCGTCTCCGAGCGCGTCACGGTCGGTCAGAACGGGGTCCGCTTCTGGCGGCTTGACGCGACACACGATGAAGTCCCCGCCCCCGCCGAGATCGTCGACGAGGTAGAGACCGGCGCCGACCGCCTCAACTCGATGGAATGGGGTGGTCTCGATGAGTAGACTGCCCGAGAGCGTCCGCGAGAACCTCCCGGACGACCTCGCGGACGCGGAGATTGCGGGCGTCGAGACGGCCGACGTGGATGAAGACGTTCGGCTGTGGGGGCCGCCTGGAACCGGGAAGTCGACACAGTCGGCGCTCCGCACGGCCACGCGGGCGGCCGAAGAGGGCCTCCATCCCTCACAGATGACCGTCGTCACGTACCGGAAGGCGCTGGCGGGCGTCGTCAAAGATCGGCTGCTCGAATGGGGTCTTTTCGAGGCCGACGACGACTTCGAATATTGGACCACGATCCACGCGGCGGCGGCCCGCGCGACCAACTTCCACGACCGCTTTAGCGACGACCGGCCGGGTCTCGAAGGTATGGTCGGCGGCCGCGCCGAGTACCGATTCTGTAAGGATCTCGGGATCTCAAAGCGACCGTCAAAGCCCTGGTTCGAAACGCGCTGGACCGTCTTCCGAGACCTCTACAACTACGCGAAGAACAACCTGCTTGACGTCGGTCGGTATCGGAACGTCCCGGACGGATGGCTTAAACCGCTCACGTCGAGTCCGGTCGCGTCGCGAAAACTGAAAGCGTTCCGCGATGAATGGGGGACAGACACCGACTTCGAGACGGTCGCTCGGAAGTGGGAAGACTTCAAATCGCACCACGACTGTTACGACTTCTTCGAGCAGTTGACCGCCGGGCTCGGCGGCGAGCTGCCGCCGATGCGGCACGTCGTGATCGACGAGTACCACGACGCGACCCCCCTGATGGCGGCCCTAACCGAGCGGTGGGTCCGGAACGCCGACACCGTGATCGTCGCCGGCGACCCGGACCAAGTCGTGAACGGCTACGCCGGCGCCGACCCCGGCTTCTTCGAGGATCTGGCCGAACGGACCGGCCGCGACGTTCCGATTGTGAAACTCGACAAGTCGTACCGTTGCCCGGACGAGCACTTCGCAGCCGCGGCTCGGGTGCTTTCGGACGAGCGGAACCCGCCGAGCCTCAAAACTGACGGCGCCGGTGCGCTGAACCGCTGGCCGGGTTTTGAGTACACAGAAAACGGCGGTTCTTGGAAAACCCCGTCCGCCGAACGCGAAGGCTCGCCCGCGTATCTGGTGGACAACTTCGGCCGCGACATGATGTTTCTCGCACGGACCCGGCGTCAGGTATCGGGGATCGCGGCCGCTCTCGATCACGCTGGAGTAGTGTACCAATCACAGAAAGACGTCGGCGGCGATTGGGAAACCCGACTGCTGCTGTTGAACGCGCTGGACGTCGTCGCGGACGCGACCGCCCCGGGCGAAGCCGATGAAGCGCTCACCGGCCGGAGCGGCGGCGATCTCTCCGCCTACGCGCTCACGGCGGAGCAGGCGCGCGTCCTTCGCGAGCACAGTCACGGCCGGTACACAACCCGCGACGACGCCTGGAACCAATTCATCGGCGACCTCGACGACGGGGAGGCCGTGTCGCTTCGAGACCTCCGCGAGTACGTCGAAGACACATGGTTCACCCGGTACGGGCGGGGTGCGGAGTCGGTCGCGAAGCTCGTCGGGTTAGACCTGACGGACGAGGTAGCCATGATCAATGCCGCCAAACAGTACGACCTCCCGCTGTCGCTCGAAGACGTGGAAACGCGCGTGCTCACGATCCACGCCTCGAAAGGCGCGGAAGCGTCGAACGTGGTCATTTACGACGGGATAACCAACACAATCGCCGACAGTATGGAGCAGTCGGCCACGCTCCGAGAAAACGAGGCGCGGACGTGGTACGTGGCGCTCACGCGGGCGTCTGAACGGCTCCATATCATCCGTGGTGCGTTCGGGTATGATACCTACCTCCCGGACGACTTGGAGCCGTGGGCGGCGTCTGCGGCCGAGCAGATGCGGGGTGAGACCGATGCCTGACACGGTCGACGAAGCCGCGGTCCGCGAAGCGCTCGAAGCAGCCTATCAGCGGAAGGCCGACGTGGACCCGAGCCCGATCGAGCTCTACGCCTACGCCTCGGACCTCCCGGCTGGCGTCGACGCGGAGCGCGCGCGGTCCATCGCGAAGGACGTGATCCGCGACCCGCCAGCGGCCGAACCCGCCGAACCGGCGCCGAGCGCGTGGGAGCAGGCGGACTTCGGGGACACGAACCCCGGGGTCTACCCGTCCGATCACCGGGATCGCGCGTCTTGGATGGTTCAGAACGGCGGGAAGATGGCTTACGCGCCGTGGTCCTCGGCAGACGAGCCGGCGCCGTGCTCGGAGCACAACACGACCGCGGACAAGTGCGACTGCGACGCGCGCTGGAAGTGGGGCCACGCTCCGAACCGCCGCCCCTTCGAGAAGGCGAAGCTCGCGCTCGACGATCCCCGCTTCGACGGGCTCGCGTTCATCCAAACCGAAGATGATCCGTTCGTGTTCGTCGACGGCGACGACGTCCGCGACCCGGACACGGGCGACGTTCATCCGGCTTTCCGCGCGGTTCTGGAACACCTCGGACCCACTTACGCGGACGTGTCGACCTCGGGGACGGGTGTTCACGCCTACTACCGGGGCGCGCTCCCGGGCGACGAGACGGCGCCGAGTTGGCCGATCGACGACGAGCCCTTCGGTGCGAACGACGACCTCCCCGAGATCGAGCTGTATTCAGGGAAGCACGTCTGTATCGCGACGGGCGAGCAGGTGTCCGGGACACCGACCGACGCCCGCCGCTGGAACGGGGAAGTGCTTCGGCCGCTGCTCGAAGCGAACGGCGAGCTCGACGACGAGACGCCGACCACGGACAGCGGGAGTTCGTCGCGCTCGTCGACGAGCGGAAGCGGGTCCGACGCGATGGACGCGTTCAACCGACTCGACGCGCGGGAGGTGGCGGAGAAGACGATCGTCGACGAATGGACCGGCGAAGGCGGTGCCGGGGACACGTTCCTGCCGACGTGGGGGAGCAGCGGCGACGGCGGGACTGCGAACTTTGTCGACGAAACCTGTTGGGTCGACACCGGCCACAACGGCGGCCGCGGCGGCCCGGCAGAGATGGCCATGATCGACCTCGGGGAGCTGCGGAACGAAAACAGCGAAGTCGGGTGCGTCACGGGCAACGACTTCCGGACCGCCTACGAACACCTCCGAGACCTCGGCTTCAACCTGCCCGAACTCGACAGCAGCGGCTCGGAGCAGAAGAGCGACTACTACGACGCCCGGCTGGGGGAGTACGTCGACGGCGACCCGTGGAGCGACCCCGAGGCGATGCTGGCGGCGTGTCTGCTCGCCCGCTCCGAAGGCGCGGTTTCACGCGACGCCGACCCGCCGACGCTGGCGCTGCTCCCGATCGTCCGCGAGTACCTCGGAACGGACGACGTCGGCGACGAGACCCGGGAGATGGCGGCAGAAGTGTTCCTGAATGAGCTGTCCGCGGCGAAGCACGTCGACGGTCGGGAGTTGGACCTGTAACCGTCAGTCGCTCCCGTAGGCGTCCCATCGGCGCCGCCGGCCGCCGTCCGTCGCGACTGCGGCCGCGTCGGTGTGCTCGTCGACGGTGATCGGCTCGCCTTCGGCGGTCGGGTCCGACACCAGCTCGCGATGCTCGCCGTCCTTCCACTCCCGGACCCGGTGCCCGACCCAACTATCCGCGTAGGGTAGCAACCCCGCGATCTCCGAATAGGACGGGCCGCTGTCGGTCCACGGCTCCCGAAGTACGATCGCCACGGCGACGAGCGTCTCGCGATCGAGCCCGGCGAGCAGCGCGTTCATGCCGCGCTCGTCGGCGTCGCGGAGTTCGTCGGGGTCGATCCACTCGAAGGCTGTCGCTTTGGGGTTCATGTTCAGGGGTTCGTCGAAGTGCTCTTGACACTCGGCACATTTCCAGGCGCCGTCGAGGCGCTGCGAGCTGTCGCTCATGCTGCTGTCACTCTTCGGTGCGACGGACAGCGAGTAACACTCGGGACAGCAACGGCGTTCGGCGTCGGGCGTCGAGCTCTCGCGAGTCGCGGCCCGTCGAAGCGCGTCGGCGACCGTCTCACAGTCGCCGAACTCTTCGCGGAACTGCTCGGGAATCAGCCCGTGCGGATCGTCCCAATCCTCGGCGCCCATTACGACCGAATAGACGGACGCGAGCGGCGTATATACCCGCGTGCCGCGGTCAGTCGGCGCGTGGGTTTATACGGCGCTCCGCGAGCGATTGCCGGTCACATGAGGATCCCCGGAGCACCCGGCCGCTTCAACGGCGGCGGCGGGAGCGACGACGAGGAGGAGACGGACAGGAGCTCGGGCAGCGCGCCCGACCCGGACCCCGCGCCCGAGCCGCCGGACGAGATCGACGACATCCAGCGCACGAACCCGGGGCCGCCGAGCGAGCCGGATCCGGACCCGTCCCCGCCGACCGGGGGCGGGTACGTGCCGGGCGCCCCGGACGACGGCGGCGCGTCGGGCCCGTCGCCGCCCGAGCCGGACCCGGCAGACGAGTTCGGCCCGGAGCTGGGCGGTGATCCCGCCGGAAGTGGTGGGGGTAACACGGGCGGAGAGCCGGCTCCAGCGCCGGCCCCAGACCCCGAGCCCGAGCCGGACCCGACGCCCGACCCCGACCCGTCGCCGACCAGCCGCGCCGGGACCGACGTCGACATACCGGATGGTGCGTCGGACGGCGGCCCGCTCGGCGAGCGGCTCACCGGGAACCTCGACGAGCTCGGCGAGATATACCGAGAGAACGTCACCCGGCCGGTCGGCGACTTCACGGCCGCGACCAACCCGGCCGCGCGGCTCGAACGGCGGCTGTTCGGCACGAACGCGGTGGGCGAAGTGTCCGAGGGGTTCGGCGAAGGCGTGGCGCAGATCGGCAACGTCCCGGGAAACACCGCCGCCGGGATCGACGTGGCACAGGCGCTCGCGCAGGCCAGCGCGCGGTCTCGCGACCAAGTGGTGATCGGCGGGG
>NZ_ALWQ01000010.1:0-81263 GCF_000296615.1 Halorubrum sp. T3 | reverse complement strand
GGACTCAATATCCTCAATTGGGTGCCCATCTCGGATGAACTGCTTGTAGTCCTCAAACGCGTCGTCGCGTCCAGCGGGGAGGATCAAGATTCCGGTTATATCTGGTCTGTTGAATCCGTAGAGGGCGTCGGGATCGGATCACTCTATACTCAGTCTGGGAGAGCTGGCGATAGAATGTAGAAATGGACTCTTGGTAGAGAGGGAGAAGATTGGGATCTCTAGGTGGATCGTTCCAACTCCTTGAGGCGAAGATCTAGATAATCGTATCTTCAGAGATCGCGATCCCCGCGCTGTCATCGGGTTCAATAGAGCACAATTAACTAAAATAACGCATTCTGCGTTCACAGCAAACCTTCACGGATCACCTCTCAAGCGGTCAAACAGTGCTGTCTTGTCCCTCACATGGCGCGAATATGAAGTGGTATTCATGGGGTTCTCATCACCGAGCTCTTTCTCACTCAGATCCTGCTAGACGATATCGTAGAAGTATCCAGTAGTATATTCAATCAGGTATTCAATATGAGTTTGAACATATGGGAATCGACACCGAGCGGCTCCGGGTCAGTGTTGAACGAAAGTTCCAGCCACCGGTCAATCTCTTGTTGGATCCGTCGTTACTGGCTACAGAGCGGTCGTTTGGGCGACTTCAAGAATCACAACTTTTCAAATCGCAAACGCAAGCCACCCTGGGAGGTACTCCGAATCAAGTACCTGTAGAAAATATACGGGTTCCAAAAGCTATCAGAGAACTCCTTGGCACCAACCCTTCATCAGGGATCACGGAAACGAGCGTCTGGGAGTTCTTCCGTGGGAAGGCGCGCGGAAGCACACCAGCTGCGGTTATCCAGTTTTTGGATCAGCACGATATTGAATCGTTCAACCCAGAGCCCACAACTGAGGCACAAACGTGGAATCAAACGATTCGCGAGTCAGCAGGAGCTGGTCGTTTAGGCGACGTTCTCGCCGACGAGTACCAATTTCTTGAGTCGGGTGGTGTGATTCTCTCTCGTACATCCAAATCCGTAGAGATGCTCCGAGATTCCGGGACGACCACTATCGACATAGGTAGTGCTCCCTTAGCGGAGACTCTCAAAGACCAACTTGAACGGATCGGCTATCCCGACACTGCGGGTGTCTGTGCCTTTGGAGTAGCTGATGTTGGCTCAACCGTAGACGCACTCTCGGGCGATGTTCTCTCTGAGAGTCCAGATATGCTCCTCTACAAGCTTGGAGGGTGATTCGCTTCGCCACAGCACTGCCGACCGATACTTATCGCATCTGAGAGCACGATTGGATTCTGTCCGTCGAGTACTGCCCCACACTGCTCACAGGTCGGCTGATTCAACATACCGGCTCCTACCGCGTAGTCGCACGTGAGCGTCGCAGAACGGCTCCCATCTCGAACTGAGATATCCAAATCACCGCGCTCGTACGTTATCACCGTCGCCGTTACCGGACGAATTCGAATCGTTAGGGCGTGTCGGTCTCGAATAGTCGCACGCCTCTCGGGCAGGTCTCGGTCGAGACTGTCGCGGATATCATCTAGCTCGTCGCGTAAGTCTGCTAGTTCACGCCGGAACTCCTTCCGTTTTCGTAGACGTTCGAGACGCTCTTCCCGTTCTGAGGCAGCGTCGATAGTTTCGCTCAGTTCATCGACCCGGTCGGCCAATCGCTGCGTCTCATCTTCTAGCTCAGTCTGTTGCTGGCGGAGATACTGACGATACTCTTCGATCTCGACGCTCGCCGCACGGGTTGCTTTCTCACGGATCTCTTGAGCCTCCGAATCAATCGCTCCCTCAACCATCTCACGGCATGCCGAGATTGCCTCGACGAGCTCATCATGCTCTATTGTGTGGCCAGTCTCAGCGAGGGACGTACCGTTCCGTCCAGAGAGATCGAGACACGTCTGTGCGAGCTTCGGACGCGGTTCGTGATCAGCGAGGTCGACTGCGACCGCTCGAAGCAGATCCCGCTGATACTCACTGACGGTTTCGATTCCAACGTGGAACAGAACACAGAGTGCGTTTCGGTCGTAGTACGGTGTGAACTGCTGGTCGGTAACCTCGACGGCATCACCCGTCACCCAGTCCGGGGTGTCGAACTCGATGTCGTCACCCGTGAGCGAAACTGACCCCAGTGGCGCTCGTTCCGTCGCATCATCTACAAGTCGCTCGAACAAATCACTGCCCGGCGCGAGTGGTACTGCGTCATCATCTGCTTCTTCCGAGTCGGCGGTCAGATGTATGACTGTATCGTTGAGCGACAGCTCAGTCGCGGTTTCGTCTGGAATCGAAACCGTCCATCGCCGCCCTTCTTTGCGTATCGTTGCACCGAGTGATTCGAGATAGTCTGTAACGAACTCGTCAACCGCTCGTTCGGTCACCGGCAGTGCTGCGTCAGTCATCCGATGCTCCCAGGTCAAAGCCCTCAAATACACCACTATTGAAGTCGTTCACCTGATCGGCGAGGTCTCGCTGCTCTTGGAGATCAACTGCCATCTCGTCGAAGTCATTCTCCAGTTCGACCTCACTGTCTGCGCTGACCAACCGGTCGAATACCTCATCCTCGAAGTTCCGCCCGCTCTGCTCGAGCCTAGTCAGAATTTCACTCAGCTCTCCGACGGACTGTTGGAAGAGGTCGATTTTGTGATAGAGTCTCTCTAAGACGTACTCCTCGATAGTGTCGTTGAGTGCGAGATTGAACACGTAGACTTCTCGTTTCTGTCCGATACGGTGGATCCGACCGATTCGCTGCTCGACTTTCATGGGGTTCCACGGCAGGTCATAGTTGACCATCACGTTACAGAACTGGAGGTTCCGCCCCTCGTTCATCGCGTCTGTCGAGACGAGGACCCCACCTTCCTCCTCGAACCGCTCGACGATCTCCTCTTTTTCGTCGCTGGAATGACCACCATGGAACGCATGTGTTGTGTAGCCTTCGTCACCGAGCATCTCCAATAGTGCGCGCTGTGTCGCTCGGAACTGCGTGAAGACGATTACGCGACCTTTGTCTACCCGCTGGCGGGCCTCGTCCGTTATTTGTCGGAGATTTTCAAGCTTCGTCGGGGTTTCAACGGCGTCAATCTTGTCGAGAATCGTCTCCAGCTGGTCAGCGTAGCTATGTCGCGTGACGTCATCGGTATCCAGCTGTCGCTCAACCGTCTTCCTGAGTGCCTCTGGGCTGCTGACGACTTCTTTCTGGAGCATCATTAGGACGAGTTTCTGTCCCTGATCTTCGGCGTATGCTCCTTGGACGTAGTCGGTCACAGCCTGGTACAGTTCGCGTTCGGCAGGCGAGGGATCGAAGGTTCGCGTCGTGACGTCCCGCGGTGTAAAGTCGATGTCCGTCTCTGCGCGCCGGTTACGGATCATCACTTCGCTTAACCGTCGCTGGAGTTCGTCCCGGTTGATCAAGGTTTCCTGCCCGCTATCGATGAAGTAGTTGCGAAACGCCTCTCGAGTGCCGAACAGTCCGGGACGGAGGAGGGAGATGATGTTGTAGAGATCTGTGACATCGTTTTGAATCGGTGTCGCGGTGAGAAAGAACGCGTAGTCGTAGCTCAACTGTTCGAGTAGAGCGTATCGATCGGTCTCCTCGTTTTTGACGTAATGGGCCTCGTCGAGGACGATTACGTCCCAGTCGCGGGCGAGGACGGTCGCGCGATGTCGGTCACTCTTCGCGGTGTCGATGCTAGCGATGACGTGATTGTGCGCGTCGAACCCCTCGAACTCATCGTCGTAGTTGCAGGTGAAGTCGAGACCAAACTTCTCGATCATCTCGCCCTGCCACTGCTGCGCGAGTTGCGCCGGCGTGAGAATGAGGACGGCATCGTCGGTTCCGCGGTAGCGCATCTCTTTGAGGATCATCCCGACCTCGATAGTCTTTCCAAGACCAACCTCGTCGGCGAGGAGTGCCTTGCCGTTCATCTCGAACAGTGCCTTGTGTGCGGCGTTCACCTGGTGCTCGAGCAGTTTGACCTGCTCTTCGTCGAGGTGGGAGAGCGACTGAAGCTCAGTATCCGGTTGTCCCGCTTGGAGACGATGGGCCTGTATCGTAAGCAGATGGTCGCGTATCGGCGGGATATCGTCTATCCGGTTAGCTAGATCATCGGCGTCCTCGTGACGGATTTCGACGTCAACGAGGTCGTCGTGACTCATCTACTGTTCCCGGGTCGCCCGCTCACCTAAAGATTTGCTGACTGAGAGGACAATCTTGAAACCGGGTGGCCAGTAGTAAATGGTTATCTGAATGTCTTCGGAGGAAACTGCTGTCACACGAATTGCGGATCATTCCGGGATCGGTGAACAGTTACTCCGTGTATTCGAGGCTTTTGCCGATGAATTCCGCGAACGGGAGATCCCGGGTCACTTCTCGAACGTGATGCGCGATGGGAAGTTCCTCAAGGGAGATACAGTTGGACAGGCACCGGAGAGATTCGTAGAAGAACACCTCATCTGGCCCTCGCTGTCCGTGTTGGAATATGACTACCGACCACAACCGTATGGCTTCCCGAAGTGGGACAAGACAACACCTGACTTCTCTATTTTGAATCTCGATCTTCCTTTTGACTCTGTTACAGTCGGAGAAGTCAAGACCCCAAACAAATTCGAATATGCCGAAGAAGACATCAAATCGTATTTCAAACGGGACCTCGGTGATCCGACGATTGGGTTCGCAACGGACGGCGTGAGATGGCTCGTGTTGGCTCGACCCGAGAAGTCTACTGAACACAAGGAGATTGCTCGCGTCGATCTCTCTCCCTGTTTCCGTAAGCTACCGAGTCGCCACGAGGAGGAGGAGTCGTACGATCTAATGGCCACCCGGAAGGAGATATCGGATATGGAAGTCCTACACAGAGAAGAGATCACCGAGCAGATCACAAACTGGCACGAAGAAGCATAGCTGGCCTAGCCAAAATTCAGGCTTTTTCGAACACATCCAGCACCAGTATGATAAATTTTTTAGTACTATAAGATAGACGACATAGTATGGTTGATCACTCTGAACTTGATGTGTTTTTCCACCGCCTTGCTCCGGACTGTTCGTCAGATGAAACACTAGCAGAGTTCTATCGAGACGGATACGTGCTGTGTCATTACAGCGATATAGCAAGTTTTTCTGAGAGCGATTACAGCGGTAGCACCGATATTGAAGAGATGGTGGAAGCCGCAGAAACGGGCGGAATCTGTCTCGTACAATTGAACGCCAGTAATGACGAGTATGATAGGGGGCGAATGCTGGGAGTTGTTCCGCCCGAGTCGGAACCGTTCTTCATTGGCGTCGAGGAGGATGGAACGCGATCACAGAAATACACGGAACCCGAGGAGGCAAAGAGGAATCTAGAGGACAACGAGGATATCGTGCACCTCTACAAGGGAATCGAATTACAGGAGTTGCGTGAACTGGACGCTGGTGAATACCTTTTGAGTGCCTACGAACCCCCGTATACGACGTTTACTTCGTGGGGAGCGACAGAAGAACAGATTCAGGCGTTATGGGACGGAGAACAGTTGCCCATCGATGAAGCAACTTCATATTCACCAGACCAGACGGAGCGGTTGTGTGAGGAATACCTACGTGAGGAATACGAGTACTATCCACTGATCCAACCCGGCGGAGCAGGAGGTGTCAACCAGAGTTTCGATCTGATTGGCGGGATCGAAGACGACCGCGTGTTCGGTGAGGTCAAGAATACGAAAACGATCTCCGAATCGGCGTTAGACGATCTTGAGGGGGAGGCGGGCAGCCAAACAAGGGCGTTCTACTTCTCACGACACCCTGTTGAGGAACCGCGAGATGGAGTCGAAGTCATTCTGTTAGCCGATGTGCTTGAGACGCTCCAGGATATTGATCGAACGCAAAGAATGATGCAGCGGATGACGACGTGGTAGCGAGGTAATTCTAGTAGTCGCTCAGCCGCGACTCTAGGATATTTCGGTAGGTGTCGTCGCCCGTCGCGTCGGCAAGCCCCTCACACAGTTCCCGGAGGTTATTGGTAATCTCCCACGTACTGAGGTACTCGGAGACGGACTTGCCGTGCTCCCAGCGGTAGCGGAGGAACTGCGCCTTGTCGAGATCAGTGAGCTCCTCGTCACTATTGACGCGTGACTGGATATAAGCGATGCGCGTTTCATCGTCCCACGTCCCGAGTTTGAAGCCGTCATCCATCCGGTAGAGCCGCATGTCTTCCATTCGCTCAGGTGTGGCACTGGTGCCGCGAGAGAGTTTGTTGAGGTCGTTGAAGGACGCGTCTGGAGTCTCCAGTAAGTCAAGGAAGACGTCAATCTCACCGATGTCGCTACCGTGTTGGATGACACCGTAGATTTCGTCGACGACCTCCTTCGCAGTCATCGTCTCACCGGCGCGTTCGACTTTGCCGTGATGCTTCGAGTACTCGTGGAAGCAGCGTCCCATCTCGACGACACCGATGTCACCGCGAGAGAGGTCGCGGTTCTCTTCGAGGCGCTGTCGGGTTTTCTGGGCGGTTCGGTAGATATTACGGCGGAGTGAATTCCACGAGATGGGGTTGCGCTCTGTCGCTGGGCGAGCGATGATGACGATGTCGAACTCGACTGCCTCGCCTTCAATGAACTTGCTGACGTCGGCGGTAATCGGGTACGTTGCCGTCACCTCGAACTCGGCCTCGCACAGTGATTGGAGAAGTTCCCCCCAGGATTCCGAGTCGCTGTGGTGGTAGGTGAACGCGAGCAGGCCATCCTGTTTCAGTGCCTGTTGGATTGACGAGAATGCCTCACCAAGTTCATGCTCGAACTCCTCTTCACCCTTACCGAGGAACGGGTTGGCTACGATGCTATCGTCGTGTGGCGTCCGCTCGCCCTCAAAACACTCGTACTCATCTTCAAGCAATACCTTCTGCCAGACGTAGAAGAAGTCGGAAATCTCCGAGTAGATGATATTGTCGTAGTACGGCGGGTCGGTGATCACCGCGTCGTACTCGTTTTCGGCTTCGATACCTCGGATATCCCCTTGTTCGACTGTAGTGTTTTGTCCGATCGGCTGAGCAAACGGTGCGGTTTCAATTGTGTCTGGTTCATCTAAATCTCTATTCACCGGAATGTCGGGGTAGTTCCCATGTTCTGGATACTCAATATAGCGCTCGGTGGGAGCATTCGCCCACTTTACTCCTCGAATTGTCTTGTCCCACGTCGATTGGAATGTTCCAGTACCGTATTCAGCACCCCAGAAATTGCTATCAACAGGACGAGTAGGAGGAACGAACGCGTTTTGTTTGAAAACGTGGTCAACTTGATTCCCAACATGGCTATATCCGATTAGCATGGTATTTCTGCGGAGAGAATCAGTCAAACTCATTAGTAAAAATTCAGCAATATTTTGATCCTGCAAGTTATCAATTTCACTCATAAGACGGCATATACAGAGCTTCTGACGGCTATTGAACATATCTGCCCATTTTTCGTAGCCATGATCGAACACCGGGTTTCGATCAGAGGTCATATGCCCCTCCGGTATTGGTTCATCTGGGACATAATCGTGGAGCTCGGGGCTATTCTCCCATCGAGACACCGCCTTCTCGTACAAATTGAGATCTTCCTCGCTAACCCCGCGATAGCCCTTTGTGTCGCTCTTATCGTAATCGCGACGATCGTCACATGTCGGGCAGTGATACTCTATGGCGAAATATTTCAGATCGTAGCCGTCCTGCTCCTGGATAGCGTCGGTGATGCCGTACTTTTGGCCGCACTCATGACAGGTGTAACTACCTCCACTCACGGTTCCTTCCTGTGGCACCCACTCGTAACCGCACTCCGAGCAGGTCGTGTCGCTCCGCCAATCGTCAGCGTAGACTACTGACTCGCACCCCGGACAGAAGACGCTGTATTTGTCGTCGTTCTCGTATCGCCCTTTCCCGACCCGGTAATCGCCAAATAGAGAGACCGTCTCCCCACAAGAGACACAGCCCAGTTGCTTCACCCAGAAGCTGTTCATCACGTCGGCGTCGTGTTCTTCTGGATGATTCGGACAGGGCGTCTTGTAGTACTGTTTCAGTTCGTCCGCGACGCTTGCTTCGATCTTGTCGTACGCCGCCTCCAACTTCTCTGGATCAGTCGAACCAGCGTCGATTTCTTTCTTTGTGACGAACCAGGCAACAGGATTAAGATCTCGTCCGTGGCACTCCGCTCCGAATCGGGACGCTTCAACGAGAGAAGTGCCGCCGCCCATGAACGGGTCGAGGACCTTCTTATCAGAAATCCGAACATCTTTCGGATAGAGCTCCCACAACGCATCCGGTTCTTCGATCGAAACGGATGAGAGCAGTTGCTCGATATCGATTCCGTTCCTCTCGAACGACGACAGTTGTTGATCGGCCCCGGGTTCGTAGACATCGATGTTTTCTGGGTCGTCGAGGAGCGAATACAGGGAGATCGCCCTGAACGTGCTTCCCAAGCGCCGGGCCCACCACTTGTGCATTGTATAGATCGGCCGGTACCACTGTCTCGCCCCACCATACCCCTCCTTCTCAGCGATATCGTTGAGTTGCCGTATCGGGAACCCGTTCTCGATAGGAGCGGTCGTGCGCTCTTCTGTTGATTTACTGGGTAGCTCTTCAGACATCGAGTATATCTGGACAACAAAACAGAGCGGGTTATAGTTTCCCACATTTCTGAAAGGACTCCATCCGATATTCGGATATGTTACTACGTCGGTATCGCAGCTGATCCCTAGTATTTATTCACCTAACAAGCATCAACCAGAATATATGGCTCAGAGTTCCCTCTCACGGACGATTGCGGACACCATTACCCTCAGTCGTGAGCTTCGGGAGGAAGGCGAGATCGACGGCCAGGTCAAGCTCTATAACGTCGACGACGACGACGAGTTCGAGGCCGACGCTTCGACGTTTTTCGAGCGGACCCTGATGACACAAGGTCTTCATGAGGCGTTCGTCGACCTTCGCAACACGCTCCGCGGTGACGACAATCGCGGGACGCACATTCTCTACGGCTCGTACGGGAGCGGGAAATCACACCAGATGGTGGCGATGCATCACTGCTTCGCGTCGCCCGCGGAGGCTGGCCGGTTCGGCGACCAGCACGTCGACGGGTTCTCCGACGCCCTCCCGGCAGCTGATCGCACGGCGACAGTCACCGTCTCTCTCCAAGACCGGCAGCCCGATTACCTCTGGGAACCGTTCTTCGAGGCGCTTGGCGAGGATCCCGGCACGTTCGAGAGCGGAGGGTACCCCGACCGGCAGATGATTCTCGACGCTATCGGCGACAGCGCCGTCGCGTTTCTGCTCGACGAACTCGAAGACTGGTGGGTCACACTCTCGGACGATCGGAAGGCCGCGAACCGTGGATTCCTCCAAGCGTATCTCGAGGCGACCGAGGACCCCGATTCCGATGTCTTCGCGTTCGTCTCGGTACTCCGTGAAGGCTCAGAGGTCCACAATATCCTCGACCGGCAGACGGACAATGCTTCTGACCACAACATGAACAGCAAGGTCAGCAAGCAGGACGTCCTCCGTCATCGGCTCATCGACGACGTCGACGAGGCCGCGGTCGACGACATCGTTGACGGCTACGTCGAGGCGTATGCGGAAAATGATCACGTCCCAGACGACGATATCCCCCGAGATATGGGTGGGAAGATGCGGGACGCCTATCCGTTCCATCCGGTTCTGCTAAACGCGCTGGAGACCCGGTACTACGCCGACGAAGGAAACCAGAACACCCGGGGGATGATCTACCTCTTCTCGAAAATTCTCACTACCGCTGCCGACCCTGCCGCAGACCCGGACGACGATGACGCCGAACGGCTGATCGACCAGACCGACCTGGTTACCCATGGCGACATCGACGCAGTGCTCTTCGAGGACGAGCTGTCGCGGATCAACGTCGCTCGCCCGAACGTCTGCATTGACGACATCGAGAACCGGGTCGACACAGAGAGTATTCCATACGGCCGCCGCATTCTCAACACCGTCCTGTTGTACAGCCTAAAACCCGACGAGGGCGAGGGTGCCGATAAAGCCGAGATCGTGATGGGTACCTACCAGACCGGAGATCTGGTCTCCGATATCGTCCTCAACATCGAGCAGCTCTACGGCGTCGCGTGGTACTTTCACAAGCTCAACGGGAAGTACGCAGTTAGGGACCGTCAAAACGAGATCGCGCTCATCCAGAACGAGGCGAGCTCAGTCGACGAGACGGTCGCCCTGTCACAGATCGCTGAGACCGTGGAAACAGTTTTCGGCAAGAATGCGCACGCGGTCGGTTTCGAAGACGATGATCTGAAGAACGTACCGGACACGCGGGATCTGAAAGTTGTCGTCAACGCAGACGACTGGAACCCTGATACGGTTAAGACGGTGATTAAGAACGCTGAGGGTAGTCCCGGTCGAGAGTGGCGCAACACGCTCGTCTTCGTTCAGCCGAGCGGCGATACATCGATTAACTCTGGGACAGGGTACGTTGAGAAGGCACGCTACATTGAGGGGGCCACCCGAGTTCTCCGAGATGACTCGCTCGATGACGGGATCAAACAAGCTGTAGAGCGCGAGAGAGAAAACGAGGAACGCGAACTCAAAGATCGGGTTGAACTCGCGTACGGCGAGATCCTCGATGGTAACGACCTGCTGAACGATTTCGAGTTCGCAGCACAGATGGATCTTGACGTCTTTGTCGACGGCGACGCGCTGAACGGTGAGGACATTGTCGACTCTGTGGCAGCAGGAAAGTTCGATCTTCAGGCGGTCATCTGGGACATCGTCTCTGATCTTCTTGACCGCCGGGGCAAGGCAACCGTTGAAGAGATCTACGAGCAGTTCCTCCGACAGCCGACGTATCCAATCCCCGGGAGTCCGGGTACAGTTGTCGACGCAGTCGCCGAAGCACTCGATGATAAGCCGGTTATCACACACGGTTCGAACGGGTTCTCTCGGGATCTGACCGGAATCTCGCTCGACACAACTATTCTGCCTGAAGACGCAGTGGAGCGGTGGGATACTGACGACGTCCTTCAAGAACTCAAGCGACGGTTCGGCAGCGGAGCAGTATCAGTCGATATCGGTGACTTCGAACTGGATCTGCTCGAGGACACCGAGGTGTGGCTAGAAGGAGACGGTCACGACACGGTGATGACCGCGGTCGGTCGCCTTGCTCGTGACGACAGATACGTCATCTACAGCGGGACGGACGTCGTCACCAAGGCACAGTCAGACGCGGTTATCCGCGATATCTCCGGAGCCGAGGAAATTGACGGCACCGACGTTTCGGCCCGGATCGAAGAGGCACTCTCTACCAGCGGCCGTGCGAACACGCGTCGTATCCTCGAAGAGATCCGTCGCGATGAAGGCGTCTACCTGCCCGCCGACGAGACCGAGCGAGCGTTCCGAGAACCGGTTGCTGACCTCCTCGTCGACGAGTACGTAATCGACGAGGACCGCGAGTACCACGACTCGCTCGGCGACCGAGACCCGACAGACGTTACGCTCGTCCCGACCGTGTCCGATGACGTCGCCGAACAGATACACGAACACCTCGCCGGGCTAGACGGCGGGTCGGAGTTCACGGTTGGAAGTATCGCCGGGCGGTTCGACGGGAGCGTGACCGAGGACGCCGTCAAGACGTTCCTATTACAGAATCTCGGCCGGGATGCGGAGCCGGAGTACGTGATCGCGACCGACGAGTCCACCGACCCGACGCGGTGGTCACCGGGCTACGAGTTCCACACACCGAGCGGTGGGTGGTACTTCAAGTTCAACGGCGACGACGTCGCCGACCTCCGGCTCAAGTGGCGCGAGGAGGAACAGCCGGGGACGGTGGCGTACGGCGAAGTCGCGTTCACCTCGACCGATCGGACGGCGATTCCGGGGCCGCTGATGGGTACCGCGCAGGTCGAAAAAACGCGGACGAAGCTTACGCTGGCGAGCGGCGACGACGTGACCGACGTTCGGGACATGCTTGAGCAGATGCCCGAGAGTGCGACGAACTTCGCGGTCGAGATCAACTTCGAGTAGGACTTGATGACACCTCAAATACCAACTCCTCAAGATTAGCACTCTCACTTTCACGCTCAGCGTGATTTGAAAATAGCTCTATGATGTCTTCTTCAGGTATATCTGTGCCTTTAATAAGAAGCTCTGTGATTTTTGATTCAGACTCCATTTCAGTCAAGACTACTATTTGATGAATCAGTCGATCAACCTGGAGAGCCACAAATTCAGGGCTATTTTCATATCGATTTCTCTCGGCGGCCAGTTCTATACAGTCAATAGCTGTTTCCAACCGAAGTTCTCTCTCACTAACAAGAGATGATTCGATAAACATCCCTCTATAAAAATCATGGCATCTATATGCCGGTGTTACAGGGTATGTTGGTTTTTCTTTTGACAACTTTCCTTGCTCGGATAACGATCGACAAATTTGTCTTATTCGTAGCGGGGGAAGCCCGGTTCGCTTGCTTGCGATATGTTCAGTTATTATGAATACTGAGCTGGTTTTTTGTAGCAAAGTTCGCTCTTCGTCAGACAAACCATCCAAAAATTGTTGCTGTACGGTATTACGAACCTGTTTATATCCCGTCGGTAGTTCTTCTAGTACCTCTCGGAGCGAGAAATCCTCCGCTTCATTACAAATTGTCGCTATAAGCAGGGGAATCCCCTTAGTGCGTGTATGTAATTCGACAACATCACCTGACTCATAGCTCAGGCCAGACTGCTCTACGAGCTGTCGTGTAGCAGCGAAGCCACGATCATCCTCAAGCTCATCTCCGTTTGCGGTTGTCCTATCAGTAATGTAGGACGCTCCTGGGTTCGGTCGCGTTATGTGATCAAATGGTTCTAAGTCGAAACAAGAAATACCTCTGCCAGCAACCTCTACGTCGGCAGCAATATACCATGCTCCAGACTGATTGAGTTGGTTTGCTATATCTCTAAACGTAGTTTCCAGCTCCATGTCGCGGCTCTGTATCTGAGCATCATACTGATCAATGATTACCACGGCCGGCGATCCAGGTTCTCCTTCTTCCATCATCACATCAGCTACGACATTAACCAAGTCAGGGAACTCTACGTCTGATTCTGTAGAACTACGGATCGCATTCCTAACCCCTTGGATGCCAAGTTCCGTCGTCGGTTCTGGGACGGCTGTTTGTACTATACCCAGTAAGTCATCCACCGCATCGGGAGAAAGGAGATACTCGCGGAATTGTGAAATAGTTGATCGAGGGTAATTGTCAAACCAAGCCGCAAGAAGTCTCTGTAGGAATCTCTGCCTATCGGGTGGGTCCCCAAGCTGATAATATATCGCCGGGTATCCTTCCTGCCTACACCAATCTCTGAACTCTTTTACCAGCTCGGATTTTCCAATCCCGGTTTGACCGCAAATAACATTAACACGAGTATCTTCTGCTGACAAACTCTCTTGGAGCTTTTTCATCTCCGCTGTTCGATTCACAAACGGTACGTCAGGATACATTCAATAAGAATCATACACTCAACAAATATATAAGTACAGTATGATAGCTAAAGACATAAACTCACCCAGTAGAAGATAGATGACATCTAAGAATGACTGATAAAAACCTCCAACAGAAGCGGTCACAACTACCGATCGAGCGCAGCTTCCCCATCGAACGGGTGAACGAGATCGCAGCAAAAGAAGGGCGGGCGAAGATGCACTACCGGCCCATCTACACGATGCACAAATGGTGGGCGCGTCGACTGGGGTGTGTTTTCCGGTCGATCTGTCTCTACACACTGCTCGATGATCCCAAGAAAGTAGAGGTGCTCGAGCCCGGAGAATCAAACACAAGTCTCAGCGACTTTGGTGAGGGACTCGATGTTGCGACACTTCTCGAGAACGTCGACCTCGAGGACCCAGAGTCGCTCTGGGAGCTCTACCCGAAGGACGTTCGCGTCTCGGACAAGAAGATCCTCGACCCGTTCATGGGTGGCGGTACCTCGCTCGTCGAGGCGTCGCGGTTCGGAGTCGAATCCGTTGGCTACGATCTGAATCCGGTCGCCTGGTTCGTCACGAAGAAACAGCTTGAGGCAGGCCAAACCGACGTCGAGGACCTCGAGGCTGCGTTCGAACAAGTCGAGGCCGACGTCGCAGACGAAATTACGCGGTACTACCGCACCCCGTGTCCGAACGCACAGACTCACGACGACGAAACACTGGACGACGACGACCCGCTCGGGCTGGCCGTAGACGGGGACCTCGATTTCGACTATGAGGTACCCACCGACCTGCGTGACGAGCTGTCGGCCCACGACCACTACGCAGACGTAATGTACAATTTCTGGGTGAAGGAATTGGACTGCGTGGATTGCGGAAGGGACGTCCCGCTGTTCAAAGACTACCGCGTCGCCAAGGGACGCTATGAAAACGACGACCAGTACAACGTCCTCTGTCCGGCCTGCGAGTCGGTCGTCCTTGTTGATGACTGGCAGTCAGAGTCTACCTGTTCCGAGTGTCGCCACGAGTGGACGCCGAAGGAAGGAACGGTGTCCGGATCGCAGTACGCCTGTCCTGACTGTGGCGCACAGTATGGTATTACCGACGCTATCGACGAACAGGATGGATTCAACCTGCGACTCTACGCAGTAGAGTACTACTGTCCGACCTGTGATGACCGCGAATTAGAGCGGAGCGCAGTGAAGGGGTATAAAACTGCGGAAGCGTTCGATCAGGCGTTATCCGACACAGCAGAGCAGGAATGGGAAAAGCGTGAGGAGCTGCGAGCGTATGTTCCAAGTGAGGAGGTTCCGGAGGGCGCAATCACAGCAGCTTCCTCAATAAGTGGTAACGACGTGTTCCAGCACGGCTACACAGAGTGGCAGGAGTTTTTCAATAGCAGACAGCTCCTGAACCTTTCAAAGACGCTCCAGTCAATTGACGGGGTCGGTTCAAAAAATACTGAAGAGTACCTCCTGTTGATGCTCTCTGAGACACTCAATTATAATACAATGATGACATCATATAATCCAGGTAAAAATCTTATCGCAAATATCTTCAATACTAACTCGTTCGATCCGCCGCAACGTCCGGTTGAGAGTAACTTATGGGGGACAAAGTATGGAACGGGATCAATCACTTCGATGTGGAGGATGGTGAAGTCTGGGGTTGAGTATGCCTCTGCTCCGGCGGAACAATACTTTGAACAGGGCAAAAAAGTCAAGACCGAACCTTTCACCCAGCCCATCGGTGAGAACGCTACTGTCCACCAGGGCGATATGCGGACGATCGACGCCGAAGACGAGTATGATGCAGTAATCACCGACCCACCGTACTACGACAATATTATCTATTCTGAGGTGGCTGACTACTTCTACGTCTGGCAGAAAATCCTCCTCGAGGACGAATATGACAGCTTCCAATACAACCAGACACCACGAGCGGAGTCTATCGTCACGAATCCATTCTACGACAAGACAGAGAAAGACTTCGAAAGCGAACTTCACGAGGCATTCAGTGTCGTCCACAGAGCACTGAAAGACGACGGTGTCCTGACGTTCACATACCATCACAGCGACTCAGAGTCGTGGGGAGAACTCCTCGCGGCTCTTTGCGATGTCGGCTTCGAGGTAACTGCGACATATCCAATCTCTGCAGACATGCAGAAGTTCATCGGGGGCGATGCTGTCTCGTTCGACATCATTATCGTCGCCCGACCGGCAGAGGCTCGCGACCCGATTTCGTGGCGACAACTCCGCCAACGGATCTACAAGACTGCGAGACGGACTCGTCAGCGTCTGGAGGAGAGTCGCGACCTCGCCCGTGGCGATGTCGGCGTCGTTGAGATGGGACGGTGTTTCCACGAGTACTCCAAACACCACGGCAAAGTTCAGAGGAACGGCGAGGTGATGACTGCGAAGGAGGTCGTCGACGAGATTTACGGTATCATCCAGGACGCAAGTCAGGTCGGCGTGGTGGACGTGTTTGTGGACCTATTAGAGACAGACGACCCGGACCCCAGCGAGGTGAACAAGCTCTGTCGGAGCGCAAACACGACTCCCGACGAGTTAGAAGACGCACGGCTCTACGGACTCGACAGCGGCGAGTTCTGGCTCGGAACGTGGGACAACGAGCGCCGACAGGCGTACATCAAGACTCGTGTCGAGAACGACGAGGAACTCAGCGCACTCGATAAGGTCCAGTTCCTCCGGTACCGCTACGAACACGGGCAGACGGTGAGCGACTACGTCGAGCGCTGGGACGGTATCGACGACGTTCGCGAGTTGGCTGAGCGACTCGCGGACGCGACCGGCGACGACGTCTACCGCCGGGTGTTAGGTGACCGCGACGTAACGAGCTACTGACAATGGTGGAACCTGGACGCCTGGCCGGCGTGTACAACCTCGTCGTCGCCGACGCGTACGACCTGTTCGACCACCGAGTACCCGTCGAGACGTTCGCGTCGATGCTCGAGGACGGTGAAGTTCCTGAGGAGGTGTGCGTCGTCGGTCTCGCCGATGCATACGAGGCAGACGACGTCCGCGAACTCCGCCGTCTGATGGACGAGGCAGCTGACAGGCTCGAGGGCCGAAGCCCCCTCCCGACGATTCAGTTTGCGGTCGACGGGTCCTTCCAGCGTCTCAGTCGCGATTTCGAACTCCAGACCGAAGACGATCTGTATCGACTCAGTCGCGTTTTCGGTCCGCAGATCAAGCGACGGAACGTCGATTGGCTAACGGCGCCGTTCTAACCCTCAGAGCAGTTTGAATCCGTCTTCGACGGTGATCGTTTTCGGTTCGCCGTCTGCCCCCTGTTCGACGAAGTAGAGGTCGATTCGCTCTTCACCGCGTTCGCGACGGAAGACGGGGACGCACGTCGTCGTTTCGGGCGAGTGCTCTCGGCACCGCGAGTGAATCTGTTTGCGCGTCCAGCCGCCCTCCTGCTCCAGGTCCGACGTCGTCTGGTGAACGACCGACAGAGAGTCGACGGCGGCGTTGATTACCCGAAGCGAGAACTCCTTGAGTTCGACGAAGCTGAACGGACCGTCGGTGTCAGTCAGCCGATCAAGCGCCGACGCCTCGGGGTGGTCGAGACAGAGCGCACCTTCGTTGACCGCGCGGTACACCTCCAACTCCGGATAGCGCTCTGCTAGTGCGTCGTGAAGGTATGTCTGGATGGCACTATGGTATCCCTCAAGAGTGAACTCGTCGGTTTCGGGCGCGACGACCTGAAGCTTCGCCTCGGTTTGTGCGACCGTCCGCGACCGTGGCTCACCCAGCGGCGTCAGAAATCCCATGTGTGGCGTCTCGAGTAGGTACGCGTAGCTGAACAGTCGTGAGCGCGACCCACCGGTTTTGACCGGGTCTTTCCCCTCAGCGTAGTATTTCGAGTCGAGGACGGCCAGTGTCTCGTCACCTTCTTCGATGGCATGGTCCGGTTGATGGTAGACCTGTGGCTCGCTGTCGAACGGCTGGAGCGTCGGCGACCGAACAGCCGAAACGTTCTCGACTCTATCGCGGTAGTCATACGATTGGATAGCCGAGAGCTCCTGCTCCACCGCGATCTGCGTATACTGCTCGAACAGCGACTCCATATTCAACACGTAGTCGACCATCAGCTCGCGGTCACCTCCCATCGACGGCGTGCCGAGGGAGGAGGCGACGACCGCTTTCGCGATGTCGATAGCGTCCTCGTAGTAGTGACGTTGACTTGGTAGGTCGTACAGCGAGAAGCGCTGATACTGTGGGAGCCGACGCCAGTCACTGTCGACTCCGAGATCCTCTAGATGCTGTACCTCTTCGTGGACCCGCGAGAAGACGTGATAGTACGCTTGGTGGTCGTAATCGGTCTCGTGTTGACGAAACAGTCGGAGCAGGTGCGTCCCAGCGTAGTGTAGCAGCGAGTTCACCGCGTTGTCGTACTCAACCTCTTTCAGCAGGCAATGCGTCTCCAAACGCCCTTCGGCCTGATTGACTAGAGTCCGCTCAACATCAATGATACCGCGTGGGTCGTCGAGGTCGACTCGTCGCGTCTCGAGTTGGCGAACGAAGCCGTTCCGGTGAATCGCTTCTAACCCATTCAAGAAGTTGATTGCGAGGATGAGAAAGACGTCCTCCAAGTCCACGTCGTCGCGCTGGAACCGCGACAGCGGGACGCCGTGATACTCGACCGATCGCTTGCGTCCGTGAACGGCCAACAGCATATCGAAGATGTGGTCCCAATCGATCTTGGGTTCGATCTGGAGCTTCGATTGAGGGGTGAGACTAACGATCCCGACGTTGTCTCCGACATCGACTCGGATCGTCGGCTGATCGACCTGTACTTCGACGACGCGGTACTCTTTGTCGCTGTCGTCCAGTGACTCTTGCGTCTTTACGAAAACGCCGGACGATTCTTCCTCGAACGACGCGCGTCGGAGCTGCTCGTCGATTGTTGACGGGCAACCGTCGATACGGATAGACCCCCGCTCCGGGACGCTGAACGTCCGCGCACCGTACGTGTACGCGTCGTCGATCTGGCCTGTGCTCATTTGTAGATCCGTCTTAGCTCTCGTACGATCCCATCCGCCGCCGTTCCGCTTCGAGTTCGCGCCCGGCGAGATCTGCTGCCGGCCCGAGGTCAAAGTCCTCGAACCGGTCGTTTAGCGCGCGATAGTGCTCTTCGATCTGTTCGAGCTGGGGAAACGCCGCCGAGTTCAGGAGCCGTGGCACGATGAACGTCCGGAACGCTTGCCCGACCGCCTGCTCCACCTCGTCCATATACAACTCCTCGTCCTGTAGCGCCTCCCGGAGAAAGAGTGTCACGTCCCGGTAGTGCATCGGACCAAACCGCATTATCGGGCCACGAGCGGCCCGATCAGAGCCGTTATTGATACCATCGTAGTCCGCCTCGAAGAGCTCGAACAGGTCGTCGTGGTCGACGAGAGGGATACTGCCGAGGTTGTCGTCGATCCAGCCTTCAAACAACGTCCGTCGGTCCTCATCGGTGTACTCGTCGAGTTCGACCATCGCGAACCGCCGGGTGATGGCATTATCGAGTTCGTTGACGGTTCGATCGGACATATTCATCGTACAGATGATGCTCAGCCGCTCGTCGAGTTCGATAGTCTCGCCGTTGTCGGTCTCGATGAGCGTCTGGTTCCGGTTTTCGATTGCGGTGTAGAGCGGACCGAAGATCTGTGAGATATCCGCTCGGGTGATTTCGTCGAGGATCACACCGTATGGAATGTCGAACTCTCTCGCTCGCTGAACCCCTTGGGTCACAGCACCAAGCTCAGTCTGGTAGTTAATCGAACCCATTCCTGACCGGGAAAGATTCGGGCCGATCCCGCCGATAATGTCTTTTGCTGTCCATGATGGCGTTGCGGTGTGAAGTGAGTACCCAACGCAGTGCCGGAGCGCGAGCTGCTTAGCGAATGTCGTCTTCCCGGTCCCGGTTGGACCATAGAGTACCACCGGCTTACCCGTCTTGAGTGCCACTCGGGCGTTGCGCTCAACCTCATCGGGGACGAGGACAGTGTCTGGTGTGTCATCTCCCCGAGTAATGACTGTGCGCTTGAGCTCCGGCGTCGCATATGAGGAGGTTAGTACGGCCCGTCGGATCGGCCCGACCCCCTGGTTGCCCTCGTGATACACATCGAGCTGCTGCTCGTCAATCAAATACTCCAACAAGTCTGTGCTCGTCGCATTCTCTATAACCTCAACGACCTTCCCATTGACACTGCGGAGAACATTCAAGTTCTCCCTCGCATCGTCGATGGTGGAAATGTCAACCGAAGATCCGCTCATTAGACTTAGGAACTCGGGCACTGGTTAAAAACATACGTGGTGACACTCACGCAGATCACTGTTTCGACGAGATCACTGAGCAGTTCGGAGACGTGATCGTCGCGGACTTCGCTGGGCCGACGTCTTCGAGAAGTATGACAGCGAGAACACAGTGTTCTACTGCGACCCGCCGTACATCGGCTACGAGTACTACTAACTCGTGAACAAGATCGACCACGAGGCGCTCGTCGACGGGCTCGTAGAGTTGGAGGGTGA
Organism: Halorubrum sp. T3; assembly: GCF_000296615.1. Taxonomy (NCBI): domain Archaea; kingdom Methanobacteriati; phylum Methanobacteriota; class Halobacteria; order Halobacteriales; family Haloferacaceae; genus Halorubrum; species Halorubrum sp. T3. Next base: position 61,279 of record NZ_ALWQ01000010.1, on the reverse strand, counting down.
CTGGATCTGCTCGTACGAGGACTTGCTGGCGACGTTCGAAGACTTGTGCGTGCTCGACCGCGAATATAAGCGGTTCATCAACAGCGGGAAGCGTGGGTCAGCGAAGGACGCGAAAGAGCGGTTGGTGGTGAACTTCGATCCGGTGGGAGTTTGAGGTGCTAATCGAGGTAAAACGGCGTCAATATCTGTCTGTGAAAGCAGATGGAATTTCAAATGTTTGCCGATTGATTTATTTTTCCGTATATCTGACTGACAGTATGGTTAGCCCCTCTCTAGGTATTCTGCTCGGACCAGTTACCCTGCTATGGGCAATCCTCGCTACGACTACTAGCATGGATCCGGGTACACAGACACTTTTTACAATGGCATTAACTGGCGGTTTCGGCACCGTGATGTACACCTTCGTGGTGCTGCTGTCGCTGGCCTCGCTAGATAACCATGTCTCGATTCAGTAAACACTTCATCGGGTCACTGTTCAGCCGACAGGTAATCTACGCATACGGTAGCGGCAGCGCACTCACAACAACATTGTGGCTCATTTGGTTCGCACTGAATAACTCATGGCCGGAGCCAAAGGTGTTTACCGCAGACATCGCGGGTCTGGAGGTTTTACTCGATATGTACATCCGAGTCATGCTTCCAATCTGGGTTCCACCCATCAACTGGGTTGAGATCGGAACCGTGGGGCTGAATTGTTTCTTTGGTCTCTGTTACCTAGCAATGTGGTCTGAAAAGTACGCCAGTGCGACTACAGGTCGCTCCCGAAGATTCTGAGACTTAGTATTTGATTTGGCCGGAGGCCAACCGGTTCAAGAATACTTATCAGAGCCAGGGTCAGGTCTCTTCAGTAAATATCTCTAGCTCGGCTGTATCGTATCCATACTTCTCCATTACCTGTCTGATCCGCCGAACACAGTCTTTTGCCGATAAATTAGTTTCGAGGTAAAGGTCGGTGTCCGGTATCTTTTGAGGTCGAACGAGATCAGATTGATCGCCTGTTTTGGCGAAGTATGTCCGTGTCCGCCCTTGGATTTCCATGATCCGCTCGTGGTCGTCGACATCGTGGAGTATCTGTGTAACTGCGGTCGTGAGCGTTTCCCCCCAAGTGCCGACGTCGTGCGTCTCGCCGAGTATCTTGATCACCGAGGGCGTTGTGCCGGTGTAATCGTCGACGTCGTCGGACTCACTCGACGTTGATTTCGCGGCGAGGTCGTCACGACTGACGTTCTGGAGGAGCATGTTGACCGTCTCGGCGAACTCCTGGTACGCGCCCTGAAGGAAGACGAACTTCTCGCTCTGTTTGTCGTAGGCGTACTTCTCGGCGACCGCGTGGACGCCGCGCTCGGCGGTGGAAAGGGTCTTGTCGGGGTTCGGCGTCCACATGTCGAGCAGTTCGATGTCGCGGTTGCCCCGGCTGTACTGGCGGAGAGTGTTGTCGATGTCGGTAGACTTGCCGATCTTGATGTCCATGATTTTGAGCCCGGAGTATTCGAGGTGAGAAATCCGAATCGCGTAGACCACTTCGCTCATAGACAGGTCTTGAGGGAGTGATCTCTTGAGCTTAAGCATTGCGAGAACCTAGTGGTATACGCGGAACCGCAGTAACCCTCACTTGTTTAAATTAGTGGCACACCTTCGAAAATATGGATAAAATCGAATCCTCGGCCTCTCCAAACCTCAAATCGCGATAGCATCAAGCAAATTCGATAGAACCGGCGGAATAAAACTGACTGAGAACATCAATTCAAAATTCCGCCGACTCACCCGGCCTCATAACAAGAAGCGGTCGCGGCTCCTACTCAGCCATGTGACCAAGACTCGCCGTGCTGGTAAGTTCGAAGTAGACGTCCCACAAGATGGCAGCACCGCCGGAGGCTAACTTCTCAATAATTCGTCCGTCTGATTGGATCATCCACGGCAATGATTGACCGCATTCAGGTTGCGCCACCGTTCGACTCACTGGAGACGTCTTCGGAACTACTGGCAGTGACCTCGTCGGCGTCATCGTCGGTATAGCGCCACTCCTGCGTATCAAGTCGACCGTCGAGGTACGCCTTGCCATCGTCAGTGATGACGTATATTCCGTTACCGAAATGTTTGGTTAACCCCTCCTCAGTCAGCCGCTTACAGCGTTTATCGATGTACTGTCGTGAGTAGTTGATCGGACCTTCGCGCTTCATCTCAGCAGGAGAACCAGACTCGTGTTCAGATAGATATTCAAGAACCCTATCATCGACAAGGGTCATCCAGTCTCCAGAGTGCCTCATAAAGAGTATCTAATTGCCCATCGCTGTATTATGACCGGATAGCAACTTATATTGATGATAGCATCAAGAAAACTATCCAGCAATTATAAATGCTTACAGCATAGAGTAATGCTCACGGAGCCCGAGCGAAGAACCCTCGGCTAGTGAGAAAATGTAGGATCCCGGTCGCGGTGTAGTAGCACCCGACCGGGTCGGGTTCTGTGCCGTAACACAGAACCATGCCTACGATGGCTACTACAGGGTTTAAGCCCTGCGTGATGCGAGAGGTATCACCTGAGCAAGTAACCAGCAACTGCGTAATCCAGGCTGCCACCCCTGAAGGTGCCAATTCAACCCGTATTGGGGTAGACAACCCCAAAGCAAACCCAGGAGGGCTCGTATGAGTGCGACGACCGACGGCGACATCGTCGCCAACCTCACCGCCTTCCAACGGGACCTCCTCCGCGCGCTCGCGAAGACTGACGAACAGAGCGGGCTCTCGCTAAAAACGGACCTTAGCACTTACTACGGTGAAGCGATCAACCACAGTCGGCTGTACCAGAACCTCGACGAGCTCGTCGCACACGGACTCATCAATAAGCGGCAACGCGACGGCCGCACCAACAGTTACAGCCTGACTGACGCAGCACGGACAGCGCTCGCAGAGCGCGACGCGTGGATCCGGGGTGAGACCGCGTGAGTTCTCCTAGCCCACCACACATCCGGTTTGACGCCCGCGAACGACTCACTGGTGACTACGACGACATCACCGTCCAGCAGGCGGTGGAGGGTCAGGCGTGATGAAGAAACTCTGGCGGTGCCGCCAGTGTGAGCGACTCGTCAACCGCTTCGTCAACGGGTGGCTCTGTCCACGATGCGGGTGGTACTGTGGTCAGTCACTCGCACACGTAAACCAAGGGCCATGAGTCGGGAGCAACAGCCCGCCGCCGGCTCGAGGCCGACACTCCACCCGACAAGCGACATCACCACGAACCTCGATCAGCTGTCGCTTGCGTCCACGTCGGGAGCGTGTCAGCACTGCGGGCGCACGTTCACTGAAGGCGACGACGTCGTCGCGTACGTCCACAAGCCAGCCGAACAGCGGACCCACGAGGTCGGTCACTGCGTGTGCGCACACACCGAACACCGACACCAGGAGGTGTTCACACTCGGCGTCCACGAGCTACTGGTCGCCGGCCGTATCGGACTCGCCTCGGACGCAGCGACACAGTCGACGTGGCGGATTCTCGTCGAGCCGGTCCCGCTGGGATTGAGCGCACCAGCGACGACGACGATCCGCTGGCTGCCACCGGAGAGGCCACTCGCCGAGCAGGTCACGCCGACAGCGACCCAACGGCAGCGACGGCGCGAGGCCCGGGCGCAGGTGACTGTCGATGGCCATCCACCGAAGACGGAGGGGGATGACTAATGCGATCGCCACACCCCGCTGAATCTCCTCGACGCACGACGGCTGATCGCCACACAACGCGTTCACCCACCCGACAGCCAGCAGCAGACCCTGACGCCATCCACGCGACGATCGCGCATCTTCGGCGTGCGCTCACCGCGAGCATCGCCGACGACGCTGCCGGAGTCAGCGCTGCCCTACTGCGAGCCACGATGACGGTCGATGAGACACGTCATCCAGACATCGCAGCCGCAATCCGGACGGCTCGCGATGCCGATCCGGACTCGCGGACGGTTCGCCAGTACATCCGGGAGCTGCTCAGGCGGCTTGTCGCGGTGGTCAACTGCTGGGAGCCAACCGAGTGATGCCGGCCGACAATCAGGCCCAACGCGGGCGCTCCCAGCCCGCCGGCCAGGGCCACGAGCGTGGCGCCCATCTCGTGGGACCAACCACACAATACGATGTCGCCGGCATCCGCTGCGCAACCGTCACGCCACGGCTGACCGAGTGGGTTCCGGAAGTCCTCGAACAGCTTCGCGAGGCAAGCATCGAGACCGTCCGAGCACAGACGAATCACACCGACGCGTGGCGTGCGAGTGTATCGATACTCGATGAGACCCTCCCAGGGTGGAACTCCCTGGGGGACACGTGGGACAACGCGACCGCAGAGGCGGTCGCGTACACACAGGCAATCACCGAGCTTGCGTTCTCCGAGAACGACGTCCCCACCGAGTCGACGTACCGCGAGCGGCGTCACAAGTCGATAATCGAGACAGTCGAGTCAGTTGGCACGGGCCGTGGTGCCGTCAACGCCGGCCTCGGCGCACTCGCGAAGGGTCCGATCGCACTCCACCGAGAGCTCGATCCGACCCCACGAGCGCTCACCTTAGTCCTCGATGGCCAGGCGTGGACTGAACTCACTGACCGACGGACCGGCGTCCGCGCACTCGCGGCGATCGCCGTCCTCGCGGACGGGTTCGACGTTCGGGTTTTCGCGTCGCCGGCACTCCAACGGGAGCTCGCTCGTCGGTACCCGCGGTGGAGCGCAGTCCATCTCGGTCTTACTGACAGCCGGGATCGGTCCCCCCACCACGGACACCGCAGTTCCAATGAACCACTCGGCCCCACCGCCGGCGCACAGTCGGCGTGGGACGCGCTCAATGGACTCGGGTCCGCTCCCGGGAAACGTCGGTTACTCGGTATGTTGGACGCCGACAGGGGCCGGACGTACGCCGACCTCGCAGACGATCCCGACCTCCACATCGAGCGCGGCACGATCGGTCGGTACGTGCTCGACTTGGAGTCGCGAGGCCTAGTCGCGATCGACCGGCGCCGGGACCACAACACAGTCGAACTCACTGACCTTGGCGCAACGGCCGTCAGTGAGTGTCTCACGGCAGATTGTAAACTCCAGCACCCGGACCAGACCCAGTTGCCACACAGTCTTACCGCGACCACTCACGACTCAACAAGTACAGTGTCGCCCCCGCGGGAGGCCTCGGGGGGCGCCCCCACAGCGGTTGAATCGTGGCTTGCGGCGACCGGCGACGTCGACGAGGGGTACGTTCAGGCGATCGACACCCACGATGGGACGTCGATCCACCAGCGATTCACCATCCCAGCGGAGCGCGGGGCGGTCACCCTCGTCGATGACCCGGTTGAACCGTTCGACGACGGCCGGGTGAGCTATCTCAGCCACCACAACAATGAGTGTCTCGCCATCGTCCAGTGGGGCGGCCCACTCGCCACCCTGGGACGTCTCGCGGGTGTCTTACTCAGTGACGCGGCGCTCTCTGAGATCCTCACACCGGCGCGACTCGGCGAGAGCTTCGCCGAGATCCACGGTGGAACTGGCGACCTCACCGACTCGCCGGGACGCATTCTGCGTCGTGGCCAACAAGTCGGGTGGTTCAGCGAGGACGAGGAGCTGTACGAGACGTGGCGTGACCGCATCGAAAGCGTCCGTGACACACAGCTTGCTCGCCTCAGTGCGCTTGCCGACAGCACCGACAGTGCGGCCCGTGGCGAGTTATTCGAAGACCTCCACGGGCTCATCGCGTCAACGACCCAGCTGTACCATGCGGCGGGTGTCGATCTGACGCTGACGGTCAGGCTCCCGGACACCGAGTCACTCGTCGAAAACGACCAGCAGCGCGCTGGGCTGTGTGACTTCATCCGGTATACGGTGCCGAAACAGTCCGTGTACGGTGTCCACTCGGGTTACCGGCTGCTGTTCGAGAAACGGCCGCCAAAACTCAAACGACGGCTCCCGTACGACGTCGAGGCCGGCGCGTCGATGGAGTTGACGGCGTCGTGGGTGTTTGCGGGCCCAACGGCGACAACGCTCCGGACAGCCATCACCGAAGCACTCTCAGACGAACTCGACACGCTCCGGGAGGCGATCGCCACCGGCGACGAGCAGGCACCGACACTCACCGTGCCCGTTCGTGACGGGACGACGTACGCGTCGATCCGCCAGATTGTCGACGAAATCGCCGCGGAGTACGACACGGGGTGGACATCGCATGTTCGACGAGAGCTCACCCGGTTCTGTCTCCGGTCGTTTGGCCGCGACGTCCCACACCGAGCAAGCCCGTATGACGCCGTCACTTGCTTGTTGCTGGCCCTCGACGGCCCCCACCAGAATTGGGAGCCAGCCATCCTTGAGGCGGCAGCTATGCTGCCAAGCGATCGCTTCCGGCCAGACCTCTCGCCGACGGCGACAAAGCTCTACACCACGCTGCTACGGGCGTCAGCGCCATGTGGCAGACAAGCGCTCGTCGAGCGGGCCGACATCTCGGTAAGTAGCTACGACCGCCGGATCGGGGCTGTCAGCGATATTCCGCGTGTTCGGCCAACGACAGTGGATGGTCACCGGAAGTGGGTGGCTGTCACCCAGACGCCTAGTCACGACAGTCCAGCGAGCCTACCACCTTGTCGACAGGGTTCGGGCACGATCTACCCAGCAGAATGTCGCAGTGTCGCATCAACAACTGCGATAGACTCACTGCTGGAGTGGCTCCGTTCAACTACCATAGAGCCAGCAACCAGTCAAGCCACGCTCACACCAGTTTCGGTGACAGAGTGGGGCAAAGGGAAGCTACAGCACAGTCCCGTCGCATGGTACCCCAATAGACGGCACAGCACATCACACTCAGAACAACACCGAGCAACCTCTGATTGCTCACTCGACGCGCTTGGACTCGCCCTGCGGACAACAGGTGATCTGACACCACGAACAGAACCACCTACGCTCGATGACCGGCGTATCGCTCACGCACTCGTGAACCACAAGACGACACTCCACAGCAACTAATGGTTGGAACACACACCGGCGACGGTCCCGTATGGGAAGACGCAGAGATCGATGACCACGAGATTATTGACGGGGTTCCCGAACTCACGGCGGTTGAGTACGAGAAAGAGCGGGAATTCAAGATGCACATCATCGCACTGTTAGAAGAGTACGATTGGGATGTAGAGACAGAGGTTTCCGACGACGACGATAGGGGTCGTATCGACATTGTTGCGGAACATCCAGCCGTCGGGTGTATCGCAATCGAAGTCAAACGAACGCGAAGTTACACCGCGAGAAACATCGCGGAAGGAATCACACAAATACTGAATTACCGGTCCTACACGTACAGCAACTACGATATTGACTACTGGGCTGTCGCACCTGGATTCGATGTCTTTGTCAGCCGGTACCAGAATGAACGGGAGCGTCAAAAGCAGGTTCGAAACATGTTCCGACGAACGCTCGCCGAGCTCAAACTCGGAATGCTTTCGCGGCGACGAGAGGCGATCGCCTTCGGAAAACAGTTAGATTGGGGGATTCCACTTCGCGAACCAGAAAGCCTGACCGATGACGACCTCGACACAATTAACGAAAAGATCGCAAGCCGCGTATGGGACGCAAGTGAGTATGATCCGAGAGAATAGGCGCATTCAGTAGCGGGCTGTAGGAACTTTACACGTTTATCGGCCTTCGATTCAAGTGCGATGCTCCGTCAGATTTCGTTGATCTGAACACTCATTGCGGTACGGAGACTCGACCGCCTCCCGCCACTGTCAGATTGCCCGTAGATTGCTATCTTGAACGCCTCTTTTCCGTCTATTTTGCTCTGTTGAATCCGATGACTGCACGGGGATCACGATCTCTGGAGACGTCATTATCTCGCTCTACATCGTTGAAGAGTTGGATCGATCCACCCTGTGATCTCAATCCTTCCACTCTCTGCCAAGATTCTATCTCTGAATTCTCTCGACAGCACTCCTAAACTGAGGACAGAGTGACCCAATCCCGGCGCCTTCTGCGGATTCAACAGAGCAGTAGTTTCTGAAATCATGATTTCTTTCTCACGAAATCGATACCAGGCACCAGTCAGACCGAGAAAAGTAGTATTGAGATATTCAAGTTTGATCTCTATACAGGGATTAATGTAAACTTCTTTGAGGCATTTAAGCCTTTTTACCCAGATATTAAGAGTCAGAATTGGACATAGTCAATCAAGTATCTCAATCAAAGAGTGCGGTCACAGTATGAGGAACAAGTACGGGAGCAAACTTGGAGGGTACAGCTTCACAAGCATACAAAGAATTATTATAAGTAATAAATTAATCCAAGGAAGTACCTACCCCACGGTTCAGATAGGTGATGAGCTCTACCAAACGTTCACGGAAGGGCTCGCAGAGGCCAAAGGCGACTCCGGGCCCCGTCTCCGCGTGCGTCCCCCGCGAGAGAACGAAGGGATGGACGCCAGTATCAACCTCTACGAAACCATCCACGAACCTCGTGAGAGCAAAGTCGGGATCGGGCGACACCAACTCGTTACGACCAACTCTCACATCCACAGTCACGAGATGGTCTACGACGGTGGGAAGCTCCAATTCTTTTTCAAGCCCGACACCCGCGTCGACGCCAACCAGTTCGAGCGCCAGCTTCGGAAAAACTACCCCGACGCCCAGATCAGCGAGGCCAACAAGCAGTTCCCCACGCTCGATCAGGGCGATTACATCTCTATGGCCGAAATGCGGCTCAAGCGGCCGTTCTACTACCCCATCAAGTGTAAAATCGCCGAGGAAGACTTCGAGGTCGACCCCTACGGCGACATAACCTCCGACATGGTCGTCGAGGAAGACCAGACCAGCGACGGCCGCCGCGTCGCCGCCGAGGACTGCCGGGTCATGGTCCAGACCGTCTTCGAGCCCGCACGCGACGTATGGACCAAGCGCCGCCCCTACGGCCTCAACGTCACCGACGCCGCCGCCAAGATCAAAGAGGGCGAGGTCGTCGGGAACATGGTCGAAGGGTTCGATCTCCGCGACCCCGGCGCCAAGCGGAGCCGCACCGCGAAGATCATCGACAAGCTCCACGGCGCGAAGGGGTACTATTTCACCGTCCGGGTGTTGGCGATCTCGCCGCACAAAGAGATTGCCGAGCGGCGGTGTAACACCGTCGCGAGCGACTTCGAGAAGTATTACAACTCGTTCACCGAGCAGGGGCTTGACCCCGTCGCGATCGGCCCCGACGAGATCCCACATCACCTCCGGGAGATGGCCGAGCGGACCCACTCAGTCCCGTGGAGCCAGCGGCTCAAAATCGGCCCCGGACAGCCCGCGGTACTCCAAACGGTGAGCGCGCTCGGGTCGATCGCCCACATCCCCAACGACAGCATCAACACCCCCGTCGTCGATTGGGCGAAACAGCAGACTGGTCCGGGGATCCCCGCCGAAGCCGAGCAGGAAGACGACGTCGAACAGAGCCGCGAGGACGACGATACCGGGTACAGCGATGCGAGCTTCGGCAGTACTGGAAGTTACCGATCCAGTACGCCGGACAGCAGCCCCAGTCCGTCACCGGAACCCGAGACGGGCGGTGAGGGACCTACCGGAACGCACAGCGCCCCATCGGCAGAGAGTCGTTCACCCGGCCCTGCCGAGGAGCGCCGTAAAGACACCACAGTCGGAGACCCGGATCCAGACCCCAATGAGAGGGGTGACTCCGACCCCATATTCGGGGGAGCAGACGGTGACTCCGGCTGGGCCGGTACCGACGCCGACGAGAGCGGCGCGGATGACGAAGGCGACGAGGACGACGAAAAAAACGTGTGGGGAGACAACCGCCGCAGCGACTTCTGACCCCATCGGGGTTTTGAGCAGATACCGACCACCCATGTTTGACAGAATACTCGGTTCAGACGACGAAGACGATGAGAACACGGAGTACGTGAGCGAGGACCATCTGGTGACGTTCCGCCGCAAGGTCGAGGAGACCGCGGAGCAGGTCGAGAGTCGCCGCCTCAGCATCGACCACCGGCAGGAATTGATCGAGTACGTCGCCGGCGTACTCAGCGCCGTCGACGACTTGACAGTCGACGGTGAATCCCCGACGTGGACACCGCCGGACGAGAACCCGACGACTGACCGTATCGCCTACGATCTGCGCCGGCTCAAGGACTTTGTCACGATTGAACGGCTCCCGAAGACGGCGACCAGAGCACAACTTCAATCGATCCAGCGCGAACTCGCCCGAGTCAAAAACGGTCTCTCAAACCTCCCAGAGTTCGACTACGCCTACACCGAGCGCGACCGCAACACGATGTACGGCGAGGAGATCCAGTCGATCGGGATCCCCGACGAGATCGATCCGGACGAGTTGAAGGCCGGGGACGACGGTCGCGAGGTCTACGCCGCCGGAAGTGCCCGGAGAGTCCTTGAAGAACTCCCGCGCGAACACCCGGACGCACCGCTGTTCGTCGGGAAAGGCACGCGGAACGGTCGCGACGCGTCGATCGACAAAGACCACCTGTTCCGCCACCGCGCGGTCTTCGGCGTCACCGGCTACGGTAAGTCCACGCTGTTGACCAACGACGCCCGACAGCTCATCGAGTCCGGCGCTGGACTCTGTTTCATCGACCCGAAGGGCGACGACGCCCGCCGCTTGATGAAGATCATGCCGGAACACCGGTTAGACGACGTCGTGTGGATCGAGCCGGGTGCGACCGGGGACTATCTCTCGGGGTTCAACTTCATCTCGCTCAACATGGACCCCGAGGAAGACGCGTACAACGCCGCCCTTGCGTCGCTCGTTGAGGACCTGAAGAAGATGCTCGCGGCGAACGACGACTACTGGGGCCCGCGGATGAACCGCGTCGCCCAGTCGATCATCACGGGGATGAACCTCTACAACTCCCGGACGCCGGACGACGCCCCCGAGATGAACTTCGTCGATATGTATTATGTCCTGAAATCGGAGGCGTCACGCCACGAGTTTACGGCACGGCTGAAAGAGGCCGGGATGCGGTTCATCACCCCGCACATGGAGACCGTCGCCGAGATGCCCGAGGACGACCTTGAGCCGCTACTCGGCCGGTTCCTCCCGTGGATCCAGAACCCTGTCGCCCGCCGGATGATCGGGTTCCGCTCCGGCGGGGTGAGCATCCCCGACGCGATCGACAACGACAAGATCATCATCGTGCGGATGGGCTCCGAGCCGCGCGAACTCAAGCAGATGCTCGGGATGGCGGTCATCCGCCGGGTGTGGTCGCACATCCGGGGCCGGGCCACCCAGTCGGAACACCAGCGGTCGCCCTTCTACCTGTTCGCGGACGAGTTTGACAACCTCGCGCTTGCGGACGACACGATCCCGTCGATGATCTCCGAGAGCCGGTCGTATCGGCTCGCCATGACGCTCGCCAACCAGTATCCGGCCCAACTGCCCAGCAACGTCGTCGACGCGATCACGACCAATTGCGACACCATCATGTCGTTCAACCCGGGCGACAAGAAATCCGCCCGGACCTATTGTACGCAGTTAGGGCTGGACCCCGAGGATCTGACCGAGGAGGTCAACTACCACTACTGGATGCGGACGACCATCTCCGAGAACATGGAGCGGTCCGAAGCGTTCCGCGTCTACGCGCACCCGCCATTCCCACCTGTTCGTGACGCCGAGGCCCGGGACGCCGCGATCGAAGCGAGTCTCCGGAAGGTCGGTCGCGAGCGCCGGTCCGACGAGGAAGTCTACCAGAACCTCCTGTTCAACGAGGGGGGAGGGCGGTGGGAGACCGGTATCGGGCGGGATATAGCGATGGTCGATACGAAAGAAGAAAAGATGCACTTTGCCCGCGAACTACAAATGGCCGTCCCGGGGCCGGAAAACCCCACCCTCGGCGGCGGAAGCAGCGGGGATTCCACCGCGGCGTCGACGACGCCCATGTCCGGCAGCGAAGGCGCTGGAAGCGCCGGCGAGACGCCCGAGGCGTTCGGGACGTCGACGGCGGACGACCCCGAGAGCGTCGTCGAGCGCCACCTCGATACGGTCTTGGAATCCATCTTCGCCGCTCGGCTTCAGGCAGGCAAGCAGGCCGACGAGTTTGTCCCCACCGACGCTGCGAAAGACGAGCTCGTAGCCCGGCTTGAGGATTCGACCGTGGATAGCCTCTCCGAGCTGTCGAACATCTACGAGCGGGTCAACGGCAGCTACGTCGAGCGAGAGCGTGAGGGCGGAACACAGAAGATCAAGCTCACCCCCGAAGGGCGCGGGGTCGTACTCCAACAGGACACGGGGAGTGCCGGGTCCGGCGGCGGCGACGACCACCGCTGGATACTCGGCCAATGTTACGTCGCGTTCACGCAGATCGGCTACGTGTCGTGGCTTCCCGAGCAGGAAGGCGAGGAGATGCCGGACGGCGTCGCAGAGGCGCCGATCGACGTGACCGACGTCGACGAGGACCAGTCACGGTCGAAGATGCTGGACGCGATCGACGAGCGGCGGGAGCGGCTTCGCGAGGAGTACCCCGGCGTGTGGAACTTCGCCGGTGCGAACGACGTATCGATCGAGGCGGAGACGTCGACGATCAAGTACCCGTTCCAGACGTTCACCAACCTCCGGAAAGCGATGGAGAAAGGCGAGAAGTGCGTCTTTGCGGTGAAAGACGGGTCCGCGAACCACGGCAGTTTCACCTACTGGGGTGAACGCGCCGAGAAGGTCATCTACGAGACCGAAGGCCAGCGACAGAACACGGAGGTCGTCAGCGATGAGGTCGCCTTCCGCAAGTCTCCCGGGGAAGACGGGAACCTACGCTACTACAACGACGGTGGGGGCGACTACCGTGTTGGCGACGAGAAGGTCGCCCTTCGCGAGCGGCGCGACGAAGACGACGAGGGACAGGGGACGATGAGCATGATCTGGTACCGCGACACCGACACCGGCGAGGTCGTCGCCGCGGTTGGTGACAAGGAGCCGGCGCCGGATGGGGAAGTCGCTCGGTTTGAGGGCCCGGAGGCCGCCCACGAAGGCGATAAGAACGCCGTCCCGGCCTACTACGAGTACGACCAGAGCGAGGGCGAGTTTGTCGTCTACAACGACGGCGAGAAGCTACACTACCCGAGCAAAGAGGAGCTTGAAGACAGTTGGGTGCCCTTCCGAGGGCCGTTCATCCCCGAAGCGCGCTTCCCCGAGTGGCCTGACCACGAGGACTTCGAGATCATCATCTTCCCGGACGGCGACAACGAGGAGTACGACCAGCCGCAACTCTACCACCGCGGCGAGTGTACCCCCCTGTTCGATCATCTCGGCGTTGAGTCCGTTGACGACGTCGACGCCGGCGAGATCGAAGGCCCGGGCGAAGTCGAGAACGCGACTACCGACGAGGCTGTCGACGAGCGCGACGCGGAGGCCGGCGGTAAAGCTGCCGAGGATGGCGAGAGGGTGGGGGAGAGCGGATCGAGTGCTGGCTCCCCGGCCAGCGACGCCCCAACTGTTGAGGGATTTGAGGAGGCGCCCACACCGGCGCGTATCGCGAGTGACAACCGGGTTGACCTCACCGTCGAGGAGATCAGCGACGCCGCTGCGCGCGACTACACGCTGTCCAAACAACAGGAAACTGTCCTCCTGACGATCGTGAACTCTCTTGCCACCGACTCCGACTACATGGCGGCGACGCCTGGCGAGGCCATCAACCTGATCGTACTCCCGGAGGAGATCAGCGAGGAGGATGAGGGCGAGGGCATAGCCGAGGCGACCCGTGAAGACGAGGGCACAGCAACGGCCGAGGAGTCATCCGAAGCCGAGGAGCGCGATTCAGCAGACCATGACAGCGACAAGTCACAGAACACCCACCCGGGTATCAGCGATCCCGAAGCCCAAGGTAGTGGTTCCGATGAGAGCGATACAGGCACCTCCGAGGTCATGGAATCGTGGGCAAGCATAGCCGATACAGATTCCCAGACCGACAGTTCGAGTGTCGATGTCGAATCCGTGGGAATGCGGTCAAGCATGATGGAAGGCTTCACCGACGATGAACCAACTGTGCCGGAGGAGTCACAATCAGATACCAACGACGCGGAAAGTGGGTCGGGCTCAACAGGTGAGACCGACCGGGGTGAAGCCGACGAGTAACTGGACCGTGATTGGGACTCGAATTGGCTTGTCCGACCGTGTTGTTTTCACCCCGATAAGGTAGTGATAAAGTGAAAAGAGATTTGCCGGTCAACCACCGGTTTCGCCGGCGGGTTCTCCAACCGAAACCACTCAATTAGACAGGAATTCAGTCGGAGGTTGACGCGGAATTTTGAGAGAGCAGATGCGGTAGTCCACGCCAGCCTACTCCCCTGGCTCAGATTCGTCGAGTGCCTGTTGAAGATGGTTGTACGCCGTCACCTGGAGTTGCCTGATCCCTTCCTCATCATTCTCGTCGACCTCACGCATATCCTCAATCCCGATCCCGAACACCTCGGTAAACACGAACTGGTGATGCGGGATCGCGGTAGAAGCCGCCCGGATTTGAGTCGTCATGTTGCTGCTCACACCCCCCATCTCATTCTGCTCGATCGCCGCGACCGTCTCTGCTATTTCCGAGAAGTTTTCGATTTGGGATTGAAGCTCAGAAACTTGGGCTTCCAGCTCCGCAATCCGTTCCGAAGACGCACTCCCTGAGCCAGCCGATTGACCACTCCCACCCGATCGCAGTTCCTTGATTTCAGCGACCACTCGATCGCCCTTCTCGGTAAGCTCAACCGAACGCGGTCCAAATTCCTTGCCCTCTACCCGAGGGCCATACGAGCGGATCAAATTCAACCCCTCCCCAGCCAGCCCACGACTGTTGTCGCCATCTCGCGCACGGTAGTCGATCTGGTTCTTCGAGAGACCCGATGCCTGTTTCAGCACCGTGACGTTCGCGACTGTCTCCCCCGGATCCGTATTATCATATTCCGTAGGGTTCTGCTCAATCTGATGAACAGTTAACAGAAACTCAACGTCGTCCTCCTTCAGCCCGTAGTCTGTGAGCACGCTCATATTGTAACTCGGGACTCGTTACAAATCACATCTCACCCCACCCGCTTAACTGTTTAGGGGGTAAAATTGTGGGGGGTAATTTAGCGGCTAATCTTAGGCAAGGCAAAAATTTAGACCGTGAATCACACCCTAATCTTGAATCCCCCAAGAAAAATGAGCGAATATATGCCCCCTAAATACTCCCTGATTTTCAGAGGGTGATTTTTTCCCAGCCGATTAGGGTAAAGAACAGCACCCCTCCCTGAAGGAATAACCCCTAATCACCCCCTGATTATCCCCCGGTTTTCCCCCACCCCCCACCCTTCCCGCACTATTAGGGCCGATACCCCCCTCCGACAAGGAGAGAAGAGAAGCAGGAGGGGTCCCTCGCCCCAACGAAAGACTGCGATCCACAACGTCGCGACGACCATGGACCGTGGAGACGACGACACAAAACCCAACACAAATCGTGCGCTGATCGCGCTCGAAACAGCACCACAATCGTCGCCGTCGACACCAGAAATCGATCTCGCACAGTATATCAGAAATCAGAGAAAAGAACAACGCGGACCATCATATCGACACCACGAATTCGAACACAAAGTGAGACGATCGACGACGTCGACCACGAAGACAAACGCAGCGCACAGCGCAGACTCGAACCCCAGATGAGTTCATGGATCGTCGCCGTCGACGACGCAGACGATGACCGCACATCGAGTGCAAGCTCTCGCCATAGCGTGAGCGATCGCGAGTGATCTCCGCGTTGACCCCAACACGTCTCGACGCAATTCGACCCGCTATGACGACGCGCGTCGAACTCGCTTCGTCACGTTGCTCGCGCTTCCTTGCGCTCGTTCCAGCGCACAAAGTTTCCGTACGTGGGGTGCGCCGCAACACCGACTCGAACATGGATCGACGCCGCCGATCGACACCGAATCAGTCCCGCGAGTTGACCGCGAGTGATCGCTAACGTCGCCCGCGTTGAACGTGCCTTGATCGCGTCGCGCCCGTCGAGTGACCTCATCGCGAGCGTGGACCGTCGCACCGATCCGGAGCATCGTCGACCACGAGTGAGTCGCGTGTGTGCCCCACCGTCATTCGTCGTCGACAGCGTGGATCGTCGCCCGCGTCGTGAGCCTGACCCCTGAGCGAGTGAACCGTGAGCGTGGAGTGTGGAGTGGAGCGCAATCGAGAGCATCGAGTGTGATGCGTGCCCCGTGGACCGTCGCCTCTCGCGTCGTAAATCTGGGGTTCATCTCAGCGCAACTCAGCAGTCAATAATCTGTACGTGGGGCAGGGGCCCCAACGCGCAACCGAGACAGCGACACCCAGCCCTATTCCAGATCACGCTGATCCTTGTCGCGCTTCGCACGGAGAAGTTCAGACGCCGGAGTGTCCGTCGTTGCCTCCGCGTTTCGAGCAGCAAAGCCCGCCATCTCCGACGCTGATGGAACGCGTCGAACGAAGACCTCCCCAGTGTCCGACTCGTAGAACGCAACCCGTCCTGGGGGGTTGAGTCCGAGCGTATCGCAGACTCGCTCTGGGATCGTCACATCCCCTGACACGGAGACAGAAACTGTCTCCAATAACTCGGCGTTGTCGGGGTTAAACCCAGTCGTGCCAGTCGATTCACACCCGTCCATACGTCATCTGGACAGGTGATGTACTTCAATATAGCCCTGTTCAGAATAATACGTGATACATTCAATCAACTCGTAGTCACTGGTACTCCGCAACGGCCCTTTCGAAGGTCGCGCCCATCAGCTGGATCAATTCTGGTTCATCACAGACGAGATCAACAAACGCCTCATGGAGGGCGGCGGTGTAGGCATCGAAGTAGTCCTCGTAGCTGTCGACTGGGATGTCGTACGTCCCTTCAATCAGTGTCAATTTGTTTCCGGTCACGAGGCCCTCAGTGTCCGCGAGCAACTCTTCAAATTCATTCCGGCGGTCGTAGAAGAGGTCCGCGTAGATATCCCGAAACGCAGTCGGATTCGATCCCATGTTCCGGAAGTTGAATTTCAACTTCTGATCTCGCGTTGCGAGGTCTCGGTTCCGTTCCATCCGGTGGTAGAAGCCAATTCGGAGGTCATTGCTGTCCTCCGCGCGATCTGCCAGCTTCTCCAGCGACGACTCATGTCTGTACCAGCCATACTTGAACACGTGTTGCCAGTCGCCGCCGTTAGCCCGGAATATCCAGCGTTCGTCATCGCGATCGGTTCTGGAGACGCTGACTTCCGGGTAGTGCTCTCCCTCTAACCGGTGGACCTCGGGTTCGGTATCGGTCAACAGCTGGGCCACATCACGGCCCCAGACTGTCGCGTACGATTCCCACGCGTCGTCGAAGACGGCTTGGACGTCTTCGATTGCGTCTACATGTTCAAGATACAGTGCGATCTTCTCTTGGTCTGAGGCTGAGTCGGTGGTCATTTTCGTGATGGACTGAAGATCGTCTCTGAGGTCGTGAAGTTGCGTCGTCGTTCGTTGCGGATAGCGGAGCGCGTTCTCAGTGAGGAAGTCATCCAGTACCTCACTCACGAATGTCCGCCAACTTTGGTTTGCGAACGTGTCACTGCTGGCTTGGGGCCGGTCGTGCTGATGGAGAAAGAGATAGTACTGCCCCGACCCGTATTCGTCGACAGCGACGCCGTCAACATGCGTCGCTCGGCTGTAGAATTCCGTCCCCGTTTCTTTGGCCGAGAATTTCAACTCGACGAGGAGGAACCACTCGTTCGGGATATCGAGCACGAGATCAGCATACCCGGTGGACGCGTCCGGATCCTCGCGGTCATCGATTGGGACTTGCTCTTTGACTCGTACGTCTGAGAGGTCGAGGGTATCTTCGTCGAACGCAGTTGTGGCTGGGAGTCCCTGAAGGAACGCCTCCAAGAAGTCAGTGCCCATCCCATGCGGTTCCGCTGGATCGAGGAGATACCGCATGAGCCGATTCACGTATACTTCGGCACGCCGCTGTTCTCCAAGCCCATACTCGATGACGTTCATCGTTGAGCGTGGCTCGGCAGGACGGGAGATGATCGACCGCCACCCGCGGTCGAGGGTCTGGAGATTTGCTTTCCACCCTGAGTCATCGTTGTTGGTCACTGCTACCGAACAGCATTGCTGGCATTTGTGTTAATTGTGTCCCGTCAGCACCTGCCGGTGCTCAGCAAACCATTCCCAACGGTCGATGGGCAGTACCAACCGCACGGTCTCCGCACATATCTGTCTGAACCCAGCCTGGTGAGATGGCATTGGCTATGAGACCTTGATCACCGTATTCACCATCTAGGTAGGCTGTTAATCCGCCAATGCCCACCTTCGAGAGCCGGTAAGCGGGATATTGCCCGTCCATCTGGCCCTCAGTGAACTGTCCAAGCCCCGAAGACATCGAGATAACACGACTGCCTGGGCTGTCTAACAGTAGTGGAAGCGCCTACTTCGTCAGCAACGCCGGGCCACGAAGGTTCACAGCCATTGTGCGGTCGAAGTCGGCACGTTCCATCTCATGGAGTGGACCCGACCGGGGGAAGATCCCAGCGTTATTCACCAGGATATCAAGCGACCCCTCCTCCCGTTCGATTGTATCGACTGCCGATTGGGTCTCCTCCTCGGCAGTCACATCCAGTTTGACATCCTCCCCGCGCTAAAGCGCGAGGCTTTCTCTTCGATTCTCCGTAACGTCAGTTGGATCTCGGGCGCCTGCGTATACGGTCGCGCCTAAGTCGGCGAGCTTGGTAGCGATCTTGGCCCCGATTCCGCGGTTTGCCCCAGTCACGAGGGCAACATCGTCTGTCAAATCGGATTTGAGATCCACGTCGGGAGGCGTATCTGCCATGCCAGCATATTAGACGGATTCCACCGGGATATAACTCACAGATAGATCTTAGATATGTGTCTTACATACCAATCTAAGATATCTAAGCCATGTGTCTTACTTCTCTAACTAACTTAGACACCTAACAAAGATATGTGTCTGACATACGTTTATGTGTTTAGTCTCTAATCATACTGTATGCTCTCGTACACGGTTTACAGCGAGGCCGGCGGCGTCGGCAAGACGTCGTTAACAGCGAACATTGCTTGCGCTCACGCGCGAGCAGGGCTTGATGTCCTTGTGATCCCACTGGATCCACAGGACGGGAATCTAAGCCGGTTGTTCGACGTCGACGACGATCGGAGTGATTCGTCTGCAGATAGTCTTGTTCGACATCTCGTCGACAATCCTGGTGGCGAGTTCGATGACCTGATTCGAACGGCTGAGGGCATCGACATCATTCCGGAACACAACACACTCTCGGATCTCTCTGACCACCTCGCACGCGAGAAAAGCCGCGCAGAGGACTTTGGTGAGGCGTACAACATCTACGCGCAACTTCGCCGGGTCCTCGCTGAAAACGATGTGCCGGACCGGTACGACGTTCTCATCTGTGATCCGCCGGCAACAGAGTCAGATCACCTCTATAATGCGATTTACGCGACGCGGAATCTCCTCATTCCGTTTGAGCCATCCGCAAAGGGAGAAGCGTCCGTTGAGGGCTTAGAAGAGCTTGCGACGAACTTTGCGGACGAGTTGAACATCGATGTCGGCGTCCTCGGCGCCGTCCCGATTGAGTTCAAGGGAACGAAAGACCAGAACGAGATCGTCAATGAGGTGCCCTTCGAGGTGCCTGAGGTAATCGGCGACCGGACGTCGATGATGGAGGGCTGTTGGCGACACCAGTGTAGTGCGTTCGAGTTCGTGCGATCTCACCGGAGTCGGCGCCGTGACTACGAGGTTGAGACGCTGGCGAAGTTCGATCGAATTGCTCGATTCCTCGAAACCCAAAGCGGTATTACGGCCCCCTCGCCGCCTGAACCAGGCGCATTAGACGATCCTGAGGAGGTGACCGTCTGATGGGGGGATTCAAAGAAGGTACTGTCAACGGGTGGGACGACGAGGAAGAAGACGACGACAGCGACGCGGAGTTCGAAGGAGATGCCTCGGCCGATGAGGGCAGCAGTGGCCAAGAAAAGCAATCTACCGAAGTGGAGATAGAAACCGGCGCGGGGGATACTGGCGAGACAGGTGTGAACAACGCCTCAGCGGGTGATATCCCCTGGGTTCTCCGACGAAATAGTATCACTGACGGGCGCGATCAGACAGTCCAACTTCACCTCCAAGAAGAGACGATGAACGTTCAGCGGAAGCAGAAGTCGCTCATCGAGGCGCGACTTGGAGAGAGCGTTCGAAAAGCCGATCTCCGGGAAGCAGCGTTACTGGTGGGACTTCAGCATACAGACGATGTCGTCGACGTCCTCAAGGAGTGGGGGTACGCTCTCGAGTAAAATCGGTGGACTGCGGGTAAGAGCGTCCGATATAATATCGCAGTAGATGGTTTATTCAATGGCTCGCTAATTACTTGACGGCAGGTCGACAGCGGCTACTCCTTTGATGAGAAGATCTTGCTGCCCACGTCGGACAGTTCACTCGCCTCTTTGTGAGCGTACATCTTCGACGTCGTCGACGGGTCCTCATGACGAAGAACGCGTTGTGCGTCACTGAATCCCGCTTCGTCGTAGTATGCTTCCCCAACACCTCGGCGGGCGCCATGGAGGGTGAGATAGCTCTTCGAATCGTCTGAACAATCCACAGCAGCTGCTTGAGAGAGCTTCTTGAGCGTGTATCGGCCGCCCTCAGTGGTTAGCGCCGGTGGGGTAAGTTCCCGTTCCCGGAAGGAGTCGACGAGCTCAGCTGTGCCGAGGCTGGTGATCGAATCGACAGTCTCTGGATTGACCCCTCGATCTTGAAGCTGGCTTCGTGCGGCATCACGCAGTGAGGCGAGATGGAACGAGAGAAACACGGGCCAGGCATCGTCGGGTGGGGCTAAGAGCGTCTGCCAGCGGGTGAGAGCCCCGACGGGACGGTCCGTCAGCGGTGCCTTCTCGGTTTTCTGGCTTTTGCCTAGCACTGTCAGGATCTCCTGGTCCGTGTCGACGTCCGCCCAGGTAATCCCCGTCCGTCGGTCATCGCGACTGGCAGCCAAGACCTCAGCACCACGCACGCCTGAAAACCCGATGACGTAGACGAGAGCCCGGTCACGTGCGGCGGTGAGTGCCTCTTGGCTCTGGGGATCGACATCAATGGCATCGTGCGCTCGTTCATCGACGTGTGAGACGATTGTCTCACGTTGCTGTTGCGACCAGAACTGTTGTTGTCCTGAATCCGTCGTAGGTCGGTCAGGCATTTCGTCCTTCGCCCGGTCGGTATCTGCTGGATTCTCCGCAATGTACTCCCACTGCTGGCAATAATGGAGGTACGCAGAGACGAGCGAGTAGTAGTTCCACGCCGTAGCGGCTGTGATCCCCTCGGTGTCACCATTCGCCCGCCGAGCGTTCACGCGCCGTCCAAGATGGCCAGCATAGCGTGCGAGATGGCGGCTGTCGAGTTCTTCGAGGGTGGTCACCCCGCGACGGTCCATCCATTCGATCCAGTCCGGGACGACGCGTTCGAGCGCTTGAACGTAGTTGCCCGATCGCTGCGTCGCGTTGCCGTCGGAGTTTGTCTCTTCGATCGTCTTCGCCTTGGCGTCGAGAAAATTCGGTAGTGGCTCGTCGAGGGGTGTATCGCCGGTCGTTTCCCCGGGGTTAGGGCCGTCAGCTGGCGGTGCCATCGATTCAGCTTCACCGACAGCGGGGACCCACAAAAATTTACTTGTGACTACTCAACTAAGACAAAGTATGTTATTTTGGGCGCTATTTGGTTTTGTGAGAGTTTGTCCGGTGGTATCGGGTGCGAGAGTCATTCTTAGCGGCATAGGCTCTTAGTAAATTGTATATCGCTATATAAACTTTCTGCGCCGGTTCAAATTGCCACCCGACCCCCCTTTTGTTCCCGTGGGAATGGCCCGCCTTCTGGCAAATTCCAGTGGTAATTATCACTTCCACACCGGTCTACCTACGCTTAAGCCACCGGCGGCCGTTGTTTCATCTGGATGTCCATTGAACACACTACATCCCAAACCGAAGCGGAGGCGGGCGATTAATGGCGGTTCGGAAGTCCAAGATCCCAGACACATGGGCCAAGCGAAGGACAGCAGCAGATCAGAACTCAAAGACTGCCCGAGCGAGGATCAAGGGTGACCTGAATCGCGATCGGTCAGCTCTTGTTCAGCACACCGACATCAACGCGTTCACGATCTACACGCAGGGATCCTACAAGAACTACACCAACACGAGAGGGTCGAGCGACCTCGATCTGATTGTACAACTCCGATCCCCTTGGAGGCGGGACCTCAGCGATCTCACCGCCGAGCAGCGGGACCGGTACCACGATGAAAACTCCCCGGCTGATTACGGCTACGACGATGGCTTTCGTGATAGCGTCGTACAAGCCCTGCGGCAGTTCTATCGCGAGAACCGACTGAAGGACCCCATCGATAATTCTGGAAAGGCAATCGAGATATCGGGTCGTCACAACCCGCTTCCCATCGACGTTGACGTGGTCGCCGCCCAGGAGTACCGCATCTACCATTCCTACCCCGAGAATGGAGACCCCGAATACACAGAGGGGATGATATTCAAGCCTCTCATGAGTGACGAGTGGTGGGTCAACTTCCCGAAGGTACACTACGAGAACGGGAACGCGAAACACGACAACTTCCGCGAGACTGTGCGGATATTCAAAAACGCGAGAGGCCACTACAACGATAACCACTGGCTCACTCTCGACACGCCCTCCTACTACATCGAGTGCCTGATTTACAATGTCCCCGACCACGTGCTAAAAACGTCTGATCTCACCGATCGGTTCGACAGCGTACTCTCCTGGTTTGAACGGGACAGCACGGACATCACTGGCTTCGATCAGGTGTCAGAGATGGAGGCCCTGTTCGGAGATGAGAACACGCAGTGGAACACTGACGACGCTGAGGAGTACATCGAGAAGATGCGGTCGATGTTCGACGACCTCTAATGCGCGGGACCCACGGGTTCTCGACCGACCGGCTGCGCCGGCGCCGTGTCACCCTTTTTGCGATCGGTGCGGCGGGTGTTCTGATAGCTAATAATCTCGGCCCATCAGTCGCCCTATTCACGGGGTACGAGATATTCACCAACGTGACGATTTCGTTCGTACTGGCGTCAACAGCAGTATATTTCCTTGTTGCGAGAGGACTGTGGAACGTCTGGCCGATTTCGGTGGCAATAGGATCACCACCAGATCTCAGCGGCGAGTGGACCGGCCACCTCTACACAGACACGGACGAGTACGACGACGAAGACGTGGCTGCCGTCAACGAGCTCGGACACGGCCTCGTGAAGATGGAGGCAACTCTGCGAATCAAGCAGTCGTGGGACCAGATTCTCGTCGAGCTGGTCGGCCCGAACTCGAATTCAAATAGCACGGGTGCGACCATCCTAACCGGCAACGGACCAGCCACACTAACCTATAATTACAACAATCAGGGTACCGACTTCCATGACGAGTTGGACCAACACGTTGGGACGACCACTGTTGAGTACGACCCTGAATCTGAAACACTCGAAGGGACGTACTACACGGGGCCAAATCGAGAGAATCACGGCCGTCTTGAGGTCGAACGCACTTCCTGACGGCTAAACTGATTCACCGACCCGAATCATTTACACTTTCACCGATTGTCTATGGCTCACCTGGTTTAAACAACTCTCCGCGCGGTAGCCATTTCCCGAGTGCTGGATTCGTGTGCCATCCCGCGGTGGGTCGTGTCGCTGTCGGAGTCCTCTTCGGCAACGCTGGCACTCTGAGGGGGTTTGGTTACTTGGAGAATGATTCCGTTACCGGTGGTCCTGAGCTGGTTCGGCATCTACTCAATCACCTCCGGTAGAGCCATAATCAAACAGTTCTGGTTCCGCATCCTTCGGCTGGTATAGAGGGTGGTTAGGGTGTCCTTCCTTCGTCCTATTCAATGCGTAGAGGTCGGTATCAAGCATTTCGACGACCTCGGGACCCCGATTGTACAACGCCCCATCCGTGCCCCACGCAACGACAGTCATGTCCACTTCCTCGCAGATCGAACGGAGGTGTTCATCGTTTTTGGGACCAATTGGGTTGTCGTATTCGCGAAGCTGCGACCGATCAGTCGCTCGGTACGCGAACAGGTTTCCTACAAGTATTGATCCGTATCCCCAGTCTTTCGCGTAGCCGAGGCAGCGCCGGATCGTGTTGTCGTCTTCGGATTCATCGGCCGTACTCGGGTTGAGCATAATGAAGCCGAGCGTTGGATTATCTCGGTCCCACGTTCGACTGAGGCGGTATCGATACACTCGGTCAGGACTCAGCACAGCGTCACTGTCCATAGTCCACCTCCTGAATCGTCGCGATCGTTCCGAGTGTCGGGTACTCCCACCGGATCAGTTCGTCGTCCTCAACGTGTGGACCACAGCGTGAAGTATCGGCTGTGAAGATATTGTGGAATAGCATTCTATTTTAAAATAGTATTCTATTCAGACAATTCTGAAGAAGCAGATTCGCGGGCCTGTTCGAACCGTTCGGCCACTTCATCCACGAGATCCTCCTCCACGACAGTTCGTAGGAGGGCATCGGTCATCTCACGAACGACGATTTTCTGGTAGCCCTGCTGGTTGAGCTCCCGCTCCAATTCGTATTTCAGCCAAGAATCGAAGTCCTCAATCGTAGCCTCACGGGCGTAGAAGGGCCGCTGTTTGGCAGCCTCATAGCTGAACGCAGTGTCGGTTATCGGGTCCCGCGGCTCGACCGAGTCCCGAGCAGAGGTCTCCTCGGTCGTCTCCGATTCAGATGCGTCATCCGTATCCTGTGGGTCGTCATCCGGTTCATCCTCGAGCGTCTCCCCAAGGTCGGCGAACGGATCGTCCTCACTCATGACGGACCACCTCGCCGGCCTCGACGATGTGCGCCAACTCGTCGAAACACGTCAACTGGTCACAGGCTGGATCGTAGTCCAGCAGGGGTTTGCGTTCGCCGTAGGCCTTCGTGATGCTGGTTCGGTCCCGGATGCCCGGTGAGGGTTTGAGATCGCCGGCGTCGACAGCCTCCCAGTCCGTGATCCGCGCGAAATTTGGGATGCGATCCTGAAGGCTATCGTGCGAGTTGAGACGTTCGAGGAGCTGGCGATCCTGAGTTTGTTGATCGATACGGCCGCTCAACATGTTCGGAACCAGCGACAGGACGTCAACGTCCATATGCTGCCGAAGCGGAGAGATCTGTCGCTCGATGGTTCGCTCCAAGCCGGCCATCGCCTCGTTTCCAGGCGCGAGCGGAAGCACGAGATTCGCCGTCGCGACAAGCGCGTTGTCCGTGAGTCGGGACCGGTACGCCGGCGAATCCGTGACAATATAGTCGTACGTGTCTCCGAGGAGTGGGTCGACGACTTCCCGCTTGAGCAGCGCAGAGGGTTGGAACACGTCGCCCACGACGATCTCTCGCTCGACCTGCTCGAGATCCTCGCTGGAGGGGAGGATGTCGAACTCGTAGCCGGTATCATAGACGACAGAGGTCGGGTCAGCATCGTCGAAGAAGACATCACCAATGGTTTCCTCTGTGTTGTGGTATTCGTCGTCATAGCCTAATCCGACGGATGCGTGACCGTTCGGGTCAAGATCAATGAGGAGAACATCGTGATCTTGAGCAGCCAGCTGTCGGGCGAGGTTGACTGCGATCGTTGATTTGCCAACACCCCCCTTCAGCATACAAACCGACACAGCGCGAGAATTCCCGCCGGTCTGTGCCGAGCTATATGGGCCATTTGGGCTATTTGTGCTATCTATACTATTCTTGCTATCTGAGCCATTCATACTATTCAACAGTATCATCCCCTCACGACTTAACTCTGTGGTGAATAGTTTGAATAGCGTTCTATTCCTCTCGATAGAGCTATTTTAGAATAGTATTCGATTCCTGAATAGAATAGATAGAAGAGGGGATCTTAGGCCCAGGAAATGAGTTCTAACATTGACCGTGGCTGGAGATGCTAACGGATGTCCTAGTCCGTGTCGAACAGTACCGCGTGGACTTGTTGGCTACCCACGTACTCTGCCGACTCGTCGAACTACTGTCAGGCGTCTCGATCAGTTATCGATGCCCGGGCGTGTGGTATGACTTACACGGCTCCACCTTGGCTGTGTTCTCGTGTAGGTCTATTTATTTATACTAGTACGGGTTTACACGGCTTTACGAGAATCACTATCTTCTCGACGCATTTTGTAGAGAACTGGATTGAACTGGAAAACAGAACGACAGTTGCTCAGTTGAGGCACTCGGTTAATATCATATATGTAGAAACATGTCGGGAGAGTATCTCGAACAAATTCTATCCAAAATATGGCTCTGGTGAATCGCCAGAAGGCGTTTGATTTCACGGTTTCACGGCTCGCTTGATGTTGTAGACCGCACACATCAAAACGATCTCACGAAATTCGCGGTACCACGCTCGGGCACGCACCGCGTGGCCGAGCGTGCGCTTGATCGTCGAGAAGACGGTCTCAGACAGTGCTCTTTGGCCGTACAGAGACCCATCGATGCGCGCGTTATGCGCGCAGTCGATGGGTCGGAACTCACGGTGCTTGATCAGCGGTCTTACGTCCTCTTCGCGCAATTTCTCGCGTAATCGCTGCCAATCGTAGCCTTTGTCGGCGGCGGGGCTGGCAATCTCGCCCACGTTGCGGAGGGCGAGTTGCCAGCCGATCTGCGTATCGTGACGTTTCTCGGTCGTACAGTGAACGTCGAGCACAGCTTGTGCTTTCGTATCGACGAGCGCGGTCGCTTTCAGCGTTTGAACGCGATAGTTCGTCCGGCGGCAGTAGTGCTTGCTGGCGGTTTCGCGGTCGAAGAATGTCGCGTCCATCGCGGCGTGATCGGCGGTGTCGTGCAGCTGCGCCGAGAGGCGCAGTAGCACTCGCCAGATCTTCATCTCTAACCTATCAAACGCCTTTACTAGCGTGGTATGATGCGGGAATTCGCCCGCTTCAAGGCCGATCTCGGCCAAAATATGCGGCATCTCGCTCAGAAGATCAAGCGCCTCACGGTAGGATTTCTCTAGGTAAATCCGGAGACTGTGGAGCGAAACGACGGCGTAGTCGGCGAAGCCGCCGCCCCCGAAGGGGGTGGGGGCTTCGCCTCGACCACCAACAGCATTTTTAGCTAACCGTACCGCTTTGCTCGTGAAGCGGGAGATCTTCGACATAGGCATCGACGATTTCCCGCTTCACTTCCTTTGATTTGACGACCTATCTCACCGCCTTACAGCGATTCACCAGAGCCAAACGACGGAAACGAGGGGCTCCAAAATTACGTCGGAAACGTGGGGTTGGATCGAAACGACGGAAACCAGGGGCGGGGACCACTACGACAATTTGTCGGTGGCTCCGAACGAGCTCAAAACGGCGTCCCTCTCACCGGAGAGCTCTCGCCGAATGTCGGATCGGTCCCACCCGAGCGGTGAAAGCACGCTCTCGACAGTTCGGACCAGTTGCGTCTCGTAGTACGACGCATCGTACGAATCTATCTCTTCGTGGGTGAGGGCGACACGCTCTCGCGAGGATTTCTCGTCGTCGACGACCACGTACTCGATATCCTGGCCTGGGTGGACTGCTAGATTTTGATCGCGAGCCCGTTTCAAGGCCGCCACGTTCTGGGTATTTTGCGAGTACCCTTCCAAGGGCTTGGAGACACGATTCCGTTCGACGAGCCGCTCCACTGTTACGGTACCCGCCTGTAGTTCGTCGATTGCCCGTTCGAGACGCCCAAGCACCGCGTCCGGTGACCCCGTGGCATCGAGCCGGTCGAGACAATCCCGCTGGACATCCTCGATAAACGACGGGGTCGGCCGCTGGCGAGCCTCGATACCGCGTAACTTGAACTCGTCGTTGTCAGCCACCTTGCCGAAATACTTCGTGAGTGCGCCGGCGTTGCTCTCGCGCTGGGGAACGAACGCCACCCAGTCATAGTGGGCTTCGTGTTCGAGCCGAATCTCGACGCGTTCCGTGATCGTCGTCGCGAGCCCTTCGAGGTTTTCGCGGTCCTCGTCGTCGACGTCGGGGTCCGGGGTCACCCAGATGGAGTCAACGATGCCGTGGACGACACGCCAGCCGCCGTCCTCCAGCTGCTGTTTCGCCGTCAGCAGAATCTCGCGAGCGAACGCGTTGATTGCCTCGTGGCACTCGATACGGCCGAACTTCGCGTTGCTGAACCCTTGATAGCCGAAGCAGGCGACGAGGATCCACTTTAGCGCGCCCGATCTCCCCTCGAGTTCCGCCAGGCGATCCTCGTCGGGGTCGTCCCGTTTCTTCTCGCGACGGATGGCCGCCTTGATCTCGTCGCGAGTGTCGATGATCGGTTACAACACATCGACGAGGTAGCCGCGATCGTCGCAGATTGAGTATCCGAGCCCGGGGGGTGTCGTCGCTGTCGCTGTGGCAGTCACACCGGATGACGTCGGGCGATACGTTTCGGGTACAGATGATGTTCGGGTACAACGAGGAAGTTGAGTTCGTGGACATCCTCGTGCAGGCCGACCTCGGATGCGAAGATGAACCCGCCACGGTCGGCGTCATGGAGTGTCCCCATCGGCTTGTAGAACTCGTGGCGCTAGGAGTTCCACGGGACGAGGACGCCGCGGTCGTGGGCCTCGCAGATCTGGATAGCGGTAATGCTGGACGTACTGTCATACGAGTAGTGAATACCGTCTGTCTCCACAATTACTGAATACTCGTACCTGGCCGGCGTCCATCTCAGCGTCGTCTTTCCACACCCCGATCCACTACTGAGCCCACCCGCCTGTACGCCGGCAGCGACAACCATGGGCTGGTATCGACGGGACGGTCGTCCAAGTAGAACCCGGCAGTAGCTCATATGGCGTGTTCGCCTCGGTAGGCCACGGTGATACACTCGAAGTCATCGTCACCCGTGATGACTGTGGTATTAAGAATCATTTTAGATAATTTGAGCGCCGGGTTTATATCTGGGATTCCAGCATTTTGAGGCATGAATCGTGTACGAGCAGTGCTCAGTCATGTATGGGAAGTCAGCATCATTGCCGTCCTATTCATGCTCTACGTCGTTGGACTCACCGGCGCGACGATCCTCTGGAAGGCTAAGAGACTCACCTCCCAGAACTCTGGGGTAGAAAATGAACTGGCTAAGCCGCCCCGGGCCTAAACGTATCGCTACGCAGGTCGAACGGCTGGCGGCTCTTGACTGTTAAGACCAAGAGGAGGTTTGACACGGTCGGGTAGATCGCGTGCCCGCCATGATCATCGACAGGCTCGCCGCGACAGCGATTGTCAGCGCAATCCAAACGAGAAGCCAGCAGCTCGGCAACGCCTCGCAAACTTGAGACTGGGTGGCAGCGATAGATGCTCGAGCCAGGCTGTTTTGATAAGGATGACTTCGATAGTGAGTGCGCGAGCGAGCGTCCTGAGAGAAGCACGCTAACGCTCCGTGCGGGCGACTTGTCAACGGGGTCTGGGAACTGTGTCCCTACTGCGAGGGTGGCAAGTGTGACCGGAGTAGACCTATCGGGGTCAAATTATCAGACGACAAGGAAATGGACAAGGTATCCAACGGCGAGATGCCCCCGCAGCTACACTATCTTCCTGTCTCTTCGAGGGCCGTCTCGAACCGATTGATCCCGGTTCAGTCGATCGCAGTTGATTCGTTCCTCTCTATTTCGGTCTCTTGGAGCTGGTCACGATGGGTGCTCTTTGTCTCGTGCTCATTGTTCCGATGTCGACGATCAGCTCGACAGTCTCGTCGATGGCCATCCCGGTTCCGGGCAACATCGACGGAACGGGGCCACAAGCGGTCACGGAGGCCTACGGGTCGGCTGCATTCGCCCCAGAGCCCATCTCAACCGGTACGGCCGCGGACGCGGTCACAGCTTCGGACGAATTCACCGAAGGACACGGTAAGACGGATAGGTGAGATCGTCCAACAGTTGGGCTTGACATCTCCCAGAGCCACCGCCGGAGGCGTCTCGCCTCAATGTACCGGGAGGTGCGACGGGACACGGCAGGGGTCATCGCGACCGCATGGGACGGAGCGTCCGGTCACCGCGGTCGCACACGTCCTCACTTGACGTTAGTCGGGGGACAGCGACGGCTGGTCAGAATGCCGGCGAGATCCCACCGAACCGGTGGCCACACGGACGGCCGTCGTCTGCGGCTCGCTTAGGATGCGATACGCCTCTTTGGGAAGCAGCCATTCCCAGTCCATGTGCTCGTCGCTGAGGTCAACGTTACTCTGAGACGTGGAACAGTTGTAATGAACGGCGAAGCGGCCTTGCCCGTCCTCGTTGGTCCACGCGTTCGTCGCCACGGGATCGTTGATCTCAACGGAGAGCGCCGTCTCTTCGGTAAGCTCGCGGTGAAGTCCTCGACGAACCGCCTCGCCGGTGGCGAGGCGTCCGCCGGGCAGCTCCCACTCGCCGTCCGTCCTGCGCTGGAGGATGAGGACCCGGCCGCGGGGATCAATGATGACACCGCGAACACTCACCGTCGCTCGGAGCAGTTCATCAGTCATTGGCGGAAATGATATATTAGTAATAATAAATCTGTGGGCGGAATCGACCTGACCGCAATCGACGACTCGGGGATGACGGACGTGAACGATACATCCGGGACCATTCCGGCGCGGAGTGGCGGGAGACGACCGACGGGCTGGCGGCTTCAGCCGTCAGGAGTCGACTCGGTGTCGCTCTCGTCTCGGATAGGCGAGTCCTGAGAGGCAACTAGATCGGTGACCGCAATCGGGCTCCTAGCGAGCCCGCCAGGGTTCTGTCACCCCGACGGGGATCATGGTGAGAACGCTCTTGAGCCCCGGCATGAAAGACAAGGGTGTGTTCCCTCACGAGCACCTGCTCGTTGCCCTCCTCCCCGCGGTGGCGTACGTCGCCGTTCGAGACCGGTGCCTGCCGACGCGGGGTATGGTGCTTGCGACAGCCCTCGGTAGTCAGTTTCCGGACCTCGTGGACAAGCCGCTGGCGCACCAGTTCGGCGTGCTCCCGAGCGGCCGTGTCTTCATGCACTCGCTGCCGTTCGCGCTTCCAGTTGCGGCCGTCGTGCTCGCATACGGGTGGCGTACCGAGCGCCCGCGCGTCGCCAGCGGGTTCGCTGGCGCGTACCTGCTGCACCTAGCCGGCGACACGCATGGGGCGCTGCTCGCCGGACGAATCCCATCCGATCTGCTGTGGCCGTTCGTTGCGGCGCAGTCGCGGGCCGCCGTGCCCTTCTGGGCGGGTGTCGACGGGATCAACGTGCGACTCTGGAGCGCCTTCTCCGCGGTCGTACTCGGGGTGACGGTAGTCGTGGTGGTACGGGACCTCTGGAGACAGGTCTCTCAGGAAATCGGTGTGTAATGCCAGCTGCGCACTACAGCTTTTGGGAAGAGGGCGGTGTGACGCTCTCCATCCACCCAACGTGTTATTTCACGTATGTTGGATTATAAAACGCAAGGAGAATACCCGCGCCTTTAGGCGCGGGATGAATCCGACAACCCATTCCACAACTCGCCGTCGATAGCACGACTGGATATTTCACATTCACACTCCGAAACTTTACAAGAGAAGCGAGTATAAGTGGTTATACAGGCGTTCAGAATGCTGGAAGTCCACCACACTCATCGAGCGAAAATCCTCAACCACAGCCAAGTGGCAGAGATGTTCGACCAGCATGGGTGGAGTGTCAGCAAACTCTGGAACGTCGCCAACTACCACTCCCGCGAAGTCTGGGAGGAAACCGGAGAGATTCCCGATCACGGCGACCTCAAAGACGAGTTGAAAGGTCACACCAACTACAAAGGACTCCATTCTCAGTCCAGTCAGCGCGTTCTGGAGGAACTCGCTGAAGCCTTCAACTCGTGGTACGAAAAGAGGAAGTCAGACAGTCGAGCGAATCCGCCCGGCTACCGCAAGAAAAACTACTACGACTCGGAAGGCCGTCGAGTCCACGAAGAACACCCGCGTAGCACGGTGACGTGGAAGCAAAACGGCATCAAACACGACCCTAAAAACAACCGAGTGCGCCTGTCAAAAGGCGCGAATCACAAGGAACACCCCCGAGCGTGGGAATACATCCTTATCGAATACGAAACACGACCCGGCGTCACCGTCGAGAACCTACAACAGGTTCGCGCCGTCTACGACAAGGCAAAAGGACGATGGGAACTGCATCTCGTCTGCAAAGACGAGATTGAAACGCCCAACGCGCCGGGTAACGAGACGGCCGGTATTGACCTCGGAATCTGTAACTTCGCGGCGGTTGCGTACAGTACCAAGGAAGCCGACTTGTATCCCGGCAACCGCTTGAAGCAGGACGGGTACTACTTCCCGAAAGAAATCGCTAAGTGCGAGGACTCAGGCGGCGAAGAAGCTACTCGTCTCCACGCAAAGTGGTCTGAGCGCCGCACCCACTTCTTCCACTCCTTAGCGAAACACATCGTAGAACGGTGTGTTGAGCAGGAGGTTGGTCGCATAAACATCGGGAAGCTCGCAGGTGTCCGTGAGGACGACAACGGTGAGTCGAAAAACTGGGGGAAGCACGGCAACCTCAACTTGCACGGGTGGGCGTTCGATAGGTTCTCGAACATCCTCGAATACAAAGCCAAAGTCGAGGGCATCGAAGTCGTAGAAGTTTCAGAGCACAACACGAGCAAGACGTGTTGTGTTTGCGGTAGAGAAGATGACAGCCAGCGTGTCGAACGTGGCCTGTACGTCTGCGAGTCGTGTGATGCGGCGTTCAACGCTGATGTGAATGGGGCGGAGAACATCCGTCTTGACATCAACGAAGAAAGTAACTCCGAGTCCGCACTCAGTTCGGGTGGGGATAGGAGTACCGGCTGGTTGGCACAGCCCGGAGTCTACCTGTATGACTTGTCCAGCGGATTCCAACCGCAGGCACAAGTGGTAGACTGCAAACCCTAATATCCCAAACGCGGTCGGGATTCCTCCGCCTTCAGGCGGAGGAGGATGTCAATGGGAGTGTGAGTTACTCGGCGTCCGCTTGCTCGTCGGGGGCGAGCTCTGCGACGAGATCGCGAGTCCCGCGGCGGACGGCCTCGTGGCTGGACAGCGACGGCTCCCAACCGAGGCTGGAGAGTTTCTCGATCGACAGCCGCATCTTGGGTACGTCACCCGTCCACCCGCGGTCGCCGCCGGTGTAGGTGTACTTGGGATCGACGCTCAGCTCGTCGCTCACGATGTCGGCGATGGCGGTGACCGACGTGGTCGTCCGCGTTCCGAGGTTGTACGTGTTGAGGTCGTCGTCCGCGTGTTCGACGACGTGCCGGATCGCGTCCACGCACTCGCTCACGTGCATGTACGATTTCTCCTGGCGACCGTCTCCAAGGATTTCGAGCTGGTCCGGGTCCGCGAGCAGCTTCTCGATGAAGTCGGGGATGACATTCCCGCGCTGGTGGGGGCCGACGATGTTCGCGAACCGGAACACCCAGGCCGTGAGATCGTACGAATGGGCGTGCGTCGAGATGAGCGCCTCGTCGGCGAGCTTCGAGGAGCCGTAGATGGAGATCGGCTCGAGCGGCGCGTAATCCTCCGGCGTGGGTCGGGGGGCCTCGCCGTAGACCGTCGACGAGGAGGTGAAGGCGATGTTGGAGACGCCGACCTCGTGCATGCGTTCCAAGACGTTGTACGTCATCGCCGTGTTCGCCTCGAACAGCTCCCGGTCGTTGTCGTAGTTCGTGTCGGTGTACGCCGCGAAGTGGAAGACGATGTCTAGATCTCCCGTGACCGCCTCGGCGACGGCGTCGGGGTCGGTGAGGTCGGCCTTCACGAACTCGACGCCGTCGGGGACGCGCTCGCGGTCGCCCTTCGAAAGGTCGTCGGCGACCCGCACAGCCGCGCCGTCGTCGTACAGCGTCGCCGCGAGGTGGCTTCCAACGAGGCCTGCGCCGCCGGTGATGAGGACCCGAGAATCGGTGAGATCCATACATGATCGATTACGCGCGGGAGGTATGTAGATTCGGAAACAGAACGGCCCGAGTGGCGGCGAGGTCATACTTCCACGGATGGCCGCGAGCGCGTCGGGAAACCGGTGTGTTCAAGCCGGCCGCACGGTCACCCGGAGACGTGCTTCCGTGGGGCCATCTTGCGATCGGTTATCTCTGCGTGTCGCTCGCGGTCAGAGCCCGGTATCGGATCCCGCCGCAGGGGCCGGCGGTGATCGCCGTCGCGATCGGCACGCAGCTCCCGGACCTCATCGACAAGCCACTTGCCTGGCGGTTCGGACTCATCCCCTCCGGGCGGAGCCTCGCGCACTCGCTGCTGTTCCTCGCGGCCCTCGCAGCGATCGTGTGGGCCCTTGCGGCTCAGTACGACCGGCGGCTGGAGGGGAGCGCCTTTCTCGGCGCGTATCTGTCGCACGTGCTGGCCGATATGTTTCCGGCCGCGATGGCCGGCGAGTGGGCGAGGCTCGGCGCGCTGCTCTGGCCGATCACGCCCGTGTACGAGTATCCGGACGAGATGGACTACAGCATCATCGGCTTCTTCCTCGAGTTAGAGCCGGCAGCGCTGGTGTCGCCCGAACTCGGGATCACGATCCTCGCGATCGCGCTGTGGGTCTTCGACGGAACGCCCGGGATCGGGACAGTGGTGCGGGGCGTTCGGCGACATCGGTCCGGATCGGAGTAAGTGGGGTGGTTCAGTCGACGGGTGCGCGTCGGCCGGTTGGTTTCCGGTGTCCGTTTGAGCCCGCGTTAGCCACCGGTTCGCGTATGCTTAGCCGGAGACGTGTTCACTGCCAGTAGTCGAAGTCGGAAACCGGATCCGAAGGCGCGGTGGTGACGCCGACCGACTTGGACGGCGCGTGGACGACACGGAGTTCATCGACTGCGTGCGCCCCGCCGGTCGAGTACTCGACGGTGCGCGTTCGTCCGTCGCGAGGTGATCTGTCCCCGACCGTGGTACGGTAGACGGCGGCGCCGTCGGGTTAGCGATCGTTGAGATACCTCGACGAACGGGTGGAGCTTGTTGAGAGGTGGTGAACAATCTGGAAGGCAGTGTTGTTGATCGTTGCCGTTAATCTCAGGATCGTCACGTTCGAAGTGACCGCGATAGCCAATTGCGAGGTAGTGTTTCCGACAGAGAGTTGGACGGAAACCTTCCTCGTACGCCCAGTTCATCCTCCACAAACTTACCAGTCATCTTGGATCCTCACTACTGTTGCTGCTTACACACTCGATTGAAGATGTTTAAATTTATATTCAACTATATATCACAAGAGACAACTGTTCCGACTATGCCACCGAGGTGTGAGTCTTACTTAAAACGGGTATATCTCTCATTTAAGAGTATAAGCTGGTCAGCGTGAATTGTGTGTCATAAGTAGTTCAGCACCTCTCACAAATCCAGCGTAATAGTGGTTCGCTCAGAACAATTATAGAGATTCATAAATTTGTTCGTGACGCTTAGCAACCTTAGAGAAGGATTGTGATTCCGCATATTCACGGACTTGATCTGAGAGTCGACATTGTTCTTCCTTGTTACTGACTAACTCCCGAATTCGTTCCTCCGCCTTGGCCATATTCTCAAAATTACAGATCTGTATACAGCTCCAGTCTTCTTTCAAGTCCTGAAAATACGGTAATTCTGACGCAATAACCGGTTTGCCATATGTGGCGCATCGATTAAGTATCCCACTCTGATTAACCGTGTTCACGATACCACCTTGTTCAGTTACTTGATACGGAAGAACGATAATATCACTTGCAATGAAAGACGCGTGGAATTCTTCTTCACCAAGGACACCGGTAAGTGTGAGATTTGGAGGTGCACGATGTCTAATATCTTCAACGTAGTCCTCATATGCCTGTTTTGACGGGCCACCGGCGAGCAGAAACTCAAAGTCACCCATCCGTTCAGAAAGTTCAATAAATTTGTGACTACCTTTCCGTGGTTCAATGTACCCTGGTTCGGTTATGAGTACCTCTTTAGAATCATATCCTAATTGCTGTTTCGCTTCCTTCTGTTCAAGTTCAACAACGGGATCTGTGTGCGCTCCATGAGGGAGTACAGTATACGTCGTGAGTTTAACGCTCTCAGTAAATTCCTCGGCAGTATTCTCTGACAGGAATATCACATGTGAAGCATTCAAAATAATCATTCGATTGAGTGTCGAAAGGTATAATTTTTTTAGCCTTTTTGCTGGCTCGACAACAAGATCTTCATTTAGACCTTCATGTATTGTAATTATGACGGGTGTCGTTTTTAACGCGGCACTCACATATAACAGTGGGAAGAATATCCAAGACATCATCGACATCGATCCAAATAGTCCATATTCGTGTTGAAGATGGATAGCTGTGACATCCGTTCGTCCAATACGAATTGCGCGTTCAGCGAAAATAAGTGGATTATTAGAATCAACAGGAATCTCAATTTTCTCAATCTTTGAATTTGTCATTTCAGAGGTAAGATCAGAGATATAATCTCCGATTCCGGATTCCCCCTCAGCAGGTCCTACCATCGCGATCTCATTCATAGGTGAGACAAGTTGTCCAAGACATATATTCGATACGTATTTGTATTGCGAATCACATTCTATCTCGAGGATCAAACGATGGATACTACCTTGATTAAGTCTAGCATCGCTTTCTCAAAATAATAAATATAACTTCCAAATAGCTTATTACTAGCTTCAAAATATTTGTTTAGAAACATGACAGAACGTGATTCAATAACTCGTGAAAGGAGTCAGTACAGTGCCGAGTCAGTAACACTCGCAATTGCTACTATGGACCGATTTAAATCAACTATTGAAACCCTTTTACAACTCAATCTAAAGAATTTTTATGATGTTATTATTATTGATGATTCAAATGAAAACACACTTCGTGAGTGGTGTACCGATCGGTCGATCCGATACTATAAAGGACCCAACAAAAATCTTCAAGCTGCTCGGAATCTTGCCATTACAAAGTGTGAATCAGAAATAATCAGCTTCGTTGACGATGACGTATTACTTCCGAATAACTTCGCTGAACGGGTTGCAACAGCATTCAATTCTCACCCGAAGGCAGTGGCGATCGGAGGACCGACACTCTCTCCAGCAGTCAAATCCGCTCGTGATCTCTGTTACAAAGAGAAGATGTCAGTTAACACTCGTACAGGGACAGTTCATGACGATTCTTATCGATGGATACCAGAGAATTCTACCCAAGTTGACCTGCTTAAAGGGGCAAATATGTCGTTTCTCCACACCCCACTCAAATCTATTGGTGGGTTTGATACTAGCTACGGCGGACCGGCGCAGCGAGAGGAAACGGATGTTGTCGTACGTCTCAAGAGACACGGGGAAGTGATCTGTG
This sequence comes from Halorubrum sp. T3, assembly GCF_000296615.1. NCBI lineage: Archaea > Methanobacteriati > Methanobacteriota > Halobacteria > Halobacteriales > Haloferacaceae > Halorubrum > Halorubrum sp. T3. The sequence goes on along the minus strand of NZ_ALWQ01000010.1, from coordinate 24,032 downwards.
ATCCGAGTTTACGGTGTCTGCATAAACAAACAGGAGGTGCTGATTTCAGTCCGCCCATACTTAAATGGAGATTTCGAAACCATGGTTATTTTGTAAGGAAGAACTTTGGTAATCTATCGCTTCTTTTTGGTTTTATTTCTATCTTTCTTCGACTGTGTGGGAACCCTGATAGCGTTGCACAATTAATATACAGAAAAATGATTCTCAAACAGCAATTTTCAATTATCTCATGTTTACTAGCATATATTCAAGGGGGTATCTGGGGACAGAGTCAAAACTAAGAATACTAACAAATTCATTAAATTATGTGCAAAGAGGACCGATAACCTCTACCAACACTTTCACAGGTTGGATATACATCGATATTTGAGATTTCAGATGTTCGAGAGATTGGTCTCGGGTTCCTCCTGGACAAGCCCAACCGTTCCCGTTGTATAGACTTTATTTGAGGCACCTACTTCTCGGTCAAGCCACCAATCAGCGATTACGATTGTACCCGGAAGACCTGGTTCCACTGTGGCCCCAAATTGATGTTCAGTCCACTTTGTCCGATATGCCAGCAAGCCTTCTGCTCGAATTCCGGACTGTGTAACTGTCGCGTCCGACGTGTGACGGTATCCGAACCACTCGAATGCGTCTCTCGTCAGTGAGATCGCTGTAACATTCGACACATGTTTGTCAAGATATCCTGTAGCAGCTTCAAGTTCACTGAACTCTTGTTGAGAGAAATCAACTTGCGGTTCCGGGGTCGTATAGCTCTCCCAGAGGTTCGGACCGCTGTGGAGACCGTACAGATCGTCTCCCGCGACCAAGGGGCCCGTAACTGTGATCATTACCACGAGAGCGAGAACTGCCATCTGTCGACCCCGTTTCTCACGCTGGTCCTTCGAACGAAGTAGCGATCTCAGATATCGTATCACCCGGGCGAGTCCGATCCCTGCAATCAGCACGAAGAATGGTGCCAACGGAAGGGCCACTCTCCTAGCTACGTTAAGAAGGGGTGTCTTGAGGACGAACAACGAACTTATCGTACCCAAAATTACGAACCCTGCGATGTTAGCATACTGTTCGTATCGGGTAACCACGAAGACAAATCCGAGGACGAATAATGCAGTCAACCCGATGAAGTAGAGGCCATCCACATAGAACAAGCTCTGAAAAGCAGCGACGGGACCCTGAAATGGAATTTCAGTACCGAACCCAAGTACTGTTCGGGCTCCTCCCGAACCACTGACGGTCGGGTCGTCCGATCGGGCAGTGGCGAACTGAACGAAGTACGAGATTATACCAGACTGGGTGACTGAGAGATACGTGATCCCAGTCGTGAGAGCCAAAAACAAAGGTTCTTTCCGAGGAATACTCTTGTTGACTCTGAGCCGACGGCCAATATCCATTCTAGAAACTGCGGACGGTGCGAGTAGAACTGCGACAATTCCTGCGAACAGTATTTGTGTCACGTGATGCGCCAACGAGAGTGCGACGATAGTCACTAGGCCCGTGACTGACAGCGTTAGACGTACGGGAGGCGGAGCAGATTTCCAGCGCGTTATCACATACAGGAGACAAATAATGAGAATCGTCGCGAACGCTTGCGGATAAAAGTACGACGCGTAGTTCTGAGCGAGGTAGAGCGTCGCAAAGACGATTCCTACTGCTAGCGTCTCGGTCGGTGAGAGAAACGTTCGAGCAAGATAGATTAAAGCGGCTGCGGCAATCAGAAATCCGGTAGCACCGAGAAGCATAACCGAGTCGTACGCTGGGAGCCCGGTAATTGCATTGACTGAAGCAGAGACCACGTGTAAAGCTGGGAAATTACTGTAGGTCGGATACGCAGCCTCAATCCCAGAGAGACGCCCGGTTTCGATCAGAAGTTGGACTGCTTTTACATGACCGAGAATATCCCTACTTCCGAAGTAGAACCCCGTGGCGAAATAGCGCGTGATCGGTCCGGCTACAAACAACAAGAGAATTTGGACCAAGAGTGATTTGGAAGATCCGCTTACTGTCAGCTGTGCGAAAACCAGAACGAAGCCTATAATTAAGATACACACCAGAGCTAGTAACCGATCACCGATTACGTAGGTGAATAGGCACCCGCCAATAGTTATGAACAAGACACCCTTACTCGCCCAACGATCCAGCCGGGCTGATGAGTCAAAACAGGTTGGAGCAACGTCGCCAGATTCGCTAGAGTTCTGCCACCAACTCCCGTATGTTACCGCTGCGGCTATCAGGACTCCGATCAGAGCGTAGGCTCCCTTAATAGCCGTAACGGCGTCAAGAAATTGGGATACTAACACTAGTGAAATCAGTAAAAACACTGTCGCAAGAACGTAGATGTACGACTCCCAGTGATGAACCTCCTGGTTCATCTCTGACCTACCATTAACGGCGTTGTACTATTGTAGGTACAAATCAGTATCGGTATTTTCTAAATCGTCTGAAATTGGAAGTCTACTGGTTACAGTACAGCCGCTAAATACAGTGCGTGATCAACGAGAAATACAGGTCGGAGATGTTGTGTTTCTCACGAAGCTCTCGTGGTAACTGCGCTGTCAATGCTGTTGTAGTGGCTGTAAATAGCCTCCAGTGTGGAAATTTGTTCGTTTCGGGATCGACACATGCGTATAGCCAGAACTGCTGACCGTTGATTCAGATCACCGTTTCGTCAAGCACAACGTGATCTGGGCTCGCATCGCTGGCGGACTGTAGATCGACCTTCTAAATCCAGTCATAAAATGGCTTTCCGCGAGCGTTTGACACCAAACTTCTCCAATTCTAAGACAGTATTCGAAAGGGACAGTCCAGCCATATGGAGTCGCATACCAAGCTCCACCACCTCGCTCGGTGTCTGCTCTCACCCACAAAATCTAACACGATCCAGTTGATACGACCGCTGTAACAAATTATTTTCTATATACAAATAAAAATAACTCTTATCTCACTTTTTAGCCTTAACTACTTGACTTCGCACGTTATGCTGTTGAAGCGCGTAGAGACTGCGGGAACCGTTGATGCTACCGATCACGTCGTTTCTGTCATGTACTGAGCCGATTGGCCGGTTCGAGTATTTCTCGACGCGGCAGAAACACCACGCCAAGACGTATGTGACAGGTCTTGTTGCCGCCAGCAACAAGAGCGTTTAGGGAATCTCGAACATAGTTCTCCTGGCGAAGAGTGAACGAGCCTTGAACAAGTTCCTCACCGAGTACGACTGGGAGGAAGATCATCTCAACAAAGAACGATTCGAACTGCTCCAGCAAACCGACGAAACGCGATGGACCAGTGAAGGTGTCGTCATCATCGACGACGCCTTCACGCACAAAGCAGGCGAGAACACGCCACACGCAGGGAAATTCTACGATCACGACATTCACAGCTATATCTGAGGACAGAATCTCATCTACGCACTCTACGCCGATAAGAAAACAACATTGCTTGGATTTCGGCTCTACGAGAAAGACGACAAACGCCGCGTGGAACTTGCTATCGATCTCGTTGATGAACTCATCGAGATAGGTGTCCCAGTAGACACCTATCTCTTCGATATGCTCTACTGTTCGGAAGAATTCGTCACTCACCTCGAAGGCTACGGCAAAGAGTAGGTGTGTGCCATCAAGAACAACGCGTACGTCACCTACGGCGGTGAACGCATCCGTGTCAATGCGCTCGGCCAGCGCATCGACACAGTCCCGCGTACGATCAACGGAGAGACGTACTACATCTGGACACAGAAACGTGAGGTTGGCCGTCTTGGAGAGGTGAAACTGCTGATCACCGAGAAGGAATCGAGTGACAAAGACGAGGAACTGAGAGTGAAGTACATCGCTTCTAACAAGATCGACGCGCCAGCTCGCTCCGCAACGACATCAAGCGATCCTTCCGCAAAAACGTCGAGAATTTTCTCTCTTGGGCACTCTCTAATCCTACCCGGAGTACTGACGATCTAATGTACCCGATCGATAGTATATTTATCTAACGTGCAAAGTTAAGTAACCAAACACAGACGAGTCCCAGCTTTTCCCGATGGAGATTTGTTTGTCATTATATTTGACTGTCCAAGCTAACCGTATTTGATCTCTCTACAGAATGTCGCTCTTATAGAAAATTTTAAGATGTATGTTATAAATACGAGAACTGTGAAGGCTAATGTCAGAGCGGCTTTTCGAATGGACCTCACCGAGTTTGTTCCATTTGGGATTATTCTAGTTGCCTTCTGGATTCTCGCGGGGTCCGCCCTGTGGGCGATGGAGATCTCGGAACCTTTTGTCTGGTATAGTGTGTTCTATAGCTTGTTTGTCGGTTTAGCTGAGATTGCAATCGGAAGCAGACATCTGTCGGTTCCAAGACGTATCACAGATCTCATTATCGTCGGGTTCTTTTTCTGGCTCGCAGCGCTCACAGGATATCTGACTAGCGTGCTGTAACGCCAAACGAATTATGTCAGTCAATCTAAGATCGGTTTACGCCGATCAGAAATTCATGGTAAAAGCCGCCATACGGTTCACTTATGAGAAAAATTCCTAGTGATCGAATCTTGACAGGCGGAACAACTGAGGAGACGGTATCTTTCACGGACCTCACCATCATCACTTTCGGCACATTCCTGTACGCAGGGATCGTACTCATTCACAGTGTTGAGGGCATTTCGTCATTACCAACTATACTCAACGTGCTCTCCTTGTCTCAGATGATACTCGGCTCAATACTTGCGTTATTTGCTCCTGGTTACGCACTTGTGGCCCTGCTATCGCCGCGTCTTCAGTCGGTTGCGGAATTCGGACGAGGTGAACAGAGTGTCGTTTCATTTTTACTCAGCGTCACGATCCTCATCGTACAGGGAATTCTGTTCGCCCTTTCTCCTCGTGGATTCCAACTGGATACGATCACGCTGTCGACGGTAGTTATCGTCCTCTCGCTCGTCTTCGTCGCTGGTATCTCCCGGATCGCTCAAACAGGGAAGCGTGGTGTGATCGACTTGCGTCGTCTCCGTCAATTCGCCGAACGACTTTGGAGCCCGCCAACGCGGATCGACACGGTGTTGAACGTCGCACTAATCGTTCTCGTTCTCGTTAGTGTCGGTGCATTCGTTCACCCCGCTGTTGGTGACAACACGGCTCAGTTCACCGAATTCGGTGTTTTGGTGGAGGATGAGTCCGGAGATCTCGTCGCGACTAACGTCTCTTCAACTCTCAGTTCGGAAGACAGTGGACCGTTAGCCGTGAGCCTGACAAATAGGGAGTTAGAGGCTATTACGTATACGCTTGTCGTCCAAGTACAACGCGCTTATGTCGGCGAACGATCGGTAGAGGTCTTGGAGAGTCGTCAGATCGACAGACGTCAGGTTACTCTCGCGAACAACGAGACCCAAACTATCCGATATCAATTTAATACCAATTCCGAACCGTCGGACTGTCGAGTGGCATTCCTCCTCTACAAAGGTGAGGTTCCTGATTTTCCGACGGTCGATAACGCCTATCGGGAACTTCACGTCTGGGACGGGAACGCACCGTCGACGAGAACGGCGTGTTCGTCGTTAGATGCGATCGATATATCGAATAGATAGATTTCACACTCTACTCGATACAAGTGAAGAGAACAACCCTTATGCGAAGTCAGTGTAGTACTTATTGATAATTCGTGTCTACTAACATTCGTACTGTAGGAGTCCTAGGTGGACGGGATCCGAGGGGTTTCGGAGGCGTCGAATCCGTCGTCAGCAACATCGCATCGCACGCCTCTTCGAGTTACGAGTTCATCCAGTACTGCAGCGGCGACGAGACGACTGTCGAAGAGAGTGATATCGGAACGATTCGTAAGTACTCAAACGGTTTCGGTGGTGTTCGATCGAAGCACGTCTCAAGCTGCCGTGCAGCACGCGATCTCAGTAGCCGGGACGTCGACTTGGTCCACGGCCACGGTGATAATGTTTTAGGGCTGGCTGCATTCCCCCCCTCGGAGCCATACGTCGTGACGTTCCACGGGACGACAGCTGGGATGTACGCGAACGTCTACGGAGACAATCTGGTACGGAAGGTTCTCTCTCAAATTCGCCCGTTACCAGAACGTATCGCGGCACGACAGTGTGACATCGCCGTCGCGTGTTCTGAACAGGTCCGAGACGAACTGACCTCGTACTACGGAATAGACCGCGAGAAGACGGTCGTAATTCAGAACGGCGTCGACACCGATCGCTTCGTTCCCGTTCCGCAGTCCGAGGCTCGTTCGCGTCTCGGTCTGGATTCTGATCAGGAGTACGTTCTCTGGATCGGATCTGATCCACAGCGGAAAGATCTCCAGACAGCTATTCAGGCGGTCGAATTGATGGAAAGATCAGTGAAACTTCTCGTTGTAGGTACGGACGGGGAGAACACGTCAAACGTAGAATATCTCGGTCGGGTTCCCGACAAGCGGATGGCAGATCTTTATTCTTCAGCAGACGTACAATGTCTCAGTTCGCTGTATGAAGGATTTCCGCTCGTCCTCTTCGAGTCGCTAGCATGTGGAACGCCGGTAGTTGCGAGTCCGTACATGCCGAGAGTCGAGAGCGGAGTTAGCTATGTACCAACTCACGATGCGATCAACTACGCTCAGACAATTGAGAATGTACTTACAAACCCAACAGGTGTAGAAGAACTCAGAGCATTTGTAGTCGAGTACGACTGGAATCACGTCGCAGAAAGATATGCGGATATTTATGACCAAATAATATAAAAATATTACCGGATATACCTACTGAAATTGGTTGTATAGCCCGGGAGACATCATTAAACCGTTACAATCAGCATGAATATGGCGAAGGCAGGCGATGTTAAGTAATCATGAGACGGTGGTACTTCGACTGCTCTGTGTTCGAATCTAACATCTCCACAAAAGAGCGTACCTCCGTTATTAACAACAAGAATAGTGTAATAGCATCAAATCACCCAAGATATAACTATAATCATATATTTGATTGGAGGATGTTAGTCAATTTCTTTCTTGTTTTTGGATTTAGTACTGATAAAAACATATAAATAATAACTCCAACCAAGATAACGATAAAGAGATCTGAAAAGTTGTTTATTGAGATATATTTCATTAATATATAAATTGTAGTTCCCATTATGAGACTATGCAACAGTAAATACATTATGAAAGTGGTTGGCGTTTTTATATTTATATGCATAGTTATATATCTCCGTACTAAGATTGTATTTATGATAAGAGAAAACGTGGTTGCAAGTGCCGCCCCTATCAATCCAAAATAGTAAATTAAAATAAAATTCAAAATTATATTTGACAATATACTTACTATTTTTGCCTTCGCTGCGAGATCCGGTCTGTCTAATCCGTGTAAACTTCTTGAATATATAATGTAGAATCCCTGTACTAATCTAAGACCGGCTAGGGTAATCAATACAAGAGCCCCTTTTGAGTACTCAGTTCCGAAAACAATAGTGAGTATTTCTTCACTCAATAAGGCAATACCAATAAAACCGGGGAAAATGATGAATAACGCTGGTATATGGGATTCATATAGTATATTCTCAATTATTTTTCTTTCATTACTGATATCCAACGAGCTGATCTTAGGGAAGATAGTTAATCCGACAGCACTAGTTACAATCGCCATCAAAGAACTAACACGCCATGCGATCTCGTATATTCCCACTTCGTAGCTGGTAAGTAAAAAACTGATGATTAGAATATCTATCCACGTAAAAAAATACCAGTTCACATCAGAAATATAACTATATTTTCCATATGAGAATAATTTTGAAAAATATTCGTATTTAACTGAACCAAAGACAATATTTGTTTGGTATATATTAATTATTCCCTGTGCAAGAAGTCCAAATAAATAGGAGTACATTATATACACAACTTCGGTATCCATCTGAAGGAGAGCTATCCCTACAGATAACCAAATAAGATATCGAACTACAATTGGCGCTGCTGTTTTTTGAACATTATTCTCTCCACGGAGAATACTTGCACTTGTTTCAGCAAATTCAGATAATATTAACGCAAGAATTAGAATTGACACATGACCAAAATCGAAGAATCTATTTAGGAGGCCGCTACTGAGATGTAATATAATCGACGAAACGGAGACTAGCAATATTTTTAGTAATACTGTCATAGAAATAAGCTCCGGTTTAGACAAGCCTTCACTAATTCTTTTTTCAAGTGACTCTTTGAGTCCTAAATCAGCAGCTAAACTAATAGCACCTAAGAGGGCAATAAATAGAAAATATTCCCCGATCTTACTTGGGCCCAGTATTCTAGCAAATACTGTTGTACCTGCAAATATAAGAAGAGATTTGAAAATGTTAGAAGTCGATAAGGACAGGATCGATCTAATCATTTATCTCATGTATTGTTTTGAATAATTTTATTAATGATGTTACTTTTCATCTCTTGATCCCATAATTCTTCCGGCGGAACTTCTAGCTTATTTGTAGATACGCTACTAGAAAATTGAGAGATCACCTCTTTTTCCCTTTTCTTGAATTTTTCAAATTTATCTACTTTAGACTCACGTTCTGGGAAAAGAATATCATGTGCTAACCACATATTCTCCAACTCTTGGTTCCACTCGTATTCATTAATTGCCTTCAAGGTAGTACTCATATAATTTGAAGAAACAGAGTCCAATCTCATTTCATTTATGTTGTTAGAAGTCTGAAGGAAGAATACCTCACTCACATCTTCTTTCGACAAGACCCGTGAGTTAGAAAATATATTCTCAACTCTTTTCCAGTTATCAGGTCCTGCTAGGCTTGACCAGTGAGCCAACTCACTACTTATATCTTGATGATTTATGTTATTAGCCACTGTTGAAATTAGCTTTGATATAGCTATTCGAACACTATCTATTTGAGAGTCATCTAATAGTTCTGGGAAAGAATTATAATTATACATAAGCAAATGAATCATTGTTGGGAATGAGTAGATCTGGCCATCCTTCGTTATTAATACGCGGTCATCTCCAAGATAACTAGCACCTTCCATAAGGAAGCTTAGCATTGTATTTGTTTTTCCAGTATGTCTCCAAGCCGGGAACACATAGGTATCCCCGTTATAACTAACAGCTGAGGCGTGGATCATAGCTATTCCTTCATCTAGTAATCTTTTTCTAAATAGCCCTTCGACAATATTCCTAATTTCTATCGGTGGCTGTTTGGTACAGTATAGTTTATCGCACTCATTATTAATTGCGACAGTATTATCCATGCTTGTTATTGCAAATTTATCTCCTATCTTTTCATACTTGTGAGCTTCGTGTCCAAGTGATTCAGAACTTTGTTTAAATTTGTGACCGAGAGAAATATCTAATTCCGGTGTACTTTCTGCTTGCTTCTGTTTGAAGTAGTAGTGAGAACGATCGAGATGTGGAGTTTTATACCTCTCATCCGTTACATAGGTGAAGAGTCCGTGTATGTTGTAAGCGCTCATTAAATTTGTATAAAATGTTTGTACATAAGTATTTACCGAATTTAGTGACGGTAGCTCTGTTGTGATCTAACATATTGTCATCTGAAATCTCTGTCCTTCGAAGTAGTTTTAATATATTTACAGTCAACTATATTTCGATATTTTACCTGAATCTACAACAATTGTGGTATTCATGGAAATCATCTCAATCCGGAGGGTGAACCTAAATCGTTGTTTCTGAAAAAATATCCCAAGTGCGTATATGTTGATGTAATTACTAATGATTACTTTTGATCGATCACATTCTCGTCGTGAGTCTCTACAATCGCCGTTATGAATGCTGTACTAACTATTCGGCCTCATCTGGCGGTCGCGTAAAGGTTGAAGGTCAGGCGGACGGGTATGGATGTCTATGCCAAAATTCGACCCTCTCTAAAATATTGCTCGAATGTCTTATTATTAGCTAAGATAGAATACTGCGATGGCGATTAAAATAGAATATATGGCTCTGTAGTTTCGGTACACGGTGGCGGATTTCATGGGAATCGGACGCTCCGGCGAAGTTGTAGACGGTAGCTTTCAGCAGCGTTTCGCGGAACCCGATCAAACCCGACCCATAGCCACGGTAAAACGCGTGTAGTGGAAGATTTCTGATGCCGCACCGATCTGTCTATTCGCTTTCTACGGTAATAACATGGACGTAGCCCTTGGGTCTAGCGAAACTACAGATCCGAATATAATATTATTTATTTTGTCATCGCAATCAACAGTTATAAACGCGGATATGACACGAGAAGTATCGTGATCAAACGTAGTAACTCCTCTTTAACAGCCTCTTCGGATGATTGATTAATGAATTACCGAATTATCGACGAGACTTCTCCAGGCACTCCCATTATAAAATGCTGGTCCCTCAGTATTTGAACCATTCCCATTATGATAGGAGACCCACCCTTGAGAAGGTGAGAGCGTTGTCACATCGACTGGTGCATACTCGATGGCGTTCCAACTCTTAAACTGTAAGTGATCTTCATGAACAAGTGCTACTTCAGTACTGTTACGTTGAACTGATCCATGATCTCCATTAAAATTGAGACTGAAGTCAGCCTCAAGCTTCCCATTAATCCTCTCACCATTAACTCGAACAGAACCAACTGACGTTCCGAGTTCAACTCCACCTCCAGCAGACGCTTTGATGACAGAGAAAGGGGGATCAGCAACTGTATATCCAGCTTCCTTATACTCATGCTCGATGTTGTAGAACTGTGGAGAAATGAATAACGGACTATAGTAGTGAGCATCCCCACCTCCAGCTAATACCGCAACAGTCCCGTCAGCTCCGGAACTAGTCTCCGCCTGAAGGCACTGTATAGTCATTCCGCTCGCGCGGGTCGTATTAATACGCATCGCCTGTGCATTGGCACCATTTGGGAAGATATTTGGCCGTCGAATGGAACAATATTTCATATTCCCACGGAGCCAGATCCCAAAGCCATCACCTCGTGCAGCAGAATTTTCTTCCCACGGATCTGCATCGTTGCTTACATTAATCCTCACATCCCGAATTGTGGTTCCTTGGAACGAGTCTGTGCCTGTCCCGCCCGTCACACTTGCCGGAACGAATTCAATACCGTTTCCAGCCTTGTAATCGCCCTCAATTACACCTAACTCCGAGAAATTCGAGTCGTTTCTGATTTGGACCGCAGTTGCGTTAGTATTGTAGTAATCGACCAAATTAGGAGAGATACGATATCCCACTTGATCGTCAACGCGCAGCCATTCGGTCGGGTTACCCGACGTTATCCAGTGTCCGCCTTCAAGATGGAAATCGTTCTCCCCGCTCCAACCACTTGAATCCACAATCGTTAGTGGACGACCATCACCTGTGTAATCTATCGTACAACGATTCTCCGCAACTATTTTTAACGCAGACTCATTCGTGTCATGTGTGTAATCAGAATTCCACGACCATTCCGATCCATCTTCGTGCTCGTGTATGTGGATCGAAGTGTAATCGTCCGCCACTGCATTACTGATGAGTTCCCCTAGATCGGCCCCCTCAGAGAGATGCTTAGTCCGCCCGATCCGCTGCTCACGAGTCTTTACCGCGATCGGTCCGTTCCAGGAAGACCCGTCGCCGTAGTAAGATGCTCCTGTGTCGACTGCATAGAATTTCGCACCGTCCTTTGGTTCGTACTCACCAATATTCTCCTCTCTATCGCGTACTTCGACATCACTATCTAACTGTCCGAAATTCTCATTAATCGGGACGTGCCAGTCGGTCATTCCGGGTTTCGGTTCTTCGTAGTCGTGATTGTTAGCCATTGGTCTGAATCTCCTGTAATTTACGCTTCTACGCCACCGTACGTTCCTTCGCCGTACCCCTGTGCGCTGTAACTCCAGTCGTCGGGTGTCGATATCGGGTCGCCGGACTCGGCCGCCGAGTCGACGAACTCGATCCAGTTGAGGTTGTAGCCACCCTCCAACGCTTCGACGCGGAGCACTCGACCGTCGCCAGCGTCAAACGAGAGTTCTGGGATTGTCACCGTCTGCCAGTTCTGCCATCCCCCAGTCTTCGGGATGTCGACCGTTCCGACGACTTCGCCGTCGAGCAGAAGGCGGATCCTACCATTGCCCCGATTTGATGCGACACGAAGCCTCGCCTCGTACGTGCCGGTGATCGTATCGACAGTGTACTCGGTCCACTCACCCGTGTCGGTCCAGGCGATGTTATGGCCACCGCCATCGTCACTAGTCGCTTCGATATCCACTGCACCGTCTCGGTAGCCGCCCATATTCTGGTCGGTCGTGTCCGAGTACGCAACGCCTGCGCCGCCCGTGTCGTAATCTTCAACCTGAATCATACCCGGAATCTCCCATGCACTGCTGCCGTACGGTGACTGCTCCGGTGGGGATTCAATCGATCCAGCCTGATTGAACTCGATCCAGTTCAGGTTATACCCACCCTCTACGGCCTCGATGCGAAGGACACTCCCGTCTGTTTCGTCAAGTTCGATATCGGGAACAGTTACTGTCTGCCAGTTTTGCCACCCTCCCGTCTGCGGGATATCAACCGTACCGAGAGCGGTACCATCGAGGCTCACACGGATTTTACCCTCCCCGCGGTTTGACGCGACTCGCAGGTCGATGTCGTACGTTCCGGCATCGCTCCCCACGGTGTATTCGGTCCACTCGCCGGCATCAGTCCAGGCGATGTTGTAGCCGCCGCCATCGTCGCTGGTCGCTTCGATGTCCACCGCGCCGTCCCGGTAGCCGCCCATATTCTGGTCGGTCGTATCCGAGTACGCAACGCCCGCGCCTCCCGTGTCGTAGTCTTCGGCCTCAATTTTCCCCGGGAGGTTCCACTGTTCGTCGTAGGGTGCCTGTTCGGGTTCGCTCACATCGAGATAGTATGTGCCGGCTCCGGCGTCTAAGTTGAACACCTGAACAACAACGCCGTCGAGCGAAGTCGCTGACGCGGCTAATCTCGTTGTTCCGGCGCCAAGATACTGAGCATCGAGTATCCTGCCGCCGCCGACAACGACTGCTGCAGCCGTCTTACTGGCGCTTTCACGGACGATATCGGCGAAGAGATAGTCACCATCTACGGAGACCTCGTACGTGTCTGCCCCACCGAAGCGTGAGTGGATACCTCGTTCCGTGTTAATCCGCTTAGCAGGCGCTAAATCTGATTCCTGAAAGTATGGGATAATCCGTTCGTCAAGCGCGGGTAGTCCGCCGAATCCATGTCCGATTCCGGATCGAGCTGACTGCTCTCCGAGAAGCCATTCGGAGAACTGCTGGAAGTTTCCAACGGCCCCGATTGCTCCGAGTTTCAGACAGCCACGTCTGTTAATCGTGGTTAATTCCTGACTATCGTCAGATCGGATCGCTGTTTTTCTATCCCCTTTCATCATAAGATGGGCGGCGAATCTTGCGTAAGTATCTTTTTGTCAAAATATCAAAAGTGAAATTAGTAATGTAAACAGTATCTAGGCCGGTGAAATTCTACGTATCCTGCCATGAGGACGTGGTGAACCGCATCTACAGGATCTAACCCATGAGTTTCTAGTACGTTCCCAATCGATGACGACACGCCTCCGCACCGGTTAATATCGTCTTACCTCTTCAAGGTGTATCCTTCAGATGACATATTTCGACTATACGTCATATATTCATTTTCTAGCCACATCCCAGACCAAACTTTGTGCTCGGTCGATCAGACTCAGAGCGGATCGGAACCGGTATTACGGAAGTTCAAGGAGAAAGCCCCATCCCCTTAGGGCGGGGATGAATCCGATACGACTCTTCACGACACGATGGGTACGAGCGCGTATGACGGCCGAAAATCCTCCTGAGGAAACCACGATCAGTAACCGGGGAACAGTCACGATACCGGCGGGGCTCCGACGACGGCTCGACATCAAGGCCGGCGACAAGCTCCGCTGGACCGTCACCGAGAACGGGGATCTTACCGTCGCAGTCGTCCGACAGCGCTACGGTGCGTTCGAAGATGCCGACCGACAGGCTCCGATGGGTGGTGATGGTCTCGAAACGCACGACCTCGCCGGCCACGAGAAAGACTCTGCGTTCACGGAGAACAGCTGAAATGCGGTCGTCGTCGATTCGAACGTCCTCACCGACTGAAAGAGACTCCCGAAGCGCCGTGTTCAAGATGCCACCCTGCGATGGTACAATTACTTGACAATGCGCATCGCCTTCGTCTCAAACGTCGTGTACCCCTACGTCACCGGCGGCGCCGAAAAGCGCATCCACGAGATCGGCACCCGCCTCACCGATCAGGGTCACGAGGTCACCGTGTACGGCCGGCACTTCTGGGACGGGCCCGCGGAGATCACCCACGAGGGCATGACCCTCCGTGCGGTCGCGCCCGAAGCGGACCTCTACGAGGAGGATCGACGCTCCATCACCGAAGCCCTTGACTTTGCGGCTCGCGCACTTCCACCCCTCCGTAGACGACTCCGCAACGACGAACACGACGTGGTCGTCGCCAGCGTCTTTCCGTACTTCCCGGTCCTCTCGGCGAAGATTGCCAGCATCCGGACGGACACGCCACTCGTGACGACTTGGCATGAGGTCTGGGGCGACTACTGGGACGAGTACCTCGGACATCTCGCGCCGTTCGGCAAGGTTACCGAGCGCGTCACTGCGCGCACGCCACAACACCCGACGGCGATCTCGGCGATCACGGCCGATCGTCTCGCCACAATTGGTCCCGACCGCGAGCGCATCGACATCATCCCGAACGGGATCGACGTTGAGCAGGTCCGTACCGCGCCGCTCCCCGACCGGGAGTACGACGTGCTCTTCGCGGGCCGACTGATCGAGCACAAAAACGTCGACATCCTCTTGGAGGCCTTCGACGCGATCGCCGATACACGCGATGTCACCCTCGGAATCATCGGGGATGGCCCCGAACGTGAGCGACTCGAAGCGAAACGCGACGCGCTCAGGCATGCCGACCGGGTGGAGTTCCTCGGCTTCCTCGACGACTACGAAGACGTGCTCGGCCACATGCGGGCCGCAGATGTCTTTGCGTCGCCGAGCATCCGGGAGGGGTTCGGGATCACGTTTCTCGAGGCGATGGCCGCAGACTGTACCGTGATCGCGGCAGATCACCCGGAGTCAGCTGCCGACGAGGTCATCGCTGACGCGGGCTTTCTCGTCGACCCCACGGTCGACTCGCTCACGGAGCGGCTTGACGCCGCACTGGGTGGCACCCGGCCATCGACGGTGCCGACCGACCACGCCCGGCAGTACGACTGGGACACGATCGCCGAGAAAGCGGAAACGGTCTATCAGCGTGCGGTCGAAGACGCCTGGTGAGCCGAACTTTGACGAGCAAGAAAGGCATAAATGGGATTCGCTGCGAGAGTAAGAGAGGAACTCTGGGCAGCAATCGCGCTAGTTTACGCTGCTCAGGAAGAACGACGAGAACACGAGTTGAACGCCGATAACGATCGACGTGAACGCGAGGAGCGCGCTCGTAGTGAATGGGACTGCCCCAAACCCGCTCAGGGTCCACTGGACGACCAGCCACGTCGCGTACACGGCCCCGCCGGTGAACATGAGGAGCCCGAGCGTTGCCCCGCGTTCGAGCGTCACGTGCTCGATGACCCAATTGGTGGCCAAGTCAGATGGGCTCTTGATCGGATCGCTCGCGACGCTGGCAAAGATCCCGAGCGATCCGATCTGGATCCCGAGGATCGTGAACAGGCTCCCGGCGATCATCGAGTGGATACCGGGGGTGACGCCGTTGATCGAGACACCCATGTGGCCGAGACCCATCACGAGCGCGCCGAACAGCATGAGCAACAGGCCCGGAATCGAAAACAAGTATCCCGGCGCGTTTACGAGCATGAATCTGACGTGCCGCCACCCGTCAGGGAAGCTGTCGAGCGTCTCCTCGCCCTGTCGTTCGTGATAGACGATCGGGACCTCCTCGATCGCGAGGTCTCGGGCGCCGGCGTCCATGATCATCTCGGAGGCGAACTCCATCCCGGTCGTCTCGAGGTCCATCTCGTCGTACGCCTCGCGGGTGAACACTCGGAACCCGCTGTGGGCGTCGCTCACGCCCGCCTGGTAGAAGGTATTCAGGAATCGCGTCAAAAGCGGATTACCGACGTGCTCGTGGAGGGTCGGCATCGCGCCGTCGCGGATTTCGCCGTCGAGCCGGCTTCCCATCACGATGTCCGCGCCGGTCTCTTCGAGATGCTCTAAGAGTCGCGGGATCTGCGTGAAGTCGTACGTGGAGTCCGCGTCGCCCATGGCGATGTAGTCGCCGCGCGTTCGCTCGAACGCGTACCGGTACGCGTAGCCGTACCCCGTGTCGTCGGGCTCGACGACGATCGCGCCCATCTCGCGGGCGATCTGGGGGGTACGGTCCGTCGAACTGTCGCTGACGATGATTTCGGTCGGGATCTGAAGCTCCTCGACTGCGGTGCGGATCCAGCCGATACACGTCTCGATACCCGCCTCCTCGTTGAGGGTTGGCATCACGACGCTCAGCCGGGGAGCCGTCTCCGAATCGGGTCCGACGAGGAGGTCGTCGGCGGAGTCCCGGTCGTGGGTCGCCGTAGCTCCGGCCGCCCGTTCTTTAGCCTCGTCGTTGTTGACGTCGGTTGTCGTTGCCATTCCGGTTCTTATCTAGACACATTACCTAACTATACTAAGGTTTTGTGTATCGTAGTATACTGGCCGTTTGGCGCATAATTCTGCGGTTTACATCGAAAATATAAGTGATATTATCACGAACGATCAAACATATCACCACAGACGGAAACGAATTGAGCGGGAGATTCCGCGGACTATACCAACACCGCCACGGTCGAGATGACCGCCACCGATCCCGTCAAAACGACGGCCTGTTCCCCCTGAGGTCGATACGCGCTCGGGCGGAACTCGGCTCCGATGCGGTCGACGGGGGGCGGCGGCGATTTCCGACACCGAGGTCAGCACTGACGACGGCGACGGCAATGAGGCGGGCAACGACATGGACTACGAGACCGAGCGGGTGTACGTGTCACTCCGACAGGTACGGCTCACACACGCGGGCAAGCCCCTCTTCGAAGGAAATTTGCGGTTCCCACCCGGTCTCGGAGCGGAGCTTCGAGATGTCCGCGTACGTGTCGTGGACGTACACATCCTCCGGGATCGGGTTCTCGACGTACGTGGGCTCGATGGCCGTCCCGAGTTCCTCGTTGATGAGCTCGACGAGCTCGTTGAAGCTGTACGGCTCCTCGGTACCGACGTTGTAGATGCCGTTGAGCCGTTCGTCGCCCGCGATCTCGAGTGCGCGCACGATATCGTCGACGTGCGTGAAGTCTCTTGTCTGGGTCCCGTCGCCGTACACTTCGGGCCGCCGCCCGTTGGCGATGTCGTCGGAGAACTGTGCGATCACGTTGGCGTACTCGCCTTTGTGCTCTTCGGCACCGTCGTACCCTTGGTATACTGAGAAGAACCGCATCCCGGCACATGACAGATCATAGTGGTTCGAGAAGTATTCGGCGTACCGCTCGCGGGCGAGCTTCGAGGCCTCATAGCCGGTGTTCACCGCGACCTCCATGTCTTCGGGTGAGGGTTCGGTCCGGTCACCGTAGATGGAGGACGTGGTGGCGTAGACGACCGTCTCACAGTCGTCCTGTCGCGCCTGTTCGACGGTGTTGACGAACCCCTCGACGTTGACTCGGGCCCCCAGCTGCGGGTTCTCCTCGTGCATCGCGTACGAGGAGAGCGCCGCGAGGTGATACACCACGTCGACGTCTGTCGGGAGATCCTCGTCCAACACGCTCGCCGAGTGGTAGGTGACGTTCTCCTCGAGGTTCTCCGGCGTCCCAAGGTACTCGTCGTCGACGACGATCACGTCGTTGTCGGCTGCGAGATGATTCGCCAGGTTTGAACCGATAAAGCCTGCACCGCCCGTGACCAACACGCGCTTGTTCTGCATGATCTCAGAACGACGGAGTACTCTCAAAAAATGTCCGGTTTGATGTAAAATCAGAGACTCGCGATAGATATATATGGGTGTACCACGATTCAGGCTATGTATGTCAAATTCTGACACCCCCACCTGTAACGAGTGTGGACGAAAGATCACGAGGGGGCTGTCGGCGACCGCGCGGTGCGGGAAATGCCAACACCAACGCCGACGTTGACGCTGCTCCCGTCCGGAGTCGACTGATCAACAGTCGTGATTATGCGGAGGAATGCTCAGAATATCTACCTGCCCGTTTCCGCAGGCGGGACACATGGAAGGTTTCATCACCCATCTCATGTAAACTCACATTAACTATTAAACTTTTTCACCATCAGACAATTCGAATATATCCATAAAATACACAACTAATACGTTTTAAACGCGGATATAAATTTTCTATATCAACTACTGAAGGATATTGTGGATGAATATGGATCTGTGCTTACTGTTCGCATCGAGTAGAGTGGTATACCGGGGTGAGACCGACATTCGCTCAGCTTTTGTCCCACTTGTCGGCGAGTTCGTCGAACTTGGTGACAACATCGTCGGCCGTCTCCGCTGACACCTCGTTCGGCGCGAACGTCGCTGCCTCATACGCTTCGGTGATCGCTTTGAGCCGCGTCATATCATACCGTCATCCCCTTTTCGACGTTCATAGAACTCCCTGTGAGTCTCCGCCGACGGTTCACCTCCCGAAGACAACCATACCCGCACAACCGCATACGCCATCTGGACCGTCCGGTTCAATCTGCCAGCCGTCAGCACGGCGCCGGCCCGGGCGAGGAATGACTGACTCGTATTCGCGCCGACCTGCGTGTCTGTTCCGTTCGGTCCTGTCTCCGAGCGAGATATCGCCCCGCTCGCCGTCTCCGACTCCGCCTCGGTGGACTCGCCGGTCCACGGTCCGATCGAGCCGAATCGAGCAAGCAGGCGTTTTCGAAACGCGATGATCGAGAGCGCAACGAGGACGAACAATACGACACCGATCAGTACCGCACTGTCGGTAATCTCGGCTATCGGCTGTCCGTCGGCGCTCCCACCGCTCGATCCGGATCCCCCCGACACAAGCGACAGCGACCGGCTGTCGGAACTCGCTTTGAGGTTCGTTCCGGTCCCCGAAAACGTCGCGGTGAGTGTGGCTTCGTCACTGTGCTCAACCGTTTCGAGGAACGTGAACGTCGTCTGGTATCGGCCGCTACCGTCGGTAACCACCCGTCCGAGGTCCGTTTCTACGACGGAGATTCGGACGGAACGCTCCGAGAGTCCGGTTCCGTCCTCGGTCGTCAACCGTCCGGAAGCGACGACGGTTTGATTCGTCACGTTGGTCGTCGCGTTCACGGAGAGGACGGTCGGCGTCGACTGAACCGCAACTGGTACCGACGTCATCGATGGGGCGACCGCGAGGTCGTCTCAGTCGATCGCGACGCGGAGTTCACCGTCACCGGTCGGGACGGTCGCCGGTAACGCCCCAGTGAGGACGGCTTGGCCCTCCGAGTTCGTCTCGGCGGTTGCGATCCGATTCCCGGAAGCGGTGAGCACAAGCGGGATCCCGTCCAATCGGCTGTCCACACCCGGCACCCGAACGGCCGCCGTGGTACGAACCGTCTCGTTGAACGCCGCTGTCTCGGTGGCGTTCGCGATATCGATCGCCGTCTCCGCTTGGTCGACGATCCGCACGGAAACGACCTCGGTCGTTGAAAGAAACGGATCGGTACTGGACGGCTCGTACCGAACGGTGAGGTTCGAGTCGTTCAGTGGTGCCGACACTGGCCGGTACGTCGTTTCGAACGTTCCGGTGTCATTCGTCCGGGTTCTTATCGTGTCGTCCCCGAATCCGACGCGTATCGCCCCGTCGTCGATCGGGGTTCCGTTCGTCGTCGTGAGTTGGCCTGAGACTTCGATGGGGTCGGTAGTGGAGACGGTCGTTCGATTCGCTTCAACGGTGAGTTGACTGTCGGTAAACTCCCGAGATTCGATCGCGACCGCCGCTTCTCGGGCGGTCTGCCGGATATCTTCGACCGCGACTTCCGCCTCTTCAAGATCGACTCCGGTTTCCTCTGCCAATACCGTATACTGCTGTTCGAGATCGGTCGTCGTCTCGTTTACCTCTGCCGCGTTCTCGAGGATCTCACGGGAGAGTTCACGGGCTCGCTCGTCAGATCGGACTCTCGGCAGCGGTCCCGGTTGCAGAGGCGATCAACTTCCTCGCGGCTGAAATCACCGGCTTCGAGAACGTGGTTCGACTCTCACCGCGGGTGTTCCTGCTCGGCGTTGGGGTTGCCGCAGTGACGAGCCTACTGAGTGGAATGCTGGTCGGGTGGCGGCTCCGACGGTTAGACGCGGTTCGGATCTTGCGAGAAGGATAATGAAATTCGTGTATCTGCGGAACGTCCACGATCAGTGATTTTAGGAATTTACGGAAAGTTCGAGGCGAAAGCCTCGCCCTGAACAGTAGTTACCGAATCAAATCCTGCTCCGTACTAACCAAGTCGTTGAACTCAACAAATTTCAAGATCGTGGTAGATTTTGCTGTGACAGATTCATTGAGAGAGCGAGGGAACGTCGCGTTAGCGGCGTTCCCGAGCGATGCCTCTCCGCAATAGCGTACTCACCGGTCATCCCGGTCGAATCCGAGTACGTACTCACCCGTAGTCTGTCGAGAGAACCAATCTACAGAAGATTCGTGTTGAGATCTGCGGTGTCTTTGGACCCGTTCTAGGTGCGGCTAAGACGTTGGCTAACACCCATAGATTATACAGCGACACCGCGAACAAAAAGTAGAATAACCTCACAGAGAACGTCGTCGTCGACGTTCTCGGAAGAAAATCACCGATCTGTCGATATGACGTTTCGATTCCCCAGCGGCGGCGAAACGCCGCCGCGTACGCTTTCGCTGTCGACGGATCTACGTCTAAGCTTGTCACGAACCACACGTGCTCATCTTCGCTTGTGCGGTGCGGAACCGCGAAGACTGTGACATCTACCGACGCCGTTGGGTTGCCTTTCGCTGCATCGTATACTCGTCAGCGACCGTCTCAGCGCCACGCTGAGACGACTTTTCATTCCACTACTCGGACGCGACGCACGATGTAATCGACATCTATTCGCTCTAACTCTGCAACGACGTGAACTTGGTAGAATCCACGATCGAGGTACAGGTGTCGAATTGAGACGTACTGTTGGGCTGTATCGACAGGGAGCGAACGGCTTCGCGCTTGGCGCGAAAGCCGTTCGCGTCCATCGGTATCACGTCAAGCGTAAATCGAGTGTCTGGCGCAACGATACACAGCGTTGCGAAGCAAAACGCTCTACTCGTTCCCAGAGCAGGATACGTCGTAATTACGTGGTCAGTGTCGACAGATCCGTAGAATTGCCACTCATGGATATCGATGGCAACATCGACGAATGGAGGAAGTTTGCGCTGTGATCGGAGGACTTTGAACAGTTGATCTCGAACGCCATCGAATTGATCGTCAATGGCATCCGTCGGAAGATTTCGCAAGTGGTAGAGCAACGATTTGGCGAGAGGATTCCCAGCAGTGGACGTCACGTCCACTTGCTCGCCACGGTTAAGCTGGAGCGTTTTCCCACCCGTATTTGAGAACTCCTGCTCAAAAGCGATACGAGAGAGATTCCGCAGAAATCCTCTCTCGTGTACTCACCGCACGGTTTGACGCCGAGTTTCAGCTCCGGGAACAGAACCGTCGACACAGCACGGCAGACCTGTTTCGCCTCAACTGTCTGGACCATCGTTCAACCAACGTAGCCTAGCGTGAAGAGTCTCAGCTAGGTTCGGCAACTACTGTTCAGCGCGGGGAGGATGTCAATCGCCGAAATGCACCGTGTTCCATCTGTCTGTGTTGTCATTCTGGATTGGATGAACGTAGACGGTATTGTCTGAGTGAACGAGCACTCTGTGAGCAGCGTAGGAAAATGTAACTGTCACATCGTGGGAGCGGTCCTCCGTAACAATTGCCGCTAACCCCCCAGGGTCAATTGACTGAGAGAGGGGGGGTAACTCTTCTATCGGTGTGTCCAACGCGTCGGAAAGCGACTCGGCGATAGTCATGAGCGGCTCCTCTGAGGACTCTTTCATAGAACCACTATTGAGACTTCCCCGCATAGTAACAATCACCATATTATTTATAATACATTATTATCATTTCACTTGCCTAAAATAGGTCTTCATTGCTCTGTTGAATCCGCAGAAGGCGCGAGATAGCGCCGTTGTAAAGGCAGTAGCGAAGCGGAAGAGTCGAATGTGACCAACCTACTTCCGCTTCGCTAAGCGAGCAGCGTCGCTGGCTCAAAAGCGCTGTGCCGCCAGTCCAACGGCGGTGAGTGATCCGACTGGCCACGGATTTCCCGGCTGGAAGCATGTTACGCTCCATTTTTTGCGGGTTCACATGGCTGTGTTGAATCGCTGTAAGGCGTAGAGATTCACTGTGTGACGAAGCGCTTGATGTTATAGACGACACACATCAGTGCGATCTCGCGGAACTCACGGAACCATGACCGCGCTCGCACGGCGAAGCCGAGCGAGCGCTCCACGGCCGAGTTCACGGTTTCGGTCATAGAGCGCTGATTGTAGCGGTTATCGTCGATTCTAGCGTTGTGCGCGTGATCGTACGGAGCGAAGATACGGTGCTTGATCAGCGGTCTGATGCCGAGGTCGCGTAATCCTTCACGAAGCGATTGCTTGTCATAGCCTTTATCGGCCGCAAGAGACCGCAGATCGCCCGCGTTCCGGCGGGCGATCTGCTCAGCAAGGTCTAAGTCGCTTCCTTCCCGATTCGTTGAGCAGTGAACGTCAAGGACGGCTTGAGACGCTGTATCGACGAGCTTCGTGACTTTGAGCTTTTGAACCCGGTAGCTGATTCGCTGGCAGTAGTGGCGGCTCGCTGGTGAGCGGTCGTAGAACGTGGGGTCGATAGTGGCGTGTTCAGAGAGATCGTGCAGCTGCGCCGACCGACGTAGCAGCACGCGACAGACGCTCATGTTGATCCGGTCGAACGCCTTACACAACGTGGACGGCGCGGGGAGATCGGCCGCGTTGAGGCCGACCTCCCCGGTTATTTGTGGCATCTCTTTGAGCAGGTCGATCGTCATACGGTGCGATGAATCGAGGTAAATCCGCAGACAGTGAAGCGAAACGAGTGCATAGTCGGCGAATCCGCCGCCACCCTCCGGGGCGGCGGATTCGCCTCCATCGCCAGTAACTCTTTGAGCAACCGGGACAACCTCCCCGATGAAGCGGGAGATTTGGGTCATGAACAACTGAAATCTCCCGCTTCAACTCCTTTGATTTAGCGGCCTACCTCGCTGCTGTATGGCGATTCAACACAGCCCTTGAGATAGATTTGTGCTACCTCACTCCAACCGTCGAACAGGAGTTTGACACTAAGGACGAAGACATCCGTGGTACACTCTCAGACGAGGTATCTCAACATCGGCAAGACGTTAGTACGGAGGTAGATAATCAGACACTGTCTCCACCTGCAATTGATTGGATCCGAACTAACCTCCTCAATCGAGAACTCAATTCGTTTCGATTCCTCGAACAATACTACCAAAACCTCCGCAGGTAAGCTCGTTTCTCGACGATTGACCGACTTCAGGTGATATCCGATCTTGAGGAGATGGAATTCGAAGTGTGGGAGGATCAAACAGAGGAGCATGGTGGGCTCGAATCACTCGTTGAGTATTGGGAGGCTCCAATCCCATCATACCCTGACGTTGAGCACGAACTCCTTATCCACGAAGGGGATGACCCGATCGTATGCATCGAGGCACATCATATTGCGACTGAGGAACAGTATTCGACAGAACTCGCCACAACCAACCCTCGTCACTTCATCCGGCAGATTGACGATGAACCGGAGACACGTGAAGAGAACATCCTTCGAGTGACTAATCTCGATGCCGTCGTCGATCGGTCTTGGGATGGGAGTGTATGGTCGGCACCGCGCCAGAACAAATCACCGATTTGAGAGCCGAGAACAATTATTGACGAGATATGACCGGAATCGTGATCCTCCCCGCTGGTCGCGACGACGCGTTTGAGGACTACAAACAGTTCATCCGAGATGGTCACCCAATTGAGGATATTGAGTCC
>NZ_ALWQ01000009.1:0-90318 GCF_000296615.1 Halorubrum sp. T3 | reverse complement strand
TGGGTGACCCCGGACCCCGACGTCGACGACGAGGACCGCGAGAACCTCGAGACGCTCGCGACGGAGATCACGGAACGCGTTGAGATTCGGCTCGAACACGAGGCCCACTACGATTGGGTGGCGTTCGTGCCGCAGCGCGAGAGCGACGCCGGCGCGCTGACGAAGTACTTCGGGAAGGTCGCCGGCGACGACGAGTTCAAGATCAGAGGTATCGAAGCCCGGCAGCGCTCGACCCCGCCGTTCATCGAGGCCATCCAGCGGGACTGTCTTGACCGGCTCGATGCCACGCGGTCACCGGACGCGGTGATCGACTGTCTTCAGGACGCCATCAAGCGTCTCCACGCTGGAACGGTGCCGGTCGAGCAGCTCGTCGAACGGAATCGTGTCTCCAAGCCGCTGGAAGGGTACACGCAGAACACCCAGAACGTGGCGGCGCTGAAGCGGGCTCGGGCTCAGGATCTCGCCATCCACCCGGGACAGGACATCGAGTACGTGGTCGTCGACGACAAGAAGAGTTCGCGAGAGCGGGTCGCGTTGGCCCACGAAGAGATAGCGTCGTACGATGCTTCGTACTACGAGACGCAACTCGTCAGAGCTGTCGAGAGTGTGCTGGCACCGCTTGGCTGGGATCGGACGGAGATCCGACGTGAGATCGCAGAGACGCGGGTCCCAGAGTTGTCGGCGTACACGAACCCGGCGAAAAATTAACCAACAAAGGACCCATTCAGAATGGGAACTGTTGGTTAACGGCAGCGACCACGACACGATATCGACCAGAAGCGAGTCGGAAGACAGAGCGATCTGGCGACATCGCTATCAAGCGTGTAGCTCGATCTCGCAGACGGACACCAACCGAGCGAAGTCGACTATCCCACGTGATTGAGGGGGTTGTGTACCGCTCTGGGATCGCTATCGAATCAGCTGGGGCGGTCAATCCGCTGTGTCGCGATTGATGTACTGGTCTTCCCACTCAACTCGGGCTTCGATTTCTCTGGTCCCGCGCCGAGTGGTAGTGTACTCGTTGGTCCGCTTATCGCGTTGGCTTTTTTCGATGAGTCCTTTCTCAACGAGGGTGTCGAGATTCGGATAGAGCCGCCCGTGATGGATCTCTTGTTCGTAGTATTCTTCGAGCTCATCTTTGATCGCGAGCCCGTGGGGGTCGTTGAGCCCGTCGACCAAGTACAGCAGGTCGCGCTGAAAGCCGGTGAGGTCGTACATAGATGCGGGTAATTTGTCGAGACTTGAAATACTACGCTTTTCAGAACATCGTAGCTCGGTTACGAAACCAGTGTCTGGTCATCCTCCAGGATACTTGCAAACGCGACATTTTCCTGTACTTGGTCAATTTGAACCGTTGGTTCATCCCCTGGGAGCGCGTCAGGGACAATAACGACGTAGCCACGTTCGACTTTCGCGATCCCGTCTCCTTGATCGCCAACGGATTCAACGGTAACCTCCCGAATCTCTCCCTCATCAACAGGGGGTGCTGAGGGGGCAGCAGTTGGGGCGTCCTGCGATTGGGATGGCTCTTCGTGTGGATTCGGTTCAGCGGTGGTGTTGGAGCGAAGAACCGCTATTCGGTACGGGTCGCCGACATCGAGCGTGCCTTGATCAACCGCGCTGGCGGGGACCTCGATCAGATACGACCCGTTTCGTTCCTCGAGCTGACCAGTGTACAGCAACTGAAGCGAGTCGGGGATTTCGACCATTGGATGCGGTTCGTATGAGCGGTCAATGGCAAGTAAGTGTATCTCCAGCTGGCTTCAATTCGGGATGAGATGAACGTAGTCGGAGTATCGACGCCTCACGTTACGACATCGATAGCAGTCCCCCTCCGGCAATACAGACGCCGGTCACGAAGCCGGTCCCGTGGGCAATGACGTTTGGAAATCGCCCACCCGAGACCGGTTCAATGGAAAACATCCCGGCGACGAGTGCGCTGATGACGACGCCACAGGTCCCAGCAAGTACGATCGCGGGCCGGTGAGCCGATAGCCAGCGACGGACTGTGAGGTTGCGATCCCACCATCTGAGTGAGACGAATCCGATCGCGACCAGTATACCAGCGACCGGTACTGCGGTGCTTGGCCTCGCGAGGAGGGGAGATTGGTAGAGTGCGACACCCACCCCACTAGTGACAAACGCGACGGTCGTGGCGGCCGACACCGGCCACGTGTACCACTCAGCAATCACTCCGAACAGGCCGATAACGAGTAGCCCACCGAATGCGCTCACAACGCCAGAGAATCCGAACGCAATCGATTCAGGGCCAACAAGCCCCCACCGCTGATACAGGAGCCAATAGTCGATAGCGACAGTTGTGAGTGGGGCGACGGCAAGAAGCGCTCCATACAGCAGCCAGAACAGTCGACGTCGTCCCCACGTGACGTATACCAGGTAGGCTGCTCCGACCACAAGCCCGTACCAACCCAGATTCGAGGTGAGATGCGCGGGGCTATCGTGAATCGCCGCCGCTGTCCAAGCAGTGGTTAGTGTTGGATCTCCGTAGGTAAACACCAGCCGCGAGGATACCCCAGCAGGGAGCCAAGCATGGACGCCGAAAAGAAAGCTCGGGACAACAAGAAGGAGAACCGCATCAGCGTACCGGATTTGTTGTTGGGAGGCTGAGAGCTGTGTAACCGACCCCATCATCGCTACTCAGTTATCTGATTCGTAGTAGGTCATTCAAGAGACTACTGTATTTTATTGGACTGGAACATCGGTAGCGACGCAATATCGAACACCGCTGAGTAATGTCCGCTGAGCGTCGGGATCGATCACAAACCGCCTGTCATAATTGTGACCTTCTCACCATCTACCGACCACACAACTGACCCAGAGGGATTTATTGCTAGAGAAGAGTCGTCTACTATGAGTTCAATCGGGAGTCGCGGTCGACTCCTCATTATCGTCGGGATCGTTCTCCTTGCGGGCTGTTCAGGAGCGGTTCCCGGCGACCCGTCCGTAGGTACCCCGGATACCGGAAATGAGTCGACAGCCACGCCTGCGAACGGAACGCTCGAAGTCCATTACATCAACGTCGGGCAGTCAGTAAGTACGCTCATTGTGGGGCCCGAGGGCGAGACGATGCTCGTCGATACTGGCCACTACAACGATGACGGCGAATACGTCTTGGAGTATCTCCAAGCCCACGATATCACGCGAATCGATCATCTCGTTACCTCCCACAACGACGCCGACCACATCGGCGGCAACGCCGCTATCATCGAGTATTACGAGACGGACGCCGACGGCATCGGCGCCGTCTACGATCCCGGGATCGCAGCCAGCACACAGACCTATGCCGAGTACCTTGACGCAATCGAGACTCACGACGTGACGCTGTACGAAACCCGAGAAGGTGACTCGGTTGAGTTCGGAAGTGTTGACGTCGACGTCTTAGGTCCACCAGAACCGTATCTCGAAAACGAAGCCCGCAACGAGAACAGCATCGTGCTCAAACTCACCCACGGCGAGACGAGTTTTCTCCTCTCAGGAGATGCCGAAGACGACCAGGAAGAGTATCTCGTCGACACGTACGGAAGCCAGCTCGAATCGACGATTCTCAAAGCGGGCCACCACGGCTCGGCCAGCTCCTCGAGTGGGGCGTTCCTTGATGCCGTTCAGCCAGCGGCGGTGGTCATCTCAAGTGCGTACGACTCGCAGTACGGCCACCCGAACGACGAAGTCCTTGAGCGGCTGTCTGACCGTTCAATTCCCACGTACTGGACCGCCACACATGGGAATATCGTGCTGGTGAGCGATGGCGAAGCCGTCTCCGTTCAGACACAACAGACAGCCCCAACTGATCCGCTCGACATCCGTGATGGCGGTGCCGTCGAGCCCGGGACCGCAGGCGGCGTCACTGAACGCGTTCGGATCGGTGGTGAGGGCACTAGCGAGATAGACGCTGGTGGGGAGCCAGAAGAAACCAATTCCGGGTCTGATTCTGACGTGGATTCCAACACCAGTACGCTCGCTATCGCAGAGATCAACGCGGACGCTGAAGGCCGAGATGGTGACAACCTCAACGATGAATACGTCGTCTTCGAGAATACCGGCTCCGAACCGCTTGATCTGTCAGGCTGGACAGTCGCAGACGACGCCGACCACACGTACACGATCCCAGATGGGTTCACGCTGGGGCCTGATGAGACGGTGACGTTGTACACTGGGAGTGGCACCGCAACCGACGGTGAGCTGTACTGGGGGTCGGGGTCGCCAATCTGGAACAATGATGGTGATACGGTGATTGTAAGTACGGACGAGGGCGACCGAGTGCTGGAGGAGAGCTACTGATGAGCACAATCGATCTGCCGGACGGCGAGTACATTGCGGTTGTTGATTCGATTGAAGATGGGCTCGCGACGGTGTTCTTCGAACATGACGATGATGAAGTGGGAGACGCCGTCATGGACGCAAGTATATTGCCAGAAGACGGGCGGCATGCTGACGCGATCCTCTCAGTCACGGTCGTGGACGGTATCATTGATGAAACACACTACGACTCTGAGAAGACGGAAACACGGTCCGAGGCCGCTCAGAATCGGTTTGATCGGCTATCAAGGCGGCCACCCTCGAAAGACGAATCCTAACTGGTCGGTGAATCACAACTCCAACGAGGTCGAACCCCCACACCCCGTGTGCGATATGAAATCGGCAAGATGCTGGGGAGGGGTAGCAAGAAGGAGAGCCCGTGAAGCATCGGAAACCCGCGTTTTTACTATAAAGAGGCCTCCAAGGCGCTGATATTAGGATAGGCTATATTAAATAGAAAACTTTAGGTAGTCACTCTATCAACCATAACCGCAATAAGGCTAAACTCGGTTAAAATGTTTCGTGGAATAACCGAGTTCGTCCGTGGGTTTACGCCTCCGTGTACCTGGCACCTCTGTCGGGTTTACGCCTTCTTACGAGCTCTCTCATCCAATTTCGAGATGTCCGAGTGGGTTGTCGCTACCCACCGTCTCGGCAAATTCATATCGCACACGGGGTGTGGGGGTAACTTCCCGACGCGGTCAGACTCCACCCTAGATCCTCAACCGGTATTATCGACACGGCTGGTCGGGACAGAGAGTACTGCCACCGAGATCGTCTGTCTCGTCTTGACGTCAACAGCAGGTCGACGATCTGATCAACATTTCATCTCGCACACGGGGGGTCAATCCGACTAATTGATCTTGCCCGCGGTTACGGCATTAATTTGGTCGCCCTTCGTAATACCGTCTGTATCGGTAGAATTCACCAAATTTAATCTCGCACACGGTACCCATATTTATTTATAGCTTCGACCTAACCCCACAAATATGGCTGACGGCGAGGATCAACAGTCCCTTTCACAATCCATCAAAGGTCGCCTCCAGGAGGGCGTTCAAAACTCGGTGTTTCGAGATAAGGGGCTTCTTGACCCGGATGCCGTCATCGACGAGGACCGGATCGTTGGGCGTGATGACCAGCTGGACGACATCATCACCTATCTCCGTCCGGCGTTACAGGGGAACCGCCCACCCAATATGCTTCTCTACGGCCCGTCTGGGACGGGGAAGTCACTCATCATCAACGCGGTCTGTCAGCAGGTGCTTGAACTCGCGAACGCCCAAGACGACCGGTTTGGGGTTATTAAGATCAACTGTCAGACAATCAAGTCCCACGACAGAGCCGTCTATCGTCTCGTGGAAAACGCAGCCAATGAAGCCGGCGTTGAAATCGGTGTTCCTCAGAGCGGCGTCTCGACCGATCAGAAACTCAACCGGTTCTATGAAGTCCTGAGCAACAACTTCGACTCGGTTATTATCATCTTAGATGAGGTTGACCTCTTGGTCGGCCGCCAGCGGGACCCGAACGACGAACCAGCATACTCAAAGCTGCTGTATCAGCTTTCTCGAGCCTCACAGCTCGGCCAGATCGAGGGGCACGTCTCCGTTGCTGCGCTCACAAACGACCCCCGGTTTATGGAGAACCTCGACGGACGAGCTGAGAGCTCGTTCAATCCGCAGGATGTCGTTTTCTCCGATTACGATGCGGACCAGCTCCAGTCCATTCTTCGCCGACGTCGCGATGCGTATCGAGAGGATGTGCTTGAAGACGGTATCATTCCACTTAGCTCAGCGTTTGCCGCGCAGGACCACGGCGACGCGCGGAAAGCAATCGATCTGTTCCGAAAAGCCGGCGAGATTGCGGACCGAGAGGGTGAAGAGACTGTTCATGAAGGACACGTTCGCGATGCTCAGAAAGAGGCGGAACGGGATCGGACACTGACGCAGATGCAGGGGCTCTCGACCCAAAAGAAGCTTTCACTGTACGCAACCGCGATCGTCCCCGTCTACTCACAGCGCAACCTGAACGCTGTTCCCAGCACGGTCGCATATCGTGTGTATCAGTATCTCACTGAGCTACTTGACGCTGATACAAAATCACGCGACTCCTATCTCCGATATATGAGTGAGGCGGAGACGTACAACTTCGTCACCTCAGAAAAACGAGGCCGCGGCTACGGGAGCGGGGTTCACAAGGAGTACTCGTTCGTTGACGATCCAGGGGTGGTTGCTGAAACCCTCCGGGCTGATATTCGGCTCGAGGAGGCAGACGATGAGGGTGATCTCATCAAGTCTGTTGTCAACGCACAGATAGATGATTTCTTCGAGGGCAAGTAGCGCCCAGCGCTACCGCAACTCCAGCCCGATTCATTTCGCACACGGGGTGTGATTGTGTGAGATCTGTTGTCGGTCTCGGTATCTATGTCTGACAATAGTATACACGATTTCATTTCGCACACGGGGTGTCGGGGCTTGATTCGTCAACTAATTCATCTCTCACACGGAGTCCGTCCAAAACGAGCATAGAATCATCTCGCACACGGGGGGTACAAACCAGATATCTTTGTAGATTTCATATCGCACACGGGGTGTGAAGATATCGATATCCGGCTTGATACCTGATCTACTCGTCAGGATTGACCGGCTCTTTATATTTGGACCTCACCGTTTCACCTTCGCGCCATTGCCAGTAGTAGTAGCGATTATCGTTGATCTCCTTGATTGTGATCGTCGCCTTCGCCGGGACGTCGTCCGGAAGGTCATCCGGCCGCTCGTTGGCCCCGTCGTCATCCGGCGCTTCGTCAACGTGGCCGCCGCGAGCTTTGTGCGCTGCCAACGCCTCGGCGTAGCGTGCGACGTACCGGAGCTGCTCGGGGTTGTAATCGTTGAGGGTGTCGACCATCTCCGTCGAGAGGTCGGCCGGCGGCGTCGGTGGCTTGTCGGACATCAGCGATCGCCTCGTGTTAACCAACACGATCCGCGAATCCATAGTTTTGTTGGTTAAGATGATGGAGACGGTTCTCGCGATTCTGACTGTAACACTACCCGAAACTTCTTTATACATAAGTTTCGTCCTATGTTACACCGTGCTCCGGCGCATCGAACTCGAGGTCCTCGCCACGGTCGACCGCGGCGACACGATCTCCGAGCTCGCGACGAAGCTCGACCACAGCGAGAGCTACCTCTCTCGTGCCGTCGCCGACCTCGTCGAGAAGGGGCTCGTCTACACGGAACGCGACGGCCGCCGAAAACGAGTCATCCCGTCGGATGCTCGCGCCGTCGAGCTCTACCAGGACCTCGTTCGTCAGCACACCCACATTGACTTCCCCGAGCTACTGACCGGCAAGGCACTCGAGGTGCTGTACTACCTCGACCAGCCGCGAACCGTCTCCGAGATCGCCGACCGGAGCGACAACTACCGCAACACGGTCAACCGGGTCCTCAAGCGGTTTCGCGACCGTGGGCTTGTCGGGACCGTCGACGGCCACTACGAGTTCAATGCCGACTTCGACCGCCTACACGCGTTCGCCCGTGAACTCGCACACCATCTGCATCGCCAACGCCTCGAAGCCGTCGCCCCGAAGGGCACGATTCTCTGGGAGGACTACGACGAATTCCTCGCACAGGCCGAAACGGAGATCGACGCGGAGGCGTTCCACGAAACCGGCCTCGCTCGATTCGCGGCCTTCGACCTCCAGTTCCTGCTTACCGGCCACCGCTACTACGTCTACTCTGAGGACCTCGACGCAGTCTCACCGGCGGAGCTCTGCTGTCACACGCTGCTGATCGACGACGGCAGCCGCCACCGCTCGTACTGTCTCCTCCTGCTCAGCCACGTCGACGTCGACGAGGAGGATCTCCGAGAGCAGGCGGCGAAGTATGGCCTCGAAGACGAAATCGACGCCTTGCTCCGCTACCTCGAGACGCACGGCGAGGTCGACGACGACCGGCTCCCAGAGTGGGACGAGTTCCAGGAGTTGGCGGCTGACTACGAGGTGCCACTACCACAATGAGACCAACATTCGGCCGCGAGTACATCGAGAACGAATTCCAGCGAATCGGGGACGGGCTATCTAAACCGCTCACGGTCTACCTGATCGGTGGTGGCGCGATGTCGCTGCGCGACCTCAAGGGGGCGACGAAAGATATCGATCTGGTCGTCCCGGATGGCGACGCGTACGGCCAGCTGTGGGCCGTCTTGATGGACCTCGGGTATGCGGAGGTACAATCGCTGGATCCAGATTACCGAGCGCTGGGGGCGACGAGCTGCGTCGAGAACGACGATGGGTGTCGCCTCGACATCTTCAACCAACAGGTCGCGAACAAGCTCGTACTCACCGATGGGATGCAAGAACGCAGTGAGCCGTTCCTCGACACGGAGCGACTGACGGTCCGGCTGGTCAGCAACGATGATATCTTCCTGTTCAAGGCGATCGCTGGCCGCGACGACGACATCGAGGACATGAATATGCTCGTGCAGGCTGGCCTCGATTACGACGTCATCCAGGATGAACTCGAAGCCCAGATCGAACGCCTGGGGGACGATCAGTTCGCCACGTTCGCGAACGAGGCCCTGATCGAACTCGAGGAGCGGTATGGGGTGACCACGCCGATCGATGCCCGCGTCCAGGAGCTCACGAATAGGTACTACTTGGGGCTCGAAGTCCTCCAAGCACTCGATGAGCCGATGGCCGTCGACGAACTGGCCGCCGAACTGGAGCTGGATACCGACGAAGTTCACGACCGGATCGCGTATCTCACAACGTTCGACCGGGTCCAACGAGACGGCGACACAGTCCGTCCAGTGGAGTAGCTCAATCTCTACCCTACGGGGAAGGAAGGCGGCCGTCTGGGCGGGGAACGCGGCCCCGTTTGATCTCGTGATCGACGCGACGCAGGTGCTTGCAGCCGCCCTCGGGTGAGCGCTGCTGCCAGTCGGGACAGGTACACGATTCGTCGATGACGTCGACTTCGTACCTGTTGCCGGATGCGGACTGCACCTCGTAGCGGCCACCTTTCGAGAGGAGTGAGACGTCCATCGCTTCGGCGACGGCACGCTTCGTGCGGGGCTTGAGATCGTCCTGCAACTGTGCGTTCTCGTCGACGACCAGTCGGTCGCGAACGTCGCCCGTTCGGCCACCGTCGGGAGCGACGGCTTCCGCAGGGCCACTGAGCCGCTTGTGGAGCACTTCCTCCACCGGATGGCCTTCCGGCCACAGGTAATGGACTTCGCGGCGCTCGCGATGGTCGTAGGAGCCGCACGCGGCTGCGCTCCCAGTCCAGACGCGCCAGGCACCAAGTGCGGTCATCACGTCGACGATGTCGCGGGGAACCGTCTGGTGGTCGTCCGGGAAGAACACCCGGAAGCGGGTACACGCCTCCTGCGGCGGGACGGTCTCCCACCAGTCTTCGCTGGAGCCCCAGCTGTCGTACATCGCGTCGTCGCTCCCGTAGCCGACGGTAACGCCGTCGACCGGCGTCCAGTCTGCTGGGAGGTGGTCCGCCTCGCCTTCGAGCACTCGAAGAACGGCGTATCGGAGGTACTCGTGAGCTTGGTTGTCTGTCGTTCGAGCGACTTGGTCGTGCTGCTCGGCAACGTGCTCGGCTTCCTCAAGAACCGTCGTGAGATATGGTTCAGTCATTATTCGACGGAGATCTGAATGCGCCTCCGCCCCTCGGCGGGCGCTGAAAAATTAACCAACAGAGCGGAGGGAATCCATCACTCTGTTGGTTAACTGAGTGAGGACGGGGATTCGCTCTCGAGAACGTCGATGAGTTTTTCAGCGGTTCGACTAATTCGCCCGAGCCGCTCGCGAACGATCTCGGGATCGTCCGACTCCCACGCAGCGAGGTAGAACGCCGACCCGCTAGTGTCGAGCCCGCAGTAGCGCCCGACAACGTACGCGACAGCTTCGGCCTCGACTTCGCGTTTCGAGCGCTCGGTGTCGTCGTCGTCGACGTCAAAGTGGAGCAGGGCGTGCGCGTACTCGTGAATCAGCGTCCGCGCGAGGTCGGCCTCGTTCTCCCGATCACGCACCTCGACGAGCGGTTGGACGTCGACGAGGCTTAGCTGCTCGCAGATGCCCTTTGCCTCGCCGTGGGTCCACTCCTCGGCTGGAACGATCCGCACCGTCACGCCGAGGTCGTCAGCGGCGTCAGTCAACTGTTCGACGAGGTCGCTGGCGTCCCCGGTTGCTTCTGTGTCCAGGTCGGGAAGCGGCTCGCCCTCGGTCTGGGAGACATCGAACACCGGCGCAGGCTTGAACCCGACCAGGCCCTCGGACCATTCCTCGGGTGGCGTCTCGTCGTACTCACAGTCACTGTCCTCGTGGTAGCTCGGCGAGTTCTCGCATTCCGGGCACTGCTTCGTGATGATCGGCGCCCAGATCCAGATGGCTGACTCGCCCTCCGTGACGTGGCGGTCGAACTCTTCCTGCCACGTCCGGTAGCCCGCAACCCGGCTCGCCTCGGGACACTGCCGCTTGATGAGGAGCGTGTTCCGATACGAGTAGTCGTGGAAGCGACTCTGGACGTCGAGCCACTCCTGGAACTCTTCGCTGGCCTGCGCATCGTCGACGCCGGCGACGAGGTCGTCGATCCACTGTTCGATGGTACTGTTCATCTCGTCTGATCGCGTGTCGGTCTGGTCGAAGGAGACCGACGAGTCTCTGGTCGTAGACATCGTGATCACCGAATCGAGTTCACGGCGACTGCGTCTGTTCAGACCGCGCCGCACCCCTCAGGGGCGTTCAAAAAACCGCTCTGTCGGTCAGCGGAGATCGTGGCGTTCGTCCGCAAAGCCAACCGAGACGAGGTACTCGAGGAACTCGTCGAACCGCTCGACGTCACTAGGCGTGTCGGTCGCAAGATGACGCGCCCACTCGATGGCCCACTGGAAGGCGGGATCCGTGCCGCCCTTGCCGTGAATGTACCACCACCGGGCCGCTTTCAGCACGACCAGCGGATTCGTCGGTGGCTGCTCATCGGCGAGCCCACGGGTGATGGATTCGATTTCGTGGGGGACGTCGGCGGAATCGACCTCCGCTGATTGCGTGTTGTCGATATCGACCGGGATCTCGTCGATCGAGACGTTGTCGGGACTCTGTTGTTGACTCACTGGAAGTCACCTCTGAGGGCTCTCGAAGGAGCCCTCGCCCTCTTCGGGGGCACGAAAAACAGAGCAAGCTTATTAACCAACAATACTGAAGCTATCGCGGAAATGTTGGTTAAGAACAGAGCTCAATCTTCGTCCTCACGCAGTTCTTCAGCTTTACACTTGAGCCGGCGCAGAATCTGCGTTCGGTTCTGGTGGGCGTTCTCGTAGGCAACACACTCCCGAAGCGTCTCCATATCGGGAATCGTCGCAATACCGGCCTTGACCAATCGGTAATTCGGTGCTTCAAGACGCTTCTCAGGTGGGAATTCGTCGTCGCTCCCGTCGCTAATCGTGGACTGTTCCATCTCGGTAGACCTCCACCTCTCTAGGGCGAGAAAAACAGAACAGACGACTACATCACCGACGCGGCGTCAGGCCATCGCCTCTTGGAACCGCTCACGCAGCGCGTCCTCGCGTTCTTCGAACTGCTCGACTTTCTCCTGCAGGTCGTCGCTGACGCGCTCGATGCTCGCCAGCGCTCGTTCGCCGGCCAGCGAGGCCTGTGACCCGTCGTCCCCGTCCGCCTCTAGCTGCTGCTCGTAGGCCTGCTCGACGCGCTCGATCGTACCTTCCGGGTTGAACAGAATGTCGTTGGCGATGCGGACGTACTGATCGAGGGATGCCCCTTCCTTCCCCTGGAAGAAGTGGGTGAGCGCGTACGTCGCGCCGGAATGCAGCGTCCACATATCGATTTCGAAGGGGGACGCCGCATTGGCTTCTGCATCGCCGGCGGCACGCTCGGCTAGGTAGTCCGGGAACCCCAGCAGGGTGTAGAACTCCGTGACGGTGAACGGGAGCTCAGAGAAGTCGAGCTCGATGTCCTGGGCGTCCCGGATGAACTCGAAGAGGTCGTCGGCGACGAGTTCGACCTGTGCGAGGAGTTCCTCCCACCAGGTGCGGAAATTCCGCACGTCGCCGACGTGTTTGATGACCTCCTTGTCGGTGAGCGAGCGCATCGTGTTCGAGCAGTAGCCATCCTGGGCGAACCCCTCCACGTAGACGGCGTGCTCGCCGAAGAAGTCGTAGCCCGACGTGACGCCCATCGTGATCGGGTCCGACCGGCCGGGAAGGCGCACCTCGAGGCCATCGAACATGATGTCCATGTGGACCTCGCCACCGCCCCGGTAGCGCCGAATCTCGCCGAACATCACCTCGCCCAACGACGTCCCGTCGATGGTCTCCTCGCGGAGGACCTCCTCCAACGGCCCGTAGACGTCGACCGGGTTGATGATCGAGTACGAGTCAGTCGGGATGTGAAATAGCGACTCCGCCTCAGTGTCACCGTCCGCTTCTGCTTGCAACCGCGACGGCTCGACGATTGCGTTGAACCGCTCTGTTTCGACCCACTCGTCGGTGTACGGATTGCGATACGCGACTGCTGTATCGACCGCCTGTGGGAGGTTTCGAATCGCCTCACTGAAGCTGATCGGTTCGGGACCTCCGTATTGCTCGGCGTACCACTCGGGTAGTTCGGTGTCGGTTCGCCCATCAAGGCCTGCGAAGACCGTAGCTGTCTCTGGGTCTTTCATGGATTCCATCTCACAGGCGCACTGCGTTCCACCGCGCCTGCACCCATCGCAGGCGCAAAACAGACTCTACCGTGGGAATATACCAGGGATGGACTGTAAGTTCCCTACTTTCACTGATCCGAACAGAGCGTGACGAGAGAAATCAGTCCTGCCGTTGAACGATATACAAGTGAACGAGCAATCCGAGGATGCCCAAGAACCCTAAGATGACCCCCCGGAGTCGTGGACTGGAGAATCCTCGTTTCTCTGAATCAGAATACACGTAGTACCCGACGGTCGGCCAAAATACGAGGAGGTACAGGCCCATGCGAACAAGCAGACCATTGTACGCTGTTAAGAGGCTCATCTATTCTCCCCGCGTATTATTGATTACTTGCGGGACGATGACACCGACGACGATGACGACTGCTATACTGACCCACGTCGGAAGCGTCGTGAGCGTCGCAACGAGGTAGAGGAGGACGAGGGCCAACAGACCGAATCCGAGGATAGTCTGATTTTCACGGGAAACCATATCCAGAGTATGAATGGTAGCTGAAATAATGTTGTCGGCGACTCTCATCGATAGGTTTTCTCCCGATCTAATCGCGTTTCACTCCGTCAGGCAAGAACAATCATCCGGTAGTATAACTACTGACAGTCGTGGACTTGGATCCGTTCTGGCAGGCCGACTTTCCCACAGAGCGGGCACTCGACGAGTGGTGTCGGCGGGAGATCCTGACACGCAGCAAGGGCTCCTCGGAGATAGGCTTTCGTCGTCATTGACTCGGCGCTTTCGAGGGCACTGGTGAGGTGCCAGTGGAGTCGTTCTCTGTTCGTGAAATCGTCTGTATCGGGCGTCGGGATAGACTCGTCTGTCTCTCGCATTTGAATCACGAGGGTTTCCCCTCATTCTCTCGGAGGGGGAGAGCAACACCCACCAGCCTACCTCGCTCTGGTGGCCGTGTGGCGTCGACAATTGTATCCAAACGCTGCGGGGCGACGGCTTCCCAGATGAGATGATGCTTCGAACAGACTGTCACGAGATTCGAAACCCGGTTTGCCTGTTCGTAGTCAAACCGTCCGTCGGGACCGACGAAGAATTTCCGTGGGAGCAGATGGTGGACAGAGATGTCCTTCCCGACCTGCTCTTGATGATCCGCTTGGGTCATCTCACACCACGGCGTTTGACACTCGTAGTCATCGCGCTCTAATGCTTGTCGCCGTTGCTCCCGCCAATTTGGCCCGTACGGAATCTCTGAACGCTCTTGATAGGACCGTGGTTGTGAGAAGCCAGCTTCGGTGAGTGCCTCTTCCCACCCGCCAAACCGGTGGTCATATGTCCATCTGTGATATTCTCCAACCCGATCCATCTCTCCGCTTGATGGCGGGCGACCGAACTGCTCCGCAAGGCGGTCAATCTCATCCACCAGGTCCTGATCGGTGAGTCGGAATTTCCGGTTTGGAGCGTAGCCAGCCTCACGAAGCGCCTCGTTCCAACTCCCGAATTTGTTCTGGCAGACGCGCTGGGAGTATTCCCCGTGCTCGCTCATCTCCTTTGCTGTCGGCGGTTTTCCTAATTTGTCTGCGACACGCCGAATATCGTCGAGAATAACGTCCGCGTCCGTTACGATCTGGTCGCGACGATGGACCGCGGTTACGTGCCCTCCCAACTCGTTGGAGGTCGCAAATGCCTCGCCACAGTAGTCACAGATATGGTCGGTCAACGCTCCGTCACCTCCCTCCGCGATTCCCCCGTAATGGGTTATAAACTCTCGACCCGATGAGGGATTGTAGAAGATCCCGAACCGCCTCGGCGAAGGTCACAGGGTCTGCATCCCCGTGTCGCTCTCGGTACCATTCGGGTAGTTCGGTGTCGGTACGTCCATCGACGCCAGCGAAGATGGTTCTGGACTCTGGATCTTTCATCTCAGTCACCTCACTTCAGGAATCCTCGTCGACGTGCGACTGCATCGTCTCGCGCCCTGCGCCCCTCTCCCGGGCGCAAAAACAACGTCTCACGAACTAACACTCGACCTGGTGCGTGTCCTCACATCCTCAGGTGTCTCCGTCGGTGCGCTCCTGTCGGTCGTTGTGCCGCTCCAGTTCACGCCCGATTTTCTCGAGCGCCTCGACACCACGTTCGAGGAGCTGATGGGTGGCTCGCGCCAGTCGAAGCGTCTCCATCAGTGCTCCCCCTCCGGGGGTTCGATGAGGTCGTTGCTCTCTTCGGCGAGTTCCCGGATTTCCCGTTCCACGTCTGCCTCCTCGGCAACCGTCCGATGTGCGAGCGGGGCAGGATATGCCCGGTCACCCTGGCTGCAGAGCACGACCAGCCACTCGTCGCTCCCATCCCCGAGCACGATGTAGTGGTCGCGATCAGCGCGCTGGAACACTCTTCGATCAGGGCGGGAGACGGCTCGCCAGTTCTCGGGGAGCGTCGGTGACGGCCGTCCACCGTCGGCGAGGGCGACGACGTCGTCGGTAAGGGGCGCCATCGCGATGTCGATCTCCTCGCCGGTGAGGTGCCAGCATGCCGCGGCACCGTCGCACTCCAGCTGTGAGACCACCTGATTCCGGAACGCGATGTAGTGCTCACGGGCAAACTGCTCATCGTCGTAGTAGTCGAGGAGGAGCGCGCACGCGAGCTGGGCGGGCCCGCTACCACTGTACCCCCACTCGAACCCGCTTGGACTGTGGTTGACGAGGTCCAGACTGCGCTCGAGGGAGAGTCGCCGATGCTCCGAGAGGTTCAGAACGACGGCTTGGGCGTCGACGCGGAAGCCGACGTATTCGACTGTGTCTCGGTGAGACTGAGCGGCCGATGCGACTGGAACCGATTCCGAACTGGCCATAGGTACATTCCCGTTCATTCGTTGCTCGCGGGCGGTTCGGTGACCCCCGCACCCCTCTCAGGGGTTCAACAAACAGGACGGCGTAGCGTTCGGCAACGTATTTGGCAGTTGCAACGTACTATCCACATAATTGAGGATGGCCGTACTGGACGATCTCTCAGGGTTCGAGTTCGAGGACGTGATAGAGGACGTCTTCCGCAATCTCGGCTACGAGAACGTCCGTCAGGCCGACCGAACCGCTGACGAGGGCCGCGACGTCATCATGGAGGAGGTCGTCGACGGCACGCGGCGTGCGATCATCGTCGAGTGCAAGCACACGGGGACTGTCGGGCGACCGGTCGTACAGAAGCTCCACTCGGCGATCGCGACGTTCGACTTCGACGGTCCGAAACGCGGGATGGTCGTCACGACCGGCCGGTTCACGAACCCTGCTCAGGAGTACGCAAACCGCCTCCAGCAAAATGACGATCCCCATCCAATCGAGTTGCTCGATGGCGAGGACCTCCGGGAGATCGCCGACGAGATCGGTCTCGACCTCTACAACGGGCGCATCGAGATACTCTGCGACGATACCCTACGCCCGTACGACCCGGCCGCCGACGTCGACACGCCCGTCGCGGAGGCGTTCCGCAACATCGAGAACATGGAGGCCGCTGACCTCCCAGAACCACATTCGGCGGTGACGTTTCGCCCGGTGGTCGCGGTCACCGCCGACACGAACGCCGTCTTCGAGACATCGGTGGGTGTCATCCACCGAATCAACGACCGGACCCGATTCGTCGCCCACGCCGAACGCGGGCAGCCGCAGGTCGTCGACGAGGACGTCACGACGCTGGTCACCGAGAACCTCCACGCGACGGTCGACCTCGACACCGAGCAGTTCGGAGAGGTGTTCGACGACGTCGAAGAGAACCGGTTCGGCCAGACGCAGACCGAGTACAAGGAGTGCGCCGTCGAGCGGCTCCAGCAGCACCACACGACGACGGTCACCTACACCGGCGATAACAACGTCACCTACAACAAGACCTGCGAGCCGAACCGCTCGGATATCTCGGTCCAGTCGATCAAACCAGTGTACCTCCCCGAGGTTCGGCACACGACGGAACTCCAGGAGTACACCTACCCCTACGAGTACTACGCGGCAGGGCCGTCCAGAGTAACAGACGAGGACGGCATCCACCGCTGCGTCCATTGTGACACGAGCGGCATCGATGAGACGTACACCTATTGTTCGAACTGCGGGGCCATCGCCTGCTCCAGTCACATCAAAATGGAGCGGCTGGAAGGTGAGCCGGTTTGTACTGGTTGTGCGGTCACCGAACGGTTCGCGCTGAAGACGAAGTACTTCTACGACGAGGAGAACCTCGAAGCGTTCCGCGAGGAGTACGCCGCGATGCCGCTTCACGAGAAGGCGATGGAGAACAAGTGGCTGGCCGGGGGAAGCGTTGTCGCGACGCTGCTGGTCGTCGTCGGACTACTTGCCATCGGCGGCATCATCTGAGCGGGCTAGGTGTTCACGCCGGCTCAGCGACCAGCTCTTCGAGCGCGTGCTCAAGCGGGCCGTGAAACTGCTACTAGCCCGCTCGAAGGCTTCCTCGGTCGGGCCATCCCAGTGCGGGAACGCGGAATGACCGCTCACCTTGACGGTCCACTCGGAGGGGTCCTTGAACGGGTTCCGGGTCGGGAGTTCGACGATGTAGAGATACTCCTCGTCGCCGTGAATGCCCTCTGCTGGTTTTTCGACGCCGTGACCGAGCAGGAACAGCGGCTGGTCGAGGTGCTCCATATTGTCCGGCTCGAGGAGATCCGAGGGTTGGTCAGCGTGGATGCTCCGATCACGCCCTTCGTCCACGTAGAGGGTCATCGTCGAGAGCGTGTCGAGGAACAGGAACGGGACAGCAGCGTACGCAGACCCGCGCTCTGTTCGCGTCTCATCGAGCAACTGCTTCAGCTGCTCAAGCTCACGGAGGACGCTGGCGGTATCGTCGTCCGAGTGTCGGTAGTTTTGTGCAATCCAGTTGCCCTCGGACGGTTCATAACTCCTCAGCTATCGAGAGTGCACGGGCCGCGAGGTCGGCGGCGTCGCTTGCAAGCAGGCGCGTGATCGGTTCCTTGCCAACGTCACCTCGGTCGAAGACGACCGCCGGCGTGGTTTCGACCTGCTCGAAGGCTCGCTCGGCCGCCCAGCCCATGGTTGAGCCTTCCTCGTCAGGTTCCGGTTCGTTTGAGCGGTCGATCTCGACAACTGGGGCATCAATCTTCTCCAGGGCTGCCTCGATGGAATCGTCGAACCGGAGGTTCGCGGCCAACCGGATGTCGGGGTCGTGCTCCCGCGCCGACAGCAGGAAGCGGGCGACGTGGCTCGAGGCGCCGAAGCGTGTTCCCCGCGTCACGCGGATTCCGGTCATCGTCCGGGCGATCCGTCCCTCGACGGCGACGGTCTCCTCCGGCCGTTCTGCGTAGGGCGTGGCCCCGACCACGTTCATCCCAACCTCCGGAACGATCGACGACACGCCAGCAGAGACCAGCTGCTCCACGACGGACTCGACAGCTTCCTGAGTGGGCTGTCTGGCTGACCGATCCCGGATATTCGCGAGGTGGTGGACCGGTCCTGGTCCCTCGCCGACGTCGAGCGGGTATCTGATGGCGCGGGTCATGAATGCCACGCCGGATTCGATCGCCTCCGGAATGTCATCGCCGTGAGCCAGTCGTGCCGCGATCGCACTCGAAAGTGTACATCCCGAACCGTGTGTCGCGTCCGAGTCTACTCTCGAGTGCTCAAGTGTGGTTACGTCGTCCCGAGTCACGATGACATCTCGAACGACATGCTCATCGCCGACATGGCCACCTTTCACAAGTGCTGTGTCGGCTCCCATCTCCACGAGTCTCTGCCCCGCAGCCTGCATCGAGTCCGGATCCTCGATCGGGATATCTGTGAGTATTTCAGCTTCGTCAGCGTTTGGCGTCACGACCGTCGACTCAGCGATCAACCCCTCGTAGGCGGCTGCAGCGTCATGATCGAGCAATTGGTCGCCCGAGGCGGCGACCATAACCGGATCGACGACGAAGGGCACGTCCATGTCAGCAGCGTACGACGCAACCCTCTCTACGACGGGTTCAACACCCAACATGCCTGTCTTGACGGCCTGTAAATCGAAATCGGTACGGATAGCCTCGACCTGGGCCTCGATTTCCTCGACCGGGACGGGATGGATCGACTCCACGCCAACGGTGTTCTGTGCCGTGATGCTCGTGATTGCACTCGTCGCGAAGGTGTCGAGTGCCTCCATCGTCTTGAGGTCCGCTTGGATGCCGGCGCCACCGCCCGAGTCACTCCCGGCGATCGTCATGACCTGGGG
Source organism: Halorubrum sp. T3 (assembly GCF_000296615.1). Classification (NCBI taxonomy): domain Archaea; kingdom Methanobacteriati; phylum Methanobacteriota; class Halobacteria; order Halobacteriales; family Haloferacaceae; genus Halorubrum; species Halorubrum sp. T3. The sequence continues at coordinate 71,124 of NZ_ALWQ01000009.1, read as the reverse complement.
GAGCTCAACCGGGGCTGGCCCTCGTACTGTGGGCATATCAGTGATATAACCGACGAGTACAAATCGGTAATGGTCGAGCCGCGTCACTCGGCTTCTTGGACCGTCTCGAGGAGCGAGACCGCGAGGCGAGCGGCGTCTTCCGCGGTCTCCCCGAGGACGTAGGTAATGGGTTCGATCCCGAATGCGCCGCTGTGGTAGATGACTCGCGGAACGACATCCCGAGACGCGAACCGATCCAGGAGTCGCTGGTTCCGGTCATCGTACTCGGCGTCGAACTCCATCGGGTCGAGCCCCCGGGCCCGAGCGGTCGAGAGGAGCGCATCGTCGGTTGCGATGTTGACCGCACCACGTAGCCCGTCGTCCTGGGCCATCGCAGCTAGCACGACCGTCGCGACGTGTCGCGATGCCCCGAATTCCGGGTTTGCTGGGATTTCGACGCGACCGTCGACCGCATAGATCCGCCCGGGAATCGCTGCAACCTCGGAAACGTCGTTCGCACCGGGGAGCGCAGATCCGACGTTCGTCCCGACGTTGGGGACGTATGTCGCCATCCCGGGTGCTGTCGCAAGGATGCGTGCCGCCGTCCGGACGTCCGTCAACGTCTCCCGTTCTGCGGCGAGGCGCTCGTCGGTGCCACGGACACAGAGGTCACAGCCGAGACCGGCGAGCGAGGGCATCGCCTCCTCGTGCAGTTCACACACCGGGCCACGGTCTTCAAAAGCCCGAACGAGCGCGAGCAGTTCGTCGAGCGCCTCGTACCCATCCATGTGTCCGGAGGCGAACCCCTCGGCGATACGCGTAACCGTCTCGGCGGTCAGCGGATGGTCTTCGATGCGTTCTTCGACTGCCACGTCGCCGCTGATGTACTTCGAGACGGCGGCCTGGGAGACGCCGATATGTTCTGCCACCTCTTGCTGGGTCATCTCCCGATTAGCTAGTTCCCCGGCGAGACAGACACGAATGGTGGGGAGGACCCGCTCAACGACGATCTCGCTCGGGAGGTGGAGTGACATACGGATAGGATCAGTTGCCCCACAATAAATCGTGCCCACCGGTGAACGAAGTCCGTATCTCATCGAAACCGTACGCATCGAGTGATACAGGCCTGACCGGGCCAGGCCGACTCCCCGGCGTCCGTATCGGGATACTTTTTTACCAGACCTGATATTCTCTGATGGTATGACTGATGAATACTCACTTGAGGTCGGGACAGTCCGCGAGTATTTCGGCGCGATGGGGCCCTCCTGGGTCGCGGGGGCAATCGCCGCCGGTCCAGCGACGATGGCGAGTCTAATCACCGCGGGGGCGATCTTCGACTATCAACTCCTCTGGGTTGTCGGATTCTCTGCCGTCGCTGGCACCCTAGCACAGTACCTCGCGATGCGGCTGGGGCTGCTTACTGAACGGGGAATTGTCGGCGTCGTCGAGGACCATCTTGGAGAGACCTGGGCGTGGATCCTGGTCGCGGACGTCGTCCTCGCGGCCGGTGTCGCCCAGCTCGTCATCATGAAGACGGTCGCTTCCGTTTCGGCGACGATCACTGGAATCGACCCACGCCTCTGGGGCATTGCCTGGGGCGGCATCCTCGTTTTGGGTCTGGCCGGTCAGGGATACCGATTCGTCGAGCTCTTCGCGAAGCTTCTAGTCACCGCGGTCGTTCTGGCCTTCGTTGCCTCACTATTCGTCGTCTCGATTGACATCGGCCAGGCTACCCAGGGGTTGATACCGACGCTGCCCGGTGGCAGCGCACTGGTCGCTGCAGGCATCCTCGGGGGCGCGGTCCACATCACGCTTATCACTATGCACTCCTACACGATGCGAGCCCGGGGCTGGACGGAACGTGACTATGACCTCGCGACGGTGGACGTTCTGGCGTCGATACTCGTCGCGTTTGGCATCTACAGCATCGCCATCTTCCTTGTCACAGCGAGTACTCTGACCGATCCGGATCTGACGACCGTCGGTGCAGCCCAAGCCCTCGGACCCCTGGTCGGCCCGGCCGCTAAGTGGCTGTTTCTGCTCGGTCTCGGCGCCGCTGCCGTCTCAACGCTCGGTGGCAACACCATCGTTCCGCCGTTCCTCGTTGCCGACAAACTTGGCTGGGGCACGACCGTCGAGGATACGCGGTACCGGGTGCTCCTCGCGCTCTTTGCTGTGTTATCGGTGCCGGGTGCGTTCATCGGTGGTGAGGTCATCGGCCAGCTCGTCCTCGTTCTGGCTCTTGGCACGGTTGGCACGCCCTTCGCCATCGCCGTCGTCCTCTATCTGTTGAACGCTGAGAGTGTCGGCGCCTCGAACTCAACGCTCGCGAACCTCGGCGGGCTTGCCTTACTCGCCGTTTCGGGTGGTCTCGCGGCCAACTTCGTCAGGGTACAGATCGCGACCGGCCTCGATCTGCTTTCCGGACTCGTACTTATATTCGCGCTCGTTCTCGCTGCCGCGACGCTCGTCCTCTTTGGACAGTATGTCCGCGAGGAGGTGCCTCTAGCGTGACTGGGCTTCCGTTCCCGTTGACCGGCTCGACGCTGATCGTCGGGCCGTCCCAGGCCGGAAAGACTCGTCTCACGGCCCGCGCCCTCGAGGCCTGGGTTGGACGGCATGGTACTGATGGAGTCGTGGTTCTGGAGTTCGCGCCCGAACTAGAACGCGAAGGCCAGATCCTTGGCGGTCGCTTGGACCGGTTCACTACTATTCCTGACGGTGTCTGGCACGGCGTCCTCGACGCGCATGCCCCCCGGGCGGAAGGGGCCAACGAGGCAGAATCGGCGACACTTGCGAAGGACAACGCCACCCGTGGTCTCGAGGTTCTGGAGGCTGCCCCGGATCCAACCGCTGTCTTCGTCAACGACGCGACCATCCCGCTCCAGCACACGTTCGTCGAGGTAGATACGCTCACAGGCTACTGCGACCGTGTGCGCTGCGCTGTTCTCAACGCGTTCGATTCTGACGAGCTTGGAACGGACGACCCGGTGTCACGTCAGGAACGGGCAGCACTGTCGGAACTCCGTTCTTGGGCGAATCGGACGATCGAACTGGACTGACCGTCGGAACCGAAGCGGATCTATTGCATCGGTTCGATAGTGAAACCGCCGTCAACTACAGGTTCGAAGCCATTGACAACGTTCGAGATATAACTGACTAATATAGGCAAGTTATATCCTCTCTCAGACGGTACGGCTCGCTAGTGCCATTCAGCGATACCCTTCTTGAGGCGGGACAGGATGTATGGGCGGCCCAGAAGGAGCACCCCTTCGTCCGCGAACTCGCGACCGGAACTCTCGACGAGGCGGCGTTCGAGCACTGGATCAAACAGGATTACCGCTACCTCCTGGACTACGCTCGGTTGTTCGCGATCGCGGGCACGAAGGCTACCAACGAGAAGACGATGACGCACTTACTCGGCGTGGCCCACCAAGTGCTCGACCACGAAATGGACCTTCACCGTGGCTTCGCGGCCGATTACGGAATCTCCGACGGCGAGCTCGCAGCAGTCGAGAAGGCGCCCACATGCGTGGCCTACACAAATTTTTTGATCCGGACGGCTTACGAGGGCTCGATTGCGGAGATCGCGGCCGCACTGTACCCGTGCATGCAGGGCTACCTCGACGTCGGAGAGCATATGGCGTCGCTCGCCACCGACGAACACCGGTACACACCCTTCATTGAGATGTACACCAGTGACGAGTTCCGTGACGCGACAAGCTGGTGTCGCGACTTCGTTGACCGATGTGGCGAACAGTCTCCCGGTGAACACGACGCTATGAGGGCGGCGTTTCTAACCAGCGCGAAGCTCGAGTATCGGTTCTGGGAGATGGCCTACACGCAAGAAGGGTGGGGCCTATGACGGACGTCCCCGATAGGTATGACGACTACCGGGCCACCGTCAGCGACCCCCGGTTCACTGACTGGCTGCGGGAGCGTGCCGAACCCGACTGGACGAACGCCGTCGATCATCGGTTCACCCGTGAGATCGGTAGTGGCGCGCTCTCCGAGACGGTCTTCGCCGACTACCTCACCCAGGACTACGCGTTCTTGGACGTCCTCGTGAGTACGTTCGGCTTCGCAGTGGCCCAAGCACCCGATGTCTCAGCGAAGCGCGCGCACGTCGAATTTCTCGATACCCTGACTGACGAGGAAAACGACTACTTCGAGCGTTCCTTCAGCGCACTTGGCGTCGATGATGCTCGGTGGAAACAGACAGAACTGTCCACGACCACAGCCGCGTTCGTCGACTTGCTCGGTCGTACTGCCCGCGAGGGCGGCTACGCCGAAACACTCGCAGCCATCGTTCCAGCGGAGTGGATCTACGCCGAGTGGGCGACACGCGAAGCTTCAGCACACGAATCGACTGCCGGGCTTCCGTTCTACTTCGCCGACTGGATAGCGTTGCATGCCAACCCCTCCTTCAAGGAATTCGTGACCTGGCTCCGCGGCCAGTTGGACGCCCATGGCCCGACGGTCTCTTCCGCACGGGAACGGGAGATCGAGCGAATCTTCTGCCGGACCGTCGACCTCGAAGTTGCCTTCTTTGACGACGCCTACGCGGCCGTTGAGACCGACGGGGAGGGTAGACAGTAATGGTTTCAACAGCTGTCGCACTCACCGCTGTCGTGCTCACAGTACTGACCGTTACCGCTTTCGGCCTATTAGCGGCTCGCGGCCGGGTCCGATCCGTCGAGGATTATATTTCCGCCCGCGACTCAGCCGGTCCCGGAACCCTCACCGCTACGATCATCGCGTCGATTATGGGCGTCTGGATACTGTTCAGCCCTGCCGAGGCCGGGGCCGCCTTCGGCGGGCTCCCGGCCATCCTCGGATACGCAATCGGGAGTGCGGTTCCGCTCCTCCTGTTCATTCCGGTCGGCGCACGCATCCGTGCCATTGTTCCGGCCGGCCACTCACTCACCGAATTCGCGTACGCTCGCTTCGGGACCGGAATGTACCTGTTCGTGCTCGTCGTGTCCGTGTTCTACATGTTCATCTTCCTCGCGGCCGAGATGACGGGGATTGCCGGCGCCCTCTCACTCGTCACCGGGATCCCCCAGTGGCAGACGGCCCTGCTCGTAGGCGGATTCGTCTTGATCTACACGGCTTACGGGGGACTCGTGGCGAGCATCGTTACCGATACCGTCCAGACGCTCGTCCTGCTCCCGCTGCTCGCCCTCGGTTTCGGTGGCGCCGTGCTCGCGTTGGGCGGAACCGGTGAAATACACGCTGCAGCGATCGCCACGGACGCGCCATTGCTGGATCCGACGTTCGGTCCCGGGCTAAAGTTCGGCGTGTACGTTGCCTTCGCCATCCTCGGTGCGAATATGCTGAACTAGGGAATGTGGCAGCGCGTCTACGCTGCCAACGGCGAATCGTCGCTTCGGTGGGGATTCGGCGTCGCGGCCGTCGCAGTCATCCCGATGATTCTACTAGCCGGCTTGTTCGGTATTGCTGCGGCCGCTCTCGGGCTGACCGAATCCGGCGGTGCCAGCATCGCGTTCTTCCTCGTCCTCGAGTCAGCCTTCCCGAGTTGGGTAACGCTTGCGGTCGTGGTCCTTGCGGTCCTGCTTGTGATGAGTTCCGCAGACACGATGTTCAATGCCATCGCGAGCGTCGTTACAGCCGATCTCGCGCGGCTGCTCGATCAGCCAACCCAGCGGGCGTTGTGGGTGGGCGGCCGCGTTCTGACCGGGATCGTCGGGATCGGGGCGATCGTCATCGGTTCGCAAGGGTATAGCGTGCTTGAACTGTTCCTGACGGCAGACCTGCTCGCTGCTGGGATTTTTGTCCCGTTTCTCGCCGGCCTGTATTCCGAGCGGCTTTCAGGAACCGGGGCTATTGTCTCGAGTCTGGGTGGGCTTGTGGTCGGTGTCGCCTACTTCCCGCTCCTGCGTGGACCGGTCGCGTCGATTCCGAGGCTTGGCCCGCTGCTGCCCGCACCCGAGTTTCTACCCGCTTTTGTCGGGGCGACTGTCGTGTCAACCGGCGGGACGATTCTCGCTATTGCCCTCTGGGACGCCGACGTCGACCTCTCCAGCGTGGATCGTGATATCCGGAGCTTGGATGAACCGGTCGCCGATGGGGGTCCGAACGGGGGGGAAAACCAATGACCCCGTCGGTCATGGCTGTGTTCGGTCTTGCGATCGGTCCGACCGGCTTTTCGGTACTCGTGTGGGGCGCTATACTCGTCGTCGTACTCGTGTTCATCTTCATCGTCAGAGCGTTGATTCTGGACACCCATCGAACCTGACTCGGACGCCCACGGTGTGTACGAGTCGAACTACTTTCCGGGATACTCAGCGCGAATATAGATAGTGGTGAAATAGCAGGTACGCATCCTCCATGCAGCAGAGTCGCTGACACCTATCACCGACTGAGGGTTACAATTAAACCACTACGCCAAATGTGACACCTCTTCTGGTTCCTCGATGTCGTCGAACTCGCCGCGCTCGACAGGTTCCCAGTCCTCACCCGGCTCCGGACTCCACCAATCGACCTCGTAGGCGCCCGGTGCACCGAGGATCTTTACGCGCGCCGACCCATCAGGCAGGCCGCGGCGCAGTTTCTCGTCGACGTGGAGGTTCCAGGTCGTGGTAGAATCGAAGCAGGCGAGCACGGCCTCCTCGTAGCCGCGTGTTTCTCGGGATTCCTGGAGTTCCACCTGGGTGTTGCAGTTCTTGCAGAACACCCCCTCGAAGGGGATGTGAGTGAAGACCTCCTGCCCGCAGACGGGGCACCAGAGGAACTCGAACAATGCCTCACTGTGCCGGTCAAGTACTTCGAGGCTCATTGGTTGACTCACCCGGTCGTACCGGGCCACCACCTCGTGCCCGGCTGAAAAACAGCGCCCGGCGCTCACCCTCTCACCGTTCGGCGCCGTACACGATGCGTGAGGGGGCTTCGTACCCACAGTCGGGGCAGTCGTACCACCGCTGGACTTTCGCCCCGTCTGCTGCCTTCTCGCCGACGAGAACGTCGTCGTTGGGACACTCCTGGCAGCTGAGGTCCGGAGCGGACCGCTCCCGGAGCTCGTCACGGAACGACTTCGCGTCCTTCGTCTCGTATCCTCGCGACCACACCGGGTAGCCGTCGACGAGAATCACTCCGCGCCATTTGTACCGGTAGGAATCCGGCGCTCGATGCAGGACGGCTCGCGCACCGGTCTCGGTGTTCCGATACGCAAGCGTCGGGGAGCGGCTCTCGCGTCGCCAGTTGGTGATGCGAGGCATTATTCAGAAGTGGACGTCAGCGGGCACGATCCAGAGCTCTTCACTCTCCTCGAGGAGTCGGTCCAACTGTCCACGGTGGCGAATGCCGGTTCCGTGTTCGGTGTACAGGAAGATCGTCGGGCCGTCGTACGCACCGACCTGGTGGAAGGCGTGCCGGGCGAGGTCCTCGTCGCGCATGATCTCCCCGTCGGAGAGCTCGTCGATGGCCTCCTTCACCCGGTCGAGATTACGCTCGAATTCCTCCTTCGTCGCCTCCCAGCCACGCTCGAGCAGGTCCTGGCCGTCATCGGAGTCGACGGGGGCTGCCGTCGGCAACTCCCCCCATCGTGCCTTCCCCGCAACGGACGTGTCCTCCTCGTCGAAGGTCACATAGTAATCGAAGACGGCGCCGGCGTGTGGGTCCGCGCCGACCAGTCGGTCGAACACCGTCTTTCCGGTGGCCAGCGCGTCGTCGTGCGTCGATGCCTCTACCAGTGCGTAAATCACCATATGCATCTCGAACACCTCGAAACGCCGACGCACCGGGAATCGTTGCTCGCTCCAGCTGCGCCGGCACCCATTGCCGGCGCTCGAAAAACTCTCCTCGTGACGGCGGATTCTCAGGATTCGTCCGCTCGTTCGACAGTGATGGTCAGGTCGCCCGACGCGTAGTCGGCCTCGAAGTCGACCGCGAACGCGTCCGACTCGTAGGCGGCGTGGTAAGCACGGTGGCGTTCGAGCGAGCCTGTCGCCTTGAAGTGGAAGAACGCGGCCGCCGTGTAGGGCTTGCTCTGTGTTTCGACCTGCGACTCGACGGATGCGGGGAGCGCGATTTGTGGCGTCTCCGTGTCGATACTCGCAGCGAACTCTTTCGCTTCCTCGACGGTTGCTTGCGAATGTGCCGGTGTCTCGCCGGTGAGCACGTTCACCGGTGTTTCCGTCTCGTCGGTGAACAGGACGCCTCCGAAGGTGTGTGTCCCGAGGATCGCCTCGGGGTCCAACTCGCAGTCGTCGAAGAAATCATCAGCTGTTTCATCGGTCATCAAATCACGAGCCTACGGCGGGGCTCGGTCCTTCCTGCCCCTGAAAAACAGCAGTTGCTACGAGACAAATTGATAAGGAAGTAATATTAATCTGGTCTTTAGTAGGTAGCTACGTAACTCTATCAGACTTCACATCCTCTACGATGTGAATTGCAGCAGTACTAATACAAAATCGCACGACAGTATTATGCAATTGTATTGACTGAAATGGATATCCCCCTCGAAACAGCGAACCCGGAGCACATGTATCGAATAAACCGCCACCCTGCTCTCGACCGTTAACCGTGGAAGCAGAGCAAACGTCTCGTCTGACAGCTTTAGAGGTCCGGTCACTCCAAGATCTGCTTCCCGAATATCGGGAGGAGGTCATCGACCGCCTGAAAATGGTCGAGTCAGTCGAGAATCTCTCTTCTCGCAATCAGCTTAGGGTTATCGGCTGGCTCGTTGACCACGGCGCCGACATCGACAGTCGAATCGCGATCTCCGCAGGGATTGACCTCGCCAAAGACCTGGACCCGTCCTCGCTTGATGCCGAGCTCCGCGGAATGTTGAACTACCGGCTCGGCACAGCATATTCGAACCGGATGTCCTTGGAGGCCGACCGGGGCGACGAATGGCTCTGGGAGAACACCGACCGGGAACACGCTATCCGGCACTATCGCCTCGCAATTCAGGAAGATACCGTAGACGAACTCTCGCCACTAGAACAATGGCGGTCGTTCACGAACCTAGGGAATCTGTATTCGACCATCGGGCGGTTCGTCGAGGCGTTCGACTTCTGGAATGAGGCGTTAATCCGCCAACCGTACTTCTTCCCTGCCCGGGGTCAACGCGGCATCGGCTTCTACACGTACGGGAGGCATGACTACGACGAGGGGCATCGTGCGGTATTGCTGAAAAAAGCGTACGATGAAATAGAGAAGGCAAAGATGGACCGCCTCGTAGGCCTCTCGCCCGAGAAAACGCTCCAGCAGTTCGACCGGTATCAAACCCGAATCACAGCCGAGTTCAAGTCTTCACCCCCGTCTGATGAGATTCTTGACTTCGAGGAGAGTGACCTCGGGGACAGCGACGAGGAGCGAGCGTATCGACGGTGGGGTCTCCGGCATCGTCTCTTTCTAAACACGCTGAACGATGTAACGGACGAGCCGATTGCTGCTCAAGATACACTCCATCTTGGCCAGCTACTGGACGCTCGGACGGAACGAATCGTGACCTGTCTTGGATTATGGAATCACTTGGTCGAGGAGTACGTGACTGCCAGGTATTTGCTGTACCAGGGGAGTCACCCTGACGGCCCGCACTTCGCAGATAAGGAGGTCTCTCTGACGAATACGCTGGATTACCCCGTTCACTCAGTGTATGGTGAGCAGCTGAAGATTGCGCTCCGGACAGCGTACTCTCTGTTCGATAAGATCGCGCAGTTCATCAACTACTATTTCGAATGCGGCCGCGATACGGAGGACGTCTCATTTACCGACATCTGGTTCCAGAACCGGCACGGGAGTACTCTGCAAGAGAAATTTTCAGGCCGGGCGAACCTACCGCTTCGAGGGCTGTACTGGTTGAGTAAGGACCTGCGAGATGATTCGCTACGGATAGAGAACTCGCTGGATTTGGCGGGCCGAGAGCTTACTGAACTGCGGAATGGTGTCGAGCACCGGTATGTGAAACTCACGGCGTGGGAGACAACGGAGCGACCAGCGGGCCATTTTACGGATGAATTAGCGACGAAGATGGCACGAGACGAATTCGAGACGAAAGCAGTCACGATGCTGCGGAAAACCCGAGCAGCACTCATCTACCTTGCCTTCGCCGTCAATCTCGAAGAGGAACGGAAGCCCAGCCGCGAGTTGCCTGCTATGCCTCTCGAGTTTGGGGCACTTAGGAACACTCTCCAGTGACGAATGGTTGTGGCCGAGAGGCTTTTGTTGAAACCCTGCCTCCCCGGCTCAGAAGTAACATCCCCCACGACTGTTGTCGGTGGCTTCCCACGCTAACCTAAGGGCAGTTGGTTGTCTCTTCGGGTTTCCTGTCCGACGAACTGGTGGGAGTGCCACGCGCCCTATCACGAGCCTACGGCGGGGCTCACCCATTCCGACCCCTGAAAAACAGCAGTTGCCACGAAGCAGATCGACCTAGGAGTGGTTCAGGCTCGCCTTCTCGAAGGGAGACTCACCGGTCGGAATGAGCAGCTCCTGTCGGTCTCCGACTCGCTCGGCCAGTTTCCGTTTCAGGTACTGCCTCGCCGTCGACGGCGTGAAGACGCCTTTGTCGAGCATATCGCCGACGACGTCTTTGAGGGCCGCGAACTGTCCCTGCAGGTGGCCGTCGCCGACCGGCTCGCCGTCGTACCAGCGCACCGTCGCGAGCGCGCCGTTCCCGACCGTCTCTCCCTGTTCGACCGTCTCCGAGTCGTACTGCAGGCCGAACCACAGCGTCCGATAGGCGGTCACCTCGAACGTCGTCGACACCACGAAGAACGCCTCGTGGTGGAGGTAGTCGAGGTGGTCAGCGACGATCTCGTCGAGGGTGAGCCCGGTGGCACGGGGCTTCGGCTCGACGACCGTCGACGGTCGATCCTCGTCAGCGAGGTAGCCGTCGACGGCTTCTGCCTCGAGGCCATCGGCAAGCTCTGCGAGGAGCTGTTTCGCCCACTTGGAGTCGGTGTCGTCGCCACCGAATGGCGACTCAGCCGAGATTCGGTGCTTGAGCTTCAGGTTGGCTGCGCCCCAATGGCTGTAGTGGAGCGTGTACTGTCCGTCTGTGCGTTCATACGCAACGAGTGCGCGGTGTCCCATCGAGCAATCACCTCACGGGGCGACCGCGACTGGACCGCCCCGCACCCCTCCCGGGGGACGAACAACGCTACTCGTCGATCGGGTCGGGGGAACTGAGGTCCGCGTGGAGGACTTCGCCGTCGCGAACGACGTACCGCTTTGCCAGCACGGGGAAGCGGCACTTGGTGAACCCCGCCGTCTGGATATCGAACTCTTCGTCGGCTTCGAGGTGGTCGGCGAGTTCTCGCAGGAATTCGTGGGTCACGATCCCGCCTTCGTAGTCCGGGAGGCCGTTCTCCCGCGCCTCGTACACCTCGAAGTCGTCGTACCCCCAGATGGTGAGCTCTCCGTCTTCGGTCACCTCCCAGTCGAGCGTCCCAAAGCAGTAGCTCTCACAGAGCTCGCGGACTGCCTGTGGATCCGATACGATTGCACCGGTCGACGTCGTCGCAGCTTGTAGTGTCGCCATGTCTGGACTCGCGGGGAAGCCCCGCACTCCTCTTGGGGGCGATAAACCGACCCTGGAAGTACCCCTGGCGTGGACGGCGACATCGGTTAGGAGTCTGTTGGGGCGTCTGCCCAGTTTTCGTCCTCTGGTTGTGTGAGGAGACTCACGTTTTCCAGGAGGTCTCTCGCAGTCTCGACTCGCTCTTGATCCGCGTCGTCTAACCGATCGACGTCGAGCCGGCTGAGATTGCTGAGTACACGATGCATCCGGTAGCCCTGTTCTACTTGTTGATTCATCGGAAGCGCCTCACCACTTGCTGGCGCGCACAGACACCCCACCGTGACTGTCGTCGGTCTTGAGGGGACTCGCCGTGTTAACCAACAAGATCCATCCCAAGCAGGGTATGTTGGTTAATCGTCAATCTTCCTGCCCTATTCTGGGGCAGGCCCGTAGCGACCTATGCCACACACCTGGCACTCCCAGATTGGTTGGCCTGTCCAGGTCTCGTCGGGGATCGACTCGCGTGTACTGAATCGATGCTCTGTATCTCTCGTACAGTGCTGGCACTCGAGGGTTGTAACGGTCGGAATCTCGGCTCCGTCACTGGTGGATTCCGTTTCGCGGGGTACTGTTTCCACAGCGATTGCTGGAACGATCCACAGCTGGTCGCCGCCGTCAAGAGTGTGATTGAGGGACGACTCATCACCGACTCCCTGGCCACGCTCGTCATAGACGCGTGGTATCTCCATCTGAGGGCGCTCGCTCCTCCCGTCCTCTTCCCTCGCTATCCGCTCGCGGGCCGCTGTTAGCAACGCGTCGCCGGCCGCTGAGGTCGCCTCGACAGCAGCGGGGAGCGTGGGCCAGTGCTCGGTTAACTGGGGTGCGGGCTCGTCGTCGAGATCGTAGATGAGCGTACAGTCGTCGACGGGCTCGTCGTGGGTTGATGTGAGAAGTGTCGCTGCGGCTGCTCCCTTTGCCACGGCGCCGTAGAACGTCCCGGATTCGACGAGGAAGTGGATCACACCACGGAGTGTCTGCTCGGAACTCGCAGCATCCGACGCTGACGCGGCGTCGAGTCCGTGTTCGAGACAGAACCGGCATTTTCCTTGCGACGCCGGGATCGATGCGCCACAGGAGTCACAGGTCTGGTCTGTGTCGATTGGTCCGTCCGGATACCCACCCGAATGCGAGGCTTCGCGCTGACGGGTTAGCTGGCCATCTACTGGTTTATCCAGCTCCGGATCCGGCACGAGAGCACCTTCTCCAACAGGTTGGAACGCGTCTCGGTCTGAGTTGCGGTTAGACATCGATTCGCTCCGCGTTTCCCCCGGTTTGGTATTTAAATTCAAGGGCGAGCAAACGCGGGGACGGATTCGGCGACGATGGAATAAATCTGCTCGCCTGAGACGGAGTCAGTCCCGGAGCTCAGCGACTGCTTGACCGACCTCGCGAACGTGCTCACTCCGCTCGATATCGAGTTCTGTCGACAGATACTCGACAGTCTCTTCCAGATCCATACCCCCTAGTAGACTCTCTGCTTGTATGTGGGTACTCCTCTACCGGAAGCGTTTCAGATCGCTTGGAGTTCGTCCCGCCGGCTTCGGAGCGTCACGACTGACACCTCCGCTGTCGATGCAACGGTGGATTGGGTGATCAACGCACCCCGCTCTTGAGCGGCCAGATAGACGCAAGCGGCCGCGACACCCGATGGCTGACAGCCGTTCGTGAGGGTTGTCCCCTCGGCGCGTTCTGCGAGTTCGTTCGCGCGTCGGCGAATGTCGTGGTCCAACCCCAGCTCCGAGATCAGCCGCGGAATGAACGACGTCGGGCGCATTGGTGGTATCGGCAGCTCCAACTCGCGATTCAGTGTTCGGTAGGCGTTGGTGACACGCGTGGACTCAACTCGGGCGGCGTCGACGACATCCTCGAGGAGGAGCGGGTGTTGGTTACATCGACAGGTTCCATAGATGCTCGCTGCACCGATGGCTTCGATAGATCTGCCACGAAGCAGATCCTCGGTCTGAGCGCTCCGAAAGAGCTGGCACGCCTGGTCACGAATCGACTCGGAGAGTTCGAACGCACTCGCCAACCGACGTACTTCGCCCAATCCGTGGGCGAGATTCCGTCCCGCTTTCGACCGCCAGCGACCACGGGTCTGCTCACGTCGCATCCGGGCCAGCCGCCGGCGCTTCTGCCCTGAGAGTTCGTTCCCGTGTACATCGGTTCCGTGGCCGATCTCCGTCGAGAGGCCTCGATCATGGCGGGCCGCAGTCAGCGGTGCGCCTGTTCGCTCGCGCTCGTCCGCATCGTACGCTCGCCACTCTGGCCCGTGATCGATACGTTGTTCCTCGATAACGAGTCCACAGTCCTCACAGACCGTTTCCTTGACCTTCGTAGTGACGTGTCCGTCGCACTCGGGACACTGGTTCGCACTCGATTCCGTTCGGATGTCTTCGTCGAAGCCAGTTCCGTAGATGTCTCTGGTTGCCATCATTTCACCGTGTTTCGGGAACCCTCCAGTACAGCGAGCCCCTCACCCATTGAGGGGCAAATAAACGGTATCGAGTACCGACCCCGATTCAGCTTGATAGTGGCTCAGAATGAGGTGCTTGGGTCACCGTAGTGTACCCGACTAATAGAGCCGATGTATTTACCGTTGACTCCGAAGGGGACTAAGGATCCACAGCTTGACTACCACTGTTGAGGGTGCGGCCGACTCTAGAGACGCACTCATCAGTGTAGATTTTTGAGCGCCAGCGGTCGGTTCCAACGCCGCAGGAGCGAGCGAGTAGCAGCTCTCGGTCCGCCTGCATTTCGAGGTGAACCAGTACTTTTGTGGTACAAACACTCGGTCATTTACCGGGAAACAGTGGGGAAGGGGAGAAACGCTGCGAGTCATTAAGACACAATAGGTGGCTATGAAAAAATCGCGTGAGAACTACGAAACTGGGACTTCATCTGGCCTTTCAACCCCCGATCTGCCCTGTGCTCGCGAGTCGATTTCTGAATCGATCTCTCGCATGAACTCGTCAACAGTGTTCCCCATAAGTATCACGGGCCGATCGTGATGGAGCAGCCGGTCTAACACAGCTTCTGGATCGGCGTCAACGTCTATCTCCGTGACCTCGCACTTCGTTTCTTTCGCGAATACGGAACTGTCACTACCCATCACGTATCCAGCGTCGATGATCCCCTGGTCAGCAAGGTGATCGAAGTACGAAACGAAGGAGGCAGTTCGACCGCGTCGGTCTGGCCGCAAGAATACAAATGGTGTAATACGATCAGAGTTCTCAAGAGCTTGTCTAACCGCTTCAGTACTCTCGACGTCGTTCACCTCCGCTGCATTAAAAATGAGCCCGTTCGGGACAGTAGTCCATGCGGGCTGAATCTCCTCGAGATACGCTTGGATCTCATCCGAAGGAACAGGAGATTCACCAACAGCCGTAAGAGTGTGGTTCACCGCGTGAGCTGTCTCCGCCCCAAGTAGCCCCTCGTGCTCTTGTGGGATTGCTACTTGTTCGATCGTCGCCCCCGTGGCCGTGATCTCACGTTCCAGATACTCATAGATGACCGGATGCTGTTCACCGCACACGATGTGGGTATTAGGTGGAACTGATTTGGCAAACGACCGTGCGATTTCGGCTCGGGTTTCGCCAAGCGTGTCTTGATGGTCACGCCGAATATTAGTCAGGACAATAACGTGGGGGTCTAGGAATGATTCATTAATCAAACGTGTTGTATACTCCGTAATTCCTTGATTCTCAAAAATTGCGACATCTTCTGGGGAATATTTCGCGAGCTTGGGGACGTACTCTCGAAAAACATTGATATTCTCATATAGGGTTGTTCTGGGTCCTTCGCGGTTCAACGGGACTACACCACCGTTGTGGATTAGGTGGGGTTGATTCCCAGTAATTTTTGTTAATGTGTCATATCCCCGTCGCCTGAACACGTCGTCAAGTCGGCGACTAGTCGAAGATTTCCCACGAATGCCAGAGACAACTATCCGTGTGTCTATCTTCTGGATCGTCCGACGGTGTTTGAATCCCCGAATTGGGAGCGTAACTAGGGAACGAAGCGCCGCTAGTACAGAGGTTGAGCCGACATCAAACGCTGATGACTGTTGGTTCTGGTTTCGAAGGAGGAACGCGGTTTCTGTAACGCTGGCAACCGAACAGAATGACTTAGCTGCCGTCACACCATCGGATTTGGCCTCGTATGCCTTGGTCGACCGCGCAAGTACATTGTCACCATCAACAAGCACCCACTCGTACTGGCCGCCATTATTGACGGTCATACACTGTACATCAGTAACCTGGTCACTCGCCGGAGTGCCATTGAACTGTTGCTCCGGCAGATCTTCGATGACAGATGCCGCTGCCCGGACGTGATTAACTGCCGCGCGAGCCTGTTCGGGTGAAGAAAACGTCTCTGTAGACTGGGTTAAAACGAGACTGTTGGTTCGCAATCTCCATCGCCACCCCGCTGAGGTATCGTACACCTCGAACCGGCTATCACGGGTCATGTATCTATCTCTCGTGACGTTTCATTGTTGAGTGCGGCAGCATCTTGGCTATTATCAGGCTGATTCAGAATAGACCGCTCAGAAATTTCCTCTTCGTCGGGTTTTCGGATCGTTCGCCACTCAACATATCCGAAGCACACGGCGACGATGCTCAGGCCGACTATTATCTCAGTGAGACCAAATTGGCGGGGAAATCCCCTTGGAAGGACTGCTCCGGTGAGTCGGGTCAAGCACAGCAAGAAGACGAACGATCCAAACTGAAGGGGGACGAACAGCCGTCGACTAGCCGGCTCTGCGACGTGAATGTTGTACGCGTTTACCCCCGCTAAGATACCGACAAAGAACGCTGAAAGACCACGTGTAATCCCCAGTTCAATCGATAACGGTATGGCTGCGACGATGCCAAACGCTGCGCCAATGCCGACGAGCACACGCCCGTACAACAACGACGAACGATGAACCAGTTGTACAGCAATATATGAAATAACGAGGAGACAAATGTATAGAAAGACGAGTCGGCGGTCAGCGAGCGAAAAGATCGCAAGCAGTGCCACCGAAACAACTCCAATTCGGATGTCGTACCGCTCACGGACACGCTCTGACAAGAGCATTCCAACCGCGAACAACAACACGGTTACAAGCCGAGGGAGGATGACCGGCGACAGGGGCTCACTGACGGCGACACCTTTCCAGGTTGCCACATCTGCTGTACGGGAGTAGAGCGTAATGGGGGCGGCAGTCGCAAGGGTGGGTGCGAACTCTGCCGAGACAAGGAACCAGCCAAGCCCGAACAAACATACGAACACCACCGCCGCAGTCAGTAGATCCCAATAACGGGTCTCGTCATCAAGCTGGTGATAGTTGTATGCGGCAAGGCCAGGCAGAATACTCCCGATAAACACAACTGTCTGGAAGAGATCTTGGATGAGAAAGCCGAATGTCAGGAAGATTGTGACCGGTATCAGGCTCCCAATTAAGATTGCGTAGATCAGTTCATCCCGGCCGTAAATCAATGTCTTATTCTTCAACAGCCCGAGTCCAAGATACGCGACGGCACTACTAAGAACGTAAATTGGGAACATTACAAAGCTTTTGAGGGTGTACACTGCGAGAATTGGTATCGCAATTGTACCGCCAAGTCGGTACCCGTATACCTGTGTCAATCCTGCCACTGCGAGGAGCCCGAACGCGGTGACGATGACGGCGACGATCACTGCCAGCGCACCTCGCCGCCAACCGGGATTGTGTGGATGGTTGCCCCCGATGGACCTCGGATAGTATCGAACTGCCTGCCGCCTTTGACATCAGCCGGTTCCCATTCAACGAGACTTAACGAGTCAAACGCTGCCCGCAGGACATTGACACCGTCAGGCGGACTCAAGAACAGGAAAACATCGATATGTGTGGCATCGACAGGACGCTCTAATTCAACTGAGAAATTAGCCCATTCACGCTCTGTTGGCGCCAGCGGCATTTCCTGTGATTGGAACGAACTCCCAGATGTATCGTCGTACCACGAGACTAGTAGGCGTAGCTCTCCCTCCGCGTTCGTTCGGTATGTTCCTGATAGTGTGAACTCCTTATTGGAAACCGGCAGACGGTTCCATGGTGACAGTAATGCTCGATTCTCGTTTGCTCGAACACGGACAAGTTCGATCCCGCCAGAATCATTCTGGCCAATCGGTTGATCACTGCTACGTGATTCACGGCCGTAGCGCCACAAGGTTCCCTCGTACGCGTCGCTGTCAACGTCGTGATCATCGAACGACCCGGTAATGAATCGTTCACGACCGACCTGTACTGAGTCATCAGAGTCAGTGATCCACCCACGCACTCTGCGTTGGATTCCACCATCGAGCGTTAATTGTTCTCGTGGGGGGCGTTCGACACTAGGCTGGTAGGTTAGTGTATCATCAGCGATCGTGAACGAACTGTCTGAGAGTCCGGCGAGTTCCCATGTCAGCCTGTTTCGGAGTGGTCCGGTCACGCCCCGTGGAGCGTATCCTTCAATGAGGATCGGTTCCGCTCGTGCCGACTGTACTCCGTTCTGAGTTACAGTCACCTGTAGGACGAACGATCGATATGTGGTCCACAAGTTTTGGTCAAAAAAGAGGTTACCCATCGACCACGCGATCAACGCGCCGTCACGCGTCTCAAGCCCTCCCGACACGTGTGGGTGATGGTTTACTACTAAGTCTGAGCCAGCAGCGATCGCGGTATCAGCCAGATCTTGAAGTTCCTGTGTAGGCGTCCGTTGGTATTCCTCGCCGCCGTGAATCTGTGTCACGACTACATCCGCACGTTCGGTCGCAGCCTGTACGCCGGCACGGATCGTCTCGGGCGTCGCTTCAGCGACTCCCGCACGATCCTGGACCCTGAGCGTTTCGCCGTCACGGTTGACTGTGTACGTCGCAGTCGTCTCATCAGCCGCCCAGTTGCGGTCATACTGTCTGCCCGCTGTCGTCGTTACTGAAACGAAGCCAACGGTTACCCCATCACGTTCGAGAACGGCCGGGGAGATAGCGGTGGAGGGCTCTAAACCGGCACCGGAGTGAGCAACCTCGGCCTCATCGAGAGCTGTTATTGTCTCTTCGAGCCCCGGTGTGAGAGCATCGAAGGCATGTGTGTTCGCAAGTGCCGCGTAATCGATGCCGGCATCAGCCATCGCCGCTGCAGCGACTGGATGGCTGGTGAAAACAAACGCCTTCGACGGGTGTCGCCATTCTGATGTCGTTAGCGGCGTCTCAAGGTTTATTGATGTAATATCTGCGTCTTCGAGGAGCGGCGAGACCGAATTGAGTAGTCGGTCATGAGAATCACGGCGGTCACCCGGTTGTAACCGATAGTAAAATCGAAGCGGATCGTCTCTTGGTTCGTAGTACCGCCGTCCAAACATCGCGTCTCCACCGAACGCTAAGCTGACTGCTCCCTCTCCCGATTTTAGTGTGACGTTCCTCGTCGATCCTGGTGAGAGTGCTCTCGTAACTGAATTGTACTCTGGGTGGTCGAAGCGAACCCAAGCTGGGAAGCCGCCGAGAGAAATATCGTATGACCCATCAACATCGGTGGTAGTTTGTGTGATTTCGCTGCCGTTCCGATAAGCGGTCACCGACGCGTTTGTTAGCGGATCGCTCCCTGTGGTGACGGTCCCGGTAGCCGCCGTCTTGACGCTATCGCTATCTGAGACTATTTTCCGAAGTCGGTGAGAACATCCAGCAAGAGAGGTCATTCCAGCGGCTGAAAGTCCCAAGTACCCTCTTCTATTCAACTTAGTTTGTTTGTCTTCTCTACATATTTGACTTCAACGATGTGTCGGAGGCGTTCTTCGTTATCAGATCTCGACAGGGAACCAACGGTCGAATCTTACTGTGTTCTGCTCCGTTGAATCCGCAGAAGGCGGCGGGATAGGGCCACTCTGTACTCGGTCTAGGAGCGCTGCCAAGAGAATTCAGAGATAGACTCTTGGCAGAGAGGAAGAAGATCAAGATCTCTGTATAAATCGATCCAACTCCTTGACGACGGAGAGCGAGATAACCGTGCCTTCAGAGATCGTACTCCCCGTGCCGTCATCGGATTCAACAGAGCACAGCGGTCTGTTATTTTATTCCGAGAGGCACAATAGAATCCCGGAAACTCTCAGTCGGCTTCCTCAATAGCGACTTTCGTCGCTCGCGTTGTGATTTCGTCTTCTAAATCTCGCATGAAGTCATCGACTGTGTTCCCCATCGTTAATACGGGATAGCCTTCTTCGAGCATATCGTCAAGTACCTCACCGGCGTCTTCGTCTCGATCATGTTCGGTCACCGGGACATCGACATTCGAAGCAAACACTCCCGTGAACGCGCCACCAGCACGCGCTCGCTCAATCAAGTCGCGTTCGGCTAGTGTATTTAGGTACTTGGCGAACGAAGCGGTTCGGCTCCGACGGTCGGCCCGGAGGTAGACGAACGGCAAGACGTGAGTATTACCAGCCAACGACTGCCGAATTGCCTCCGTACTCTCAATATCGTTGATTTCGGCGCCATTGAATATACGTCCATTTGGGAGCCGAATCCAGCTTGGCTGGATGGCGTCCAGATACGCGTTCAGCTGTTCTTCCGGTACCGGCTCCATGTCCAGCCATCGCAGTACGTCATTAACGGCGTAGACGGTTTCGGCTCCGATCCGGCCCTGCTGATCGTCCGGGATTGTGACCTGTCGCATCTCACCGCCCTGCTGTTCGATCTCTTCGCGCATATATTCGGCAAGGACTGGGTTCTGCTCGCCATTGACAACCTTCGTGCCTGGGGGAATTGTCCGGGCGAACGCCCGAGCGAGGTCACGGACGGTCTTGCCTAGCGTATCCTGATGGTCCTGCCGGACGTTCGCGATGACGACGACGTGGGGCTTGATGAATCGTTTGTTGATCAGGCGAGTCGTATACTCGGTAATTCCCTGATTCTCGAAGATACCAACGTCCTCTGGTGTGTATGACTCAAGCTGTGGGCCGAACTCGCGCAAGACGTTGATATTTTCGTATAGTGTCGTGTACGGCCCCGTCCGTTCGATAGGGATGACGTCCCCGTTGCGAATCAGCAGTGGATGGTTACCAGTAATTTTCGTGAGTGTATCGTACCCTCGCCGCCGGAATACGTCATCGAGACGCTTGACCGTTGAGGACTTCCCGCGAATGCCTGAAACCACAATTCGTGTGTCGATATTCTGAAGAAATTGTCGGTGTTCCCGCCCGCGAGCCAACAGTGATAACGCTCCACGCACGGTCGACATCCCAACCTCGAACGGGTCATATTCGACAGCTTCGTCCTCGATACCGACCAGATACACCGGAATTGCTCCCGTTGCGAGATGGCGAAACCGCCGCATTGCTTCGCGAGCGGTAGCTCGCTCGGTGTAGGTAAAGTTCGGAACGGCGAGTGTCTCACCATCGGCTTCGAGCGTCCATTCGAAGATTTCGAGTGACTCGTCACCTCGCACCCGAAGCTTCGGTGTCTCGCCGTCTGACGGTGTATCGACGTATTCGAACTCGTCGGGCTCGAACGATTCGAGTTCTGCCGCGGCGTCACGAACACGATCGATTCGTTGCCGTGCCGCTTGTGGCGTGTCATATCGGTCTGTCCCGATCGCTAGACACACGTCGGCGTCACTAAGCCGCCAATGCCATCCTTCCTCACTCCGCACCACTTCGAACATCCCCTGTTCGTTCATTCTTGATCACCGCCCGAGAGGATCGACGACTCGAACACGTCGTCGTGCGACGGCTGGTAGACGGTGTAATACTCGACAATCGCCAGACAGACGACCGCGACGAGCACACTCGTAGCGAGTTGTGGAACCGCAAACTGCTGAGGGAATCCCCGTGGAAGGATGCGACCCGTCGCTCGCGCGAGCGGCAACATTACCGCGAAGGTGCCAAGCTGTAACGGGATGAAGAGCCTGCGTTTCGGCCCCGGAGCAGTGTGCCAATTATACGCGCCGATCCCCGCGAGAATCGCAACGAAATACGCCGATAGTCCCCGTGTGATCGGGAGCAGCAGCGTGATGGGGACCGCTGCGATGAGCGCGAACGCCGTGGTGGTCGAAATCAAGACGCGTCCATATAGGAGCGTGACGTAATGGACAAGCGAGAGGAAGCCGAACGAGAGGGCGAGCATCACTACGTACAGTAGGACAAGCCATTTGCTCGCGAGTGCATAGATCGCCAGGAGCGGGAGAGCGATCAGGCCCATCCGGAGCCCGTAGCGCCCACGGACGCGTTCAGAGACGAAGAGTCCGAGCACGAAGAGCCCCACTGCGACGGGTCGAGCCAAGATTGTCGGCTCCAGTTCGGTCTGGAGCGCTGCGTTCTTGTACACTGCCACGTCGGTCGTCGTCGTGTAGAGCGCTGGCGGTGTCACCTCCCCCAGTGTCGTCGCCAGCTCGGGCGTGATGAGCAGCCACCCACAGGCTACCAGCCCAGCGTAGAGTCCCGCTGCCGTGAGCAGGTCGTAGATTCGGTACTCTGGTTTGAGTTGGTGGTAGTTGTACGCTGCAAGGCCGGGCAAAATACTCCCAATAAACACAACCGACCGGAGTGACTCCGGGAATAACGATCCGAACCCCACGAGCAGTAGTAGTGGAACGCCGCTCCCGATCCCCATCGCGACGAGTAGTTCATCCCGACCATAGAGCAGCGTCCGTTGTTTTACGATCCACAGACCGAGGTACGCGAGGATAGTACTTAGCACGAAGATCGGCAGCATCCAGATGTTTTTGAGGGTATAGACTGCCAGCACGGGAATGGCGATCGTGCCGCCTAGTCGGTACCCGAAAAGCTGAGAGATGATTCCGACTAACAGGAGCCCAAAGGCGGTGATCCCAGCTGCAACTAACACGGGTCACACCTCAGTTTACGAGTACCACGGCACACACATGTGGATCAGAATTGGAATGTAATATGACTATTCTTTTGGATTACCGAACGGAGACGTGTCCAACGATTAGCTGTCTTCTATCGCTTTGACTTACACGTGTGTTGCTGAAGCCGCTCCGGGAGACCGACCTTCCCGCAGACGGGACACTCCCGCAGGGGTGTCGGCGGCAGGTCGTCCCAGGCGTCCAGGGCGGCCTCTAACTGTGCTTCCACGAACGGCGAGTTGGTCGTGCGGCGGGCTTCGCGGAGGTGAATGCGAAGCCGATCACGGGCTGTGAGTGTCGTGTTGTCGGTCATAGTGAGACGGGATAGGGGGTGTCCCCGCCACCCATCGCTGGGGGCGATAAACACCACCGGACGCGGTTAGCGAAGATCCGGCTGGAGCGGAGCGAACTCCTCCCACATCGTATGGTGGCGCTGACAGAGCGTGATCAGGTTCTCAAGCCGGTTCGACCGTTCGTAGTCCAGAACTCCCTCCGCGTCGATGAATGCGCCAAGCGGCGTAATGTGGTGGACGTTCAGGTCACGGTTCCAGCGTTCCCGGTGGGTCTCGCGGTCAATCGAACAGCCCGGCATCTGGCACTCGAAGCCATCCCGTTCCAGCGCACGCTTGCGCTGTCGGTACCAGTTCGGGCCGTACGAAATGTCTCCGTAGCCGCCCTTCCAAGTGGGATGATCTGGGCCGCTCGGATGGCCGCGATATTCCATCCCGGCTGCCTCCACAGCCCGCTTCCATGATCCATATCGTCGGATGTACGGATAGATCGTGATCTCTCCGTGTTCTCTCATATCCACAGTTGAGGGGACATACCCCAGTTCATCGCGGAGCCGAGTGAGCTCCGTCAGTAACTCCTCTTCCGGGATATTTCGCCGCGTATGTGGGTCAAAACCTGCCTCCTGAAGTGCAGCGTTCCAACTACCGAATCGCCGCTGAGCGACTTTCGTTGCGTACTCTCCTTGTTCATCCATTTCGTAGGCGGTCGGTGGCCGCCCAAGGTCCTCTGCGAGCGCCTGAATTGCCGTGAGTACTTCTTTCGGTGTAACCTTGGCCGATTTCGTTGTCGACAGCCCTGCAGCGTCGAGGCCGGTATTCCACGATCCGAATCGCCGTTTCACCACCGCTGGAGATACTTCCCCATGTGCCTTCATTTCCGATACTGACGGAGAGTGACCGAGCATCTCGGCCACGCGCTGTAACTCGTCGATTACCTCCGTTTCTGAGTAGGAATGGTCGAGTGGTTCAAGCCCCGCCTCGTGTAGTCCTTCTTCCCAACTGCCAAACGTTGATTGGACGGCACCAGCTGTGAACTCTGTCTCTTCCTCAACCTCGGGTTGCATCGGCGTTCGGCCTTTTTGCTCGGCGACGCGTCTGAGTTCCTCGATGATGTGGTCCGGTGTGATTGACCGCTTGTGGCCTGCCATGTGGCCGGCAATCTCGACGTTCGTTTCGAACGATTCGCCACAGATGTCGCACGTGTAGTCTCCTTTGACTTTCATGCGTAGATCCGAGCGTTGGGCACGCCCGCACCCCTCGTGGGGTCGGACAAACACGCCCGGTCGCGCACCGTTTCCCCCGGTTTCAGGGATAAATCTCAGACCGAGTCTTGAGGTCGTGGCTGCGCGCGCAGCGAAGCGAGCACGGAGCGGAGGGTGGGGCGGCGGGGTCTGGGTCGGTCCGGCACACAGCAAAAAAAGAAGCTCCGACTGGCTATGCTTCCCACCACCGACCGCGCTCTGGGAAATGAAGGGTCGACCAGCCAGTGACGGCCAGTGAGACGCGTCCTTCGTACCAATTTCTCGCTGCTCCGTGGATGCGCACCCGTTCACCCTCTTCGACCCAGGGGGCATTTGATTTCTCCCAGATCGTTACCTTCGTTTGCCCACTTTCGTCTGCGATGAGGCCAACTTGAGCGATGGCTGGTGAGTCACTGTCCCAGAGCACCTCGATTTGCCCTTCAACACTCACCTCTTTGCGATCGACATCTTCGAGGGCGTCGATGGGCACAGTGCTCCCGGGGGCCGTCTGCAACTCCTCGAACACCCGCACAACCGCACTCGTCATGTCCGTGCCGTCGACGACTGCTTCGGCCAGCCGTCGACTGATCGCCGCACGCGACCAGCCATCCAACCGCGTCGCGAGTCGGTCTGCCTCCGTGTTCACTTTCGCCAGTTCATCCTGGGAGAGCTCCGCTCGGGGATCCTCTCGTTCGGGGTCGGCCATCGGGTCCACGCTTGCGGCCCGCCTCTGGAACTCCCGCCGGCGCTTCGCGCTCCCTTGCGCGGCGACCTCTCGCGTGCGCTGCTCCCGACCGTCCTGCGTTCCCAGCTCGGCTTGGGCACTGATGCGCTCCAGTTCGGCTTCCCGCGCCCGAATGCGCTCTTCCTGTTCGAGGGTGACGCCGTGAATCCGGTCCTCGCTCGTGTCCGCGATCCCGTCCGGGTGGTTTGCATCCACCTTGGCCTGCGTCTCCTGTTTGACCGCGGCCTCGAACTCCGGCGTCTCGTCGACGACCGGGAAGCCGTCTTCATCGACCGCCTGCTCGCCCGCTTTCTCGAATGCCTGTTCATCGACCGAAACGACCTTTCCGCTAGCGTTGTTACTGGACATTGGAATCACTCACAAGGTGATTTCCGACGAAGGCGCTCACGCGCCGACACCGCGATGCTCCTACATCGCGGTTTTCCGACGACAACGACCGACAGAACCATCTGCGCGCTCTCGCTCGCGCCTTCGCGAGCGCCCTCCCGGGCGCGAGCGAGAGCGCGCCCGCACGGAGGGACACAACCAGCGCCGCGCGCCGACCCGCCCGGAGCGAGCGACCAGCGGAGAAAGCGTGAGGGGTGAGCAGCTACGCCGCGCAACCCCTCGCGCTTACCCGCTGGCGTCGAGACCAGATTCACTTTAGCCCGGAACGGGCGCGGGCGGTGCGGAGAGCGCCCGCACGCCCGGAATGGTCGGTCGCGAGCGACGCGGAGGGCGGCAGCGGCGAGCGGGGCGGGCCGTTACGTACGCACCCGTTCAGCCGGCTACGTCGCTCGGTGGGCCATCCACTGTCTTGGCGGACTCAGAAAGGGCGAGGCCGCCTCGGCCGTCCCCGGACCCCGCAAGCACCGCAGGGACGAGGCGCGCAGCGGTGGTCGCGGGACGTCGAGCGGCCGAGGGCTTTCAGGAACGATCCCTATCTCGGACCCGCACGTCGTTATTCGCCGACGGACTGCGATTCGTCCTCGACGATGACGTCCACACCGTCCGGTGATACATCGAGTGGGATCCCCTCGACAGTGAACTGAACGGTGATGTTCTCATCGGCGGAGGCGATCACCTGTTCGAGCGCATCGGGGTCGACGTAATCGTGGAGCTGGTAGGAATCGTCCTCGAGTCCACACGTCTCCAGCGTCTCAATTATCTCGACGAGAAGGTCATTCGGTCCGCCCGAACTGTCCGATGGAGGGGAATGCATCTGAACGCTCGGAGGTTAGGGTGGCAGGCGTTTAAAACGCTAGGAGTCAACCACAGAAGCGCAGAGCTTTGCTACTTGACTTAGCGCGTTCGGGATAGCGTCGGCGCAACCACAAGCGATTATGCGCTTTGACGCCGACTGGATGTCTCGCGCCGATGACCGCATTCTAGAGCATCTCTCTGAAGCCGGCCCCGACACCCCGAAGGAGATGGCGGACAGCGATCGGGTCCGATTCTCCCGTCAACACATCAATGCACGCTGCAAGACGCTGGTCAAATACGGCCTTCTCGTCCACCTCGGCAACGGCGTCTACGACATCACGCGAACGGGAGAACAGTATCTCACCGGCGACCTCGACGCTCGTGGCCTCGACCCCGAATAGCGTCAGCTGTCGCCGTCGACCAGGTCCTCGATAAACCGGAACCCGTTCACGAACGTCACCGAGTCACCGTAGCCCTCGCTCGCGAGCACGGTTTCGGCTCCCTCGCCGGCCGCGACATCGGTCGTGTAGATATAGACCTCGGTCGCCGTCCCCACACTGAGGTGCTGGGCAGCTAAGGCGGCGAGGGCGGCGTCGGCCCGCTCGACCTCGTCGGCGGGTCGGTCGTCGGCGTTCGCGATGAACCGTTGGACACCGTCCATCACCCGGGAAACGACAGGCTCGGAGAACTCGAGCGGTGACGCAACGGTCGCCCAGCCCTCGTCGATCGCGGTGTCAATCGGTACTTCCTCGACGTCGGGGTCGTCGATGGTCAGCTCCGCGTACACCCGTTCGGGTAGAACGAAGGCGACGTCGTTCCGGCGAGCGAATCGGCGAACAGCCTGGTACTGACTGTTCAAGGGTTGTCCCATCGCGACGAACAGGCCGGTGTCAGCGATGTGGAGCCGGCTCACGCGTCGTCAGCGCCGTCGTCGTCGATGTCCAACTCGTCGAGTCCCGCTCCTGACTCCTCAATCTCGTAATGTTCGTGGACGACGGGGCGGAGTGCCTGGAGGATCATCTCCGCAGCTAGCGGCGAGATGTCCAGATCCTCGGCCATCAGGCGGTGGGTCACTTCGCCGCGCTCCCGAGCGACGGCGTAGGTGAGCGCCGTCGCGAGGCCGGCGACGCCGTGGCGGTCGATGTAGGTGTCGATGTCGGCGTCCGTCTCGCGGCGGCCGACGGCGTCGATGAGTGCCGGCGTGATCGTGTACTCGCGGTCGCCGGCAGCCGTCGTCACGGTCAGGTCGATCTCCCGGGCGGCGTACCGACGGGGTTGCTCGTCGTTGGTGACGTCGACGACGCGGACCTCCGAGCGCAAGCGGCGAAGTATGGACTCGAAGACGAAATCGACGCCTTGATTCGCTACCTCGAGACGCACGGCGAGGTCGACGGCGATCGGCTACCAGAGTGGGACGAGTTCCAGAAGCTGGCGGCTGAATACGAAGTGCTACTACCACAATGAGACCGAACATCGACACCAGCCGTGGCGTCTGCCAGCGTCAGTTCGGATCGTAGGGATTCGTTGCTGTTTCAAGTCGATAGACATCCTCCATAGTGTCGAAATCGTCGTCAAACGCATACAGGTAGCCGAGCCCCTCGGTGTACATATACGCGACAATACAGGCGTCCACGAAGGATAGCGGTTCGTGTTGGCGAAAGAGGGCCTTTCCTGTCGCAAGGGCGTCGGTGGTGAGTGAGTCGATGTGGAAACGGGCGTTTTCTTCGATGCGATTGAGCAGATCGACGGCTGCGTCGTGGCCGGCATGGGTCGTGAGACCGTTGAGCGTCTCAGCGAGAACGTAGTCGAGGACGACTGCCTCCGGGAGCGTTCCACTATCGATGCCTTCGAGCACGGGAAGCGCTGCATCGTGGGATCCATCCCGCCGGTATGCGGCGGCAAAGAGGACTGTCGTATCAATGAGCGCACGAGGCATTTACTCGATGTCGACGCCCCAGGCGTCGTGATCGCTCGTTACATCGGTCAGCTCCTCACCAGCGTAGCCGTCGAAGTCGGCGAACGTGCCCGTTTGCTGTTGGATCACTTGGACCCGGATGCTCCCGTCGTCTTCGAGATGCCAACGGAGTTGATCACCATCGTCGATATTGAGTTCACGCCGAATTCGGGCAGGGATGTTTGCCTGGTTTCCAGACACCTTGCTTTCGGCGTCAATTCTGTCGCTGCCCATACCTCCCGGTATGCGGCTGACCGTGAAAAGCCTAGTGTGCCGCCACACTAGCCCGTAAGAGTAAACCGATTCCGACGAAGAAAATGGTGATCTACCCTTGGTTCGTTGGGAGCCGGCCGTCTGGTCGGGGCACATGGCCCCGTTTGATTACGTGATCGACGCGACGCAGGTGCTTACAGCCGCCTTCAGGTGAGCGCTGCTGCCAGTCAGGACAGGACGATTCGTCGGTGACGTCGACTTTGTACCTGTTGCCGGACGCGGACTGTACCTCGTAGCGGCCACCTTCGGGAGCGACGCGGAGGGCGGCAGCGGCGAGCGGGGCGGGCCGCGAGGTACACACCTGTCCAGCCGGCCACATCGCTCGGTGAGTCATCTACAGTCCTGGCGGACTCAGAAAGGGCGAGGCCGTCGCGTCGTCGACGTCATCGAGCAGGGGTGACACAGAAACCGTGTGGCGCCGGCGAGCAGCTGCCGTGAGAATGTTGGCTTGGTCGGTGTACGATGTCGACGAGGCGGGAGGACCGTCAACGTCGCAGATGCGCCGACTCATCCGAGCGCATGTCGGCATCGCTGAGTCACCAGAGGCGGCCGATGACTCCAGCTTCCGGAAGCCAGACCTCCAAGCGATTGCTGACGAACTCGACGTCAACTCGGGGACGGTTGCGGCCGAGGCGACCATCCCCTCATCGTTCTCAGTCGTCACGGCATCGCACGGCCTCTATGTCCAGCGGCAACGGCCGGACGATGATTGGAAATACAGTGTCGTTGCGTTTGACCAGGACTTGACGCAGCGCTGGCAGGTGGACACGGAGAGCCAAATCGGCCGATCACTGGAACCGACAGAAAATGGAGTGCTCTACACGGTTGATGGTGAGCTCGCGGAGTTAGGCTCGGAGACCGGTGACACACGCTGGGCCGTCAGCGGCTGGGCCAATTCGCCTCGAAGCCCCGACGTGCTCCCAGGAGGGGCCATCTACGCTGGGAGCGATCCGATGAAACGCATCTCCTCAGCTGGTGAGGTACAGCACACCCTTCCGACCGGAGTCGCGGGCGATGTCGTTGCCGCCCCGGCGACAGGCAACGTCTATGTCGAAGACAACAAGCACATCTATCGGGTCGACCCGACGACTGGAGAACGCCGCTGGAGCTACGCCTCACCCGCTGAAGGATACACCAATATTGCCTCACTGCCCGGCGAGGCGGTTGTTGCCACACGAGGAAATACTGGAGTCACTGTCCTGGACGTGGTAGACGGAGCGACTGGCACCCGCAAGGGTGAGGTCAAACTGGACCGCGGGTTCTCCGAGGCTACCGCTGTCGGCGATCTTCTGATCGTGGCTAGCCACGGTAGAATCGGCGGTTACGATATTTCGACGGTCCTGTGACCTTTTAACCAACAACTAATCAAACAGCTCACGTTCGTTGGTTAAAACAATGGGGTCCGGCTGTTTCGATTACGCAGCGCTGTTGAATGTAGCGCGCGTATCTCGCAGGTAGCGTGAGTAGCCGAGGCCAACCGCGGGGTGGAATGAAGTGAGAGTAGGCTTTCTCTGGTGACAATGGCTGACCGGACCGTACGGATGTATAATCCAACGCACCGATTACAACGTCAGCAGGCGCCACCGCTAACTGACGAGCCAGTTGTCCAGTGGCAAAACCAATTCAAAAACGCAGTGCGTGAGGTCGCTGTCTGGAATCAGACAGTCTATGCTAGCATAAACAAGACCGGCATCGTCGCTCTCGATCTCGATGGCACAGAGCAGTGGCGCTTCGAGACTGATGCCGGCGTGTCCTCCTCACCGGCAGTGGTGGATGGCACTGTCTATGTCGGGAGTGACGATAACCACGTCTACGCGCTTGATGCGACCACTGGGAGACAGCAGTGGCGCCGCAGAACTAACGGGTGCGCGATGTCGTCGCCGGCAGTGGTGGATGGGACTGTCTACATCGGGAGTCGGGATTACAACGTCTACGCTTTGGATGCATCCACTGGGACACAACAGTGGTGCTTCGAGACTGACGGCCGGGTGGATTCGTCACCGGTAGTGGTGGATGGAACTGTCTATATCGGGAGTGATGACCACAACGTCTACGCTCTTGATGCGACCACCGGGAGCGAGCGGTGGCGCTTCGAGACTGGTTTCAAAGTGAGGTCGTCACCCGCAGTGGTGGATGGCATGGTCTACGTCGGGAGTGATGACAACCACGTCTACGCGTTAGATTCGGACGGGGGAGGACTGTTGTCTCGGTCGCCTCAACAGTGGTCCTTTGAGACTGATGGCCATGTGCGGTCATCACCGGCCGTGGTGGATGGAACTGTCTACGTCGGGAGTGACGACAACCACGTCTACGCTCTAGATGCGACTACTGGGAGCCAGCAGTGGCGCTTTGATGCTAACCTCAGTGTGTCTTCGTCACCGGCAGTAGTGGATGGCACGGTCTACATCGGGAGTGACGATGCCAATCTCTACGCGGTTGATGCCTCAGACGGCACTACGCAATGGGCCTTCGAAACCGGGGGGTGGGTCAGATCGTCACCGGCAGTGGTGGATGGGGCCATTTACATCGGAACAACGGACTATTCTGACGACAACCACGTCTATGCGCTGGAAGGCACTGGAACCGAAGTGTACAGAGAGAAACCTGAGCACATAGGGACCAACACCCGGGCCTCTAAAGCGTGTTCAAACTGCGAATTTGACCTGTCTGAGTACGATAATCCGCAGTTCTGTCCGAAGTGTGGGACCAAGACAACTGTAGGCAGAAACTCTGAATAGAAATCTATGATCCGTGACAGTGGGCCAGTCCGATCGTTGTAAAGGTACGAGCGCATACCTCCGTTTTTAGGTGCGGGTCAAGCGGACAATAGCCGACAACCCTATGGACGACGCCACGGCTAGATTTCCCACCGTTCTATCGATAGTGATTAGAAGCTGACAGGACATAATGTGTGGCACGGATGAAGCTCACACGGGACTCGACATATAACCTCGATTACCACATCGTATGGTTGCCGAAAGACACCACTCCGGTACTTGCCAACGAAGTCGCCAACCGTGTCCGGTCTATCCTTCACGAAATAGCTGAGGACAAAGGCCTCGAGATACTCGATCTCACCGTTCAGCCCGACCACGTTCACCTGTTCGTTAGTAGTCCATCCAAAAACGAACCGGCGCTACTCGCCGACTGGTTCAAAGGTATCTCCTCGCGGAAGTACAATCACCGGTACGCCGACCACGACGGCGAGCAAATCAGGTGGGCGGAAGGATACTACGCAGAGACTTCTGGGCAGGTGTCGAGCGAGACTATCGAGGAATATATTCAGCAACACAAGGAGACCGATTCTTGACCGAATTCACGAAACCGCTTGAACGCAAATCTGTGGATCCAAACGCCCACAACGGATGGACTCCCGAGAGATGCGAGAGGCCTACAAGCATACTCTCTAAGACGCCTTTGACGGCCGGTGTACCACGCAGACCGTCACGATTCACGTGGTGGTCAAATACGATCTGAGCGAATACGAGAAGCACGCGTTCAACATACACGTTCCGCAATTGACTGCCCCACAAGACACCCAAGCCGATGCTATCACGCAAGTGATACTCGGGACGTATGCGTCTTGAAATCAGAGGACAGGTCCTGGCCTGAAATCCCGTGGTGGGATTCTCGCGTCTTGAGGCGCAAGAGGAGGTAAATCTCTGGATTCGGTTCCGTTGACGGAGTTTAATTATCAGTCGTAGATTGAGAGGTATATACTCCTGTGTCACCGGTCGTATCACTGAAATCGTTTTCATCATCGTCTTGATTCGAGGTCACGATCGAATAGCCAAGCTGTCGGAAATAATCAGCAATCGCTTCTTGCTGAACGTTGTTAATAGTCAAAGCCCCGTCGGCAGATACAGCGCACTCTGTCGAGAAGCTATGTTCCACCAACTTCACCAAAACGTCTTGATCAACCTGTGAGAGGATGGATCCTTCAACTACGATGGTTGGGTCCAGTGTTTCGAGTGTCACTGATAGTTCAGCATCCGAGGATGGGGCACATACACAGCGATCTTCTGGTCCATGACAGTTCAGGCACCGCTCTTTGTCATCCGGAGGTAGATACTCCGGGCGGAATTGACATTCACAGGCGAATTTTGGCTTGCCACACTCCGAACACACTGTTGAATCGCCACTCATACTTCGGTTCTACTATGTGGGATCCGCGTACTTAACATGTGTTAGCAGACAAACTGTATACATCGGCTTCATTTTCCTTTCTCGCGGATACGACCAGCTAAGAGTGGGACACTCCGAAGAAACGCCTGTGGAGACTGCGCTCCCTGTGGATACATCCGTGTCTGTAAAGCGCGTCGTGGAAGCAGGAAGCCCCACCCTCAAGGAACCAGCGTCAGCTGGTGAGTAGGGTGGGTAGTTCACATGTTCAGGTACGTCATTTCCCCGAAGACTCACCAGCTGGCACAACGTCAGCGACAGCCGTAGGTCAGTCGTCAGCAGTAGACGCTTCAGCCTGCCCTTGCCAGAGGTTCGCATATGTTCCCGTGCCGGCGACCAGATCTTCGTGATTGCCCTGCTCGACGATCTCGCCTTCATCCATCACAACAATCTCGTCTGCGTTCTGAATCGTCGAGAGCCGGTGGGCAATAATGAACGCGGTCCGCTCCTCAACCAGCCGCTCAAGGCTTTCTTGAATCAACTTCTCGGTCTCTGTATCGACGTCCGATGTGGCCTCATCAAAGACGATGATCTCAGGATCATTGAGCAGTGCTCGGGCGATAGCGAGACGCTGCCGCTGGCCGCCTGAAAGTTTGATACCCCGCTCGCCAACTTGTGTGTCGTATCCATCCGGGAGGTCCATGATGAACTCGTCAGCTGCGGCGGCCTCTGCCGCCTGCTCAACCTGAGCACGGGCGCTTTTGTCAGGGTCTTCTGCCCACTCGGCGTCAAGTATCTCGCGGTCGCCGTACGCAATATTCTCTGCGACAGTCCCCGAGAACAGGTACGGATTCTGCTCCACAATGGCGATCGAATCCCGTAACGACTGGAGATCATACTCCCGGACGTCAGTCCCGTCAACCCGGACTGCCCCGTCATCGACATCGTGGAAGCGGGGAATGAGTTTCAGGAGTGTTGACTTGCCGGCCCCGGTCGCCCCGGCAAGCCCGATGGTTGTTCCCGCGGGAACATCAAGCGAGACGTTTTGGAGGACAGGCTCGCGGTCCCCGTAGGCGAACGTCACATCGTCAAACGTGACCCTCCCGTCGACCGACTCAGGGACGTACGCCGAGTCAGGGCTGGTTATTGTCGGCTCGCGGCCAAGTAACCCGAACACCCGCTCGGCACTCGACTTCGCAAGCTGGTACTTATTGGCTGACTTCCCGACACGACGCATCGGCGAGTACAGCCGCCGCAACAGGAGGAAAAAGAGCGCGAACCCACCAAGGGTCAGTGCCCCTGCCTGGCCAGGAATGCCGGTGATGATATCAGTGCCACCGATGTAGAGAACGAGGACGAACACGACGCCGGTTAACAGCCGCAGCGTCGCAAAGAACCCACGTCGGATTCGCAGCGCCGCGACCTTCTCATCGTGGTACGCCTCGCTCTGCTCAGCAACCCGATTCTGCTCAAAGCCATACCGGTCGAACGACTTAATCACCGCAGCGCCACCAAGGTTGTTCTCGAGCCGCGTGTTCAGTCGAGCGACGGTCTCGCGAATCGATTTATACCGCGGCTCGATCCAGGTGAGAAACTGGCTACTCGCCAGTCCGATGACCGGGACCGGTGCGAGCGCGATGAGCGCCAGCTTCGGCGAGTATGTCCACAAGATGATGGCAATCCCGCCGACCGTTGCGATCACGCGGATGAGTTGTCGAAACTCCGTGTTCAGGAACTGCTCAAGCCGATTGATATCGCTGTTAAGAATCGACATCATGCCGCCCGTCTGATGATCGGCGAAGAAATCCATCGAGAGCCGCTGGAGATGGTCGTACGTGTCGTTTCGCAGATCACGCTGAACCTTCTGCGCAGTCGCTTGAAGCAGATACCGGGACACAAACCGAGCAACCGACCTGACCAAGTACGCGAGAACCGCGATGAGCACGAGTTGTTCAAGGACCGCGAGGCGAGCCGCTTCGCCGGTGATCTCACCCGGCGGCAGTAAGCCCACGTCGGTCAACAGTCCCGCGTCGGCCGAACCGCGGATCGCTCGATCGATCGCGGCTGCGACGACGATCGGTGGGATCAGTCGGGCAAATCTCGTGAGGAACGCCGCGAGCACGCCGAGCGTGAGAGTTACCCAGTAGGGCTTGGCGTAGCTGAGCAAACTCACCATCGGGTGGCCGTCGACGTTCTCCCGAGCGTGTTCGAACCCGCCGTGGTCGTCTGTCACTGTGTTCGGTAGCCCTCTCGCGCACAAGTATCCGGTGACATGTGCTGTTGAAACACTCAGTTGTACTCGGGTGCGTCGAGGAAGTTCGTAGTCGACACCATCGTCGTTGCGACCCCTCACGTCACCCGCTCGCTTCACGGTGTACATTTGGGTAATCCGCTCACCAATGCTACGGGAACAAAACCCCAGGCGATTGAGGGGGGGCCAACGAACTCCAAATCGTCTGTTATGGGGGTGACCAGACTAATCCTGACGCTGAATAGTATTGATGAAGCACCGCACCGTTCTCCAAATTAGTGTCACTTGTCTGGCTTTGTGCCAGTCCGTAAATTCTCGCGGTACTCGGCCCACGCGTCGTACATTTCGATCACCTTCTAGTATGCTGTAACCTATTTTGAGAGCGGGGTGAGGACGTCATCAAGAAGTCAATCTTCTGGTTTCAGTTTCACTCTCCTTGACTAACTCTTTTGTCTGTCTTTAACCGTGTGTCTCTATGCGACGATACGGTCTCGTTCTGCTACTTATCATTGTGGTCCTCGCCGCTGGCATTACGGCTACAACAGCCCAACAAGCCCAGAACAAAGGCCCTGAAAGTTGTATAGATGCTTTTTCAGCCCAACAGTGGGAGTCGGCTCGGCTTACAGGAGAGGTACGACTCGCTGAGGAGGACACAGTCCAAATCACATATGATGGTCACGGTGAATTGAGCCCATTTGAGATCGACCCACCCGCTGCGGCCACCGTTGTCAACACGACTGGATTTTCGAAAACCGCGGATGGGACCTATTCCTTTGATGGACAGCAGGCAGCACCGACTCTCACATATCGTGTGCGAACTGGATTATCCATCAATGATTCCTATGCTAGCGGTGAATCGTGGCTTCATACACCGCTCCCCTCGTACATCCAGACGCGAGTCCACCACACCACCCCTGGAGGCGGCCACGTTGGTACGCGATTCGCCTACCTAGGAAATTATTCAGCCATCACTCTTCAAAATAGGTGCCACGAAGTGACGGCCATCATCGCTGCCGAGAGCCGATCGGCGGTTAACGGGGAGCAAATCGAGCAGCAACTCCAATACGCGATGACTGAGTACGATGTTGGACATCGTTACAGCAAGACAACAGTATTCGTAACACCAGGAAAAGTTGATCCCACTTCCAGTGGTGAAGCACACGAAGCAGACGCGTGGGCGTCCAGTCGGCATGGATCATTGACTACCACGCGTATCGTGCTTCACGAGTATTTACATACAAGACATTCTTTCGGTGATGCTTCATTGGGTGAGATGAGCTGGTTCAATGAGGGGACAACCGAGTATATGTCACTCCGATTAATGTTGGGCGCCGGGACGCTCTCGCCACGCGAATACAATAAGCGATTGGAGACTAGCGCAGGTAGCCACGGTGTTCTATCGAACCGGTCAACGTGGACCGATCATCGTGTTCCATACGAGCGAGGGATGTTGTTTAATGCCTACTTAGACAAACGCATTCGAAAGGCTACAGATGGCAAAAGTACGCTTGAAGATGTCGTTGCTCTAGCGAACGCTAAACAGGGGAATCAGTTCCTCCCGTCTGAACGTACGGTATTCGACATCGTCGCAAATGTTTCTAATACAGACACAGCCGAATGGGCAAACAGTACTGTTGACAGTAGTCGAGCCTTTGGAATTTCACCAATCCAACAAAAGACCTCCCCTGGATGGGAGTTCCGACTATCAATCGCTCAGGAGAATTTAGGCGAACAACCTTTGTTAGGTGTCTTTTTTGGATTCATGCTCGGGGTTCTGCTGATGGAGATCTCAAGAGAAGTCGACAGTGAACCGGAGGATAACAGTACAGAAGAATCAGAAAACGGCTAGTTAGGAGACGATAGATTCGTTAAGTAAGGAAGGCACTCATCTGGAAGATCCGAATCTACCAGTAGGCGCTGCGAAAGTGAGTGGGGATTTATGAGGTTAAGACCGATTTGACGGAGCTACCCATGTCTCACCTCCCGAAGAACAATCTGATTTAACAGTAGCGTAGCCTATTTATTTAAATAGAGCGACGGATAATATCACACAGAATATTGTTGACTGAGGGCCGTACAGGACGTTTCTGGTCACTTGTCGGGCTTCGTGCCAGTCCGTAAATTCTCGCGGTACTCAGCCCACGCCTCGTACATCTTGACCTGCTCGTCTTTGGACAGCGTCTCGTCGGTCTCCGGATCGAAAAACGGGAGGTCCTCTTTCTCCGGCATGGACATCACCTGGCTGAGCGGATAGAGCTCGGAGTAGTAATTCTCCAAGACCCATTCCTCGCCGTGGTCCTCGACGGCTTTGGCGATGAACGGGGCGGCTTCCGGGTATTCGTCGGCAAGTGAATCTGACATGGTGGGGTGTCGTGGAGGTGGTCGTCTCAACCCGGACTATGCGTCGGTGAACTCAGCAAGCGAGTGGTTGGGGCTGCTGTGGTGCCACTTGCCGATCTGAATCAGTTCGAACTCCTTGATGTAGTCGTCAATTGCGTCATCAAGCGTGGTACTGATTTCGCTAGGGAGACTGTCGACACGGATGGCCGTTACTGGGTGCCCCCCAAGTTTGTAGCCGGTCGCAAGACCCGTGGGAGAGACCACGATCACCGCATCACCGTCGACCGCGTCGAGTGCGAGGTGGGCATCTCGATACTGGAGGACTGTCGCATCCAGATCCTCGACGGGGAAGAGGTCGGACGCTGTCCCGTACTCAATACTCGCCCCCGCCGAATAGAAATGCCCTTTAGACATAATCAATTACTAATATATGTTCTATAGATATAATATTTTCGGCGCCCAGCGATACCGAGCTGCCGGTTCGGGCGGGCCGTACGTTGAATATCAAGCCCGTTTCAGCAATGTGTGTGGCTCGAGATCTGTACGAGAACACCGCGGCAGAACTCGCGACTGGGTCTGTTGAACACGTTTCGTACGAGACCGCACCGAGTACTGCTGCCGAGTGGCTCGCAACGAACGGCTACGATGCCGCGCCAGTCGACCGGGACGGCGACCCAGTAGGGTTCATCCACGAAGCCGATGTCGACACCGATGATACCGGTGATACGCTTGAGACGGCGCTCACGCCGCTCACCATAGACTACATGATTAGCGGTGACACGTCGTTCGCAGAGAGTCTCGCAGCGCTAATCGAGGAACCAGTCTATTTCCTTGGGGGCCACAACCGGATCACCGGCATCCTCACCCGTGCGGATCTGAACACACCACCCGCACGGATGTATCTCTTCGATCGCATCACGTACCTAGAAGAACACCTGCGAGAGCTCATTTCAGCGGAGGTTCCAGACTGGAAGCAGACTTCCGTGAGTACCGACGAAATCGATGGTATCGAAGCCCGGTATGCGGATGCCAAAGCGGCCAACGTAGAATTATCGGAGATCCACTACGCTCAATTTTCGACACTAAGTACGATTGTGTCGAGCGTCGAGGCCTGTTGGCAGGAGTGCGGGTTTTCTACTACAGGTGAGGCGCAGTCGCGTTTACACGATATTACGGAGCTCCGGAACGACGTCGCCCACGCGAACCTCCTTGTCGAGAACACAGATAGTGATGAGTTTCTGAGTAGCGGGCGGACGACTGAGAACCTGTATACAATTCTTGAGGAGATCGATCAGATTCTGACCAGCCTCCAGGGCGAGGGGTACGCTCCAACGACTGCCGCTGAGTAGCAATCCGCTGTACATCCGAATACTATTACATGTTCAACATTTCTGGCCTCTTTCGTCACTCACCGCACTGAACGACTCATCAGCCTGTTCTCTCGCTCTCCCGAACAATACCTCAATGTACATCCATACTTCGCAGATGGAAGTTCTCGACGGTCAATAATTTCTTGTCCTACCCTCTGGTAGATTCTGGCAAACTAATGGCTGATCTGTATGATGCGATTGGGACGCTTGCGTCGGCAGCTCACGCGAACGGGGACGATATCGATGAGAACACCTACCCCAGCGACGAAAACAACTCCCGGCACGGACTGGACGTGTTTGCCGACGGTCACTACGTAATGTTCCGTGCTGTCCCGGACGAACCGCGGTTTACCATCGAGTGTCCGTACACGTTTGTCTCCCGACTACGATCTCAGTACACCGCCGAGGAGCTCTCTGAACGGGCTGACGTTGATTTCGCCTCGCTGCCGGGCGACCAACAAGAACAGATTGTCAATCAGACGATCCAAACGGATCTTCAACTCGCCGAAGAGCACGAAACTGAATTTAAAACGGCGATCCACGACGAACTCGGCCCCGGCTCACCAGATGTGATTCGACTCGAATACGGCGAACACGATCGGTGGAACGGCGTCTTACTCCGTGACCGCGTGTTCCCACACCGTGCCGACTTCGGGCATCCAGAATACCGCGACGCGATAGATCAGATCAGGCACACAAAGATGACCGTCGCTGGACTCCTCACGTCCACTATCCCCCCGCTGAACGACGCCGAAGACCACACAGCCCCTTCAGCAACCCAAACCAAAGAAGACGCCCGACCAATCGGGTTTCAATAACTCGTTGTACTGTAGACGCTTCTCATCCCCCAGTTATATCAGCTGCCCGCTAGTTGACAGGATAATGGCAGTTTCGCTTGCGGAGCCAACGGTCCTCGCTGCCGCGAAAGACACGCTGTTTCCAGATATCGAAACGAGCCCGGATCAGTACGCATTCACGGAAACACAGTTCACGCAACCCACGTGGGGCGGCTGGACTATTCCACAAGCGCTTCGAGACCGGCTTGCGCTGTACAACACGATCCGACTCGCTGCCGGCGAACCTGATCTCCTCGGCGTTGGGGTGCCAGCCGCTGAGGTGCTGAACGGCCACGCAGCCACGACACCAGTCACGGTGATCGAAGCGAAAGGCCATAACACCAATCCTGCCGCTGCGGACGTCGCCCGCGGCATCACCCAAGCACACGCGCACCTCCCCGAAGTCAACCTCGGGTACGTCGCCGCGCCAGCCGCCAGCATCACCGACACAGCGCGCGCACAAGCCAGGAACCACAACGTCGGCATCATCGCCGTCGACGATACCGAATCAGCGCGTGTCATCGAGCCGGCGCGCGTTACCAGAGTGACTTGATGCGCTGTTCGATTGCTTTGAACACCGTTGAGTAGACATCGAGTGGGTGGAGTGAAGCGAGGTCGAGATCTGAGACGTCAGTACCGGTTGGTGGTTCGTGGAAATGAAGTCGGGTGTTGTGTGTGTTTGGATGCCGGTCCCAGCGGCACTCCCAGTGGGTGTTGTCTCCTCGGGTCTCGACGTAGTGGATGGAAAAATCACCGGTTGTGAACCATCGGATGTCAATCCTCGCGTCGGTGACCGCATCGGGGTACCGTTCAGTGTTGAGGGTGGCAGTGAGCAGTCGCGGTTCGTACGTATTTGGGTCGAACTGGGTGGTAGCGACGAGTGGGTCTGTTGTCAACTGTCGTTCAAGCAGGCGTAATGTTTGTCGATCGGGGGGGCCCGTTGAGTCAGCAGCTGCGTCCTCCGGGGGCGGACTCATTTCAGGCGGGGATGAGGTGTCCGTCGTTCTGGGAGAGTTGGCGGGCGAGTTCGTACAAGCGAATATCTCGAATGACGCCTTGCCAGTCGCTTACTGCAGTCATGCGGTCGTGGATCGTGTCGTGGTCTTCGGCGTCGAACACGGTAACGGTGGCTGGGTCGGTGGTGCCGAATTCGGCTTCGTACTCCGTCCGTCGCTGTTCGAGTGCTTCGACGCGGTCGATGATCGCGTTGACAGAGAGGTCCGTGGCGATCCGACTCGCCTCTTGCCATTCGAGATACCCGTTGTGTCGCTCGTACGTAGCCGGGCGGGTGTCACGATCAGCGCGGGCAATCCCCATCTCCGCGAGGCGATCGAGGTGTTTTTTTGCGGCGTTCGGAGAGCAGTCAGCGAGTTCTGCAACCCTCGTGTACGTCGTCGGTGACGTGAGACCGAGAACCACGTCGTAGACGCGGCCGAACGTATCGGTACCGTCTTGCCACCGTGGCGTCTCTGTCGGTGAGTCAGGAGCCGGATCGAACTCGCTCATGGACGCTTCTACGAAACGAGTGTCAATATATCTTTGTACCGCTCAAATATTTGTGAGTCCCGTACAGGAGACGTTTCCTTGACACGCAGACAGGACATGCCGATCGGTATTTGACGCGTAATCGGTACCTCAACAGTACATGCTGTTTACACGACGAACATGTAGCTCTCTGAGGATTTCAACAGAGCCGTTCGAGTCCATCTATGTGGTGTTCGCGCAGCATCGGTCATCTCTTTCATAATACTGATCCTGGCGATTCTGGAAACTGAATGATTTTCACGCCTTCAGTACGGTCACGACGTGTCTCACGCGTTAATTCATCAACAAACAACAGCCCCTTAACATCAACTGACTCCAGCAGGTTGTGCGCAGATTCAACGTAATCACCAGTTTGATTTTGCTTGACAAACGCCATGTACTCCAATAATTCACGAAGTCCGGTTGCGACGTAATCTGTATTTTGCGTGTATTTTACTTCCCCGAGGAACACCTGTTCGAGTTCTTCCTCACCAGCCTCTGTCTCATGGTATTGTTCCAGGACGATATCGGGCCGGCCACCCCACAGCGAATCACTGCCCCCGCGATCAAGGAGATCTTCTGAAACCGCTTGCCATCGGGAAAGCACCTCGTTTATGCGGTATAAGTATCCATCTGGCTTGATCTCTTCATCGCCGATCGATTCATTGAATGAGAGCCCTTCGCCGGTCGCGTCATGTGACAGAACAAATCGTGAGCCGTCTTGCCGCCACGTAGCGATCGTCGATGGCGAATCTCTGCTGTCTGTTAACACTCTATACTCCACGTCATCGTACGCCTCGAGAATACGGAAGACCCAATATAGTTCGAACAACGTGTCAGTGTTTGCTGGGGCAATGAGAGTGTGATTCAACACCTCACGCGCTTCAGTACTGTTCAACTCGTGGTTCATTAACTGCCGATAGCGATCCAACAGGATTGCTGCGTCCTGATAAAACCGCGATCGCGACCGTTTCACAGATTCGATCGTTCTATCCGTTATATCCGCTTCAGCGACTGAGATCCGCTGGAGGTAGATGTTCTGCTCATAAATTCGATCTAACATCTCTGCTGCCGACTCGACAGCCTGACTACTACCGCTGTTATTCGGGTCTACCCACCCGTTCAACCAGTCATACCCTGCTGGATTCTCTAATGCGTACTCAAGATCATTGGTGACTATATCGTGAATAACTGCCAGAAGTCGTTTCAATACAAGATTCTCGTCGATATTGTAGTGCTCTTCAGGCTGTGTACACACGAATACGGGTTCGTTTAACCGTCCAGCACGTGCCCGTGTTTTCATTGTTCCTTGCCAGTCGATTTGCCCTCGGATCTCGCCTCGGTATTGGAACGACTCTGGCGCCGTCGTCGTCTTCATTTTCCGAATCCGATCCTCCAACTGTCGCATGAAATCCAGAACCCCGACTTCCGAATGGTCAACATCAGCGTCGGTTAGGACAAAGTGGATTCGAAGCAGCGTTTCGATGTCATCGATATCAAGGTCCGCATGTGCCGATCCAATGACGCGGTCAAATCGAACGCCTTTCCGAAGATACGTCTGGAAATCATCGGCGATCTCCTGTACTAGTGTCTCTTCGCGTGTCTTCGCCATTATCAGCTGTTTCCTCCATCCTGATTCAGTTCCACCTGGAAGAAATCACGAGCAACTGTCCACAACTCGCCACTTTCATCCTCGACAATGTCGTCAAGCCTCTCAAGTACGTTCTGTAGCTCGTCGCGTCGCAGGCCCTCTAATTGCGGGAACACATACATAATAATCGGAGAGACGTAATCCGCATCCTCCACAGATGGCTCGGCTACAACATGTTCATAGATGTCTTCAACGATGGCAGGGCCGATCGCTTGCCGGTCGTTGATTGCTCGCCAGATACGCCCAACCGTCTCGTAGTGCTGGTCTGCTTCTGGCACGTCACCGTTTGCCGCCCACACTGAGACATAGTCTGCGACGAGTGATTCGAGTTCAGAGTCATCGCCATCCTCACGATTAGGCAGATCTGGGATTCCGACTGGAATGAACGCCCACCGCCGCATAAACGCATAGCTCATCTCATACAACGACGTTTTATCAAGCGTATTTATTGTCGCCAGCATCCGCCAATCTTCGGGAATGAAAAAGCGGTTTGGGCCGATTTCTTCATCGCTGCGAGACGCATCCAGAATCTCGATCGGCTCGCCCTTCGCGTCATCAAACGGTAGTGTGACACTTTCCCCCGTC
The DNA here is from genome assembly GCF_000296615.1 of Halorubrum sp. T3. Taxonomy (NCBI): domain Archaea; kingdom Methanobacteriati; phylum Methanobacteriota; class Halobacteria; order Halobacteriales; family Haloferacaceae; genus Halorubrum; species Halorubrum sp. T3. The sequence continues at coordinate 28,375 of NZ_ALWQ01000009.1, read as the reverse complement.
AGTGCCGAGAACAACGACCCAAACGCCTTATCGATATCTGCCCGGTTGAGCTCGTCAATAATTAGCCACTCATTTGCTGGTGTTCCCTCATCGTCCGCCTGGAATCGGTCCAGCACCACGCCCGGTTTGAACTCAAGTGTATTCGAAGCCGTCGTTTGATACCCGCCCACCGTGTCAAACGTCGACCAGTCCGCCGACGCAGTCACAAGTTCTGACGCGTCTTCTCCAACTGTTGCTTGACACACTTGGCGGGCCAACTTGGTCTTCCCTGTCCCTGGCGGTCCAAACAGCAACACATGATTTCCGTTTGCTAGTGCCTGTTCGATCCGTCGCTTAATGCGCTTCCACTCTTCATCAGGGAAATACAGGTTCTCCCGATCTACCGAAATATCCTCAGTTGAGATAGAGAGTTCATCAGCAAAATCCTCGAACCGCTCAATGTCGCCTAATTCCAGAATCCGGTCGTACTCCCCTTTTGTGAGTTCTGTGATGATGAAGCTATTATCAGACTCGACGAGTTTGCTTTCCGAGAGTGGGTCATCATCTTGAATATCACTCCATTGCGCCCCATCTATTGATTCGTTCCAGCGTAGTGTGATTCCCTTAGCCGACTCAGTTGTACCGTCTGAGGCAGCTTCCTCGTGGAGACCTTGGGTCACGATTGCCCGTCCAACAACTTGCTTCACCGGGGAAATGCGATACACAAGCACCTGATCCCCGGGACGAGCGTCCTCATACGCGGCTTGATTCCGTCGCCGCTCTCCAGCTGAGTTCGTTATCCCGTAGAATACCTCACCGTCCTCGTGGTGCCAGTCCGTCGTCTCAGCATTTACCCAGAAATACTGTGTATCGACTGGTTCATCAGGATATGTCTCAATCAAGTATTTCGCTCCAACCTCTGTTAGATTACACAGATACCACGACTGAACTCCAGCCGCATTCACCGCATATTTTTCGCGACCTTGTTTGACGTCATCACGACGTAGCACAGGAGCGATTGTTTCGAAATCTCTCTCTGTATCGAAATACGTGAGATCAACATCCACCCGCCAGTACGTTTCCTCATCGTCGCCAGCTTCCAACTCTGTTCCTGAGATTTGGTAAGCCTCAGTTTGAACAACAGAATGCGCGCGAACGGCGCCATCCCAGTAGTGAACGAGGATATCTCCTGGCCGTAATTTCGTCAAATCACGTGTGTAATATTTGTCGCTGGACCGAAGGTACTCTCCCTCACGTTCGGCTTTGTTGCCCTGGTTTACCCAGTAGAAGGAGGGCTCGTTTTCTTTCTGGTCGCATATCTCTGAGAGCGAGGCTGCTGGCGGATCAGAGACCAATCGCTCGAGCTCGCTTAACCCCTGAAGCAGGTCCGGTCGTTTTTGTGTGAGCACTAAGCGCAGTTGTTCAAATGCCGTCGTTCGCCTGAGTGCTGTTCTAGATAGGAGATTCGTCGTAAGATCCCAATCACTGGTACTTTGTGGGCTATCTGGGGTAACAACCCAGTCGACTGGCCAGACATGCGGATGGTGGACTCCAGTTTTGGACTCTACAAAGTCGCCACAGTACTGATATCCACCTCCCATTGTGACTCCCATCCCGAGAATATCGTACCCATCTTTGGCGATTACAATCTGGCCAGGTTCCATTTCACGGGAGAAGCGCTTGTAGTAGGCGGCTACTTCTTCTCCATCCCACTTCGCTGCTTGCTCCTCAATTTCATCATCAGATAGATCAGTGAGATCAGCCGAATTCCACCCGAGCGAACAAATGCCCTGGTCCTTCCAGAGTGGCCAGAGTGCTTCTGGTTCTCCTTCGCTGGAGACACCCGCATTGATCTGCCACACTGTCCGATTCTCTATTTGATTCTGCTCAAACCATGTGGCAATTTCATTCCCTTCACCCTCGAGTGCCCAGTGACAGTACCGGTCTAGGTCACGGAAATGGTCTCGGAACCCAAACTGTTCTCGTACTGCGACATATTTTGGGATCTCTTCTCTGTAGTCTGCCAGCGAATCACTGATTGGCAGAGAAAAGAACTGTTTCAATCCGTCCCTTGTGGGGCCATTTGCTATCGGGAACAACTCCGGTCTTAAGAGGCTCAAGACAGGGCTCAAACGACCAGTTTTGGCCCCCTCTGTCTCAGCGGCGGCGATCTCATCAACAACATCTAATAATTCTTCCTGAGATGAGGACTCATCGAGAAGTACTGAAAACGCCTTCAGCAGTATTTTTTCAGCCTCGGCACTTGTTACTGAGACCTCCATTGTGGGGCCACCAACCACACCAAATGACTCCGGAACGGACTCAATGAGTGTCTGTTTTGTTGCGTTATCTAGTTCGAATTCGCGAATATATCCCTGAAAGGTGGATTTTGTTAGGTGATCGTTCGTCGCGTGGCAGATAGCTTTCAATTCTGCGGATCCAAGCGTCTGCGCGTCCACACAGGCTTCTATGAGTGAACGAACGAGGTTCGCAGTCTTTTCAAAATCATCGCGTACCTGCTTCCAGTTGACTTCGTTGTGGTACTTTTCAACAGTCCACTTCAGAAAGAACTCTGTATCTCGGTCAACATCGACTTCTGGGATATCCCCAGTAAATTCCATGTGTCCACATTAGTATTCTATCTGATAATATTTGTTGTCGCATTTTGTATGCTATCGCTGGAATCGAAAACATAGCGCGGTTGCGCTAACACAATAGGAGGTACAGCCAGTATGGCAACTGAATAACCCCTTCACCAAGATACTCAATCGGTTGGTTACCACCCACTGTATCACCAGCAAGAAGGAATCCAACAGGGACATTGTACGCCTCCTTGAACTCTCGAATAGCTTCGAGTGAGTCCTCACGCTCGCGTGGCTGATATGCCAATCCAATCGGGACAGGTGTTCCATCTATCTCGAAGACAAAGTCGACTTCACCCGTCCGTCCACGCCAATACTGGACGGATGGTGTCTCGTCGGTGCCTTGGGTGGCGTTGATCCCGTAGGCGAATCGCATCGTGTGGTCGAACGCCGCAACCCGAGCGAGGTCGGCTTCGCGGTCGAAGTCACTCCGGACTGTTACAGCGTCACCGTCTGCTAGTGCCGTTACCAACCCCGTATCTCGGAGATAGAGACGTACCGACCGGGGGCGACTATTGTCATACTCAGTAACCCCAGTCAACAGATATAGCTCTGCCAGCGCAGGGAGGTAGCTATCGGCGATCGTCCGCCGGTCGACGTCGAACAGTTCAACAAGGTCCTGATACCGGAACGGGTCAGTCCCTCTATTCCGGGCGGCGAGCGCACAGAGCCGTTCGAGATCTGCAATTGTCTGAATCGACTCGAAGCCGGGCACCTCCTGGTAGAGCGCGTCGCGAACGTCCTCTCGAAGCCGCGCGTAGTCATCCCTAGTCAGATCGGCCGCAGATTCGGCGGCGCCGTCAAGATCATAGCTGATGGTACCACCCATCGCGAGGTACTCGACGACCTGTGACTGGATGCGTCGTTCGACAGCTGCCACTTTCTCGTACTTCTGACGGAGCTCTGCGACGAGTGACTCGGTATCTCCACTCTTGAGAGCTGCTGGAAGACTGTTTTCCCCGGTACGGAGTGAGGTCGGGCTCACGCGAGTATCTTCTTCCTCAAGGTCTGGATACAATGTGAAGAGGTAGTCCCGGAACTTCTCGGGGAGAATCGGCTGGATGTCATAGTCATTGGCCGGCATTCCGATGCTTTCGAGTTCCCGTTCGACTTGGATGCCGGCGCTGGCGGTCACAACGATGTGTCGACCTGGGACATCTTCGAGTAATTCCGCGACGGGGCCACCCCACCCGTCGATAGTCGGCTTGCTCGGATGTTCGATTTGGTGGACGTCGTCGATCAAGATGAAGTGCGGGTGGTCTGCCTCGATGCGGCCCAAAATCCGACTTTCGTAGTACCGGACCACACGCCGCAGCTGTTCATCGGACTGGAGTTGGTAAAGCGGGTCCGCGTCGAATGGAAGATAGAGGAATCGTTCCGGATCGTCGCCAGCTTCGATGCGCTGGTGAATGAACTGGTGGAGAAGCGTGGTCTTCCCGGCGCCGCGTCGTCCTACGAGACCGAGCAGTGGTTGGTCCTCGAACTGGCTTCCGGACTCGTCGGGACGGGCCAAGTGATAGAAGTCGCTCTTCTGACGTGCTGGGAGTGAGAATGCCTCTGGTCCACGCTCCCACCACGGATTATGGTCGTGAAGCGCCCGGACGAGAGCATCACCAGCGTCGATAGCCATGGGTTTGTTTACTAACCAACGACTCCCTTCGCAATGATTGTTTCGACACAATACTCGACAGCATAGCGGCTATTTCCTTCACACAATCCATCCTTTAGAGTAGTATCTCTCCTCAATAACGATTTAAAGAACACTGTAGTGAGTCTTTTTTCTCTAATATCTGCTCTGCCTTGCTTATTGGCGAAGCATTTATCAAACTTTATCGCATACTGGTGGGTGTGAAAGTAGTAAAAGGCGCATCGTAATGGTGGTTACTCTCTCCAGCGATCCTGGGCGAGCGTCCACGCTGTCGTCAACCACCCGTTGGCTGTCCGGGGTATGACAGACCACACAGACACCATGGATACGATGTACGCGGACATAGCAGACGGGCAACGTCATGACATCGCAGTCGAATTCATCACCCGGCGACCCATCGACTGCGACGGAGAACACGTCCACCGGTTGCTGGTTGCCGATCAATCTGGCAGGCAGTTCACGGTACTCGTCTCGCCTGAGAGTGAGACTCTCCTCGACCTGAAAACTGGAGCAACCCACCACATTTCGGGGCTCCTGGGCGCTGCCCCCGTCTCCGCAGCAAACGAAAGTAGGGGAGAATGCCCTGACTGCGGGGGAGCGCTTCGACAAGGGCAGACTATTGACGCAGCTGGGTCAGCTGCCACGCGGGCGGCATCACAGCTCTCTCTCGACGAGCCGTTCGGAATCATCGATGCCGAGGCGACTATCCGTCGGGTTCGTGACGACCGGTCACTCGTCGATGACTGGACGTCGATGGATAACGACGAGACGATTTCCCCACCCGACTACGTTTGTGAGTCCTGTGGACGCCACGTCGACGCGTACGAACTTCGAGACCCCGCTGAGGACGATCGGATACTCCAAAATCAGCTGATGGAGAGCGCATCTCAGGCGCCAGCAAGCGCAAACTCGGCAAGCCAGGAGACAGTTGGACTCGCCGCTGGCGGGGCGAAAGACGTGGCCAACTTTCGGGAGAACCTCGCAAACGGGTACACGCCACAGCCGGGGGCGATCAGCGACGAGGGACTCTTCTACGATTACCATTTCGAGACAGGCACGCGGACCGAGTCGGACGCCTTGTTCGCGCCGCGCTACGCGGCCGCTGTGAGCGATCACCCACTCAGTGGAGAGACTGAGCGCTACCTGTCGGTGGGACTGGATTCGACGCTCTCGGTTGATGAGTTCGAGCGGCCACGGCTGGATCTTGTCGCCGTCCTCGACGTTTCTGGCTCGATGGACAGCTCGTTCGACGCGTACTACTACGACGAACACGGGCACAAGCGCGAGGCTGAGAACGGCGCGGCAACAAAACTTGACGCGGCGACGCAGTCGCTGTGCGCGCTTACCGAGCAGCTCCACGACGAGGACCGGCTGGGCGTCGTCCTGTACAACCACCGCGCCCACGTCGCGAAGCCACTCCGCGATGTCGGAACCACCGACATGCCAGCGATACGTCGTCACATCCGGGAGATCGCTGCTGGCGGCAGTACGAATCTCGAAGACGGGTTCGAGGCGGCGGTCGATATGCTGGTCGACGGAGCGTCTGGACCGACCGTTGAGCGTCGTGTCGTCTTCATGACCGACATGATGCCAAACACGGGGGCGACGGGAGAGAGCGAACTCACCAAGCTGTTCGCGGAGGCGGCTGTTGAGGGAGTTCATACGACGTTCATCGGCATGGGGCTAGACGCGAACGCGGAGCTCGCGGATACCTTGTCTGGTATTCGCGGGGCGAACCACTATTTCATCCACTCGGCCACGGAGTTCGAGCGCCGGCTTGGTGAGGAGTTCGACTACATGGTCACTCCGTTAGTGTATGACCTGAACCTCGATCTTGACGCCGATGGCTACGAGATCGAGGCGGTTCACGGCTCACCGTCCGCGGACGCCGCAACCGACCGCCTGATGCACGTTGGAACGCTGTTCCCTTCCGCCAAACAGGATGGCGAGGCTCGCGGCGGCGTCATCCTTGTTCGCCTCAAACAGATGCGCTCAGACGCGGATCTCGACCTGGTCGCCTCATGGACGGAACGAGATGGTGACGAGTACACCGAGCGCGTCACCGTCGATGTTCCCAACGAGTCCGATAGGTACGCGCACAACGGCGTCCGCAAGGCTATCGCCCTGGCGAGGTACGCTCGCGAACTCCGGACGTGGGCGGCGGACATCCATGGTCGGGCCGATAACACGACTGGCGTCGACGACTGGTTGCTCACCGATCAGCGCGGCGAGCACGAGCGCACGTCTGTGCCGCTGATTGTTCCCGAGCGATATGCGGGGCGGTTCGACCAGCTTCGGCGTTACCTCGCAGACGAGATGGACACTGTCGGTGATGAGACGATGGAACAGGAGGTGGAACTCATCGAACGGCTGTGCCAGCAGGCGCCCGCAACGCCCAATGAGGTGAGCGACTGATGCTCGTGTTCGCGTTCGACCGTGACTGGACGGTTGACGTGAATCCACATCCCCGCCATACCGCCGTGCCGTTGGAGTGGGTGCGTCATCTTGCTCATGAGACGCCCCATGCGGTCTACGCCATTGGGAACCAGACGCTGGCCGAGGAGGCCGCAATACCGGGTGTTGTCGACATCGTTGGTCGCCACCCCGATGAGTGGGACGAGTGGCTCGGCGAGAAACAACCCACTGGTCGGTATGAGCGGTTTCCGCGCCGTCGCGAGCGCCTGGCACTCATCGCCGACCTACACCCAGACGCGGACGACTACATCGTTGTCGACGACCTTGATCTGAGCGACGTCGACGAGTGGGAGCACTATCACGCCTGGGAGTTCGTGCCGGCAGTCAAACAGGGCCAGATTCACCCTGACTTTCCGTGGGCTCGTGATATCGAGGCTGACGGTGGGCTCCCAACCTCAGCCGGAATTATGCCGGCGGATGCGTCGTCGCTATCGTCGTTTCTCGACGAGTATGCAGATGCGGTTGGCTTTGAGATTACGTACTTGGATGATGGAGTCGAGCGGACACGGCTATGCCATTCAGTTTCTATGGATGCCGTGGCACTCGAACGACCGTCCGCAGCGCCGGCGCTCCAATGTACCCCGCTTGCGCCCGGTGATGACCAGTTCACTGTCCCCGTCGACGCAATTGAGTTGCTTTCTGTGGTTGAGCCGCCACCAAAGCTGTACACCGCCGGCGCAGAGACTCCTGCTGAGGAGGCCATCGGGCTCCGCCGTTTGGCCAATACACAGCCGGAGGCGGTCCGTATTTCTTCGGTTCTCACGCTTTTAGACCGTTCCGACGGTGACATGCGCCAAGATGAGAATGCGGTCCGGGCCCTGCGTCAGGTTGCCACGGTGCGACCGGCGGACTGTACGCCAGCAATTCCGATTCTCCAGACGCTATTGGAGAGTGGAGATCACTCCGCCCGGGCCGACGTATTAGCCACCCTCCGGGCAATTGGAGAGACCGATCTAGGGGCGATTGCTCCGCTCGCTGACGACCTCATACCATATCTCAACTCAAATATTGTCTCCGTCAGACGGGAAGCAACCCGGTGCGTTGCTACAATCGCTGCTGAAGACCCTGATGACGTGGTGGATGCGGTTCCGACACTTTCGACGATAATTGAAGATGAGGCTGAGGCACTGCCGTATGCGGTGTACGCACTGTCACGGATTACGCGCGAATATCCTGACGCGGTGAAGCCAGCTGCTGACTCACTCGGGGACGTGATACTTGATGATTCGTTGTCCGACACCGTCCGATTGAACGCGACTGCTGGACTCGGTCGTGTCGTTGGTGAATACCCGAGCGTTGGCGTCGACATTGTCGATGACGTCGCGACCCTGCTGACCGCTGAAGATCCCCAACTCCGGAATAACGCAATCGCGCTGATTGGCGACGTAGCGATCATCCACACCGATGTCGTTGAGCCGTACACCGAGGAGATATCTGAACTGTTGACCGTCGACGATACGTACACACGCGTCAACGCGAGTGGTGCGCTTAGCCGGGTCGCTGACGACTTCCCGGACTCGGTTGCGCACGTCACGCCGACGTTCATCGAACTACTGTCGGATGATGATCCACGGGTCCGTGAGAACGCCTGTTGGGCGCTGGGCTACCTTGCTGCTCAAGACGCGACTGCTCCGCTGGAAGAGCGTGCGCATGGCGACGAAAATGCTGATGTCCGCACGAGGGCCTCCTGGGCTCTCGGCCAGATCAACGGATGAGTGCGATCGTGAAATTCCGATCGTTGACTCGGTCGCAGGGGGCGCCCTGTGTAGAGTTATACGAGCAGGCAGATATCGTAGTCCCATGACAATTGAGCAAAGCGCCGAGGGATGTCTCCTCGGGTTGGCCTGTGGTGACGCACTCGGCCGACCAGTTGAGTTCAACAGCGCCGCGGAGATCGAATCCAAGCATGGCGAGGTGACGGAGATGCTTGGCCACGGCACGCATGCCCAGCCACCGGGCACGATCACTGACGACACTGAGATGGCGCTTTGTATCGCGGAGAGTCTCGCCGATCGACGTGGGTTTGACCCAGACGACGTGGCGAGTCGATTCGTCGAGTGGCTGGAGTCTCGCCCATTCGATATCGGAATGATGACGCGTGATTCCCTATCCCGGGTCAGAGAAGGAGCGTCTTGGGACGAGGCTGGCGCAGATGTCTGGGAATCACGGCCGGAAGGATCCAACGCCGGCAATGGGAGCGTAATGCGGTGTGCGCCGTACGCGATCGCCTTTCGGCACTTCGACGCAGAACTCACTCAGGTCAGTCAGCTTTCGTCGGCGATTACACATGCCGACCCGCGCTGCCGGTGGGGTTGTGTGATTCTGAACCGAACGCTCGCAAACCTCATTCGCAACGAACGCGACCCGCTCAGGACCGCGCTCAAGAATACCGCTTCAGCTCCAAACGAACTTCGAACGGCACTCACGCACGTACGAGACGTCATCACGGGCGACCGCGATGCGGCACCGTTTGAATCCCAACTTGCGACCTCTGGGTACGTCGTCGATTCACTCCAGGCTGGACTCTTCTACGGGTTAACCGCCGAGTCCGCCGAATCCGCGATCGTTCAAGCAGTGAACAGTGGTGGCGACACCGACACGGTCGGTGCGATCGCAGGCGCTGTGGCTGGCGCCCGATTTGGGACGTCCGGTATCCCGAACCGATGGACAACAGAAATAGAGGAATCTGACCGCCTCAAGCGACTAGCACAGCGGTTGTTGACGATCCGGATGCCGATTCCTGGGAAGCGATGTACGACGATGGATGACGGGACGATCGTCTTCAGGGAACGCACAATCGAGGGACCTGCGTACATTTCCGCTGGTGAATTCCAAGAGGCAACTATTGGACACCGTCCGCATCCGTCGCCACATCGCAGTATCGGAACTGCGTATCACGAGCTGACACCAGCGAGAGCGGCGATGCTTGACTGGGAACGGCGAGCGTATGCGGTCCACAGTGGTCGTACTTCCACCTATGCCGCCCCACAGATCGATCTTGATGAGAAGTTAGATCCTTCGCAGCCGGCACTTGTCCCTGTCCCACAGTATCCGTTCGTCGACGCCTTCGATGGCCTCCCCGAGCAAGACCAGCAACGAATCAAGCGTGACGGGCATGCGGCAGGGAATGCGTTCATTCGCGCGTATGCGGCGTTCGCAGGAATTCGGCACTCGATAACCGAAGGCGAGACTGAGACGGTTGGCATCGAACGAATAGACCCGATTGCGGGGGCGACGCGGGTCTTGGTTGGGGCGTTCGCCGACGCCGGTGAGGCGTTGTTGCGACGTAACGAGATCGGTGGCTACGACTCACCGGCGGACATCGAAGCAGCCTACGATGTCTCAGTTGCTGAAGAGATCATTGCTGCCTACCCGGATGCTGTCTCCGAAGTAGGCGATATGTTTTCGCAATTAGCGAGCGGAACGGGGGGTATTCTGGATTACATCACACAGCTTCGGCTCCCGCAGGAGCAACAGCCAGTGACGGACTCCAGTCCAGAGGATCAACTAGCGGACCTTCGTGACACCGCCCACACCATGGTCGGCGAACTCCACGTCATGTATGAGTCACTTCGACGCGTCGCAGTCCGGCACCCCGAAATCGAGTACGATCGATGGCAAGCCAGCAGCGCTCCGCCTGGAGGTCGGTGAGCCATGGTGGATGCGTGGCTCACAACAATGAGCACGAACTTGGAGGCGGTCATCAACCCGCTGATTGCGGCCTGCGAGGATGGATTTCGTCCCGACGAACTGTACGTGCTGGAGAATCCCGGAGTCGGCGACCAGTTTGTCGATATTACGTCGATGATGGAGCGTGTGGTTGTCGAATACGTTGGTGAGGAACCTGAACTCTCCGTGACGCACCTCGAAACAGAGACAGATTTCCAGGGGATCGTCGAGCACTTTCGTGAACCAATCGCTCAGATACAGGCCGATGGGGGTACGGCAGCGGTTGACGTTACCCCCGGTCGGAAGTTTATGTCGACGATCGCGTTCCAAGCAGGGATTCAGTTTGAGGCCGACCACGTCTTCTATCTCTACGTTTCGAACAACCGGTTCTACGGTCGATTGTACCCTGATGTCCCGAGACCAGTGGTTGAGCTCGTTGACTTCCAGGAGGTCTTCTAATGAAGCTTGCTCGCCACCATATTACGCATCTCCTCAACGCGCTATACACGGACGGGGTTACCTCGGTTAGTGTCCAGCACCCATGTGAGGAGATTGGAGAGCTCCTCGAGATCGAGCTTTCCGATCCTGTCGCAACCACGGTCCGATTCACACAAGGGGCGCTCACATACCAAGATTCCCGTGAGGAACTCCACACGACATATGGTGAACAGGCCTACGAAGACCTGCCTGACAAGGATACATACATCCGAGCGCTCGTTGCTGGGGGCCTTGTCGACATCGAAAATCACGAGGACGTGGCGACATTCTTCCGCCGGCAGGGGTATCCCGACCTTGACGCTGGCCATCAGCCTGTGGCCCTAGGCATTGATACGAATCTCCTTGCGTGGCGGATGCCGGATGTACTCCAACTGGATCCGGAGGGATACAGTGACGACAAAGGCCGAAGTCCAGTCAATGGCTTCGCCCTCGCGACGGGTATCTACGAGGAACTCAATTGGCATTACAACCACTACGAGACACGGGCTCTCGAGGATGCGTTCGGACCCGAATTCGAACGGTTAGACAACCAGCCAGCAGGAGCGAATCGTGAAGGATTCCTTGGGCTCTACGAATATCGACGGCTTCGCGATCAACGGTATGCGGACACGATCGAGAGTGAGACGGGCGACGAAGCGATTGTCGACGCCTATGCTGAGTACGATCAGGATAGTCGAAAGCAAGTTATCCTCCTTAGCAATGACTACGGCTTCGTCGATCTGGCTCGTGAGGCCGGAGTGCTTGCCCACCACGTGAGCTTCCCGGTTGACATCCCACGAAAGGTGACCGTAACTTGGGACGAACTGGCCCTGTTGAAATCCTCAGCGGCTGATACAAACGGCCTGCTGAATAGAGGGCGCGAATCAGTCACGGAACGAAGCCAGAATGAACGTTTGGTATGGGTAAGTAGTAATTCTGAGACACGGTCATTAATCCACGCACGAGCCACTGCCCCAAATCGATTCTATACACGAAACATTTGTAATCGTTTGGCGCGACTGATATGGTAACATGCCCCCATACACGCAGGGGCTCCTCAATCAAGCCGAAAAGGCCGAGGCAATAGCCGAGGAGGCCGCAGAGACGCTTCGGAGCGAGTTGGTCGTTAATCCCACCGAAGTCGAAGATGTAGCCGCGGTGGTTCGGACCGCTGTCAATGACGGCGATATGAGTGAGGTTTACGCCCGCTTTATCGACGCGCTGGAGCGAGCCCTACGGATTCGGATCGAAGTGTTTCTGCTTCAGCAATCCACCGACGATCTAGAGAACGCGATCGAGAACGTCGAACAGATTCTCGCAGATCATCGCCGGAAAGCGACGATTCCGTATACCGAACGCGAGGACGGACAAGAGAGTAGTGCGCGACTGCGACTCGAACCTGAGGAACATTCCCTGCGCGAGTGGGAACGGCAACGGCACAATTTGCTGGACGCGATACTTGGCGAGGAATCTGAGTCAACCGAGAGGTCATCGGTCTGGAACACCCTCGGGAAAGCGGGTGGAGTGATGGAGGGGGCTCCGGAAACCGTACAGACGATCCTTGACGAGTCGTTCGTCGCCCAGCTCGCTGGGCGAATCAATCCCAAAACTGCCCGCTTCGGAGTGGATCTCATCCGGGACTTTTTACTTGCGTTTCTCGCTACGCTGGCAGTCAACTCAGTCAAGGCGGATCACACCCCCGAGGAACGCGAGGCCCTCGCGTCGGCCCACGTTGAGACCGCTTCTGAGATGGACGGACAGACAGCCAAAGTCCACTACGAGCGGGCGCTAAAAATAGATCCCGAGAACGCGGTCGCCCATCACGACTACGCGGTGGTGCTGCACAAGCTCAAGCAGTTTCAGGAGGCTAAAGCCCACTACGAGCGAGCGCTAGAAATAGACCCAGATTTGGAGATCGCCCACCGCAACTACGCGCTGCTCCTGCAGTACAAGCTCAAGAAGTTCCAGGAGGCCAAAGCTCACTATGAGCAGGCACTGGAGATAGGCCCCGACTCCACTACGACCCAATTCTATTACGCGCGGTTGCTGCATTACGACCTCAAGCAATTTCAGGAGGCTAAAGCCCACTACGAGAAGACGCTCGAGTGGCCCTCCGCAGGGATCCTCTACAATTACGCGCAGCTGCTGCAATTTGAGTTCGAGCAGTTTCAGGAGGCTAAAGCCCACTATGAGCGGGCGCTGGAGAAGGATCCTGAGAATGCGGTCGCCCATCATGACTACGCGCTGCTCTTGCATTACGACCTCAAGCAGTTTCAGGAGGCTAAGGCCCACTACGAGCGAGCGCTAGAAATTGACCCCGGGGATGCGACAACCCATTATAACTACGCCCTCTGCCTACGAGAACTGAACTACCCGTTCAAAGCCAGGAAACACGAACGTAAGGCGAAGCGATTGTCCTAGGGGAATCTCGTCTGGATATTTCAGGCCGGATGGCTATTTGGAGTTCAAAGTATAACTCACTAACATAATAAATCATATTTACTTATTGAGGAAGTTCCGAAGAATATACGCTCTGTATTCAGCACGGCTCCAATAACATATCACTGGTTGAGGATTTCAACAGAGCCGACGAACTCCAAGATGTGCTCTATACGCTCTCGGTGCTGTTCGGCGTGTTGCGACACCCAAAGGTAACACTGTACGGAGTGTGGAACGGCAAATCTGGAGAGGATTGGCAACGAAAGCAGCTGGATGTCGACTGTCGAAGCGAGAACGTTCGTGAGAAACTGCGACGTGATCGCGCACTCACAACCGAATATGAGGTGACGAGATGAAATTTCCCGTAGATTGATGTATCCGTAGCTGCCTCTCCAAGTAGTGTCAATTCGTGTCAGAAACACGTTCTCTATTCTCGGGTCCCGATCCAGATCTGGTAACAGACAGAGCACTCACGTGGGCTGCCAATACCGCAGGTGAACACCCAGAAAGCATCCTCTGCCTCACTCAGTCCCGGGAGCGCGCAGATGCCCTCCAGCGGCGCTGGCGAGAAGAACACAACGAGATTCAGTTCTTTTGTACGACGTTCGACGATTACGTGAGTGAACTGTACGAGCGCGCGACGGGAAATATCGCGAATAGCACGCTCAGTCGTGTCCAACGGTTCAGGCTTGTCGAAGCAGCCATCGAACAGTACGGCGAAAACGTGAGTGATAGTCCGTTCGCAGGCACTGAATCCCCCGCGAACGATCTCATCGACCAGGTACAAGGGCTGTTTTCGCTCCTCGAATACGCTGGCTACGATACGCCGGACGCAATTGAGCACGCACTACAGGCTGCCGGTGCGGCTGGGAGCGCGTCAGTCGACGCCGCAGAACTCTATGGTTCGTTCCGAGAGACTGATCCGTCGATCACAGACAGTACCCTCACAGAGCAGGCAACCGCTTTCGCTGGGCTATACGCTGAGTACAAGCGTCTCCGAAGTGAACTCCACCCCGACTGGCAGAGCGTCGTTACAGAGCAGTATCTCACGCTCCTTGACAACGAACAGCTGCTCACGACGGTTCCGGACTCGGTTGATGCCGTCATTCTTGATGGACTCACGCGTTTGGCACCTGCCGAACGAGAGACCGTCGCCCGTCTGTCTCGGGCATATCCGACTGTCGCGACGCTCGCGCTCACACACGAATCATGGAACGGCTTGGGGGTCGACTCAGGTGTCGATCGGGCTCTCGATGTCTATCAGGCATTGGATTTCGAACTCGAATATCAGACGTCGAGCGGCACCAATGAAAGCCGGTTGGCGGCAGTGCGGAGTCTCTACGATCATACCGAGGAGCCCCCCTCGTATCGTGACAGGGAAACCGGAGTGACGTTCACAGAACCCCCAACAGAACGTGATGAGGTCCGAGCGACGGCCCGACGCATTCGGAGTCTGTTAGATGACGGCGTCGACCCTGCGGACATCGGTGTCGTTGTCACCGATCGGGCGACGTATCGGGGGATTCTGTCTGAGGTCTTTTTGACGTACGACATCCCCTTCACGTTCGTCAACCAGATTGGTATCGAGCAGACCTTGGTTGGCGGTGCGGTACAGGCACTGCTCGATCTGACCGACGAAGAGACACAGACGAGTAGTCTCCTAGACCTCGCCGCGAACCGGCTTGTCACACTTGACGCGTTCAGTATCGATCCTGACGCGCTGTCGACTGCCGCAGCGAAAGCGCCCGATCAGACGCTTGAACGCCTTCTCGAAATTTTAGAGCGGACCGATCATACGGCAACTGCCGAGGGGATTCGCGAACTGCTCACTACAATCACTCCCACAGACGATGGGCTTGCCGAATTCACATCGGGGCTCGAGGATGCTCTCGAGAAACTCGCTGTCGAGGACGCTGTTGACGCGTACGGCCCATCTGGTGAGGCGACAGGCTCACACCGTCCTGCGTACGAACAATCCGCGTGGAGCGCCGTTGAGCGTGTTCTCTCGTCGTTCGATGCCGTAGCTCCATATCTTACAGACCAAGAGCCTGCGCGACGTGTCCGTCGTGCGTTGCTCGCTGAACTCGTCAGTGGGCCTCGCCAACAGCAGGGGTACGTTCGGGTGTATCCGATTGCGGAAGCCGAGATGGCGTCGTTCGATCACCTCTTCACACTCGGATTGACGATGGGGTACTTCCCGAGTGAGTCCGACACGATGGCGTTCTTCGAGGCGGTCAACGACGCCGACGAAGAATTCGGTCGCGCACACTCCGGTCGACGGGCGCGATACATCCTTGGAACACTGCTCACTGGCTCTGATGAGGTTACCCTCTCGATTCCGCAACACACTGTCGAGGGAACTGAACACGTCCCAGCGCCCGTTATCTCAGAACTCGAACGCTACGTCGAACGAACCGACACTGAAGCTGGTGACGAGGCCCTCCCGCACGTGGTCAGTGAGGATATCCAACAGTCCTACAGGAGTTGGGCAGTTCGCGAGTCGTTCGAATCCCCGGAGCGGGCGACCCAACCGCTCAGCTCTGCCGACGGACTGCCAGCCGATTCCCGAGTCTTTGCGACACAGGGTGTCACCAGTTCGTGGCGTCGATCGCGTCCTGGCCTGACCGACCACGAGGCACAGATCGAGGATATCGTCGACACCGTGTTCCCCGAAGATCGGAGGGAGCCGTACAGCCCGAGCGCACTGGATGACTACGCCCGCTGTCCGTTCGTCTTCCTGATGAAGCGTGTACTCGGCTATGAAGAGGACTACGGGGACGAGGCTGGAATCACCCGCGCCGATCGCGGCACCTACGTCCACGAAGTACTGGCGGCATTTTTCCGCCGGTTACGCACTGGTGCTGACCAACCGGTCGACCTCACTACCTTCGATCGCGAGACGCTGGAGTCGACACTCCTCGATGTCGCACTCGACGAGCTCGCCGATATTGGCGAGGTGGAGACCCCATTCGAGCGCAGAACCATCGGGCGATTGCTGGCTGGACTGGGAGATCCAGCCCAGAATCCGTATCACGGATTTGGTGACGAAGCAATGGCAGGCCTCTTCGCTCGCTTCCTCGACACAGAGTTGGATCGCCAGGCCGGCATGGCGACGCAACCGATCTACTTCGAGGGAGCCATCGACATCGATTACGACGACGTCGAGACACTCTCTGAGAATCCGGTGACAATCGACACGCCAGACGGGCCGGTGGACGTCCGGGGAATCGCGGATCGCATCGATAGAACAGGACAGACGCCCCACCAATTCCATATCCGTGATTACAAGACCGGGAGCACACCCGGGCGATCAGACATCACCGGTGGAACAAAACTTCAGCTCCCGCTGTATGGGCTTGCCTTTGAGACGGCGCTTGAAGCGCGGACTGGCGACTCACATGAGGCCGTCGCTGGGTCGTACTATAAGCTCAAATCTCCCGACGATATTGACCCGATCGCTGGTGAACTGACATCGAAGGATGCTGTGAGTGATGACTCGTCCCCACTCGTACCGCCGCTGTCCCAGTCCTGGCGACTCCCGTTCGAGACTCGGGCGGAATTCTCTCGGTTCATTCGCGACGTTACACCGACTCGCGTCGGGCGTATCGGGACCGCGATCGAGAACGGGGCGTTCCAACCGACGCTCCTCTCTGAAAATCTCGCGAACTGCGAGAACTGTACATTCCGGCACAGCTGTGACGTGCGGCACCACCACCAGCGTGACACCATCGACGAACTCGATGACAGCGAGCATTACATCTCCGAACGAGCCCGAAACGAGGACCTGGATCTGGATGCTTACGCCGACGGGGGTGGTGTCTGATGGTTGACTTCGAGCAACTCGAAGCCGCACAACGGCGAGCCGCCCTCGCTTACGACCGGAATTACGCGGTCACCGCCGGTGCGGGGAGTGGGAAGACGACGACGTTCGCCGAGCGGTATCTACAGTTACTCGAACGAACGGACACCGACCCGCTCTCGATAGCTGCCATCACGTTCACCGAGAGCGGGGCGATGGAACTCCAAGAGCGTGTCCGAGAGTCTGTCAGCGACCGGCTCGCGAACGTCGATGGTGAGGCCTACGAGGAGTGGCGTGAGTACCACGACAAGCTCCCTGAGGCGTACATCCACACGATTCATGGATTCTGTGCGAGACTCCTGCGTGAGTACGCCCTGGAGGCCGACGTTCCGGTCGGTTTTGATGTGATCGAGGAGACGACTGCCACCGGTCAACAGCAAGATACAGTCGAGCGATTTATCGACCAACATCTCGAGGACGATCGACTGGAACTCCTCACGGAGATATACTATCGCGACCGGCTTGAGGAGTTGCTGACTGACCTTCTTCGTGAGCACCATCAGGCTCGCAACTGGGCCGACACCTGGGCAGACGCGGCGCCAGAAGACTACGTGGAGTACGTCGGTGACCGGTACTGTGCGATTGATATCGACGCTGCGCGGAAACACTTAGCACGTGACGAGGTCCGGGCTGCGCTCGAAGATATCTGCCACGTTGCGTCGAGTGAGTCGGCGGGTAGGGAACGTATCGGAATCGCTCAGAACGTCGCAGATGCGGTAGGAGCGCACAGTCTCGATATCGAAGCGATGGACGACATCGCGGTTCACGATGCGATGGCAGCCATCTGTGAGGCGCTGACGAGCGACGGTACAGCGTATCGCGGTGGCTTTGATGCGTGGTCGTATTCCGGACATGACGATTGGAATGATGAGAACGCGCGCCGATACGAGGCGGGCACGACCACGCTGGTGGACCAGTTACCCGTTGAGTCGTGGGCAACGTCTGATAGGCTCGGCGTGGATCGCAACGCTGCTCAGTACTACGTCGCGCTCGCATCGCTCTATCAGGACCTCCACGAGACGTACCAGCAGCGCAAGCGTGGTGAGTCATCGTTGGACTTTGCCGACCTCATCGATGCGGCGATCGACCTTCTCGAGTCGAATGAGACCATTCGAGACTCCCTTCGTGACTCGTTTGAGTATGTGATGCTCGATGAGGTCCAAGACACGGACCCACGGCAGTGGGAACTCGTACAGTTGCTCACGTCCTTGGACGACGATTATAGCAAGTGTAACGTCTTCGTCGTGGGTGACGAGAAACAGAGCATTTTCCGATTCAGGGGAGCCGATGTGGCGCAGTTTAGTCGCGAACGTCGGCGGCTCGAGACAGCGAACGGAACAAAGGATCTCCGTTCACTAGAAGAGGTTCACCCAGTTGACGGCGATGGGGGACTCGACCGGAACTTCCGCTCACTGCCGGCTGTTCTCGAACCAATTAACGACCTATTCGACGAGCTCTTCGGTGTCATTCCGCCTGCCTACCAGGACGCCCCCACTGGAATCCAGTCTGACGACACGAGTTTCGAGCCGACGGCGCAGCGTCTCACGCCCGACCGAACTGATAGCGAGGAGCTCAGCACCGGCGCCAGCTTCGTCGTGGTGCCGGAGGAAGCAGAAACTCGCGAGACCGTCCTCCCGGCCGGGCATGCGCTTCAGGATCTCCCGGCGGACGATACAGAACTCGATACGCGGGCCCTCGCAGCTGAAGTCGCAGCGGTACTCGAAGACGACACGCAACGGTACGAGACAGTCGGCTTCGAAGATGGGGAGCCAGTAGAGGAGCCAACCTCACTCGAGCCATCGGACGTGGCGATACTGCTCCGCAAACGGACGCATCTGAAAGAGTACGAGCGAGCGCTTGCGGCGTTGAATATCCCCTATACTGTCGCCTCAGGGATTGGCTTCTACGAAAGTACCGAAATCGTCGCACTCCGAAATCTGTTCCGAGTGCTTGCGGATCCGAGCGACGACTTGGCGCTGTATAGCCTTCTGCGGTCACCAGTGTTTGGATTCGAAGACTCGTGCATCGTCTCACTCTGGGCGGATATCGACCGGGACCAGATTGGGGAGGGTGAACTCTGGGAGGCTCTCGCAGCGACCGACGATGACCGGCTAACAGCTGCTCAGGAGAACCTCAAGCGGTGGCGAGCCCTCGCCGGTGTCGGGGATGGAGAGACTATCGTTGAGACCTGGGACGCGCTCCTCAGTCGAATCATTGCGGATGCGGGCTTCATCGCGAGTCTCGCGACAGACGAACGCGGTCAGCAGGCAGTCGCGAACGTCGAGAAGTTCCGAGCACGATTACGGGGCTGGAGTGAGGATGGACTCCAGACACTGTCGGCTGTAGTCGATCGGATTGAGCGGGAAGTTGAACTGTCGACCCGGGAGGGAGAAGCCGAAGTGGCCGAAGACGCCGACGGCGTTCGGATCATGACGATCCACGACGCGAAAGGTCGGGAGTTCCCCGCGGTGTTCGTTCCGGGGCTATCGAAGGACTTCAACCTCAAAGTCGGCTACGGGGAAGGGATTGCTGAATTCGAGACCATCGAACAGGCTGATGGCAATGACCGAACACCGCTCCTTGGCATCCGTGGCCCCGGTATCGAGGACGGCTTCGCACAAGAGGATACGATCCTGAAGCAGCGGTTGAAATTCGCGCGCAAGCGTGAAGCGATCGCTGAGGAAAAGCGTATCCTCTACGTCGCGATGACACGCGCTCGTGACCACCTGTATCTCGTCGGGACGGCGTCCGCTGACGACGGGTCAATGGCGAACCTTGAGGCGGGTGACGCAGAGGACCCATCGAGTTGGTACGATTTCCTCGGGTCGCTTCTCGTCGACGATGCGGCGACAGACGCACTCGACGCCGATGGAGAAGTTGCTTGGCAGGGGGAGTCTGAGGTTCCACTCACGATTCGGCTTCCCCGAACAGGACATCAACTTACCAGTAAAGAGGATCGCGAAGCGCCCTCACTATCAAT
This sequence comes from Halorubrum sp. T3, assembly GCF_000296615.1. Taxonomy (NCBI): domain Archaea; kingdom Methanobacteriati; phylum Methanobacteriota; class Halobacteria; order Halobacteriales; family Haloferacaceae; genus Halorubrum; species Halorubrum sp. T3. The sequence goes on along the minus strand of NZ_ALWQ01000009.1, from coordinate 8,207 downwards.
CGATATTCCAGAACTTGAGTCGGAGCCGGAGTACAGCATTCCCGCATCGTATCTGGGATCGCTCATTCAGGACGGCGCACCGGGCGACGTCGTCGTCGACCACTCAGGGAGACATGTCTCCTACGTTCCGCCAGATGAGCAGGATGGAGAGGATTCAGAGGAGGAATCTTCTCCGGAGTATCTGCCACGGACCGTGTTCGGGAGCGCGCTTCACAAAGCCGTAGAGCTGGAGATTGAGCCGGATGACGCTGAGAGACTTCGGCAGCTGCTCGAGCAATTTGCCGTCCAAGCTGACGTTTCACTCACCCGGATTGACGAGAGCGATATATCCGAACTACAGCGGCACCTACGTGTAGCTCGCGAGTATCTGGATGGTCTCAACGCACCCACTGCGACTGACGAACGGCGGGTCCATGCGACGCTTGAAAACGGTGAGACGTACGGGGATATCGACCATCTCATCGTCACCGATGAGGCGTACCACATTGTCGACTACAAGACGAACAAGATTACCGACGAGGCGTTACTCGACGAGAAAGCTCAGCACTACGAGTGGCAGATGCTTGCGTACGCAGTTGCGCTGTACCAGAATGATTCGACGCGAGATGTGAAGGCGACATTGCTGTTCACAGAGGCTGAGGAGGCCCGAACGTTTTCGTGGACTCCAGAGGAGCTTTACAGGCAGCAGTCAGTTCTGAATAACAATATTTGTGAGCTATTAGATTTTGCTTAGTCAACGGTTTTTAAGCAGTCGCCCAAACTGATCCGAATCTCTTGGGTCCTCATCAAACATCTGTCTTCGCGATGTTTTCCTACACAGCAGAGACTCATGGATTATGCCGAATGAAAATCCGGAGATCCGCGGGCTCGGTGCTTATCTAAATAGCTCTTCGAACGATACCTCGGAACTGAATAAGGCTCTTCGTTGATGATCCGTTAGGCCACTATCTTCCTTCTGACTATTATAAGACAACGAGTAGAATTCGTCTCCGTCAAACATCGGCCGAGAACCCCTAAGAGCCGAATTTCCTTCTGACCACGTTTGGAAGGTCAACAGGGGTTTGATTTCATCATTACTGCTATCCTCGTCGCTATCATCATCTATTCGGAGTACTTTCCGCACACTACCTTGTTCCCCGATGCTGGCAATGATTGTATGAGGCCCTTCATCCTCGTAAGCGTCTTTGACTGGCTTCCAGAATGTGTCTCTATCAGATGTCTCTCTGAACGCATTCAAGAAATCGTATCCCATCCTCTCACCGCTCTCTTTGAGATCCTGGATGAGAGCCTGCCACTCTGACTCTGTAAATTGTACTCGAGGACCCCTGTTTTTGTCAGGGTCACTTGGAAGCGTTCGAAATTGTAGTACTACCTCCGGCTCCTTCGCGTCAATCTCACTACTTTCACGTAATGGTCTCTCATTCCGAACTAGTTTTACCTGATTCGTTCCACCAGTCCATCGTGAACTTGAGAGTTCAAACTCAAGGACCCAGTACTCGAGGTAGGTTCTGAACTCCTCGACAAGATATTCTGAGGTTGGGGTAATTTCATTCGAAGACTCACCGAGCCACTGGTAAATATCCCGCCACGAGATAGTGGCATACCGGGAACCATTTACCCCGAGTGCGGCAGCGTACGACTGAAGTTGCTCTGAGTTCAGATCATTAAAATTGAATTTCGACTCAATGACGACTGTTACGCCTGCTGTATCGTGTGTGATGACCGCGTCGAGCCGGCGTCGGGACTCGTTAACTGGTGGCGTCCCATCATCGATAGACTCCACCCCCAGAGGATCGTCGCCAGATTTTGAGAGGCCAATGAGATATGTCCTCTCCTTATTTCCAACCGCATTGAGTGGCTCTTGGGTGTTAATCTCCCATCCATTGGATTCTGGATCAGTAATGCTAGTCTTTCCTACCGAGTGCTCAATCCCTTTGAGGACCTGCTCAAGAACGATTTCATCTCTGGTGGCTGTCTCCTCGAGTACATTGAGAAGGCTCTTCGTTGCGTTGTCTTCAAGTTGTTTCCCAGGGTGATACTGCTCATCGTCACGATGAGACGGTCCCCGGTAAAAAGTGAATAAATTGTCAAGTGGCTTCCTCATCACAAAATGTCACTATTTCAGGCATAATCATACTGTTGAATATCAACCGAAACATTGTGAATGACAGAAGGCGAGTGTAGTACTCGCGGCTGGTGGAGTAGCTCTATCCAGCCTCGTGATTTTTCCCATCAGCCCCATTCCACGTAGTTGATGCGTGACGACATCCGTGAACTCCAAGATACACTCACTGCTACGCAATTTGCGTGCGTTCCGCCGGGTGTCCAATCCACAAGCGATGAAATCTACTCGGCAGTACAACGTGCCTATCCCGAACTCTGTGACGAAGACCTCCGATGTGACGATGTCTGTGCTGATGGCGCCGATCAACCGGAATGGAAACACGCGGTACGCCGAGTCCAACAACAACTCGGGCGGCAAGATAACACCCGAATCAGCCCTCACGACAAATACGGAATGTGGCGGGTTGAACTTCCAAACCTGTTTCTCGTCCCTGTGAACGACGAGTGGATAGACCGCTTCACTAGGACAGTCGGTACTCCGGTTGAGCCCTCAGATTCAGCCACAATTCCAGAATCGATTGCGCCACTACTACCGGCACGTATCTGGGGCTCGACAGCTGGTCCACAAACAGAGCGGTACTTCACCGAAATGCGGCCACGAGATTGTCTGCTCTTCTATCGTGACGGCGACTTCTTTGCTGGCGGTGTGGTTGGGCAGACCCTTGATGATCCAGAGGTTGGATCGTGGCTTTGGGGTAATCCAGAGAGTCGCTTCATTTTCACCATCGCAGAGTATTACGACTGGGCTCCAGCAATCACGCGCATTTGGGACGCTCTCGATTACAACGGGACTCCACGCGTTCAGGGCTTCCTCCGAGTCAGTCCAGACCGTCTTACCAGGCTTTACAGTGACGAGAGACTGCTCGAAGCCAAGTTGTTTGGCAGCACGTCAGGATCGTCGACACAAGCGGACACAGACGAGAATCATACAGCTCTGGATGGTCGCAATGTCGAAGACCCGGAACGAACGACGACGGTCCAAGACCAAATCCTTCGAGATCAGGCCCTCGTCACTGAGCTGAAATCGCTGTACGACCACACGTGCCAAATTTGTGGGCACCGGCTACAGAGTGGTCCCGACTCAGGTTATTCCGAGGTTCACCACATCAGGCCGTTAGGTGACCCGCACAACGGTCCAGATATCCCCGAGAATATGCTGGTGTGTTGTCCCAACCACCATGCTGATTTCGATAATGGGATGATCACTGTCAATCCGGATACGCACACCGTGACTCACGCCTACGACGATTCTATCTTAGGGACTCAGTTACAGATTCAAAACGGTCATCGGATCCGACCTAGCTTCCTCAAATATCATAACGAAGTCATTGTGGATTGGACTGACTGAACGTCGGTTATTTTCTATCTCACAGGCTCTGTTGAAATCCTCAGCCTGTGACACGTTTCAGTGAATATGCTGAATATAGCACGCAAATCGGGTACCGACTACTCTACGCCTCGATGTCCTGTGTGTCTGGATGCTGGACATACTTCTCCAACTCAGAAGAGAGTGAGGAGGACGGTTCAGTGGAGAGGGCGTCCCGCGTGCGCTGCCACTCTTCATGGCGGCACAAGACGTACACAGGAATCTCCTCTATTTCGAGAATTGACGCAATTGCGAATCGATGGTACCCCTCTACCCAGTATATCTCACCGGTTCGAGAGATAGCAACAAGCGGATCTAAATGATTCGCATACGCATCTTCGAATTCGTTATCCTCGGTCGCCATTTCGTGGTAAGCGGCTGCATTCGAGCGGTACCCGTCACCACGTATCGATTCGAAGAGATTATCGAGATACGCACACCGAACCTTCACGTACTCTGATGGGTCTTCATACCCTCGCACTGTCTCACGCTGCTCAAATTGCTCCGCTACGCACTGAAAGAGGGTTGTATCTTCCCATGCGTAGCTTTCCTGAAATCTCTCGCTGAGCCCGCGATAAATAACGGTGTCTCGGAGACGCGAGCAGTTGCTTGTGTCGTCCCACTCTCCACCTTCCACTCGACCGAGTCCCCAGTTAAGTTGAAGATTCGGGTGGTACCATTCCACTGCTGCTGGACTCACCGAGAGAAGCCTCCACGGGGAGGCTGGAGCCTCGTAAGAACGCTGATTTGCGTGGTGGTGCCACGCAGTATAGTAGCGAAACTGTTCAAGATCCATGTCCATACCTTGTATTCAGACGGTGGATATGTGCTTTGCCAGATACTCCCGACTGCGATACACCCCACGCAGTACTGAGCGATTCGTGAGTCCTCTGTATTGACCGCAGCCGCAACAGAATGTATCACCTATTGAGGATTTCAACAGAGCCATCTCACAAGCTTTGGGTTGATACTACAGATGTACACCACTGAGACCTTCTATCGCCGACTTCCCGGCTTACATAGCTGTAATCCAACACCTGAATGAGCTCAACACTAATCTATTGGGTCGCTAGTGTCCTAACAGCTGCCAACCGGATGAGAAGAGAGTTTATCCCAGTAAACGGCTGAAAAATCCTGGTGATGATTCTGTATCCTCGTTACCAGACAGTTCAGCGAGCTCTATCCACTCTTCGAAGCCGTCTGGGTTCTTGATGATGATGCTCCGCCCGCTCTTTTCCGGCCGCATCTTCGTCGGGAGGGTCTTCCGATAACTGTAGAGCTCGTGTGGCTCAAGATCGAATTCAGCAATAAGTCGGTTTTCACGCCGATCGAACGTTACGTCACCGCGTTCGTAGGCTTGTTTCCACTTGCGCTTGCCAATGTTGTACTTCCGGTTGGCTGGCTCTTTTGGGAAGAATTTCGGGACATTGCGGTCAGCATGGTCGTAGAACTCGAGAAACACTTGCCGAACGTCATCGACAGTTCCACCGGCATCGAGATACCGCTCGTCAGTAAGGATACGCCGTGACACATACGAGAAGATCGGGTTACGGGCGTCGAGGATCGTATTGAGATCCTCTTGGGCCTTGTAGAACCCCTCGTCCTCTGGATTCGATGGGAACGCAACGTCGAAGTGAAGCATCTTTGCTCGATTCCGGAACCAATCGTTTGGCCGGGAGTCGTTACTAGTGAAGATGAGCGTCGGATACGCGATCTCGTTCGATGGGTGCCACGAGTCCTGCCAGAAGTTCCGGAGCGTATCGACCCGCTCGATCTTTTGTTTGGAGATGTCTGAGACGACATACGGGAACACCGTATCGATGTTCCGGAGTGATCGAATCTGATTCTTTCCGACATCGTCCGCGTCAGCCCCACCCCGGACGAGGTCATCGGAAATCAGCCGTAACACGAACTCTGTGAACTTGTCTTTCCCCGCGTCTGACTCACCGAATATATAGAGATACTGAAGCGCATTATCGAGGGTCACACTCCCGTAGAACTGCTTTGCGTACAGATTCACGAATGGCGCCCAGAGCCCGTAGAGCACGCCCTCATACAGGTGCGCTTTTACTGCCCGTGGGTTGTTCGTTTCTCCCCAGCGGTCGATCGTCTTGATGTAGTTCTCGATGTTTTCGAGGGCGGCGTCAAGCAGGTCAGGGTCGGGTTCGTGGTCGGCGGTCAGGATGCGGTGGTGTTCGCCGTGTTGGAGGTGGACGCGGGCGTTCGATTCGTCGATCCACATCTTCGGCACGTCATAGCGCGTTTGGAGATAATTGGTGTACCCCTCAACGGGTGTTGTGATAGCGTCGGCGCCGACATCCGCGCCGCGACGCTTGAGGTCGGTTTCCATCTGGTCCAGGTAGCCGTCGTTTTCGTACCCTTGCGTCGAGAGGGTGATAGAGTATTCAGGCGTTTTTGCTGCGGTAATTCCCTCTACAGGTGCTTCATCTGGTTCATCTCCATTGGTAGTGCTGTCATCCTCTGGTTCGATCTGTTCGGGATCGATGCTAACGACCTCATCTGCTTCTTCGGGGTCATCAGTGATACTCACGACCTGGTCTACCTCGTCGCCTAACGCTTCGAGTTCTTCGCCGACATTGGAGTGGATCTCCCCCTGCTCTGAGAGCTGCGTGTTGCGGTTGTCTATCCACAACTCGATACGGCGTTCGACCTCTTCTTCATCCTCAAGTTCTTCCAGCTCTGCCGCGAGGTCCTCCATGAAGATGGTGTCAGCATACTCCTCGCGGTGGTCATCGATCCACTGTTTGAATTGTTGATCGAGTTGGCTCCCGACCTCCGTGTTGAACACGACGATGCTGTTGGTTTGGTTTTTCCAGCTGTTGTAGGATAGGTTCGCGCTCCCAGCGATGAGCGTCACTGTGTCATCGGCTTCCACTATCCGATACAGCTTGGAGTGGACGACTTTCCGGTTTTTGAGTCTGACAGTTAGTCTATCTTCCGCGTAGTAGCACTCAAGTCGGCGGGCTACCGTGGCATCGTCAACTGCGGACTGGTACTCATCTTTATCTCCGATCAGGACGTCCATTGTCTCCAGTGTGGAGTCCTCTTGATCAAATAATTCGAGGAGGAGCTCAGGCGATTCACAGTAGGTGACTGCGTCAATGTGGACGGCGTCGTCGAAGAAGTTGGTAAATGACTTCCAGCTCTTGACGGTTTGCCACTCCATCTGTGCGGAGTTGCCGAACCCGCCGAGATTGATCGTCGTGTCCCAATCCATTTGTTGGTGGAATGGGAGGACTTGTAATAAGAATTGGCGAGGTGTTTGGTCAGCAGTTGGGATGACTGTTCTTGACGCCAGATACCGTCACCGGATAGAGGCGACGTCAACTTCTTCAATTTTAGACAGTCATTGTGGCGCCTAGGGCCCGATCAATTCATCCAGGTTGAGAAATGTACACACCAGTGTGTGTTTCCTCTCGAAGAATTTGCGCTGTGAGTTCTTCCGCCCGGTAGGCATCTGACTCCCGTTTGAACCACTGAATTGAGAGCAACCGAGTAGGCGGGAACATCTGAGTGAAGTTTGCACCGTCTCCCCTCCCAATAGAGTGCTTCCACAGGCGGTTAGGAACACACGTTGAGACGCCAACATAGACTAACCGTCTGTTTTTTTGCGCCTCACCGACCCAGGACACGTCATTTTGAAGCCGGAGTTCCTCCCGAACTACTCGCTGAGAGACGGTTTTCCACTGACACTCAAGGACGTATACGGCGTTAGTCCTCTCCATGGACCCGTCTGAGAACTCGTTAACTAACTCAGCAACCTTCTTTCGGGTTATATCGTGGCAGAGACAGCTGTCGGAACAATCGCTATCAGTCCGTTCTTGGAGAGCGGTATTGACTCGGCTAGGAACCACATCGCGGACACGCTGATCAAGTTCCTGATCGGTCAGGAATCGGGGTCTAGACTTGCCGTGTCCGAACATAGTTCAAATCGAATCTTATACTACAAAAGTGTTAGTCAGTGTGGGATAAAGAATATACGACTGTTTGAGCAGATTAGTAAAGCATTGGCCGAAAGTTTGTAACTTGGAAATTTGCGGTCAACCACGGTAAAACCAAACACCACGTCGGTGTCTCTCCCTCACTCGATCCAGTCAGCAGCACACCCTAGCCGAGAGAAGGCCTTCGCAACGTGCTTCTCGAACTCCCCGTGGGCGTTCCCATCTGTGTTAACCGCCTGGGGTTAGTCAGCGAGGTCGGGAGTTGGTCCGTCGTCTTCGTCGTCGACGGGGTGAACACGTTCGCCGGCATCGGTCAGATCGGCAATAGCGGTCTCGACGATCCTTCCCCAGAGAGTTGGTCGAGGCGCTTGTCGGCGACTCGGGTAAATCCCTGGGGGCGGTAGGTCTCGTCATAGTCAACGAGTTCGTTGAATTGCTTAATGTCGACGTCGACTTCCTCAACATCGGTGAGGAAAGTCATGTACTCCCAGGGGCTTTCCTCGTTTCAGCGACCGTGTTCCACGTTCTCTCTCCAGAGAGACTCCGCAAGGTCGGGTCGTGTCGGAGTTGGAGGACTTGTGCCCTCGCGACGAAGGCGCCATCGTGGTAGAGGAGCGCGATGTCGTTGCGCTCGACGTTCCGCCACGTCCCGTCTACTGAGTCCCCCAGACGTGGACGAGATCGTCGTCAGATGTTGTCCGAAACAGTTCGAGGTCCTCCTCATTGAGATAGGACTCAATATCCTCAATTGGGTG
>NZ_ALWQ01000008.1:0-309968 GCF_000296615.1 Halorubrum sp. T3 | reverse complement strand
TCGCCGTCGAAGTCCCACTCGTAGCTCGCGATCGAGCCGTCGTCGCTGGACCCGGACGCGTCGAAGCTCACCTGCTGACCCGCTTCCGGAGCGTCGGGAGAGACGGTGAACGACGCGGTCGGCGGGCCGTTGGCGTCGCCGACCGGGGTCACCGTCGCCCAGTAGTTGATGAGCTGTTGGATCTCGGAGTCACCGATCGTCTCGCCGCCGGTGTCGGGGACCTCGCTGTCGGTCGCCCACCAGTTGATCGCCTGCTGGATCTCCGCGTCCTCGATCAGCGAGTCGTCTTCGCCGCCCGTCGCGACCGCTTCCGCGACGGTCATCGTGTCGTCGGCCGGCGGCTCGTCTGCGACCGGCTGAACCGTGACGTTCACCTCGTCGGTGTCGCTGTCCTGCCCGTCGGAGACGCTCAGCTGGAATCCGATCATCGATTCGGTGTCGACCTTGGGCGCGGTGAACGTCGCCGTCTCACCGTCGCTCTGGCTCAGACCGGCGTCCGGACCCGCGGTCTGGGTCCACGTGTAGCCGAGCTGATCGCCGTTCGGGTCGTCGGATCCGGACCCGTCGAGCGTGACCTCCTGGCCCTCGTCGACCGTCTGGTCGGCGCCCGCGTCGGCGACGGGCGGCTCGTTCTCGGGCGGGGTCACGTAGTCGACACCGATGTCAGTCCACGTCGCGTCGAAGGTCGAGCCCGCGCCGTTCGACGTCGAGATGACGCCCACAGCGAGCCCGGTTCCGTCGGACGTGTCGAGCCAAGAAGCCGGGATCGCGGCCGTCCCGACATCGGTCGTCTCGCCGTCGACTTCGTACTCGGCGGTGAGGGCGACCTCGTCCTCGCCGTTGTCCGGCAGCGGATCGGTCGTCGGATCGACCGTCAGCCGAAGCGTCGTGTCAGCGCCGGTGACGTTGGCGTCGCTCACGACGTCCGGCGAGGTCTGGTGGGTGAACGAGTCGCCCTCCTCCTGCGCGAACTCGACGCCGCCGTTGCCGCCGTCGGCCACGACAGCGAGCTTCGCGTAGTCGGACTGGTCGCCGGTGCCGACGTAGATCCCGGCGGACTGGTAGTTCTCGGGGTTCGCCGGGAAGGAGGCGACCGTCGACTCGACCGTGAACGGCTCCGTCGGCGGGTCGACCCCGAACTGGAACGCGTACTGCTGCGTGTTCGTGTCCGCGTAGGCGTCGCCCTGAGGGACGTCCTCGACCGTCAGGACCTCTGCCGCGCCGCCGACCGTCATCTGCGTCGGGTCGTAGAGCGCCTGGTAGTCTGTACCGTTCGTCATCACCCCGGTCCAGCCCTGCCCGTTCTCGCCGAACAGGCTCAGTTCCGAGAGGTCGTGCTGGACGGGGAGCGTCGTGTCGAGCCCGTTGTTCGGATCGACCGCGAACGGGTCCTCCGTGTCGTTGAGCCCGTCGTTGTCGTCGTCGGGGTCGTTTAGGTTCGACGTGCCGTCGCCGTCGAAGTCCGCCGGCGTCGACGCAGAGGAACACGGATCGGTGCCCGCGTCGATCTCGTCGGCGTTGTCGTAGCCGTCGCCGTCCTCGTCGAGGGCGGGGTCGTCGGCGCCGGTACACGTGGCGCCTCCCCCGCCGTCGCCGGCCTCGGTCCCGTAGTCGACCGGTTCGAGCACGGTGACGCCGTTTCCGCCGATGTCGGCCGTCCAAATCGTCCCGGCGAACTCGTCGTCGTCGCCCTGGGCGGTGATGCCGAGCGGACCGGCGGTGTTCGCGATCGTCTCGACGCTCTTGACGGTCGACCCGTCCTCGGTCAGTTCCACGCGCTCGACGTCGCCGCCGAGCTCGACCTGTAGGAGGTCGCCGTCCATGGCGCCCCCGAAGTTTGAGGCGGTGTACTGCGCCGTCCCGCCGGTCGGGCCGAACAGGACCTTGTCGCCGTCCTCGAACTCCATCGTGTTCGCACTCCCGGCCGGAGCGCCCGGATCGGGCGACCCGCTCGTCGGCGGGACGTAGTCCGCCTCCTGGGGATCGACCATGCTCGCCGGGACCGGGGAGTTCGACGCGTTGATGTCGAACACCATCTCCCCGTTCGAGTCGTAGATGTCCGCGCCGGTCGGGTTCGCCCGGACGGGCGCGGGATGGCCGCCGTAGTCGCCCTCGTCGACCTTCACGAGCTGGTCAGATGTCGTGTAGCTCCCGTCCTCGTTGGGGTGGTTCGTCACCGCCGCGGCGTCGGCGGTGGTGTCGCCGTTCGCGTCCGCGGGCTGGCCGCCCCAGCCGCCGTTCGGACCGTGGTCCGCGGCGTACACCTGACCGCTCTCCGCGACGACCAAGTCGTACGGATTGCGGTAGCCGGCCGAGTAGATCTGGACCGGCCCTCCCTCGATGAGCTTCGCCTGGTTGATCCCGTCGTTCCCGCCGAACGGCAGGTCGTCACCGTCCGTCGAGTCGTCGTTCTGGATCGTCGGGATCCCGTAGTAGAAGTCGAGGGTCGGATAGTCGTCGTCGTAGTCGTTGAGGTTCTTCGGCTGGTGTTCGTCCGCGATCTGCGCGAGGTCGATCTCGAGGATCGCAGCCGAAAGCGCGTACTCGGGCGTGTGCCCGAAGTTGTTGCTCGGCGCGCCCTTGTTCGTGTGGCCACCCACCGCGAGGTAGAGCGTCTCCTCGTCGGCGGAGAGGTCCATCCCGTTGGGGGAGTGGTTCTCCTCGGAGCGCGGCAGTCCGAGCACCAGCACCTCGTGGTCGACCTCGCTCTGCTGGAGCGTCCCGTCGCTCCCCGGCGAGATCGTCAGTCGGGAGATCGCGCCGGAGTTCGTGTCCTTGGTGTCGTCGTCATCGCCGACATCGATCTGTGCGTCGCTCGAGGAGACGTAGATAACCGGTTCAGCGGCGGTACCGCCGGCTGTGATTCCGGTTATTTGCCGTTTAGTCCGGTTCACGTCGTGGTTCCCGAAGTCGTCGTGGTTCGGGATGTCTTTGATCGCGTCGATCTGGACCTCGTTGACGACCTCGTAGCTGTTCTCGCCGGTCCGGGTGACGTCGAGCGCGTACACCGTACCGCCCTGCGTCGAGACGTAGGCGCGACCGCCCGGGCCGAAGTCGATGGCCGTCGGGTTGCCGGCGCTAAAGCCCTCGAGCGTGCTTTTCTGGAAGCTCGGGTCGGCCGCACTCGCCCCCTCGCCGGAGAGGTCGACCGAGAGCGGCGAGTTGCTTCCCGAGTGCTCGATATCGAGCGTCGCGGACGATTCCTGCGCGGCCGTCGGCGCGAACGTCACCGGGACATCCGCGGACTCGCCGGGCGAGAGCGTCGTCTTCGACGCCGTGCCCGCTGAGAACGCGCCGTCGCCGGAGGCGGAGACGCTGTCGATCGTGATGTTGGCGTCGCCGTCGCCGCCGAGGTTCGTCAGCGTGACCGACTCCGTCTCGGAGTCGTCGACGAGCACGTCGCCGAAGTCGACCTGCGACGGTCCCTCGAGCGTGTTCGGCTCGGGCGCGGACTCGACGATCTCGATGGCGGAGATCTTCGCGTTGTCTTCGACAGTCGAGAGGTCGATGTCGATCTGACCGTCCGCCGGCGTCACCGCGAACGACTTCATCACGCCCGTCGCGGGGCCGACGTCGGCGTAGATGTCGTAGCCGTCCAGGACCGTTTCGTCCTCCACGGCGACGTCGAAGACCCGGTCCCCCGTTCCGCCGCCGGGATTCCCGGCGTCGACGCCGTGGAATATCTCGGCGAAGTACAGCCGGACCTCGTACGTCTGGCCGCTCTGGACGTTCTCCGAGAAGGTCCACTGCTGGTCGCCGTACAGCTCGGACTGGAACATCGACGTCGGGGTCGACGCCGGGACGCTCGCGTCCGTCGAGACGCTCACTGTATCTGCGTAGGTGTCCCCTCCGGAGACGTACGTCCCGTCGCTGGCGGCCCACTCGGGACCGCCGTCGGTCGCGGCGACGGGCGAGTCGCCCGCATTCACGCGGTGAACGACGTCGCCGGGGGCCGCGGCGGCCCCCCCGGAGATCGCGGCCGTCCCCGCGATCATCGACGTCACCATTACCACCGCGAACAGTACCGCGAACACCTGTTCCCTGCCCGCGCGGGTCATCCTCGCGGGCCTCCCGTCCGATTGATAGTGTTTGTTGCCATAGATGTGTTACCGCTTCTGACCCCCGTGGAAACGCACTCCCGCCGATGGGCCGAGAGTCGCTACAGCAGGACGTTCATTAAGTAAAAACAGAATAACCAGAATGAGCACCAGTTGGGGGCTCCTAACAGACACTTCAGATCGGTCCGTTCTATTCGCCTGTAAATCCGGAAAACGTCGGTTTAGGCCCTGTTATCTCTTTGTGGGCGAATCCGCTGAGCCATCCGATATCGCGTGTTTGGGTTTTACATTCACATAATCAACATATTATTCTTCGGACAGAATCCCACAATATTCCGTACACATCCGGCCGCGTAGTCGGTAGAAACCTTTCAGGGACATCCTGAGAGATGGTAAGTGACCCGTACCGATCCGACTGCGACGAAGGCCGACCGAGGAGGGGTCGGACCCTCTCCCACGTCCGCTTCGTGACACACGGACGGTGACGACCGGGATCGGAGGAGAGGCGGCCAGAGTACGGGCTCGATCGACCGGCGGCTCCGTCGTCCAACGTTTTTCGAAGTTGAAACTACACATCAGATATGATATAAATTCTTAAATCGGGGAGGCGGTCACCCGCGAACGACCGACGATACCGATGTGGACGCTACGACCGATACCCGCGGCGCCGACGAGGGCGCCGCCCCTGCGAGGAGCCGAACCGTGACCGACGGCGCGACCCTCCGGATCGTCGACGAGCCCGACGACGACCCGGGCGGCGCGGTCCCCGCGCCGGTGCCACCGGGCGACCCCGAGGCGTGGTACGCGCCGGACGTCCGGGCGCAGTACGAGGCGGCGCCGGGCGTGGTGGCGACCGTCCGCGAGCGCGACGGCGGGCGGTTCGGCTACGACGTCCGCGAGCCGCCGCTGTCGCCCGCCGACGAGGACGCGCTCGACCGCGTCCGCGACCGCTTCTCCGCGGTGCGGCACCGCCGCCCGCTCACCCGGGTCGGCGTCGTCGAGCGCGCCGAGCGGGGGTTCGAGCCGAAGTACGCGACGGCGATCGACCGGCTGGTCGACGCGACCGCGGCCGCCCGGCGTCGGATCGACTACCACGCGCTGCGGGAGTTCCGGCTGCTCGGCGAGCTCACCCCGGTCGCCCTCGACGACCGGATCGAGGTCGCGGACGTGGGCGACGACCGCGAGCTGGTGGTCCACACCGAGACGTTCGCGCCGCTGGAGACCGGGATCGACGCCGACGCCGACTACGTCGAGCGCGTGGCCGCCGAGCGGCTCGCGCAGTACGCCGTCGAGTTCGCCGGCATCGCGGTCGAGGTGGTCGTCTACCGCGAGCGGCTGCTCGGCTCCGACGCGTTCGAGACGAAGTACGCCGTGCTGGAGCCGGACCTCCTCCCGGGCGACGAGGAACTCATCGAGGAGTGTAAATCACGGATCTGGGAGACGACCGTGAGCGACGTGATCGAGGACCGCGAGTCGTTCGTCGCCGCCCGCGCCCGGCGGTTCCTCTCGCGGCGGCTCACCGCGCGCAACACCCGCGCGTGGCTCGACGCCGCGCTCCACCGGGCCCGGGCCGCGCTGGCGGACCGCGGGCTCGCCGCGCCCCCGGTCGATTCGCGGTTCGCCCGCGACCGCCTCGACGACCTCGCGTACTACGTCCTTCGCGACTTCGTCGGCGAGGGAATCTTGACGATCCCGATCCGCGATCCACACTTAGAGGACGTGGAGGCGAACCGCGTCGGCGAGCGCGTGAAGGTCGTCCCGCGCGCCTCGGTGCTTTCGGGGGCGGCGGGCGAAACGAGCGAGGCGGGCAATGGCGGCGCGCCGGCGGGCAACGGCGGCGCGCCGGCGGGCGACGGCGACGCCCCTGAGGCCGGCGAGCGCGTCCCGACGAATCTCGCGTTCGAAGAGGAGACGACGTTCGTCGACGTCGTCACGGGGATCGCCGCCCGCGACGGCACGGAGCTGAACGCCTCGACGCCCTCCGCGAAGGTGAACCTCGAACTCGACGGGGTACCCCAGACGATCCGCTGTGCGGTGGCGCTGCCCGTCATCTCCGAGGGCGGCCCGCACGTCTCGATCCGGAAGCAGCGCGCGGACGCGCTCACGCCGGTCGACCTGATCGAGCGCGGCACGCTGTCGGTCGAACTGGTCACGCTCTTGTGGCTGTTGTACGAACACCGCGGCGTCGTCCTCTTCGCGGGCCCGACCGGCGTCGGGAAGACGACGCTCCTCAACGCCCACGCGCCGTTCATCCCCTTCGACGCTCGCCCGGTCTCCGTCGACGAGGGGTCCCGCGAGGTCCGGCTCCCCCACGAGACGGGCGTCTCGCTCACCACCCGCGATCACGAGGACGCCTACAAGTCCGTGGGGATGGCGGAGCTGATGACTGAAGCCAACTACCTCAACCCCGACGTGGAGGTGATCGCCGAGATCAACACCCCCGAGAGCTTCGAGACCTTCGCGGAGAGCCTGAGTACGGGTCACGGCGTGATCGGCACGACGCACGCGGAGGACGTCGAGGCCCTCGCCAACCGCCTGCGCGAGCGGGACCTGCCCGCCCGGCTGCTCCGCGAGGTCGACCTCGTGGTCTTCCCCCGGCAGGTCGACGGCGAGCGGTACGTCTCCCGGGCGATCGAACCGCTCTCCGAGGCCGCGTACGACGGCCTCGACCCGGAGGCGAAACGGAGCCCGACCGGCGACCCGAAGCGCGGCGGCGCGGGCGTCGTCGAGGCCGGCGGCGAGTCGGTCCGCTACAACACGGTCGCGTGGCGCGACGGCGACGGGACGTTCCGGTTCCCCGGCGCGCCGGGCGGCGACGCGGACGAGGGGGTTTCGAGGGCGGGCGCGGCCGGGGCGGACGACGCGCCGGGCGACGGTCGCGGCGCCGGCCCGCGGTTCCGCGTCTTCGACCGGATCGCGAACCGGACCGACCGCGACCGCGAGGCGGTCGCCGCCGAGTTCGCGTCGAAGCGGCGGTACGTGGAGTACCTCGTGCGCGACGGCGTCGACGACCCCGACGAGCTGTTCGAGTTCCTCGCCGACCTGCGCACCGACGAGGCGGCGACCGTCGAGCGCGCCGCACGGACGATGGACCGCGACGGCGACGGGGACCGGGAGGACTCGTCCGAACGGGGGCGGCCGTGAGCCGGGGAGGGACGACCGGCACGGTCGCCGGGAACCGTGACACTGAGAACAGATCCGCGGACGACGCGCTCGGGGCGGGCGGCCGGCTGGCGGTCCTCGACCGCGTCTGCTACGCGCTGTTCGCGCGCCACGCGAGCGACCGGCGGCACGACGCCGACCGAAAGCGGTACCGCGGCACCGCGCTCGACACCGGCTTCGAGACGTACCTCGCGCGGGCGTACGGCCTCTCGTGGGTCGTCGCGGCCGCGGTCTTCCTCCCCGCGCTGATCGTCGCCGCGGGCGCCGCCCCCGCGGTCGCGGCCGCGGTCGAGGCGCGGTTCGGCGCTGCGCTGCTCTCCGCCGGGTCGACCGCGGCGCCCGCGCCGACGCCGGACTCCGTGGGGCCGCTCCGGACGGCCCACGCCGCGCTGCTCGTCGCGGTCGCGGTCGCGCTCCTCGCGAAGCGCGCGACCGTGGCGGCCGCCGGCCTCGGCCTCCGCTGGGTCGCCGCGACGCGGCGGACGGACATCGAGCGCACGCTCCCGGGGGCAGTGCGGTACCTCGACCTGCTCTCCTCGGGGAGCGACGGGCCGCGGGCGATGCTCCGCAAGGCGGCCGACGGCGACGCGTACGGCGCCACCGCCACCTCGCTGCGGAAGGCGCTCAACGCCGCCCGGCTCGCCGGGAGCCTGGACGAGGGGCTGCGACGCGTGGCGCGGGACACGCCCTCGCGGGAACTGCTCGCACCCTTCCTCCTGAAGTTCCGGAAGCGCGCCGCGGCCGGCGACGAGGCGCTCTCGGAGTTCCTCGCGACCGAGCGCCGCATGCTCTCGCACCGGCAGGACCGCGCCCGGAAGCGGGCCCGGCGGTTCCTCGAACTGCTCACGGAGCTGTTCGTCGCCGTGCTGGTGTTGCCGGCGCTGCTCGTCATCGGCGCGACCGCGCTGTCGGTCGTGATCCCCGAGCTGCTCCCGCCGGTCGAGACGCCGGTCGGCGTGGTGCCGACGCGGGCGGTGGTGCTGTACGGCGCCGTCGCGTTCCTCGTCGCGTTCGGGCTCGCGGCCGCGGTCGCGGTCGGCACGCTCCGCCCGCCGAGCCAGCGCGCGAGCTACGAGCTGCCGGCGGGCCCGCGAGCGGTCCTCGCGACCGCCGGGCGCAACCCCGCGAGCACGGCGGTCGCCGCCGCGGGGCCGGCCGTCGCGCTCGCGGCGTGGCTCGCGCTCGCGGGCTACACCCTCGTCAACGTCGTTCTCGTCGGCTACGCCGCCTTCGCGGTGCCGGTGGGGCTGGTCGCAGCGCGGCGCACCCGGATCGACGACGCGAAGGACCGCGAACTGGCCGACTTCGTCCACGCCGTCTCGGGCCACGTCGCGCAGGGGCGCCCGCTCGAAGCGGCGGTGGCGGCGGTCGCGCGCGACGCCGACCTCGGCGTCCTCGACGACGACGTGGCCGACCTCGCGTTCGCGCTGCGGTCGACGACGGCGCCCGAGGGAGCGGCCGGGGATGGGTCCGGCTCCGCGGCGGAATCGGGCGCGGTCGACGTCCGCGCGGTCGCCATCGAGCGGTTCGTCGACCGGGTCGACACCCCGCTGGCGGCGCGGACGCTCGGGCTCGTCACGGGCGCGCTCGACGCCGGGAGCGACGCCGACGCCGTCTTCGAGACGCTCCGGATCGAGGTCGGGCGGCTGTACAGCGAGCAGCGCGCGCTCCGCTCGTCGATGCAGCCGTACATCGCGGTCGGCTGGGCCGCGGCGGTCCTCGTCGCCGGCGTCGTCGCGGTCGTGAACACGCAGGTGGTCGACGCCGCGCGGCTCGCCGAGATCGCGGCCGCGTCGGACGCGGTGACGGAGCCGGAGGGCGTGTATCCGGAACTGGAGCGCTTCCGGCTGTACGTCGTCACGCAGGCGACCGTGCTGGCGTCCGGGTGGTTCGCCGGCACGGCGGCGCGGGGGCGGTACGCCGCGCTGCTCCACTCGGGCGCGCTGGTCGCGTGCTGTTACGTGGTGTTCACCGTGGGCGGGCTGGTCTGAGGCCGCTCGGAGGCCGAGCGAGCGACGCGCCACCGCCCGAGCGGACACGGTTCCGACGCGAGCCTTTTCTGCCGTGCCCGCGTAGAACCGCTCCCATGGACGAGAAGACCGCCGAACTCCGCGACCTGTTCGTCGACGCCACCGGCTCGGAGACGGTCACCGAACGCCAGGAGGCGGAGCGGGGGACCCTCGTCGACCGCGACGACGCCAGCGAGGAGCTCCGCGACCTCGTCGCCGCGATGCGCGAGCGGTACGGCTTCTCGACGCCGCTCGACGACGCCGCCTACGCGCTTGTCGCACGGGGCCGCTTCGAGAGCGAGGACGACGCGGCGATCGCCGCAGCCCTGCGCGATGGACTGGAGGACGGTGGCACCGACGTCGATCCCGACGAGGTCGACGCCGAGACCGTCCGGAAAGCGCGCCTCGACCTCCACCTCGTGCGCGAGTCGGACCGCGAGGTCGACGTGGACGAGAACAGTGAGGATCCCGCGTTCGAGTACGCCGACCTGAAGCGCCTCACCGCGGCCGGGAACTCCATCGTCGAGTGCGCCGAAGAGTTGGACGCACAACCCGATGTCGTCGCCCGGTACGCCGCCGTCGCGCGGACGGACATCGCCTCCACCCGGGCGAACGACCGCTTCCGCGACGCGTTCCGGGACCTCCTCACCGACGCGGACATCGAGGGGTCGCTCGCGAGCGACGCCCGCGAGGACGGCCTCCGCGAAGCGACCGAGGACATCGAGACGGACGTTTCTTTATAAGTAGTTGACGGCGGATCGCAGGTGAACTTCTCCAAAGTCCCAGACGCTCATTTATAAACCAATACTGACAGATCGGCGGAGAACATCTCCAAAGCCCCAGCCGCGAGGACGGCGCACGCTCGCTGCGCGCTTCAGTCGCTCACTCCGTTCGCTCCTTCCAGTGCTTGCGTCGCCTGCGCCGTCCTCGCGGCTGCCCCTTTGAGTCCCGCCCCGCACCGCAACCGCACCTCACACCTCCCCAGCCTCGTCGGTGGTCCTCCGCTTCGCTCCGGACCACCGACTCCCTCGCGCGTGCGACTCGCGGCCGCCGAGGGCGGCCGCTCGTCGGCACGCGCCACCGCAGTTCTATTTATAAACAAAGCCGCGGCCAGCCTGACGCGTGACCCTCGTCCCGTTCAGCGATCTGGCCCGCGCGGCGTACTGCCCCCGACAGCTCTACTACGTCCGGCGCGACGACGAGCGGAGCGTCCCGCCGAAGGCGCGCGAACGCATCGACCTCGCGTTCCGATACGGTGAGCTGGTCGACGCGTCGAACCGGACGCTCCGGGAGCTGCCGCTCCACCGATCGCCGGCAGCCTACCGTCGGAATCTGGACCGGCTGCGCGAGCGCGAGGAGTACGAGCGTCTCGTCGACCCCGCGAGCGAGCGCGGCTTCCTCTCGGGCAAGGACTGTCACGGGACTGTTCACAAGGTGCTGGAAGCGGACGAGGGGGCGACCGATGCGGACGACGAGGGTGCCGCGCCGCCCGTCCCGACCCTCGTCTCGTCGGGCGAGCCGCCGGAGCAGGGCGTGTGGGAGCCGCAGGCGGTGCGCGCGGTCGGGCTCGCGAAGGCGCTGGCGTGGGAGCGCGAGCGCGAGATCGAGCGCGCGCTGGTCGAGTACCCCGCGGTCGGGGTCGTGCGCGAGGTCCGACTGACGGTGCGGAAGAAGGCGGCGTATCGAAAGGCGCTCCGCGCGGTGCGGTCGATCGACGGCCCCCCGCCGCGCGTCGACGACGACCGGTGTAACGCCTGCGACTACGCCGCGGAGTGCGGCACCCGGCGGCGGTCGCTGCGGTCGCTGCTTGGGTGAGGCGGGTGCGGTGGCGCGGCGCGGTCGTCTCGAACGCCGCGAACGAGTCTCACGGCGAGAACGACGTACCGCACTCCGTACAGGTGAACCGGAACCGGCCCTCGTCGGTGAGTTCGGTGTCGTGGACGCGTTCGCCGCCGCAGTCGCGGCACTCGACGATCGACTCGATCTGGTCCCAGTCGTGGCGCGCGCCCGGCGCGCCGACCGCCCACGCGACCACCTCCTCGTCGGCGTCCTCGGCCACGAACCCGGACTGGAACTCGCCGGGCGCGAAGCGAATCGCCTCGTCCGGGCCGACCTCGACCTCGTCGCGCTCGCGGCCCACCTCGAAGGTGGCGGTGCCGGAGCGGACGTAGAAGATCTCCTCCTGGTCGCCGTGGGTGTGGAGGCCGCCGGAGAACGCGTCGCCGGGCGCGAGCTCGAAGTAGTTCATCGCGACGTGGTCGGTGCCGAGCGCGCGCGAGACCGGCTTTCGGAGGTCGTGAACGCCCATGGGATTCGTGACGACGTCGACGTCGTCGATCGCGACTCGCTCCATGCGGGCCGGTCGCAGGGGAGTCCCCTAACGGTGTCGGCGGTCGCGACGAGCGATCGCCGACGAATCGCATCAAGGATTCCTCGACGAAACCCGGGTTACAGCGAGGATCGCTCGGCCAAACCTGACGCGACCCGGCAGTTTATACGTGTGTACACTGTTCGCACGGGTACGAATGACGCGAGACACTCGCGATCGTTCGGAGGATAGAGGAAGTCGCCTCGCGGCGGCTGGCCGCGAAATTCTCCGACGATAACGACTCCGGGGCACGACCGCCCCGCGGCGGCACCGACCCCGAGACCACCGCAGAGCCGACGGACTCCCTTTTGACCCGAACCACACTCACCGACCTCGACGAGGTACAGCTGTTAGACACCACCCTGCGCGACGGCGAACAGATGCCCGGCGTCTCCCTGACGCCCGGCGAGAAGGTCGACGTCGCCCGCGAGCTCGACGCCGCCGGCGTCCACCTGATCGAGGCCGGCTCGGCGTGTACCTCGGAGGGCGAGCGCGAGGCGATCCGCCGCGTCGCCGACGAGGGGCTGGACGCGACCGTGACGAGCTTCGCCCGCGGCGTGAAGCGGGACGTGGACCACGCGCTCGACTGCGGCGTCGACGGCGTGAACCTCGTCGTCCCGGCCTCCGACAAACACGTCGAGACGAAGGTGGGGTCGACCCGCGACGAGGTCGTCGAGACGACGGTCGAGCTCGTCGAGTACGCGAAAGACCACGGGCTGTGGGTGGAGGTGCTCGGCGAGGACGGCTCGCGCGCCGACCTCGACTACCTCGAGCGCCTGCTCGGCGCCGGCCTCGACGCGGGCGCGGACCGGATCTGCTACTGCGACACGGTCGGCGCGGCCGACCCCGAGCGCACCGCCGCGGTCGTCTCGCGGCTCGCGGAGCTGGGCCCGACGAGCCTCCACACCCACGACGACCTCGGGTTCGGGTTAGCGAACGTCCACGCGGGGCTGAAGGCGGGCGCCGACACCGTCCACGGCACCGTCCTCGGCGTCGGCGAGCGCGCGGGCAACGTCGCCCTCGAGGAGGTCGCGATCGCGCTCGGCGAGTCGTACGACGTCGACACCGTCGAGCTCGAGCGCCTCTACCGGCTCTGTCGGACCGTCTCGGAGGCGACCGGCGTCGCGCTCCCGCCGAACAAGGCGGTCTGCGGCGCCAACGCCTTCGCCCACGAGTCCGGGATCCACACCGACGGCACGCTCAAGGACGGGACGATGTACGAGCCGTACCCGCCCGAGACGGTCGGCCGCGAACGCCGGCTCGTCCTCGGCAAGCACGCGGGCCGCGCCGGGGTGAAGGCCGCGCTCGCGGAGCACGACGTCGCGGTCGACGACGACGAGCTGCGCGAGGTCGTCGCCCGCGTGAAGGAGCTCGGCGAACGCGGCAAGCGCGTCACGGACGCCGACCTGCTCGCCATCGCCGACGACGTTCGCGGTCGCGAGCGAGAGCGACACGTCGAGCTCGTGGATCTCTCGGCGACCTCCGGCGGCAACCTCCCGACCGCCTCGGTCCGGCTCCGCGTCGGCGACGACGAGCGTGTCGCCTCCGGCACCGGCGCCGGCCCGGTCGACGCGGGACTGGAGGCGGTCCGCGCGGCGCTCGCGGGCGACGACGGCGACGATCGCGGGGCCGCACCGGACGGCGAGCGCGACGGCGTCGCCTTCGAACTCGACTCCTACCACGTCGACGCGATCACGGGCGGCACGGACGCGGTGGTCACCGTCGAAGTCGACCTCTCGCGCGGGGACCGCTCCGTGAGCGTCTCGGCGTCGGACGCGGACATCACCCGCGCGAGCGTCGTCGGGATGGTCGACGGGCTCGACCGCCTGCTCGCGGCCGAGGCGGACGCCGCGGGCACCGAGCCGAACGCGGTCGCGGACGACTGAGCGGCGGCTTCCTGGGCGCGGCGTCTGACGAGGTTTTTATTCGTTGGCGTCCGATCGCCGGGTGTGAGCGTCGTCGTCGCGATCAAGCCGTCCGCGCGCAAGCGGAACGCGAAGGTGGGGAAACTCGTCTTCGAGGACGGGCCCTGCCACGCGTTCGAGAGCCGCGCGGCCGCCGAGCGCTGGGCGGACGACCTCTCGACGGGCGACGGCCACGTCTGGGTGGCGAGCGCGCATCCCCGCGACGACGGCGACGCCGACTGTTACCTCGTCTCGCGGGCCACGAACGCGAAGCTGGAGGCCGCATACGACAAGCGCCGGCGCCGGTTGCGGGGCGACACCGGCTCCGAACAGGAGTCGCTCGGCGGGGAGCCCTGACCGAGGAGTCCGGTCCGCGGGCGAGTCGGCGCTACCCGTCCGCGGGCGGGCCGCCGACCACGTCCTCCTCGAACCCCGCGACCGCCTCCATCACCGCCTCGCGGTCGCCGTCGTCGACGTCGAAGGCGCGCAACGCCTCGTCGAGATGCGTCGCGACGACCTCGAACTCCGCGTCGGTTATCGCCAACTCCTCGTGAGCGGCCGCCATCTCCTCGCCCTCGTACCGGATCGGCCCGCCGGTGACGGCGCTCAGGAACTTGGTCTGGTGCGAGCGCTGGTCGGCCATGTCCACGTCGTCGAAGTGGTGGTTCACTCGGTCGTCGTCGAGCACCCGGTCGTAGAACTCGTTGACGACCGCGCCGATGGCCGGTTCGCCGCCGAGGCGGTCGTACAGCGTCTCGTTCGACATACGTCGGTGACGGACGCCCGCCGTATCACTGTTCCCCTGCGGGGGAGAGAGCCCGTCTCCGCGCCGAGTCCCCGTGTCGCGGAAGTGCTTCCGTTCTCCCGTCTCACGGCGAATCGTCCGCGCGCGAGCCGTCGCCGGACGCGGCGTCTGACTCGGCGCCCGGCCCGGACCCGCGCGCGTCCATCATGTCCGCGGCGCGGCTCGCCCAGTCCGTGTACCGGAAGCCGGCGGCGACGACGAGCGCCATCCAGGCGTAGGCGGCGAACACCCCCACGTACGCGCCTTCGGGGCCGAACCCGGCGGTGCGACCGAGCAGCCACGAGAGGCCTAAGAAGAGCCCGAACATGCCCGAGACGCGCGCGACGAGGGGGATCCGCGTCTCGCTGGCGCCCTGAAGCGAGCCGGAGAGGGCGGAGAAGCAGGCGAGCGCGGCGCCCGCGACGCCGTACACCCGCGCGAAGTCGACCGCGGACGCGATCGTCGGGGCGTCGTCGGTGAATATCGGGACGATCCGCGGCGCGGCGACGACGAGCCCGAGCCCGATCGCGCCGACCGTGAGCACGCCGAGGCTCGCGACCGCCCACCCGTTGAACCGCGCGGCCTCGGGGTCGCCCTCGCCGAGCGCCTGTCCGACGAGGATCGACGCCGCGACGTTGTAGCCGCGCGAGAGCGGTCCGGTCACCTGCTGGTAGACGCGGCGGCCGATCTGGAAGCCGGCGTTGACCGTCTCGCCGAAGCCGAGGAGGAGCGCGTTGAACGGGAACTCCGCGATCTCGGAGCCGAACCCCTCCAGCACGCGCGGGGCGCTCACGACGAGGAGCTGCTTCGCGATCGTGAGGTCGCGCGGCCACGCGAACTCGGCGTCGGTCCACGACCCCCAGATCGCGAAACAGAGCAGGCCGGCCGTGAGCACGTTCGCGCCCGCGGTCGCGAGGCCGACGCCGAAGACCTCCAGCCGCGGCAGGCCGAACAGGCCGAGCCCGAGGACGACTGACCCCACGATGTTGACGGAGTTAGCGGCGATGTTGATGTACATCGGCGTCCGGGTGTCGCCGGTCCCCTGGAGCGCGCGGGCGCCGACGAGGGCGACGTGGCGCGCGGGGGCGGTCGCGAACACGATCGCGAGGTACGTCGAGCCGAGGTCGACCACCGCGGGCGAGGTCCGCTCGCCGACGAGTCGGCCGAACACGTCGATCGCGAACTCGCCGAAGAGGAACCCGAAGAGGACGAACGGGACCCCCGCGAGCGCGCCGAGCAGGATCGCCTGCGTCACCGCCTCGTCGCGGTTCTCCGCGGCGCCCGCGCCGGTGTCCTGCGAGGAGAGCGCGATGGCGCCGCCGCCGAGGCCGAGCCCGATCCGCAGCGGGAACCGGGCGTACAGGTCCGCGAGGCCGATGGCGACGACCGCGGCCGGCGAGAACAGCGCGGTGACGAGGATGTCCGTCGTCCGCATCGCGGTGCGGAACGTCTGCTCGGCCATGACAGGCCACGCGAGCGCGAACACGCGCTTCCAGACGCGCCGCAGCCGCGGGAGGTCCATGCGTCGCGTTCGACGGGCCCCCGCGGTATTGATATACCGGAGGCGGTCGGCGTCGCCGGAGGTCGGGGGCGACGGGAGCGGGGCCGCGTCGCGGGGAAGTCGACCGCGTCGGACCGGGAGCGCCCGAACGTTGAAGCCCGCGAGCGACCCACGGGCCCCATGGACGTCTTCGTGTACGGGACGCTGACCGAACCGGATCGAGTCGCCGAGGTCGTCGACTCGTTCGTCTTCGTCGGCCCCGCGACGCTCGACGGGCTCCGGCTCGTCGAGGGGCGGTACCCGACGCTCGCGCCGGGCGGCGAGACGGCGGGGCGGCTCCTCCGGACGGACGAGGTCGACGCGCTCGACGCGTACGAGGACGTCGACGGCGGGCTGTACGTCCGCGAGGCCGTGCCGCTCGACGCGCCGACCGGGCATCCCGACGCCGCCGCGGTGTACGTCGGCGACCCCGACCGGCTCGACGCGGACGCGACGTGGCCCGGAACGGGACCGTTCGCGGAGCGGGTGCGGTCGGTCCTCGACGACCGCGACGTGCGGGTGCGGCTCACCCCCCGAGATCCCGTCTGACGGAGCGATGACGGCGGCGCAGTCGTGCGGTTTCACTTCCGCTCTGGTAGCCTCACCTTTTTGTATTCCCGTCGCCACGTTTCACTCGCACGTCACACGCGTGCATTCCCCCCTTATCAACCGCGAGCGGCCGCGTCGTCGATCCGGGCCGTCGACCCGCGATCGGCTCGTCGGTCGAGCCGGCGACCGCGACGCGGCGGTCGCTCGCCGCTTTTTCGATCGAGACCGACCGGAACCGATTAGCGGGCGGCGCGGCGACGAGGTGGCATGCTCACACTCGCCGACATCCGCGAGGCGCGCGAGCGGGTCTCGGGCGTCGCCCGCCACACGCCCTTGGAGCGGTCGCGCTCCTTCTCCGAGATGAGCGGCGCGGACCTCCACCTCAAGCTGGAGAACTTCCAGCGGACCGGCGCGTTCAAGATCCGCGGCGCGATGAACCGGATCCAGACGCTCTCCGACGCGGAGCGCGAGGCCGGCGTCGTCACCGCGAGCGCCGGCAACCACGCGCAGGGCGTGGCGCTGGCGGCCAGCCGCGCGGGCGTCGACGCCACCGTCGTGATGCCGAAGTTCGCGCCCGTCTCGAAGGTGAAGGCCACCCGCGGGTACGGCGCGAGCGTCCGCTTGGAGGGCGTCGACTACGACGAGGCGCAGGCGTACGCGCACCGGCTGGAGGAGGAGGAGGACCGCACCTACGTCCACGCGTTCGACGACCCGGTCGTGATGGCTGGCCAGGGGACGCTCGGCCTCGAGATCGTCGACGACTGCCCCGATCTGGACACCGTCGTCGTCCCGATCGGCGGCGGCGGGCTGATCTCGGGGGTCGCGGTCGCGATCAAAGAACAGCTCCCCGACGTGCGCGTCGTCGGCGTTCAGGCGGAGGGCGCCGCCTCGGCCGCGAAGTCGCTGGAGGCGGGGGAGGTGACGGAGATCGACAGCGTCGACACGATCGCCGACGGGATCGCGACGCGGTCGGTCGGCGAGCAGACCTTGGAGGTCATGGCGGAGTACGTCGACGAGGTCGTCACCGTCGACGACCGCGAGATCGCCTTGGCCCTCACGCTCCTCCTCGAACGCGCGAAGACGCTCGTCGAGGGCGCCGGCGCGGTCGCGCTCGCCGCCGTCCTCTCCGACGCCTTCGAGTACGACGACGGCGAGACGATCGTCGCCGCGCTCTGCGGCGGCAACATCGACCTCAACCGCCTCGGCACCGTGATCCGCCGCGGGCTGGTCCAGATGGGCCGGTACCTCAAGATCACCATCGATTTAAAAGACCGCCCCGGCGAACTCGAACGGGTCTCCAGCATCGTCGCGCGCACCGGCGCGAACGTGTACGCGGTCCACCACGACCGCACCTCGCGGGACGTGGCCGTCAACGCCGCCGAACTCGAGCTCGAACTCGAGACCGACGACGCCGAACACGCCGCCGACATCGTCGACGCGCTCGAAGCCGACGGCTACGAGGTCGAAATCCTGTCGTAAGGCGGGCAGCGACTATTTATAAATAGAACCGCGGTGGCGCGCCCCGGTGAGCGGCCCTTCGGGCCGCGAACCGCCGGTGCGAGGGAGTCAGTCGCCGGAGCGAAGCGGAGGCGGCTGACGAGGCTGGGGAGGCGTGAGGCGCGGGGCGGTGCGGGGCGGGTGGGACTCAAAGGGGCAGCCGGGAGGCGGGCGCAGGCGACGCAAGCACCGCAACGAGGGAGCGAACGGAGTGAGCGACCGAGTGCGGAGCGCAGCGAGCGTGCGCCCGCCTCCCGGCTGGGGCTTTGGAGGCATTCTTCGCCGATCCACAATCAACTGTTTATAAGCAAGCGGCTGGGGCTTTGGAGGCATTCTTCGCCGATCCACAATCAACTGTTTATAAGCAAGCGGCTGGGGCTTTGGAGGTGTTCTCCGGAGCCGCGGCTTATAAACGAACGGCTGGGACTTCGGCGGTGTTCACCGCCGATGCGACATCAGTCTCCTGACGAGTTCGTGGAGCCGTCCGTCTGTTCCGGGGCCGAAACGCTCCCGCTCACGCTCGTCGACCCGCCGAGGAGCGAGGAGTCCGAGTCGCCGCGGAGCGTCGTGACCGTCTCGCCGTCCTGTTTCACGATCAGGGTCCACGGGTCCTCGCCCGCGGGAATCCGCATCGTGCCGTTGTAGCGGACGACGCCCGAGCACGACCGGGACGCGTTCCCCGCCTCTTCGATCGGGACGTCGAGGACGTAGGCCGACTCGTTCAGCCGTTCGAACGTCGGGCCGCCGACCGCGTGCGAGGAACTCGGCAGCGAGACGTTTCGAGCGTACGTTATCTCCGTGTTCCCCGGCCCGGCAGCCACCGACGTGGAGCTGTTGGCCGCGAACTCGTCGGGACAGCGGACCTCGTCGGAATCGAAGTGGAGCAGCGCCGGCGGATCGCTCGCTCCGCCGAGGAGGCCGCCGGGACCTCCCGACACGGGACCGGCGAGGGCGACGGCGCTACCGGTCACGAACAACGCGAGCGCAGCGGCGACGACGGCAAGACCGCGTCTGTTCATCTCGTTTCGAACGACGGCGGGACCGCGGATAGTACCGCGTATAACGCAAAGAAGAGTTTGAGTCACCGATCGCCTCACGGGGGCGGACGGGGGCGTCGGAGCGGTGACCCGGACGCGACGAAAGCGGCGAACCGCCCCTCAGTCGTCCGCGGCCGCGGCGTCGACCTCGGCCTCGTACAGCTCGCCGGCGCGCTCGCGCTCGGAGAGGTACTCGTCGGCGTCGAGCGCCGCCTTCACGCCCATGCCGCTCGCGGTGGCCGCCTGCTGGTAGTGGAAGTCGACCACGTCGCCGGCGCCGAACAGGCCCTCGACGCCGGTTCGGGTCTGCCCGCCGCCGCGGCCGCCCTCGGTGATCAGGTAGCCGTCGTCGTCGGTCTCGATGCCGGTCCCTTCGAGGAAGTCCGTGTTCGGCGTGTGGCCGATGGCGTAGAAGACGGCGCCCACGTCGAACGCGTACTCGTCGACCTCGTCGGCGGTCGCCGGGTCGTCCAGCTTCTCCGTCGGGTGGCCGTCCGGGTGTTCGACGAGCGTGACGTGGTCGATCCCGTCCTCGGGGGTGCCGTGGATCTCGGTGAGTTCGGTGTTGAGGAGGAGCTCGATCTCTCCGTCGTCGACCTTGTCCATCACGCGCTCGATCCACACGTCCTCGGCGCGGAACTCCTCGCGGCGGTGGGCGATGTAGACGGTGTCCGCGAACTTCGTCAGGAAGTTCGCCTCCTCCATCGCAGCGTCGCCGCCGCCGACGACGAGCATGTCCTCGTCGCGGAAGAACGCGCCGTCGCAGGTGGCACACGTCGAGAGGCCGTACCCCATCAGCTCGTCCTCGCCGGGGACGCCGAGCGTCCGGGCGCTGGCGCCCGACGCGGCGATGACGGCGTCGGCGGTGTAGACATCGCCGTCGGAGAGCGCGACGCGGAAGTGGCCCGCGGGCTCCTTCGAGACGTCCTCGATGACGCCGTTGCGGGCCTCGGCGCCGAACTTCTCGGCCTGCTCTTTCATGTCGTTGATCAGGCTCGGCCCGGAGATCCCCTCGGGGAAGCCGGGGTAGTTCTCCACGTCGGTCGTCAGCGTCAGCTGGCCGCCCGGCTCGTCGCCCTCGATGAGCAGCGGGTCGTTGTTCGAGCGCGCGGCGTAGATCGCCGCGGAGAGGCCCGAGATACCGGTGCCGGCGATGATCAGTCGACGGTGTTCGACGATGTCGTCGGTCATGTCCCACAGTTGGCCGGCGCGTCGTATGTACGTTGCGACCGTTGCGCGATTCCCGCACGACCGCCTCTCGGCGACCTCAGTCGGTCGGGAACTCCGGGGGGAGCCCGGTCGGCTGCGCGGGCGCGTCGTCGAGCGCCTCGAAGAAGCGCCCGGCGACGAACGCCTCGACGACGTCCGCCAGCGACTCCGACTCGGAGACCTCAGAGAGGATGCCGAGGGGGACCTGCGCGCCGGCCATCGAGGCGTGCCCCCCGGCGGAGCCGACGGGGTCGAGCGCGTCGCGAAGCAGCTCGCCCGCGTCGAGGTCGGCGCCGCGGGCGCGGGCGGAGCCGTAGATCACGCCGTCCATGTAGCCGTAGACGAACGTCACCGTCACGTCCTCCAAGTCGAGGAGCCGCTCGGCCGCCTGCGCGAGCGCGTCGCGGTCGGCTATCTCCCCGACGCAGGAGGCCGCCACCGACCCGCGGACATCGCGGTTCTCGATGGCGGCCGCGAGGACGCGCAGCGTCTCGGGGCTCACGCTCGGGCTCTCGACGCGTTCGAGCGTCGACTCGTCGGCGTGCGCGAGCAGCGCGGCCGCCGCCTCGAAGTCGTCGATGGCGGTCGCGCGCGTGAAGTCCTTCGTGTCGATCCGGATGCCATATAAAAGCGCCGTGGCGAGGTCCCGCTCCGGCGCGATCCCGTACCGCGAGAGGTACTCGGAGATGAGCGTGCTCGTCGCGCCGACCGCGGGGCGGATGTCGACGAACGACCCCGCGACCGGCCCCCGCGGCGGGTGGTGGTCGACGACGACGTCGACCGGGTGGCCCTCGGGGAGGCTGTCGTTGATCCCCGCGCGGGAGTGGTCGACCAAGGCGACGCCGCCGTACGCGTCGAGGTCGATCTCGTCGAACGACCGCAGCCCGATGTCGAGGAGGTTCACCAGCGCGCGGTTCTCCTGGTGGGCGATCTCGCCGCCGTAGCAGGCGTCCGCCTCGACCCCGATCGATGCCGCGATCCGCGCTAACCCGAGCGCGCTCGCGATGGCGTCCGGATCGGGGTTGTCGTGCGCGACGACCAGCAGCGGCCCCGAGAGCCCCCGGAGCGCCGAGAGCAGGCGAGCGGGCTTCTCGCCGCTCCCGCCGTCGACGCCGGCGAACTCCGCGTCGACGTCCGAGCCGCGGCCGTCGTCGAGACCGACCGCCTCGAACACGCGGTCGGCGACCGACTCGACCGGGTCGACCACGCGGTCGGCCACCGCCTCGACCGCCGCCCGCTGCTCGTCGGTCGGCGCCGTCCCGAGGTGGGCGACGATCAGCGCCTCGGGGTACCGCTCCCGTGCCGCCCGCGCGGCGGCGACGTTTCGCTCGGCGTCGCCGCTCGCGATCAGCACGACCGCGGCCGCGTCCGGGTACGTCGAGGGGTCGGTCGGGTCGGCCTCGACGGTGGCGACGTTGCGGTCGCGCAGCGTCGACACCCAGCCGGTGTCGTCGGTGATCGCCACCAGATCGTCGCGCCCGCCGCGCTCGTCGCGCGCGTGTTCGACGAGCGCGTTCCCGACCGCGCTACAGCCGAGCAGCAGGCGCCGGGTCATACGGGCGCGAGGGGGTCGCGAGGCAAAACGCTGCCGTCGGCGCGGCGCGAGGCCGGGACCGGAGGCCGACTCCGAGTCATTCCGCGTCCTCGTCGTCGCGCAGCGCGCCGTCCTCGCGCAGCGCGCCGTCCTCTCCGTCTCCGTCCCGAAGCGCGCCGTTCACCGCGGCGGCGACGTCGACCGCCGCGCGGTTCTCGGCGACGTCGTGGACGCGGACGATGTCCGCGCCGCGGTCGGCGGCGAGCGCGGTGCCCGCGACCGTCGCGTGCTCGCGGTCGTCGGCGCCGCGGCCGACCGCGCCGTACAGCGACTTGTGCGAGTGGCCGACGAGGACCGGGCAGCCGAGCGCCGCGAACTCCCCGCAGCGGGCGAGCAGTTCGAAGTCCTCCGCCGGCGACTTGCCGAAGCCGAGCCCAGGGTCGACGATGACGCGGTCGCGGTCGATACCGGCCGTGTCCGCTAACGCGAGCCGCTCGCGGAGCTCGTCGACGACCTCGCCGACCACGTCGTCGTACTCGGGGTCGGCGTCGGGATCGACCGGCGCGTCGAGGCTGTGCATCACGATCACCGGGCAGTCGGCGTCGGCGACGACCGACCGCATCTCGGGGTCCTCCAGCCCGGTCACGTCGTTGATCACGTCCGCGCCGGCGTCGAGCGCCGCCTCGGCGACCGCCGGCTTCCGCGTGTCGACGGAGACGAGCACGTCGCCCTCGCCGACCGCGGGCACCGACTGGATCGCCTCGATCGTCGGGACGACGCGCTCGATCTCCGCCTCGACCGGGACCGGCTCCGCGCCCGGACGGGTGGACTCCCCGCCGACGTCGACGATATCGACCCCGGCCTCGACCATCCGCTCGACGCCCGCGACCGCGTCGTCGAGGTCGGCGTGGCGCCCGCCGTCGTGGAAGGAGTCCGGCGTCACGTTGAGCACGCCCATCACGGCGGTGCGGTCGGTCCACGGGAAGTCGGGGTCGTCCTCGTCACTCGCGTCGCCCTCCTGCGCTTCGATTCCGGCCGCCGCAGCGAGGCCGGCCGCCACGCCGCCGAGCCCGCCGGCGTCGGCCGCAGCGAGCCGGTCGACGAGTTCGCGCAGTTCGGCGACGGTCGCCGCGACGGTGACCGGGACCTGCTCGCCGCCGGCCCCCCGGTCCTCGTCCGCGCCGAGGCCGCCGAGGGCCGCGTCGCCGCCGACCGCCCGGGCCTCGCTCGCGACGCGCTCGGCGCGGTCGCCGCGCAGCCGGAGCGTGAGGACGCGGTGGTCGACGCCGTCCCGGTGGGCCGCGACGCCCGCGGGCGGGACGCCCGCCGTGTCGAGCGCGTGCGCCGAGTCGTCTGCGTCGCCGACCGTGCGCTCACGGACGGTCCGCATTCGGGCCGCCCGGGCCTCCGCGACCGCGAACAGCGAGCCGACGAGCAGCACGCAGTCGTCCGGGTCTGCGCGGTCGACGGCGTCGGCGAGCGCGTCTGCCACGTCGTCGCCCGCGCTCACCTCGCCGACCCCCGCCGACCGGAGCGCGGCCGCGAGCACGTCGGGGTCCTCGGCGCGATCGATGGCGGGCCGGCAGGTGACCGCCGTCGCGGCGTCGGGGAGCGCCGCGGCGGTCTCGGCGTGGTCCTTGTCGTGCATCGCGGCGTACACGAGGTGGAGGTCGTCGTAGTCGTACTCGTCCAGCGTCGCCGCGAGCGTCCGGGCGGCCGCGGGGTTGTGCGCGCCGTCGAGGACGGTCAGCGGCGCCGTGTCGACCACCTCGAAGCGGCCGGGCCACGTCGCCCGCGCGAGGCCGTCGCGCACGGCGCGGTCGGGGAGCGCGGTTTCCGAGGAGGCCGGCACCGCGTCCCCAAGCGCCGCCGCGGTCCGGTCCGCGAGCGCGACGGCGACCGCCGCGTTCGCGGCCTGGTGGCGGCCGACGAGCGGGAGCCGGTACGTTCCCTCGCGCTCGCCGCGGAGCGAGACCTCGGCGTCGGTGGCGCTGACGCGGCCCTCGTAGGTCGCGGCGAACGCGGGCGGGTCGTCGATCCCGTCGGATTCGGAGCTCCCGGAACCGTCGTCGCCGGTCACCCGCGTCACCGGCGCGCCGGCCTCGCCGGCGACCTCGCGGACGACCTCCAGCGCCTCGCCCTCGCAGGCGGTGACGAACGGCGCGTCCGGACGGGCGATCCGGGACTTGGTGCGGGCGATCTCCCCGATCGTGTCGCCGAGCACGTCGGTGTGTTCCAAGGAGACGTTCGTCACGGCGGTGGCGACCGGGTCGACCGCGCTCGTCGCGTCGTACTCGCCGCCGAGGCCGACCTCCAGAACGGCGACATCGACATCGCGGCGCGCGAACTCCCGGATCCCCATCGCCGTGACGACCTCGAAGAAGGTGAGCGGCTCGCCGGCGGCCGCCCGGTCGATCAGCCACGGGCGCACCTCCTCGACGAAGTCGGCGATCGCGGCCTCCGTCATCTCCCGGCCGTCGACGCGGACGCGCTCGGCGAGCGCCGAGAGATGCGGGGAGGTGTACAGCCCCACCGACAGCCCCGCCTCGCGCAGGACCGACTCCGTCAGCCGCGCCGCGCTGCCCTTCCCGTTCGACCCGGCGATCTGGACGAACGGGACCTCCTCTTGGGGATCCCCGAGGTGCGCCAAGAGCGCCTCGACCCGCTCCGTGCCGGGCTTGACCGAGAAGCGGCGGAGGTCGAAGAGGAACGCCGCCGCCTCGTGGTAGTGCATACGCCGTAGGTCGGGAGCGCCTCGCTTAGGGGTAACGGACCGTGACGAGATGGTCGATTGCGTGGGGAGGGAGTGAGGCTCGGCCGGTGTCGAGAGCGCAATCGTCGACGCACCGGCCGCGGGGCCGGACCAGATCGGTCTCGGAACCACGACGACCGCCGAATCCCCAGTCGCTCGCTTATAAATGGTTGATCGCAGATCGGCGGTGAACACCGCCAAAGCCCCAGTCGCTTGTTTATAAATAGGTGATCACGGATCGGCGGCGAACACCGCCAAAGCCCCAGCCGCTCACTTATAAACAACAGATCGCGGATCGACGGCGAACACCGCCAAAGCCCCAGCCGCGAGGCGACCGTACGCTCGCTGCGCTCCTCGCTCAGTCACTCCGTTCCTTCGCTGCGGTGCTTACGTCGCCTACGGTCGCCTCGCGACTGCCCCTTTGAGTCCCACCCGCACAGCAGCCGCACCTCACACCTCCCCAGCCTCGCGGTTCGCTTCGGGCTCCCTTCGGTCGCCCGTCGCTCACCGCGTCCCTCGCGCGTGCTCCTCGCGGCCGCCGGGGCGGCCGCTCGCAGGCACGCGCCGAAGTTGATTGGGTGGGGCGTGTCGCCGACCGAAAAGCAACCCTTACGCGCGCCGCGGCCGCAGTCGGGCCATGGACGAGACAGCGACCGACGCCGCGGTCGACGCCCCCGCCGACGGGGCGACTCCGGGCCCCCCCGACGCCGCCGGCGGCGACCCCGTCGTCGTCGGCGAGGGCGTGCGGAAGTCGTACGGGGATGTCGACGCGCTCGACGGGGTCGACCTCGACGTGGCCGCGGGCGAGGTGTTCGGGCTCATCGGCCCGAACGGCGCCGGGAAGACGACGCTGGTGCGCGCGCTGACAGGGACGACCGAGGCCGAGGGAGACCTGCGCGTCTTCGGCGCCCCGCCCCGCGACGTCGACCCGGCTCGGATCGGGCTGCTCCCGCAGTCGTTCGACCCGCCCGCGCGGCTCACGGCCCGCGAGCTGGTCGACTACTACGGCGGGCTCTACGACGAGGCGCGCGACACGGAGTCGGTCCTCGACGACGTGGGGATGGCCGACGATGCGGACGCCTGGTACGAGACGCTCTCGGGCGGCCAGAAGCGCCGGACCTGCGTCGCGACCGCCGTCGTCAACGACCCCGACCTCCTGTTCCTCGACGAGCCGACGACCGGGATCGACCCCGCCGGCCGGCGGGCGATCCACCGGCTGATCGAGCGCCTCGCGGCCGGCGGCACCACCGTCTTCCTCACGAGCCACGCGATGGACGAGGTCGAGCGGCTCGCCGACCGCGTGGCCATGCTCCGCGACGGCCGGGTCGTCGCGAGCGGGGCCCCCGACCGGCTCGTGGCGGAACACGGCGGCGCGCCCCGGCTCGACGCGGCGACGGCGGAACCGGCGACCGACGAGGTCGTCGCGGCGGTCGCGGCCGGCGTCCGCGAGCGCCTCGGCGAGGATCCGACCGTCGAGGCGACCGACGAGGGGCTCCGGGTGCGCGGGGTGCGGCCCGAGTCGATCGGCGCCGCGGTCGACGCGCTCGACGACGCCGGCGTCGCGTTCGATTCGCTGTCGTGGTCGGAGCCGTCGCTGGAGGACGTGTACCTGCGGCTCACCGGCGAGGAGTACACGCGGCGGGAACGAGCGGACGATTGGGCCGGAATCGATGAGGAGGGCGACCGATGACCCGCCTCGGCCGGATCCGGACGGAGGCGGTCGCGGCGGGGCGCTCGTTCCTCCGCCGCCGGACGGCGGTGTTCTTCACCTTCTTCTTCCCGGTCATCCTCGTCGTCATCTTCGGCGCGCTGGTGCGGACTCAGCCGACCGGCGGGGGCCTCTTCGCCGAGCCGGCGGGCTACTACATCCCGGGGTACCTCGCGGTCGTCGTCCTGTTCACGCCGCTGTCGCGGGTGGGCTCCGAGATCGCGCGCCACCGCGACGGCGGCCGGTTCGAGAAGTTGGCGACCACGCCCCTCTCGCGCGCCGAGTGGCTGCTCGCGCACACGCTCGTCAACGTCGGGATCATCGGCGCCGCGAGCCTGCTCATCCTCGGCCTCGTGCTCGCGGTGACTGACGCGACCCTGATCGTCTCGCCCGCGCTCGCCGCGCTGCCCGTCTTCGTCGCGGTCGCGGTGGCGCTGTTCTGCGGGCTCGGCGCCGTCCTCGGCGCGCTCGCCGACTCGCAGGACGGCGTGATCGCCGCGAGCAACACGGTCGCGCTCCCCCTCCTCTTCCTCTCCGAGACGTTCGTCACGCCGTCGCTGCTGCCGGAGTGGTTCCTGCCCGCGGTCGCCGCCTCGCCGCTGACGTACTTCGCGCGGGGGACCCGGGCGATCACCTTCGAGGGTGGGGCGTGGGCCGGCGACCTGCTCGTGTTGACCGCGCTCGCCGCCGGCTTCCTCGCGGTCGGGGCGTACGCGGTCCCGCGGACGGAGTGACCGGGCCGCCGCTCGGCGACCGGCCGCAGTCCGGGAACCGTCCATTTATGTCCGCAGCCCGCGTCCGGAGAAGACGAGAGGAAAGCCGTTGACCACCGTTCACTTCACCTGTCCGGACTGCGAGCAGACCATCGAAGTCAACGACGCGATGCGGGAGACGATACTCGAGTCCGGCTGTCCGGTGTGTACCGCGACCGCGGCGGAGGAGAACTTCGCCGTGACCTGCGAGTAGCCGCCGCCCCCGCTCCCGTCCTCGGCGATAGGCGAGAGTTCACACACCGCATCCGGTTGCTGAGGCTTTTTGCGTCGACCGCGACAACCGTTCGACGATGACGCCCGAACTCGACGAGATCGATCTGGGAACCGTGCCGCTCGGCCGAACCGGCCTGCGGACGAGCGAACTCCAGTTCGGCACGTGGCGGTTCGGCCGCGTGACCGAGGCGGGGAACGTCGAAATCGACGAGGACCGCGCCCACGAGCTGCTCGACGCCTACGAGACCGCCGGCGGGCGCTACATCGACACCGCCGACGTGTACGGCGGCGGCGACTGCGAGCGCTGGATCGGCGACTGGCTCGCCGAGCGCGACCGCGAGCGCTACACGGTCGCCTCGAAGGTGTACTGGCAGATCCGCGACGGCGACCCGAACAGCCGCGGCACGAACCGCAAGAACGTCCGGCACCGCGTCGACGCCCTCCTCGACCGGCTCGACACCGACTACGTCGACGTCCTCTACATCCACCGCTGGGACGACGAGACGCCCGCCCGGGAGCTGATGAAGACGCTGAACGGGCTCGTCGAGTCCGGCAAGGTCCACTACCTCGGCGCCTCCACGCTCCGCCCGAACGCGTGGAAGGTCGCCCGCGCCAACGAGATCGCCCGGAGCGAGGGGTGGGAGCCGTTCAAGGTTCTCCAGCCGCGCTACAACCTCGTCGACCGCGAGGTCGAGGGGGACTACCTCGAGTTCGCGCGCCAGCGAAACCTCGCCGTCTCTCCGTGGAGCCCGCTCGGGCAGGGCTTCCTGACCGGGAAGTACGACCGCGACGCCGACCTCCCGGACGACTCGAAGGCAGCCGAGTCGAGCCGGTTCCAGGAGGCGTACCTCACCGAGGAGAACTTCGACGTCCACGACGAGCTCGACGCGGTCGCCGACGAGGTTAACGCCTCGGCCGCGCAGACCGCGCTCGCGTGGCTCGCGCACCGCGACGGCGTCACCGCGCCCATCGTCGGCGCCCGGACCGTCGACCAGCTCCGCGAGAACCTCGCGGCCGCGACGATCGACCTCTCCGACGAGCAGGTCGAGCGGCTGACCGCGGCCAAGCCCGGGCCGTACGACGCGCTCTGAGAAAAGCGAACGCGGTCGCCGACTACTGCTCGGCGCAGTAGTCGACGAAGTTCCGCAGAATCCGCAGCCCCGTCTCGCCGCTCTTCTCGGGGTGGAACTGCGTGCCGAACACGTTGCCGGCCTCGTTGGCGACGACGGCCGGGAAGTCGACGCCGTAGTCGGCGGTGGCGACGACCGCGTCGGCGTCGTCCGGCTCGGCGTAGTAAGAGTGGACGAAGTAGGCGTGCTCCCCGTCGACGCCCTCGACGATCGGGTGGTCGCGCGCGACCTCCAGCTCGTTCCAGCCCATGTGCGGCACCTTCCGGTCCACGTCGAACCGGACGTTAGTGCCGGGGACCAAATCGAGGCCCGTCACCTCGCCTTCGCCCTCGTGGTCGGCCTCCTCGCTCGTGGTGAGGAGCATCTGCATCCCGAGGCAGATCCCGAAGAGGGGGCGCCCCGCCTCGGCGTGGTCGGTCAGCGCCTCGCGCAGGGGGCCGGCGTTCTCCATCCCCTCGCGGAACGCGCCGACGCCGGGGAGGACGACCCCGTCGGCCGCGGCGAACGCCTCGGGGTCGTCGGTGATCTCGACGGTCGCGCCCGCGCGTTCCAGCCCGCGGGTCGCGGACCGGAGGTTCCCGAGACCGTAGTCCACGAGGGCGACGGACACCTCTCGATCCGTTGGAGATTCGTCCATGTTACCGATACATCACCTGCGTGGAAGTCAGTTTCCATCCGGGATCCACTACAGAGCAGTATATACCTGTCCGTATATTTGAACAGCAACACTTTTGATAGATCAGTAAAACGCCAATATGTACTCCTCATGGAGCGACGACGCCAATTCCTCAAGGTCGCGGGCGCAGCAAGTATCGTTGGACTCGCCGGCTGTAGCGGCGGCGGCGACGGGTCCGATGGGTCGGACGGTAGCGACGGGTCCGACGGCGGCGACGGGTCCGATGGGTCGGACGGGTCGGACAGCGACCCGGAGATGACCTTCGGCGGCGACGGCACGGTCGACTTCGGCATCTCGCCGTCCGTCCCGCAGGAGGACCTCAACGTACAGTACTCCCCGCTCGAAGACCACATCGGGAGCTACCTCCGGGAGAACTACGATGTCCCCAGCGACCTCAGCGTCGAGGGGACCATCGGAAGCAACTACAGCGCCATCATCCAGTCGCTCGGCCAGGGAACGCTGGACATCGCCGAGACCGGACCGTTCGCGGCCGCGCTCGGCGTGATGACCGACAACGCGGAGATCATCCTCCAGCGGTACGGCTACGGCGGGTGGACGTACAAGAGCATCATCGCGACGCCGAACGACAGCGACATCACGGAGCTGTCCGACCTCTCCGGCAAGACGGTCGCGTTCTCCGACCGGCTCTCGACGAGCGGCGCGCTGTACCCGCTGTACAGCATGTCGAACCAGGGCGGCCTCGACGTCGGTGAACTCCCCGAGGGCAACGGCTCGCAGGCCGAGTTCGACGCCCGGTTCGCCGGCGGTCACGTGGGCTCGTACACCCTGCTCGAACAGGGCCAGGTCGACGCGGCGGCGATGGGCGGATTCGTCCGCGACACGAAGACCGGCCCCGCGCCCGAGGAGTGGCAGGAGGTCGCGACGACCCTCCACGCGGACGAGGGGCTCCCGCGCGCGCCCATCGTGGTCTCGCCCGAACTGAGCGACGACGTGAAGACCGCCATCCAAGAGGCGTTCTTGGAGGGTCCGGACAGCATCTACTACGGCGCGGACGGCGAGGACGGCACCGAAGACGACCTCTGGTTCAGCCGCGTCCGCGAGTCGAGCCGGGAGGACTACCAGTCCGTCATCGACGTCGCCGACGAGCTCGGCGTCGGGACTGACATCTTCAACCAGTAGGAGCCCGCTCGGTCCCCAACTTCGGATCGTTTTTCATACGATCGGTCCGTTCTCGGACAAAGTCAAACCTCATGCCAACGATCGAATTCGAAAACGTCAGCAAGATATACGACGAGGACACCGTCGCCCTCGACGACGTGTCGTTCACCATCGACGAGGGGGAGTTTGTCATTCTCCTCGGTCCCTCCGGCGCCGGAAAGTCGACGATGCTTCGGGTGTTGAACGGGCTCACGCAGCCCACCGAAGGCTCCGTTCGCATCGGCGGCGAGGAGCTCCAAGGGAACCGCAGCGGGGTCGGGATGGTGTTCCAGGAACACTACCTCATCGAGAGCAAGACCGCGTTCGGCAACGCCCTGTCGGGGGCGCTCTCCCGGAACGGGCTCCTCCGGAGCGCCCTCGGGATGCACGACGACGTCGACAAGCGGACCGCCCTGGAGGCCCTCCAGACGGTCGGCCTCCTCGACGAGGCCGGCCAGCGCGCCGAGTCGATGAGCGGGGGCCAGAAACAGCGCGTCGGGATCGCCCGCGCGCTGGTCCAGAACCCCGAGATCGTCCTCGCCGACGAGCCGGTCGCCAGTCTCGACCCGAAGGCCGCCCGCGACGTGATGCGCTATCTCAAGAAGGCGGCGACCGAGCAGGACCTCACCACGATCACCAGCCTCCACCAGGTGAACATCGCGCGCGAGTTCGGGGACCGGTTCCTCGGCATCCGCGACGGGGAAGTGATCTTCGACGGCGACGCGGACGACCTCACGATGGACGAGATGGACCGGATCTACTACGGCGAGCCCCAGGGCGGCAAGACGGTCCCGACCGGAACGAGCGGCGACGAGCTCGGCGAGGCCGACGCCGCCGCCGACGGGGGTGAGCGGGCGTGAGCTCGCCGCCTGACTCGGCGATCGACGACCAGTTCCGCACGCTCGAACGGCTCCGCCGACTCAAGTACCTGCTGTGGGGCGTGCTGCTCGCCGCGGTCCTCGGCGTCACCTACTGGGGGCTCGGCTTCATCGGCTTCCAGTCGAGCGTCGTCGCCGAGCGGCTCCCGGGGATGTACGAGTTCATCGCGACCGGCTTCTTCCCGCCCGACTTCCAGAACTTCACGATCTACACGAAAGACCAGGGGATCACCGGGTTACAGGCGATCCCCGCGAGCTTCGGCGACGGCGGCGCACACATCGTCGAGAGCTTCCAGTCGCAGCGGCAGTCGCTGGTGAAGGCGAGCCTCGTGACGCTCCTCCTCGGCTTCATGGGCACCGTGTTCGCCTTCCCGTTCGCGCTCGTCCTCGGCGTCCTCGGGAGCGAGCGCGTCACACCGTTC
Source organism: Halorubrum sp. T3 (assembly GCF_000296615.1). Taxonomy (NCBI): domain Archaea; kingdom Methanobacteriati; phylum Methanobacteriota; class Halobacteria; order Halobacteriales; family Haloferacaceae; genus Halorubrum; species Halorubrum sp. T3. Next base: position 278,607 of record NZ_ALWQ01000008.1, on the reverse strand, counting down.
CCCTTCAACTTCATCTTCCGGGGCACCCTCAGCGGCATCCGCGCCATCCCCGCCATCGTCTGGATCTTCCTGTACATCCCTATCGGCCCGCCGGGGCAGGTGACGGCGGTCCTCGCGATCGCGACCGACAGCATCGGGAACCTCGGCCGCCTGTTCACCGACGACCTCGAGGAGATCGAGGAGGGGCCGATCGAGGCGATCCGGTCGACGGGCGCGTCTGGCACCCAGACCGTGAGCTTCGGCATGCTGAGTCAGGTGTCGCGCTCCTTCATCGCGTGGACGCTGTACATCTTAGAGATCAACACCCGGATCGCCATCTCGCTCGGCGTCGTCGGCGCCGGCGGCCTCGGGCTGATGATCCGGAACAGCCAGGACCTCTTCGAGTTCCAGCAGACCGCGGCCGGCCTGATCATGGTGTTCATCGTCGTCCTCGGCATCGAGCTGATCTCCTCGCGCATCCGCGCCCGGCTCCGGCCCGGCGAGCACGAGGGGAAGGGGCTGATCGAAGCGATCCGCGGCCTGTTCGACGCGAAGAAGTGGCTCGGCGTCGGCGACCGGTCCGACCGAGACTGACGCCGCTCAGAACTCGCCGAGCCGCGACTGGCCGTCCCCGCCGTCTCCGCTCCGTTCTCCGACGCCGCTCAGCTCGGCCGCCCGCGCGATCGTCTCGAAGAAGCCGTCGCGCTGGCTCCGGTCGTACAGCGTCGCCGCCGGGTGGACAGAGAGGAGGACGCGCCGCGACTCGCCCGCGATCCGCGCGTCGACCACGTCGCCCGACTCGGAAGTGATCGCCACCGAGCGGTCGAGGAGGTGTTCGCTCGGGACTTTCCCGAGCGTCACGATCAGCTCGGGGTTGAGCCGGTCGATCTCCGTTTCGAGGTAGCCGCGACAGTTCGCCAGCTCCTCGGTCGTCGGGTCGCGGTTGTCGGGGGGCCGGCACCGCACGCAGTTCGTGATCCGCACGTCGGCGCGGGCGAGCCCCGCGTCCCGCAGGGCCTCGTCGAGCACGTCGCCCGAGCGCCCGACGAACGGCTCGCCCTCCTCGTCCTCGGTGGCGCCCGGCCCCTCGCCGACGAACAGCAGGTCCGCGTCGGTGGGGCCGACCCCGTCGACGATCCGGCTCCGCGACGCGACCAGTTCCGGGCAGCGCTCGCAGCCGGGAACGCACAGGTCCTCGTCGAGCGCGGCGCCGTCGCCGCCGTGTTCGCTCATACAGGCGTTGCGGGCGCGGTCGTCTAAGTAGCGTCGGTCGGTCCGAGCGCGTCCGCCGGCCGAACCCCGCGGACGCGTCACTCGGTCGCCGCCTCGCGGTGCGCGCTCGCGGCGAGCCCTGCGATCCGGAGCGGCTCGCAGCGCCGCTCGCCGTCGCGGGTGAGCCCTCGGATCGCCGCGGCCGCCTCGTCGGAATCGACGCCGACCGCGCGGACGAAGCGGGGGTCGTCGGAGTCCGGCGCGTCGTCGTCCGCGGCGTCGACCGGAACCCGCGGCGGCAGCGACCGGTACGTCGCGAGGCGGTCGGCGAGCGCGTCGCCGTCGAACGCGTCGCGCAGGGCCGGTTCGAGCCCGGGGCTCGCCTCGTAGCTCACGGCGTAGACCGGGCGGTCGAGCGCCTCGCGGAGCCGGTCGAGGTCGAGGAGGTTGAACCACGCCGGCGCGACGCCCGCGCAGGCGACGTGGCGGACGTCCTCGCGGTCGAGCGCGCGCCAGCAGTCGATAACGGCGTCGGTGGCGTCGGTCCCGCCGACGGTACAGGTCGCGAACGCGAAGCCGTCCGGCGTCCCGTCGGCGCGGATGACGACGCCGGCCGCGTGGCTCGCGTCGCGGGCGTCAGAGAAGGCGATGCCGAGCGTGCGGCTCGGCGGCGTCACTCACGCGTCCTCGGACTTGATCTCTTGGAGCCGGTCGAGAAGCTCGTCGTTCGAGGCGCCGGGCTCGTAGTCGACGGACCCCTGGTGGGTTTCCTGGGCAGCCCGGACACCGTCGTCGTCGTCGAAGTCCGCGTCCAGGTCCTGATTCTCCTGTTCGGACTCGTCGTAGCTGCCGAAGCCCATATGTGTGTGTGACTAACAGGGCGCGACTGATAAATCCACGGCCGCCACCGGGTCCGAGCGCCGCCGAGAGCCGGGCGGGCGCAGGCGCGACCGCGGCTGTACCCTTTTGTCGCTCCGCGAGCGAGTACGGGCATGGAGCCGATCACCGTCACCGCGGACGCGGAGGAGTTCACCTGCAACGCGTACCTCGTCGTCGGGGACGCGACGACGCTCGTCGACGCGGGAACGATGCCCGGCGTGGACGAGGTCATCGCCGACGCGCTCGACGACGCCGGCGTCGACGGCCTTGACCGCCTCGTCGTGACCCACCAGCACCACGACCACGTGGGCGAGCTCGACGCCGTGGTCGACCGCTTCGACCCCCGAGTGTTCGCGTACGCCGACCATCCGCGCCGCGACGTCGCGCTCGAAGACGGCGACGAGATACTCGTTGGCAGCGAGGCCTGCGAGGTCGTCCACACGCCGGGGCACGCCGACGACCACGTCTCGCTCGTCGGCGAGGAGCGGCTCTACTCCGGCGACGTCGTCGTCTACAACGACGGTGCCTTCGACGACGGCTCGTTCGGCCGCACCGACATGGCCGGCCAGTCGCGCGAGCGCCTGATCGAGAGCCTTCACGAGATTCTCGACCGCATGCCTGACACCAGGGAAGCCATGTTCCCCGGCCACGGCGACGTCTACCGCGCCGCCGACGGGCCGGACACCGTCCGCGAGGTGATCGAGCGCGCGACGGAGCGCGCCGAGCGCCGCGAGCCGAAGTATCCCGACGAGTGAGCGGGAGTCCTATTTAAAAAAAAAACGAGCGGCGACAAGACCGACCGCCCACGTCGGCGCGTGCCGACGAGCGCCCGCAGGGCGCGAGTCGCACGCGCGAGGGAGTCGCGAGCGCTTTTAAGCGCGAGCGACGAGGCTGGGGAGGCGTGAGGCCCACGCGCGGCTGGCCGTCGAAGCGAGCCACACGCGCGGCTGGCCGGCAAAGAGAGAATTCGCGAGAAGGGCCGAACCCGGCCCGGAACCGACCGGATTACGCGGCGCGGCGCTCGGTCGCCTTCGGGCGGAGGTTGGTGTAGCCGCACTTGCGGCAGCGCTCGGCCTCGGAGGCGTTGCGGGCGTTACAGCGCATACAGATCTGTCGGTCGAGCATGCGACGTTCGGCGGCGTCGAAACTGGCCATACGACTACTGGACGGGCGGTGCTGTAAAAGGTTGCGAGACGCCGCGGCGACCGCGGGAAGAACGGGTGCGAGCGAGAGCTCGCGTCAGGCGTCCGCTTTAGGCGCCCGCTTCCGAGAGGGCGGCCTCGATGTCCTCGCGCTGCGTGACGCCGACGAAGCGGTCGACGACGCCGTCGTCGTTCTCGACGATGAGCGTCGGGAGCGAGCGGACCTGGTACTGGTTCGCGACGTCCTGCTCCTCGTCGACGTCGACCTTCTGGAGCTCGAACGCGTCGCCGAGGTCCTCCTGAATCTCTTCCAAGATGGGGTCTTGGGTCTTACACGGGCCGCACCACTCGGCGTGGAAATCCAGCAGTCGAACGGTCATAGTCGGCGTCAACTATCGCCGGCCCGCGCATAAGGGTTTCCCACTCGTGTGTGCGCGCGGTCATCGCGGTCCACCAACGGCGCGTCAAAGGCGGTCGTTACGCGCGAGCGGCGAGCGAAACGTTTAGAACCCGGCGCCGCCCAGAACCGGGCATGAGTGGTTCCAACTCCGGCGGGCTGATGTCCAGCGCGGGACTGGTCCGCTACTTCGAGAACGAGGACCGGAACGCCATCGCGATCGACCCCAAGACGGTCGTCGCGTTCTGCGTCCTCTTCGGCGTGTTCGTCCAGATTCTGTCGCTGACCGTCGCGTAGGCGCTCGACGCGCCGCCCTCGTTTTGCCGACGCGCAACCGCCCTTTTAGCGACGCATCGGCCGTGACCCGACCGACCGCGTAGCGCGCCCTTTTTCCACGCGCCCGCCCCACCGATCCGTATGAAAGCAGGCGTCATCGCCGTTCAGGGCGACGTGGCCGAACACGCCGCCGCCGTCCGCAACGCCGCGGCCGCCCACGACGAGTCCGCCGAGGTCGTCGAGGTCCGGGACGCGGGGATCGTCCCCGACTGCGACGTCCTCCTCATGCCGGGCGGGGAGTCGACCACCATCTCGCGGCTGATCCACCGCGAGGGGATCGCCCCCGAGATCGAGGCACACGCCGCGAGCGGAAAGCCCGTCCTCGCGACCTGTGCCGGGCTCATCGTCTGCTCGACCGACGCGAAGGACGAGCGGGTCGAGCCGCTGGGGCTGGTCGACGTCTCCGTCGACCGCAACGCGTTCGGGCGACAGAAGGACTCCTTCGAGGCGAAGGTCCCGGTCGCCGGGCTCGACGACCCCTTCCACGCCGTGTTCATCCGCGCGCCCGCCATCGACGACGTGGGCGCGGGCGTGGAGACGCTCGCGACGGTCGACGGGCGTCCGGTCGCGGTGCGTGACGGCCCGGTCGTCGCCACCGCGTTCCACCCGGAGCTCACCGACGACCCGCGGATCCACGACCTCGCCTTCTTCCCCGAGCGGGAGGTGGTCGCGTGAGCGAGCCGACTGAGGGCGACGGTCCGGGTCTCGAACCCGACGAGGACCCGAACATCCCGTCCGAGGCCGTCCTCGACGAGCTGTTCGCCACCATCGAATCGCGGAAGGAAGAGCTCCCGGAGGGGTCGTACACGGCCTCCCTCTTCACCCACGAGAAGGGCGAGAACGCCGTCTTAGAGAAGATCGGCGAGGAGACGACGGAGGCGATCCTCGCGGCGAAGGACGACGACCGCGAGGAGCTCACCTACGAGAGCGCCGACCTCGTCTACCATCTGCTCGTGTTATTCGCGATGAAGGACCTCGACGTCGACGACCTCCGCGAGGAGCTTCGGGACCGTTTTTAAACTCCCTCAGCGCTCGCGTTCGAGTTCGCGGTCGATGTCGTCGACCTCCTCGGTCTCCAGCTCCTCGCCGATGCGGCGCTCGAACTCCGCCTCGCTGATCTGCCCCTCGACGTACTGCTGGCGGAGTCGGTCCTGTCGGCTGGTCCCGGTGTCGGCCGAGGTCGACGACGACCCGATCGAGTCGAGCGAACCGGAACCCGTCGAGCCCCCGTCGTCACCGAGGAGCCACGAGCCGGCTTTATAAGCGACGTAGACGATTCCGGCGAGGACTGCCAGGGAGACGATCCCGGAGACGATCGCCGACACGAGCCCCAGGATCGCCGAAACCACGCTCACGACGATGCTGACCCCGATCAACACCGCGATCGCGATCGCCGCGTAGTAGAGGGCCTGCTTCCCGTCCATGCCCCCGAGTCGGGCTGCCGGCCGCAAATACCTTCTCCCCGGATCCGCCGCGACCCGATTCGGGAGCGGTCGTCGTCAGAACGATCGGTCGCTACAGGGGCCGCTTTGACCGATTTTGGGAGTGGGTGTAGTACGTCGCGGGTGAGGCCATTTATGACGCGGATAGCGGTGTTGCTGTCGGCTGTTTATAAATGATCGACGCTGCTGAGATGGCGATCTCCAAAGCCCCAGTCGCGAGGCGGGCGCACGCTCGCTGTGCTCCTCACTCGGTCGCTACCGCTCCCTCGTTGCGGTGCTTACGTCGCCTGCGGCCGCCTCGCGACTGCCCCTTTGAGTCCCTCCCGCACCGCTCAGCACCGGAGCCTCACACCTCCCCAGCCTCGCGGTTCGCGCTCTCTGAGCGCTCACCGCGTCCCTCGCGGGCTGGCTCGCGGCCGCCGGTGGCGGCCGCTCGCAGGCGCGCCACCGCCTGCGATTTATAAGCGATCGTAGCCGTCGCTCACGGCTATTTAAATACCACACTGCGGCCGCCGATCTGCGATACTCACTCCCGCTATGAGACGTGACAGACGAGCGGATCGAACGGCGCGCAGGCGGCAGAAGGGTTATTCCTCCGGCTCTCATCGCCACAGAGGATGGATCGGGCACCCGACAAGCGCGACGGCGAGAACGAGACCGATCCGGACGACGCGTTCGGCGGAGCGAGCGCGAACCGCGTCGACCGCCCGACTCGCGTCGACCGTCGGACGGTCCTCGGGGCGCTCGCGGGCGCCGGGAGCGCCGCGGTCGCCGGCTGCTCCGGCTCGGAACCGGACGACGCCGCGACGAGCGACCTCGACCCGGACCGGCTCGACGAGCTCGCGGCGCGGTTCGCGCCGACGCTGTACTTCGACGCCGCGGAGCCGTGGTTCCCGACCGACCCGCGCCCGTACACCGTCGAGGAGGACGGTGAGACGGTCGTCGACGGCTTCGCGGCGTTCGACGGCTACCACGAGCGGTACGACGAGGCGGGCGAGCCGCCGAACCCGACGGTGTTCTACAACGGGATGCGCTACGAGGACTCCCCGCTCGCGGTCGTCCAGTTCTGGTTCTACTCGGCGTTCGACCAGTTCACCGCGAACTTCCACTGGCACGACTGGGAGGTACTCCACGTGTTCGTCGACCTCGACACGGGCGACCCCCAGCTGTACGTCGCCAGCTCGCACTCCCGGAGCGTCCCGAACAACGAGTTCCTCGACCCGGACCCGGACGTCGTCCCGCGGATCTTACCCGAACTCGGCTCCCACTCCAGCACGCTCTCGGTCAACGAACAGGCGGACACCTTCCAGCGCGTCGGCGAGGAGGGGCTCCTCGCGGACATCACGAACACGACGATCGACACGGTCGAGGACCTCCTCGGGATCCCGATCGCCTACGGGCTCCCGCGCGACGAGGGCGCCCGGCTCCCCTTCGTCGTCCCCGAGTACGAGGGCGAACCGATCTACGACCACCCCGACCTCCCCTCGGTCACCGAGGAGTCGCTGGTCGACGGCGCCCTCACGATCCGCTCGCTCGACGCGCTGCGGTCGCCGCCGACCGACCTCCCGCTCCGGGAGACCGGGATCGCCTACCGGTACGGCGACCGGGAGGACCCGATCGCGGACGAGACCGCGGACGAGGTCGTCGAGTACGACCTCGTCGAGAGCGCCGAACTGGAGGAGATCGCGGCGTTCACCGGCCCGCAGCTCAGCTTCGAGTTCGCGGTCCCACAGGCGGTCGAGGACGCCGTCGCGAGCCACATCACGACCACCGGCGTCCCGTGGGAGCAGCCCCGCTACGAGAACCCCGCGCTCGACGTCACCGCCGGGAACCACCGCTCCGAGCTGGCGGCCCGGTACGACGCGATCGCCGAGGACCCGTCGTTCGGCGACGGCGCCGCCGAGTCGCTCGACGCCGTCGTCGCGCGCGTCACGCAGGCGACCGAGACCGACGAGGCGCCCGACGGCGAGGGGCTGACGACGACCGACGCGGGCGTCGAGTCGTTCGTCCTGATCGAGAGCGACCCCGAGGCGGTCCCGACGTTCGCCGGCGGCGTCGCGGTCGCGAACGGCGTTCCAGAGGGCGACCACCGGCTCACGGTGAACGGCGCCGGGCGGACCCCACACAGCGAGACCCTGACCGTCTCGGCGGACGAGCCGGTGACGATGGCCGGCGCCGACGGCGAGATCCCGCTCGTCGCCCGCGAGAACGCGCGGAAGGTGGAGCTGTCGGACGCGGAGAGCGACGTCGACCTGACCCGGACCGCGGTCGAGGACGACTTCGCCGGGCGGATCTACGACTCCGCGATCGACGGCAGCGACGCGGTCTACGTCCACGCCGGGGGCGCGTACACGACCGAGGTCCGCGACGCCGACGACGAGGTCGGCGCGTACCGCGTCAACCCGGACCCGGCGGCCTCCGGCAGCGACGACGGAGACGACTCCGGCGAGACCGAGGACCCGATCCGGATCGAGCGCCCCGAGACGGGCGCGGCCCCGCTCGCCGGCTACGTCGCCGACGTGGCCGAGGAGACGCGCGCAGCGGTCGCGGCCGCAGCGGCGGAGGACGACGGCGACGGGAGCGACGACGGCGACGATGACGACGACTCCGGCGGCGGAAGCGGGGCGGGCGGCGGAGGCGGCTCCGGCGGCGGGCCGTCGAACGCGGTCAACGGGCTCGAACGGGCGCTGGCCGCCGCGGTCGACCAAGCGGAGCGGGCCGAGGAGCGCGCCCGCGAGGGCGACCGCGAGGGCACGAATCGACAGCTGGCGAACGTGCTCGACCGGATCGCGCGGATCGAAGAGCGGCTCGCGGCCGCGCGGGCCGGGCTCCCGCCCGGGCTCGCGAACGCGACCGGAAAGCGGATCGAACAGGCGACCAAGCGCGTCGAGCAGGCGCGGAACGCGGAGAAGCTGTAGGCGACAGCGGACTCGACGCCGTTACGGCCCGCGGGGCCGCGTGTCACGGCCCACCACTGGATGGAAAGCTATACGACGCCGAGCCGACCACGGATATATAAGCAGATGTCTCAGGAGGGATACGACCACGCGACGGTCGAGGAACGCTGGCAGGAGGCGTGGGACGACGCTGACGTCTACCACGTCCCGGACGAGGCCTCGGACCCGACGTACGTCCTCGGGATGTACCCGTACCCGTCCGGGAAGCTCCACATGGGCCACGTCCGCAACTACACCATCACGGACGCGTACGCCCGCTACCGCCGGATGCGCGGCGACGACGTGCTCCACCCGATGGGGTGGGACGCGTTCGGGCTGCCGGCCGAGAACGCCGCAAAGGAGCGCGACACCAACCCCCGCGACTGGACGTTCGACTGCATCGACACGATGAAGGGACAGATGAAGTCGATGGGGTTCGGCTACGACTGGGACCGCGAGGTCACCACCTGTACCCCCGAGTACTACCAGTGGAACCAGTGGCTGTTCCGCCGCTTCCACCAGGCCGGCCTCGTGGAGCGCCGCGACGCCGAGGTGAACTGGTGTCCCTCCTGCGAGACCGTCCTCGCCGACGAACAGGTCGAGGGCGACGCGGAGCTGTGTTGGCGCTGTGACACGCCGGTCGAGACCCGCGAACTCGACCAGTGGTTCCTGAAGATAACCGAGTACGCCGACGAGCTGCTGGAGGCCATCGACGAGCTGGAGGGGTGGCCGAACTCGGTCCGACAGATGCAGCGCAACTGGATCGGGCGACAGCACGGCAGCGAAGTCGACTTCGAGATCGGCGAGGCGCGGAGCGCCTCGGACGGACGCGGCGAGGGGACCGAGCCGCGGGAGTACGGACCCGTCACCGCGTTCACGACCCGGATCGACACCGTCCACGGGGCGACGTTCTTCGCGCTCGCGCCGGACCATCCGATAAGCGAGGAGCTGGCCGCCGAGGACGACGACGTTCGGCGGTTCATCGAGGAGGAAGCCGATCCCGAGGGCGACGAGCCGAACGGCGTCGCGACCGACCTCACCGCCACCAACCCCGCCACGGGCGAGGAGATCCCTGTCTACGTCGCCGACTTCGTCCTCTCGGACGTGGGGACCGGCGCGCTGATGGCGGTGCCCGGCCACGACGAGCGGGACCACGCGTTCGCGGAGAAGATGGGTGTCGACATCGAGCCCGTCGTCGCACCGGAACCGGACGATTGGGACGGCGAAACGGTCCCGGAGCCCCCCGACGTGAGGGAGGCGGCGTTCACCGACGACGGAGTCCTCATTAACTCCGGCGAGTACAGCGGCCTTGACAGCGAGACGGCCCGCGAGCGACTCACCGAAGACATCGAGAGCGCGGCGGAGAGCACCCAGTACCAGCTGCGCGACTGGGGGATCTCCCGGCAGCGCTACTGGGGGACGCCGATCCCGATGGTCCACTGCGACGACTGCGGCGCCGTGCCGGTGCCCGACGAGGACCTGCCCGTCGAGCTGCCGGCGTTCATCAACACGACGGGGAACCCGCTGGACGCCGCCGACGAGTGGCAGGAGACGACCTGTCCGGAGTGCGGCGGGCCCGCGACCCGCGAGACCGACACGATGGACACGTTCGTCGACTCCTCGTGGTACTTCCTGCGGTACGTCTCGCCGGACATGGAAGAGGCCCCGTTCGACCTCGACCGCGCGAACGACTGGATGCCGGTCGACCAGTACGTCGGCGGCATCGAGCACGCCGTGATGCACCTGCTGTACTCCCGGTTCTTCACGAAGGTACTGGCCGACGAGGAGGAGTTAGAGCACCGCGAGCCGTTCACGAACCTGCTGGCGCAGGGGATGGTCCAGCTGGAGGGCGAGAAGATGTCCAAATCGAAGGGGAACGTCGTCTCGCCGCAGCGCATCGTCGACGAGTACGGCGCCGACACGGCGCGGCTGTTCATGATGCAGGCCGCCCAGCCCGAGCGCGACTTCGACTGGTCCGAGGAGGGCGTCAGGTCAACCCACCGGTTCCTGACCCGCCTCAACGACCTCGTCGAGGCGTACGCGGCGGGCGAGGTGGCGCTCGACAGCGACGGCGACGCCGAGGCCGCCGACCGCGGCGAGATCGACGACTACGTCGCCGACGAGACGGACGCCGCGGTCGCCATCGCGGGCGCGGAGTACGACGACCTCACCTTCAACGTCGCGCTCCGCGAGGCGCAGGACCTCGTGGGGACGCTTCGGAGCTACCGCGAGTACGCCGACCCGCACCCGGCCGTCTTCGAGCGCGGCGTCGACGTCGCGGTCCGCCTGCTCGCGCCGGTCGCGCCCCACCTCGCCGAGGAGCTGTGGGAGACGCTCGGCCGCGACGGGTTCGTCGCCGAGGCCGACTGGCCGACGGCGAGCGTCGACCGCGACACCGTCGAGCGCCGGCGCCGGCTGGTCGCGAACACCCGCGAGGACGTGCGCGACATCGTCGAGGTCGCCGGCATCGACGACCCCGAGCGGATCGACGTCGTCGTCGCGCCCGACTGGAAGTACGACGCGCTGTCGATCGCGATCGATAGCGACGCAGACAACCTCATCTCCGAGCTGATGGGCGAGAGCCACATCCGCGAGCAGGGCGACGCCGCCGCGTCGTACGGGCAAGACCTCCAGGCGAACCGCGAAGCGTTACAGGAGACCCTCGGCGGCGATGCCGAGTACGACGCCCTGCGGGCGGCCGCGTGGCTGATAGAGCGTGAGTTCGACGCGCCGGTCCGCGTCGAGCGCGCCGCCGACGCCGACGAGAGCGTCGTCAGCAAGGCGGAGCCGGGCCGCCCCGCCATCGACATCGTCGAGTAACGCTCGGTCGGCTCTTTTAACCGCCGCCCGGCCCCGGAAACGCTTAGTCGCCGGCGCGGCGCCCTCGTGTATGGACGACCCGTACTCCCCCGCGCGGGACGCGCTCGCGGGCGAGGGGCTCGGCGACGAGGAGAGTTCCGACCCCGCGGTCCTCGCCGCGCGCCTCGACGACGCCGACCCGCTCTCGGAGTTCGCGGACCGGTACCACGTTCCGGACGACGCCCTCTACATGGACGGCAACTCGCTCGGCCCCGCGAGCGACACCGCCCTCGCGAGCCTCGACCGCGTGGTCGACGAGTGGCGCGACCTGCTGATCTCGGGGTGGACCGACGCCGAGCCGCCGTGGTTCGAGGTCGCCGAGCGGCTCGGCGACGCGCTCGCGCCGCTGGTGGGTGCCGAGTCCGACGAAGTCGTCGTCGGCAACTCGATCACGGTGAACATCCACACGCTCGTCGGCACCTTCCTCGACGAGTTGTTGGCCGGGAACGGGCCGGAGCGGGAGGGGTTCGCGGCCGCGGACGGCGAGTGGGCGCCGAGCGGCGACCCCGACACCGACCCCGCCGTCCTCGTCAACGAGCTCGACTTCCCCTCAGACCACTACGCGATCCGGGCGCAGCTCCGTCAGCGCGGGATCGACCCCGACGAGAAGCTCCGCGTCGTTCCGAGCCGCGACGGGCGCACGATCGACCCCCGCGACGTCGAGGCCGCGCTGGCGGCCCACGACGATATCGGGATCGTCTGGATGCCGACCGCGCTGTACCGCTCGGGCCAGCTGTTCGACGTCGAGCGGATCGCGGCGGCCGCCCACGAGGCGGGCGCGTACGCCGGCTTCGACGCGGCCCACTCCGCGGGCGCCGTCCCGCACGAGTTCGACGAGGCGGGCGTCGACTTCGCGGTCTGGTGCACGTACAAGTACCTCAACGCCGGCCCCGGGTCGATCGGCGCGCTGTTCGTCGCGGAGCGGCACCACGGGCTCACGCCCGCGCTGGCGGGCTGGTGGGGCCACGAGAAGGCGACGCAGTTCGAGATGAACATGACCTACACGCCGGCCGACTCCGCGGGCGCGTGGCAGATCGGCACGCCGCCGCTGCTGGCGGCCGCGCCCCTCGAAGGCTCCCTAGAACTCCTGCGGGAGGCCGGGATCGAGCGCCTGCGCGAGAAGTCGCTCGCCCTCACGGACTTCCTCATCGCGCTCGTCGACGACCGGCTCCCCGAGGTCGCTGTCGGGACCCCCCGCGATCACGCGTCCCGTGGCGGCCACGTCGCACTCGAACACCCGGACGCGGAGCGGCTGAGCGAGGCGCTCAAAGACCGGGGCGTCGTCGTCGACTTCCGCCCGCCCAACGTGGTCCGCGTCTGTCCCGCCGCGCCGTACACCTCCTTTGCCGACGTGCTGGAAGTCGTCGACGAGATCGAGGCGATCCTCGACAGCGGCGCGCACGAGAAGTACGCGACGAACGAGGGGGGCGTGACGTAGCGGGGGCGAGACCCCCGGATCGGAATCGATTATATATCGGCTGTCTAACTATGACGCATGGAGAATCGAAAGGGACCGCCCTCCGAGTCCGGGCCCGATCTCGCGGTCGGGAACGAAGACAGGAGCGTCTACGAGACGGTCTTCTGTGAGATGGAAGACGCCGTCTTTCTGATCGACGTCGAAGACCGAGACGAGGGGTACACTTTTCGCTTCCGGCGGACGAACGCGTCGCACCAGCGACTCACCGGAATTTCGCTGGAAGAGATCCGCGGCAAGACGCCGCGGGAACTGCTGGGCGACGAGCAGGGGGCGTCGGTCGCAGAGAACTACCGCCGCTGCGTCGAGGCTCGCGAGACGATCGAGTACGAGGAGGCGCTCGCGCTGCCGGAGGGGCCGAAGGAGTGGCAGACGCGGCTGAGCCCGGTCGTCGAGGACGGGTCGGTGACGCGGGTCGTCGGCGTCGCCCGCGACGTGACGGAACAGAAGGAGCGGGAGCGAACGGTCCAACGGATCAAAGACCGGCTCGAACTCGCGGTCGAGGGGGCGCAGATCGGGGTCTGGGACTGGGACATGACCACGGACGAGGTCGAGTTCAACGACCAGTGGGCGGCGATGCTGGGCCACTCGCCCGACGAGATCGAACCGCGCCTCGACGCGTGGGAGCGGCGCGTCCACCCCGACGACCTCGCGGCGGTCGAAGACGCCCTGTCTGAACACATGGCGGGCGAGACGGAGTACTACGACACGGAACACCGGATGCGAACCGCAGCGGGCGAGTGGAAGTGGATCCGCGACATCGGAAAGGTCGTCGAGCGGGACGGCGACGGGGAGCCGGTCCGCGCGGTCGGCATCCACCTCGACGTCCACGAGCAGAAGCGCCGAGAGGCGGAGCTGGAGCGGACGCGAACCCTCATCGAGCGGACCCAAGAGAGCGCGTCGATCGGCTGGTGGGAGGTCGACCTGGTCGACGAGTCGCTCACGTGGAGCGACGAGGTGTACCGGATCCACGAGGTGCCGACCGACGAGACGGTCGAACTGGAAGACGGAATAGAGTTCTATCACCCGGACGACCGGGACGCGATCGAACGGGCGTTCGAGCGGCTGACGGAAGAGGGCGAGTCGTACGACCTCGAACTGCGGATCGTCACGGCGACCGGACGAACCCGGTGGGTCAGGGCGATCGGCGATCCGCAGTTCGACGACGCGGGGGAGGTCGTCGGGGCGCTCGGACTGTTTCAAGACATCACCGAGCGGAAGCGGTACGAGATGGCCCTCGAGTCGACGCGCGAGGAGCTGCGGACGGTCATCGACCTCGTGCCGGACCTCGTGTTCGTGAAGAACCGCGATGGCGAGTACCTCCTGGCGAACGAGGCGACCGCGGCGGCGTACGGGCTGTCGCCCGAGGAGGTCGAGGGGCGGTCCGAGGGAGAGATCATTCCGGACGCCGACGACTCCGACGCGTTCCGACAGGACGACTTGGAGGTGATCGAGTCGGGCGAACCGAAGAACGTCGGCGAGGAGACGCTAACCACGGCGGCCGGAGAGACGCGCATCCTCCAGACGACGAAGATCCCCTACCAGATCGCCGAAACGGGCGAAGACGCCGTGTTGGGATACGCCCGCGACGTGACTGACCTCAAGCGGTACGAGCAGACGCTCGAAGAGCAGCGGGACACCCTCATGCTGCTCAACCAAGTCGTGCGCCACGACATCCGGAACCAGCTGATGGTCGTCCAGTCGTACACCGAACTGCTCGAGGACTCGCTGCCGGACGACCAGAGCCGGACGTACGCGCGGACGGTCATCGGGGCGGCGAAGCAGGCGGCCGACATCACGGAGACCGCCAGGGACGTCACGGACGTGTTGCTACAGGTCGGCACCGACCAGGAGCCGGTCGATCTCCGCACCGAACTCAACCAGCAGATCGAACGGGTCCGATCCGAGAAAGACCGCGCGACGGTCACGGTGAACGGATCGATCCCGGACGTGACGGTGTTGGCCGACGGCCTGCTGGAGGGGGTGTTCCGGAACCTGCTGACGAACGCGGTCGTCCACAACGACAAGCAGGTGGCCGAGATCACGGTTTCGACCAGTTTGTCGGACGACGCGGTGTGCGTCTCGATCGCCGACAACGGGCCCGGAATCCCGGACGATCACAAAGAGCAGATCTTTCAGGAGGGCGAGAAGGGACTGGAGAGCGGCGGAACCGGGATCGGCCTGTACCTCGTCAAGACGCTCGTCAACAGGTACGACGGCGACGTGTGGATCGAGGACAACGAGCCGACCGGGAGCGTGTTCGTCGTCGAACTTCCCCTCGCCGACTGAGCGCGAAACGGGCCGGGCGGGGGCGGCCGAGACCCGGTAGCACTCGGGCCGATCTCGCATAGCGACGGGCTTAATCGCCCGAGCGCCCAATCCAAACCGATCACAGAATGGCGGAACCGTCGGGCATGGACGCGTTCGCGCACCTCGGGAGCGAGATCCGCGAGGCGCTCTCCGACCGAGGGTTCACCACGCCAACCGAGCCCCAGCGCGAGGCGATCCCCCCGCTCGCCGACGGGAAGAACGCCCTCGTCTTGGCCCCCACTGGCACCGGGAAGACGGAGACCGCGATGCTCCCCGTCTTCGACGCCATCGTCGACGCCCGCGATTCGCCGGGCGACCCGCCGCGAGACGGCATCTCCGCGCTCTACATCACCCCCCTCCGCGCGCTCAATCGCGACATGATGGACCGGCTGGAGTGGTGGGGCGAGACCCTCAGCGTCGAGGTCGCGGTGCGTCACGGCGACACCACCCAGTACGAGCGGTCGAAGCAGGCCGACAACCCGCCCGACGTGCTCATCACGACGCCGGAGAGCCTCCAAGCAATCTTGACCGGCTCGAAGATGCGCGTCGCCCTCGAAGACGTCGCGCACGTCGTGATAGACGAGGTCCACGAACTCGCCTCGGCGAAGCGCGGCGCCCAGCTCACGATAGGGCTCGAACGCCTCCGGCGCGTCGCGGGCCCGTTCCAGCGCGTCGGCCTCTCCGCGACGGTCGGCGACCCCGAGGAGGTCGGACGGTTCCTCGTCGGGACCGGAAAACGCGACCCGGAACGCGAGGGCGACCGCACGTTCGAGACGGTCGAGGTCGCGGCCGGGACTCGGACGGACGTACGCGTCCGCGACCCGGAAATCACCGACCGCGACACCCGCCTCGCGGGCGAACTCGCGGTCGACGAGACGACGGCGAGCCACGTCCGGACGATCCGCGAGATCGTCGCGGACAACGAGTCGACGCTGATCTTCGTCAACACGCGCCAGACCGCGGAGGCGCTCGGCTCGCGGTTCAAGACGCTCGCGGAGAAGGAGCGCGAGGCGGCGGACAGAACCGACGGAACCGACGACCCCACCGAGATCGAGCTCCACCACGGCTCGCTGTCGAAGGACGTCCGGATCGACGTGGAAGACCGGTTCAAGTCCGGCGACCTCGACGGGCTCGTCTGCACCTCCTCGATGGAGCTCGGCATCGACGTGGGGCGCGTCGACCACGTCGTCCAGTACGGGAGCCCCCGCGAGGTCGCCCGCCTGCTCCAGCGCGTCGGGCGCGCGGGCCACCGCCGCGACCTCGTCTCCGAGGGGACCGTCGTGACGCAGGGCGGCGACGACACGCTCGAAGCGCTTGCCATCGCGCGCCGCGCCGGCGAGGAGCTGGTCGAGCCCGCGAACATCCACCACGGCAGCCTCGACACGGTCGCGAACCAGGTCGTCGGCCTCGTGATGGACGAGGGGGAGATACACGCCCGCGAGGCGTACGAGACGGTCACGAACGCCTACCCGTTCAGGGACCTCTCCGAGCCGGAGTTCCAGGAGGTCGTCCGCGAGCTCGACGGCAACCGCCTGCTGTGGCTCGACGAGGAGACGGACACCTTAGAGAAGTCGGGCGGCACCTGGCAGTACTTCTACGCGAACCTGTCGATGATCCCCGACGAGGCCACCTACGAGGTGTACGACATGTCCTCGCGGCGGCAGATTGGGACCCTCGACGAGCAGTTCGTCGTCAACTTCGCCGGGCCGGGCGAGACGTTCGTCCAGCGCGGCGAGATGTGGCGGATTACGGAGATCGACGAGGAGGAGGAGCGCGTGAACGTGACGCCGATCCCCGACCCGACCGGCGAGGTGCCCTCGTGGGTGGGCCAGGAGATCCCGGTCCCGAAGCCCGTCGCGGAGGAGGTCGGCCGGATCCGCGGGGAGGCGGCGGCCGCGCTCGACGCCGGTTCAACGCCCGAAGCCGTCGCGGCCGACCTCGCAGAGCGGTACCCGACCGACCAAGAGACAGTCGCGGCCGCGCTGAAATCGGTCGTCGACCACGTCGACGCCGGCCACCCGATCCCCACGGACGAGCGGATCGTGATCGAGGGGAGCGCGCGCACCGTCGCGGTCAACGCCGCCTTCGGTCACGAGGTCAACGAGACCCTCGCGCGCCTGCTCGCGGCGCTCGTCGGTCAGCGCGCCGGCTCGTCGGTCGGGATGGACGTCGACCCCTACCGGATCGAGTTCGAGGTCCCCCACGACGCCGGCGTCGGGGACTTCCGCGAGGTGCTGGAGACGACCGACCCCGACCGCTTAGAGGCGTACCTCGAACTCGCGGTCAAAAAGTCCGACGCGCTGAAGTTCACGCTGGCGCAGGTCGCCGCGAAGTTCGGCGCCGTCAAGCGGTACAAGGAGGGGCGAGGGAAGTTCGGCGGCAACCGCCTGCTCGCCGCCCTCGAGGACACCCCTGTCTACGACGAGGCGCTCCGCGAGGTGTTCCACGCCGACCTCGCAGTCCCGGAGACGGCCGACCTGCTCGCGGGGATCCAGGCGGAGGCCGACGCCGCGGGCGGCTCCGTCGCGGTCGAGACCGCCCGCGAGCGCACCCCGCTCGGGACCGCGGGCCGCTCCGCCGGCACGGAGTTCCTCGTCCCGGACAACGCCGACGCGGACGTGATCGAGACGGTCAGAGAGCGGATTCAGGACGACCGGGTGATCCTCTTCTGTCTCCACTGTACGGACTGGAAGCACACGACGAAGGTCCGGCGCGTCCGCGACCAGCCGGAGTGTCCCGACTGCGGCTCCACCCGGATCGCGGCGCTGAACCCGTGGGACGAGGAGACGGTCGCCGCGGTGCGCGCGCCCGAGAAGGACGACGAACAGGAGCGCCGCACCGAGCGCGCCCACCGCGCCGCGAGCCTCGTCCAGACGCACGGGAAGCGGGCGGTGATCGCCCTCGCCGCCCGCGGCGTCGGTCCCCACAACGCCGCGCGGATCATCAACAAGCTCCGCGAGGACGAAGACGAGTTCTACCGCGACGTGCTCCGGCAGGAGCGCGAGTACGCGCGCACGCAGTCGTTCTGGGATTAGCTCGGTCCCCCCGCCGCTGTCCGCTTGCGGTCCGGACTCCCGTTTTTAAGTATCGGACGGCCGATCGGGGGACATGGACCTCTCCGCCGCCGTCACGGCAACGACAGCGACCCTCCGCCGGCGCCCCGCCGACGTCCTCCCCTTCTACCTCCTCGGCACCGCGATACCGGTGATCGCCCGCCTCGGCACGTTCGCCGCGCTCGCGGGGATCTACCTCCACCTCGAACTCACCGGGAGGCTCGCGGCCGCAAGCGACGCGCTCGCCGGGGTCGAGCCGCCGCCGGACACGCAGGACCCGGAGGCGCTACAGGCGTGGGCCGAGGGGCTGACGCCCGCGTTCGAGCCCCTCCTGACGCCGACCGTGGGGATCCTCTTCGCCGCCGGCGTGCTCGTCACGACCGTCCTCGCAGTCCTCGCGTACGCCGTCGTCTCGGCCGGACAGCTCTCGGCCGTCATCGCGAGCCTCCGCGACGAGCGCGGGCTCGTCGGGGGGGTCGCGGGCGCTCGCTCCCGTTGGCTCACGTTCCTCGGCCTCTATGTCGCCGAGCTGCTCCTCTGGATCGGCGTCGTCGCGCTCGGCTCGATCGCGGTCGGGGCAGCATTCCTCGCGAACCCGTTCCTCGGCGCCGCGGTCGCGGTCGCCGCCCTCCTCGTCGGGTTCGTCGCCCTCGCGCTCGTCCGAATTCTCTTCGCGTTCGCGCCTGTGGCCGTCGTCGTCGACGACGCCGGCGTGGTCGGGGGCGTCGAGGGCGCGGGCGGCTTCGTGCGCTCGAACCCCGTCGACGCCGCCGCCTACCTCGTGGTCGCGATCGGCGCGCTGGTCGCCCTCGCGTCGGTCGCCTCCGGGATCGCGTTCCTCGGCGGCGGCCCGATTGTCGCGCTCGCCAGCGCGGTCGTCGTCGCGCCCGCGCTCGACCTGTTGAAGACCGTCCTCTACGGCGACTACCGGGGGACGGTCGATCCCGTCTCGCCGCCGGAGGCCGGCGTTAGGGCGCAGTTCGTCGGCGGCCTCCGCCGCGGGTGGCGCGAGCTGGCCGGGTTCGTCCGCTCGACGCCGGGCAGTCACGTCCTCGCGCTCGCGGTGGCGGTCGGCTTCGGCGTGCTCGGGTGGTACGCCGCCGCGCCGTTCGCCGAGACGGTCCCGACCTCGATCGAGGGGCGGATCGCCGGACAGCTCCCGCCCGTGGCGACGCTGACGTACTTCGGGAACAACTGGGGGGTCGCGATCGCGACCGCCTTCTCCGGCGTGGGGTTCGTCCTCCCGGCACTCTCGTCGCTCGCGTTCAACGGCCTCGTGCTCGGCGCCACCGCCGCCCTGGAGGAGAACCTCCTCGCGCTCGTCGCGTTCGTGGTCCCGCACGGGATCTTCGAGATCCCCGCGCTCGTCGTCTCGGGCGCGCTCGGGGTCCACCTCGGCGCCGTCTCGTGGCGGACGTTCCGCGGCCGCGCGAGCCGCGCGCGGCTCGCCGACGCCCTGCGGACCGCGTTCTGGGTGACCGTCGGGCTCGGGGTCCTGTTCGCCGTCGCCGCCGTCATCGAGGGGTTCGTCAGCCCGTACTACTGGCGGCCGTTCCTGTAAGCCGCGACCGGCTGCCGATACACCCTCCCCGGTGCCGGAGCGGGGCGCAGACGCCGCCCGCACCGCTTATTACCGCGCGGTGGAAGCGTCGGTATGACACCGTTCCTCGCCGTCATCCTCGTCGGCGTCCCGCTCGCGTGGCTCGTCGGCTTCGCCGCCTACGCGTACGTCGACGCGCCCAAGTACGGCATGAACCCGCGCAAGTGGGCGCTCATCTCGTTCGCCGTGCCGCTGTTCGGCTTCCTCGCGTACGTCTTCGAGCGCGACGAACTCGACTACAACCCCGAGGAGGACCCGTACGCCGGCGGCGACGACGGCCGCACCGGCGGCTTCGCGGTCCACGAGTCGCGCCAAGGCGAGAAGCGCCTCGGCCCGGCGGGGACGGAGGCGGACGACGACGACGCGGACGACGAGTGGGACGACCCGGACGGCGTCGATCTCTGAAGAGACGACCGAGACGGATTCCGGTCAGCACGGAGACACCGGCGAGCGATGCGATATTTAAATATCCGAGAGCGGATGGCGTCTGTTACTTATAAACAACGGTGCGGTCGGCGCGTGCCTGCGAGCGGCCGCCCTCGGCGGCCGCGAGCCAGCACGCGCGAGGGAGTCGCGAACGCCCGTAGGGCGTGAGCGACGAGGCTGGGGAGGCGTGAGGTGCTGTGCGGAGCGGGGCGGGACTCAAAGGGGCAGTCGCGAGGCGGACGCAGGCGACGTAAGCACCGAACGAGGGAGCGCAAGCGACCGAGTGAGGCGCGCAGCGAGCGTGCGTCCGCCTCGCGACTGGGGCTTTGGAGGTGTCGTCTGTCGATCTGGTAGCAGCGATTTATAAGCGAGCGACTGGGGCTTTGGAGGTGTCGTCTGTCGATCTGGTAGCAGCGATTTATAAGTGAGCGGCTGGGGCTTTGGAGGTGTCGTCTGTCGATCTGGTAGCAGCGATTTATAAGCGAGCGACTGGGGCTTTGGAGGTGTCGTCTGTCGATCTGGTAGCAGCGATTTATAAGCGAGCGACTAGGGCTTTGGCGGTGTCGTCTGTCGATTCACAGTCGGTTATTTATAAACGACAACTGTCAACGTCACCGTTCGACGAAAGCGATCAGTCGTTTAACTCCTAAATCGCATCGTAAAGCGCCGCTCGACGGCGATCGAGGTCGAACGCGGCCTCGGGCGCGTCGAGTCGGTCGAAGAAGGCGAACGCGTCGGCGCCCGCCCCCTCCGCGTGGTCGATCAGCGCCTCGATCGACGCGCGGTTGAGCGCGAACGACTCGAGTTTCCCGCAGCAGAGCGCCAGCGCGACGCCGGCCTCGCCGGACGGGAACGCGGGGTCCACCTCGGAGAAGTCGGGATCGTCAGGCACTCCACCCGCGATCCCCGCCTCGTCCGCGGCGACGACCCGCAGACACCGGGTACAGATCGCGGCCGCGTCGGCCGGGGCGTGCTCGCGGAGCGCGGGCGGCACGGCGAACGCGACGACGTCGGCGTCGCAGTGTGGACAGGGCACGACCGCGGCTACGGGCGGGTTCGAGTAAAAGTCGACGGCGAAGAGAGAAGCGGCGACCGACGCGGGACGAGTGATGGCGATTCGGGAGCCGACGCCGCGACGGACGTCAGTCGGCGGGCTCGGGCTCTTCGGTCTCCGCGGCCGCAACCGCGGCGTCCTCCTCGGCCTCTTCCTTCTCCTCTTCCTCCTTTTTCGCCTTGATCTTCTTCATGCGGAAGATCTCCTCGCGCTCCTGCTCTTCGAGCTTCTGCTCGATGTACTCCTGGTTCTCGTACAGGCCCGGGAGCAGCGTGAACTCCAAGGCGTTCACGCGGCGCTTCGTGGTCTCGATCTCCGTGAGCATCTTCTTCATCGCCGTCTCGACCTCGGCGGCGAGGATGATCTTCTCTAAGAGCTCCTCGTAGGCGTCGGCCGCCTCGTCGATGCGGGCCGAGGAGCCGAGCAGGCCGTAGCCGCGCTCGTCGAGGCTCTTCCGCACCTTCGAGGACTCGATCTGCGGGACCACGACGCCCATGATGTTCTTCGACTGGGTCGTGATCTCGGGGTGTTCCTTCAGCGCCGCGGCCGCGCCGCGGACGGCGACGTCGCCCTCCATCGCCCGGGCCATGTCGATCTTGCGCTGGGCCGTCTCGTAGTTCTCGGAGACCTCCGACCGGACGTCCTGCGCCTGGTCGAGGATGTCCATGAACTCCATGATGAGCCCGTCGCGCTTCTGTTCGAGCGTGTCGTGACCGCGCTCGGAGAGCTCGATGCGGTCCTCGATCGCCATCAGGTTCTTCCGCGTCGGTTTGACGTCCTTGGCCATCTTGGGGGAAGGTTCCGCTCCGAGGCGGATAATTCTTTTCAGATGCGTCGGTTCGGCGGGTCGACGACGACCGCGAGACGCGTGTCTGGGCGAGGCGTCACGGGCGGCAAAAAGTGAGTCGCGGCGTCAGTCGGCCGCTTCGAGCACTTCGCGCTCGGAGTCGTCCTCGCGGTAGTGCTCCTCGATGAACTCCTCGTCGATCCGGTTGAGGGCGTCCTTCGGCAGCATCGAGAGGAGGTCCCAGCCGATCGAGAGCGTCTCGTCGATGTCGCGGTTCGTCTCGAAGCCCTGGTCGATGAACTCGGACTCGAACGCGTCCGCGAAGTCGAGGTACTTGTTGTCTAGCTCAGAGAGCGCCTCCCGGCCGACGATGTTCACGAGGTCGCGGAGGTCCTCACCTTCCGCGTACGCCGCGAACATCTGGTCTTTCACGTCGGCGTGGTCGGCGCGTGTGAGCCCCTCACCGATCCCGTCGTCCATCAGCCGCGACAGGCTGGGGAGGACGTTGATCGGCGGCTGGAGGCCCTGGCTGTTGAGGTCGGGGTCGACGTAGATCTGGCCCTCCGTGATGTACCCGGTCAGGTCCGGGATCGGGTGGGTGTCGTCGTCGCCCGGCATCGTGAGGATGGGGATCTGCGTGACCGAGCCGTCGCGGCCCTTGATCCGGCCGGCGCGCTCGTACAGCTGCGCCAAGTCGGTGTACATGTATCCGGGGTACCCGCGTCGGCCGGGCACCTCCTCGCGGGCCGCGCCGATCTCGCGGAGCGCCTCGCAGTAGTTGGTCATGTCCGTCAGGATGACGAGGACGTGGTAGTCCTTCTCGAAGGCGAGGTACTCGGCCGTGGTGAGCACCATCCGCGGCGTGACCGTCCGCTCGACGGCGGGGTCGTCCGCGAGGTTCATGAAGACCACCGAGCGCTCCAAGGCGCCGGTGCGCTCGAAGTCCTCCATGAACTCGTTGGCCTCCTCCTGGGTGATCCCCATCGCGCCGAAGATGACGGCGAACTCGGAGCCCTCCTCGTCGTCGCCGCCCTCCTCGTCGTCGCCGCTCTCCTCTTCTTCGGGCACGCTGGCCTGCCGCGCGATCTGCATCGCCAGCTCGCTGTGCGGCTGGCCGGAGCTGGAGAAGATCGGGAGCTTCTGGCCGCGGACGAGCGTGTTCATGCCGTCGATGGCGGAGACGCCCGTCTCGATGAACTCCTCGGGGTACTCCCGGGAGTACGGGTTGATCGCCGCGCCGACGATGTCCTGTCGCTCCTCGGGGACGATCTCCGGGCCGTCGTCGATCGGGCGGCCGGAGCCGTCCAGCACCCGCCCGAGAAGGTCCTCGGTGACGGGCATCTTCATCGTCTCGCCTAAGAATCGGACGGACGCGTCTCTGTCGATACCGGAGGTGCCCTCGAAGACCTGGATCGCGACCACGTCCTCCGAGGATTCGAGCACCTGTCCGCGCAGCGTCTCCCCCTGTGCCGTCTCGATCTCGACGATCTCGTCGTAGCCGATCGCCTCGTCGACCTCGGCGTACACGAGGGGGCCGCTGATCTCGGTGATGGTTTGATACTCTTTCATGGTCAGTAGAGGCTCCGGAGCTCCTCGGTGATCTCGGCTTTGAGATCCTCGACGTACTCCTCGTAGTCCTCTTGGACGCCGATGCGGTTAATCCGCGGGGCGGCTTCGGTGTCGACGATCTCCTCGACGGGGACGCCCGCGTCGAGGGCGTCGAACGCCTCGTCGTTGAACTTCTGGATCGTCGTCAGCATGAGGTACGTCTTCTCCGGCGGACAGAACGTGTCGACCGGGTGGAACGCGTTCTGCTGGAGGTACGCCTCGCGCAGGTAGCGAGCGACCTCCAGGGTGAGCTGCTGGTCGTCGGGCAGGGCGTCCTTCCCGACGAGCTGGACGATCTCCTGCAGCTCGGTCTCCTCGTCGAGCACGTCGACCGCCCACTGGCGCCGCTCGGCCCAGTCGTCGGCGACCTCGTCTTCGAACCACGGGTCCAGCTGGTCTTTGTACAGCGAGTACGACTCGTTCCAGTTGATCGACGGGAAGTGGCGGCGCTCCGCTAAGTCCGCGTCGAGCGCCCAGAACGTCTTCACGATCCGCAGCGTGTTCTGGGTGACCGGCTCGGAGAAGTCGCCGCCGGGCGGCGACACCGCGCCGATCGCCGAGACGGAGCCCTCCGTCCCGTTGATGTTCTCGAAGTAGCCGGCGCGCTCGTAGAACTGCGCCAGGCGCGCGGCGAGGTACGCCGGGTACCCCTCCTCGCCGGGCATCTCCTCCAACCGGGAGGAGATCTCGCGCATCGCCTCCGCCCACCGCGAGGTGGAGTCGGCCATCAGCGCCACGTCGTACCCCATGTCGCGGTAGTACTCGGCGATCGTGATCCCCGTGTAGATACAGGACTCACGCGCCGCGACGGGCATGTTCGAGGTGTTCGCGATGAGCGAGGTTCGGGCCATCAGCGGGTTGCCGTTGGCCGGGTCCTCAAGCTCGGGGAAGTCCTCGATGACCTCGGTCATCTCGTTGCCGCGCTCGCCGCAGCCGACGTAGACGATGATGTCCGCGTCGGCGTACTTCGCGAGCTGGTGCTGGGTGACCGTCTTCCCCGAGCCGAACGGGCCGGGGATGGCGGCCGTCCCGCCCTTCGCGATGGGGAACAGGCCGTCGAGGATGCGCTGGCCGGACACCAGCGGCGTCCGGGGCGTCTTCTTGTCGTTGGCGGGGCGGGCCTCGCGCACCGGCCACTCCTGGTGCATCGAGACCTCCTCGCCGTTGTCCAGCTCGACGACCGTCTCGGTGACGTCGAAGCTGCCGGCCTCGGCGGCGACGACCTCGCCGCCCTCGTAGTCCGGCGGCACCATGACCTTGTGGTCGATGGTGACCGTCTCCTCGACGACGCCGACGATGTCGCCGGGCTCGACGACGTCGCCCGCCTCGACCTCGGGCTCGAACTCCCACTCCTCCTCGAGGTCGATGCCGGGCGCGTCGACCCCGCGGTCGAGGTACGGACTGCCCATCTTGCCCTCCAGCACGTCCAGGGGGCGCTGAACGCCGTCGTAGATGGCGTCCAGCATCCCCGGGCCGAGGTCGACCGACAGCGGCTCGCCCGTGTTCTCGACGGGTTCGCCGGGGCCGACGCCGGAGGTCTCCTCGTACACCTGAACGGTCGTGAGGTCGCCCTCGATCTCGATCACTTCCCCCATGAGCCCTTCGTCGCCGACGTAGACGACGTCGTTCATGCGGGCGTTGAGATCGCGGGCGGTCACGACCGGACCGCTCACGCTCTGAATGACGCCGTTGTCCGTCTCGGCGTCGGTTGTGTCTGCTTTGCTCATATTAGTCGTCTTCCTCCATCAGGTCGATGCCGATGGCGCGTTTGATCTGGTCGCGCAGCCCGCCGCTGCCGGCGCCGGAGCCGCCGAGCGTCACGAGGACCGGCTCGATGCTCCCCTCGACCGCATCGCGGGTCCCCCGCGAGAGGTGGTCGAGGTCGTCGTCGTGCATCACGATGATGCCGACGCCCTCGTCGTCGAGCGTCCGCTCGACGGCGTCGTCGAGCTTCTCGTCTTTCTCGTCGTCCGGCACGTTCTCGAACGCCCGGACGCCGGCGAGGCGGAATCCGGTCGTGAACTCCGGGCTGCCGACGACCGCTATCTCCTGGCTCATGTTATCACCAGCTCCGATTCGATCTCGTCCGGCGAGAGGCCGGCCTCCTTCCCGCGAGCGATCGCCCGGATGTTCTCCGTCTCGCGCTCCTTCGCGAGGATGTACGAGATCACCGGGGTGACCGACACCGGGTGGATCGTGCCGAGCCGGTCGCCGTACGCGAGCAGGGCGCCGTCGATCGCGTGTTCGAACGCGATGAGGCTGTCCGCCTCCTCGAGCTCGCGCAGCGCGGGCCCGAGCTCGTCGCCGTACTGGCTGTCGCCGATGAACTCGACGAGCTCGTCGAGGTTCTGCGCCAGCCGCGCGAGCGACGACCGGGTGAACAGGTCGCCGCCCTCGATGAAGTACGCCGCGGGGTCGATGTCCGCGCCCGAGCGGGCGAGCCGGAGCGCGTTCGTCGCGTTCCGGAAGTCGACCTCCGCTTTGAGGAACGACTCGTACTGCCGGGTCGGCTCGTCGCCGCCGAGCCCGGAGAGGAGCCGCTCGTAGAACGCGCGGTCGACCGCGTTCTCCAAGGGCACCAGCACGTCCGTCTCCTCGTACTCGGCGTACGCCGCCCGGAGCGGCTCCCCGTAGATCGTGTCTTCGAGGACCTCGATCACGGCGTCGATCGAGTCCGCCTCGAGCAGCCGCCGGATCCGGCGGTCGTCGAACTCGCCGGCGCGGATCAGGTCGACCTCGACGGCCGACTGGTCCGCGTCGGTGTAGGCGCCGCGGATGACCGTCTTCACGTTCCAGGCGTCGAACTTCCGGAGATACCGCGCGATCAGGTCGTACAGCGACCCCTCGCTCCAGTCGAGGATCGCGTCGAACTGCTCGGCGAGGTTCCGGTTCAACGCGTACTCGATCAGGTCCACGCCGCCGTGGCGGCTGCCGAGCGCGTTGATCTCCGCGCCGTAGCTCGACTCCTCCATGAACCGAGCGATCTCGGCCGGCCCCATCCGGGTGAGCTTGCGGTACTCCTCGTCCCCGTAGAGGCTGCCGCGGCGGGCACGAACCCGCGCGACGACGTACTCGGGGTTCGAGCTACCGGCGGCGCTCATTGGTCGAACAGCCGCTCCGAGATGTTCTTCAACTCGTCGTCCCAGACGGACTCCAGGACCGAGTCGAACGTGTTGTTCACGCGAACGCGGGAGGTGTCGCTCTCGGCGACGACGCCGCCGAGGCAGTCGACTTCCCCGTCGACCTCGGCGTTGCGGTCCGCGACGAGCTCTTCGAGCAGCTCGACGTCCTCGGCGCGGGTGTAGACGGCGACGTCCTCGTCGTCGTCGAACTCCGCGAGGCTCGCGTCGAGTAGGGCCTCGGTGAGCTCGCGGCGGTCGTCGCCGTCGAGGCCGGCGATCGCCGCCTCGACGTCGTCGCGGACGTCCTCTAAGACGTCGCGGCGGGCGCCCAGCCGCTCCTGTTTGGCCTCGAGCTTCGCCGAGGAGAGCGTCTGTTCGCGCTCCTGGTCGATCTGGCTCTCGACCTCGGCGAGCCGCTCCTCGCGGATGCGCTCCGCGTCGGCCTCGGCGTCGGCGACGATCTCGTCGGCCTCCGCCTCGGCCTGTTCGCGGATCTCCTCCGCACGCGCGCGGGCCTCATCTTCAACGTCCTCAACGACGGTTTCCAAACTCATTGGTTGAAAAACGCTGGAGAGTTACCCGACGATGAAGACGACGACGAGCGCGAGGATGACGATCGTCTCGGGAAGGACCGTCAGGATGAGCCCGTTGACGAAGAGGTCGTCGTCCTCGGCCATCGCGCCGACGGCGGCCGACCCGATACCGCGCTCCGCGTAGCCTGCGCCCAGCGCCGCGAGCCCGACGGCGAGCGCCGCCGCGGCGTTGGGGTCAGTCAGCGTTCCACCGGTCGACAGTACGAGGTTCCCGAGTTCGTTGGTAGCTTCAAACATTGGTAGTAGTTGCTGTTGCTCGTCTCCGAACGGTTGCTATTTGCCCCCAGAGGAGTCATAAAGCTTCCCAAAACGATCGAACGGAATCCGGGAGAACGGCGGGGAAAGCGGGTGCTATTCGCGTCAAAACCCGACTGGATTGCCGGGTTCGACCGCAGGCGAAGCGGCGAGACCGACCGTCGGCCGGAGACCGGTCCGGCCGTCAGTCGTCGCGGGTGTACTTCCGGTCGCGACCGAACGGCAGGTACGCGCGGCCGCCGCCCTCGTAGAAGTTCCCGAAGAACTCCACGTATTCGAGGCGGACCGCCTGAATGCCGGCGGAGGTGACCCCGAGCAGCAGGACGACGAGGTGGCCGACGAGCGCGACGACGATCCCGCCCACGAGGGCGACGACGCCGACCGCGCCGATCGAGGCGGGGTCGAACGCCGTGGTGATCCCGGCGAAGACGAGCTCGTAGTCCGCGGTGTTTTGCACTTCAGCGAGGTAGTCGGCGCTGAAGATGAAGTGGAAGCTCCCGTCGCCGCCGTCGTCGATGTACGCGCCGAACGCGAGCAGGTTCACCGCGAGCGCCATCCCGCCCTTCGCGAGCAGGACGGCCATCAGCCGGGCGTACGAGATGACGTTGACGACGGGCGAGAGGAACTCGGCCAGCTCCGGCGGCTCGCCGATCCCGAGCAGGACGAGCCCGAGCACCGCGGCGGCCGCGCCGGCCCAGCCGATCAGGACCGGGAACCCGCTGAACGAGACGGCGCCGAACGTCAGGGTCGAGACGGCCTCGAACAGGAAGTCGGGCTTCGAGTTGGGGAACACTTGGCTGAAGATCCAGATCCACGCGCCGTTGAGGATCAGCAGCCACGAGCCGGCCTCGTAGACGGCGTGTTTGATGCCGTGCTGCTGGAGCGTGCTCACGAACGAGAGGACGTGACCGATGTTGAGGTGGACGATGCCGAACACCACGCTCACGACGAGGAAGGAGAGCCCCCAGTTGAGGTCGGCGGGCGAGAGCCCCTTCCCGGCGACCGGCCAGTGGATCCCGAGCAGCTGGTAGGCGTGGTAGCCGAACACGTCGATGCCGAAGTAGATCCCGAACAGTATCGTGAAGCCGCCGGCCCACATCGCGACGGAGCCGAGCTCGCGGAACGCGCCCTCGTAGTTCGAGTACATGAAGAGCCCGATGGCGGCGTAGAGGACGCCGTAGCCGACGTCGCCGATCATGAACCCGAACATCGCCGGGAACGTGAGGAAGACCAGAAGCGTCGGGTCGAACTCCGAGTACTTCGGCCGCCCGAACGCCTGAACGAGAAGTTCGAACGGACCGGCCGCGCCCCCGTTGTCCTGGACGACCGGCGGGTCGTCGGAGCCGTGCGCCGCGTGGCCGCCGTCGGTGGCGACCGCCGCTTCCGTCTCGCGTTCCGCGTCCGCAGCGCTCTCCCCCGCGGATCCGCCACTCTCGTCGTCGACCGACTCGGTGTGATGGTCGCCGTCGGGGGTGAACGAGGCGCGTTCGAGCTCCTCGACCTCGACGTGGTCGCCGACAGCGTCGACGACCGCCGCCTCGAAGTCGGGGTACGACTCGGTCGGCACCCACCCCTCGGCGACGAAGGCGTTCTCGGTGGTCGCGAACGAGAGCGGCGCCTCCTTCTTCTCGGCCTCGATGGTGAGCTCCTCCTCGGCGCGAAGCAGGAAGCCGGCCGCCTCCTCTTTCACCGACTCGAGCTCGCGCTCGACGGCGTCGAGCTCGTCGCGGAGGTCGGCCTGCTCGGCCTCCAGCTCCGCGACGTACTCCTCGGGGCTCGCGTCCGCATCGGGGACATCGAGCAGCGCGATATCGACGCCGACGAGCGCGTCCTGTACGACGCCCTCGGCGTCCGGGTCGGTCGGTCGCGCGACGATGGCGACCACGTCGCCGCCCGCGAAGACGTCGAAGACGTCGATCGAGTCGGCGTCTTCGAGCGCGGCCTCGACGGCCGCGGGCTTGGCCTCGCCGACGACGACCTCGACCGAATCGTAGCCGCGCAGGTACTCGAGGTCGATCCCGAGCTCCGCGAACGGCTCCAGCCGGTCGATCTCCTCCTGGCGGTCGCGGATCGCGGCCTGGAGCTCGTCGCGCTCGTCGTTGAGCTCGTTGACCCGCCCGCGGACGCGGTCAAGCTCGTCGACGAGCTCGTCGTCGTCCAGCGAGCGAGCGACGTCGGCGTCGCCCTCGTCGACGTCGAGGATGCTCTCCAGCGACCGAACGGTCACGAGGCGCTCGTTAACCGTCTCGGCGCCCTCGAGCGACGTTCCGGGGTCGAACCCCTCGTACCGGTCGTCGTAGTCGGTGACGTGCAGGGAGTGGTGGGCGTACGCCGCCTCGATGACGTCGTCGATGACGCGCTTCGAGCCCGTCACCGACACCCGGCTCATCTGCTCAGGCCTGAGCATCCACCGCCTCCTCGGCCTGGTCGTGGACCGCCGCCTCGAACCGCTCGACGGCGTAGTCGACGGCCGATTCCACCCGGTCGCGGGCCTCGCGTTCGAGCTCGTCGCGGTCGTCGCGCCCCGATTCGAGGATCTCCTCGCGCCGCTCCTCTATCTCCTCGCGGGCCGCTTCGAGCCGCTCTTGGGCCTCGGCCTCCGCCTCCTCCTCGGCCTCGGCGCGGATCTCGTCCGCGCGCTCTCGAGCTTCGGCGAGGCGCTCCTCGGCGTCCGACTCCGCGTCCGCGATGATCTCGTCCGCCTCCCGTTCGGCCTCCTTGATCGAGTTGAGCACCTCTGGTCTCGCCATGCTACTAATCGCCTGAAACTCTACAAGCGACGTATAAGGTGTTTGCGAAAGCCCGTGGGGTTGCGCGCCGATTCCGAGGGGATTCCGGACGGATTCCACGTCGAACGCGGTCGACGCGTCGTCCGCGTCCGGGCGCCGCCGCCTACATTTAAGTAGCAGTCGCCGGACCCTCACCGTATGGCAACGGTGTATGCGGTCGCGTCGGCGAAAGGTGGCGTCGGGAAGACCACCACGACCGCCGCGCTGGCGACGATTCTGGCGGAGTCGGGCGCCGACGTCGTCGCGATCGACGCCGACCTCGGCATGGCGAACCTCGCGGGCGCCGTCGGGGTGACCCCCGGCGAGACCACCCTCCACGACGTCCTCGCCGGCGAGGCGGACCCGGAGGCGGCGGTCCGCGAGGGGTCGTCGGGGCTCCGGGTCGTCCCGGGCGCGACCGACCTCGACGCGTACGCGGCCGCTGACCCGTCGGGGCTCCGCCGGGTCGTCGAGGCGTTCGACGACGCGGACTACGTGTTCGTCGACGCGGGCGCGGGGCTCTCTCACGACTCGACGCTCCCGCTCGCGATCGCCGACGAGACGCTGCTCGTCTCGACGCCGGAGCGGAGCGCCCTCGGCGACACCGAGAAGACGCGACAGCTGACCGAGCGGCTCGGCGGGACGGTCGCGGGCGCCGCGATCACCCGCGTGACCGACGACACCGACGAGGTCGTCACGGCCCTGCTCGACGCCCCCGTCCTCGGGCGGGTCCCGGACGACGAGGCCGTGGCCCGGGCCGCAGCGGCGAACCGCCCGCTGCTCTCCGTCGCGCCCGACGCGCCGGCGACACGGGCGTACCGCGACCTGGCCCGAGCGCTGACCGGCGCGGACGTCGATGGGGCCGGGCTCGACGAGCCCGCGGCCGCGGTCGCGGCGGGCGGGGACGACGCGCACGGCGACGACGAGGCCGAACCGGACGCGACGGACGACGCGGTGATCGTCGACGACGGACCGGCGGCCGATGATGACGAGCCGGCGAGCGACGACTCGGACGATGACGACGTTGGTCCGGAGGATGAGGAAGGAACCGACGAGGACGAGGACATCATCGTCGCGGACCCCGACGCCGCCGGGGTGGCGGAGCCGGGCGACGGCGAGGACATCATCGTCGCGAGCGAGAGCGAAGCGGCGGGGGACGTCGCGGACGACGACACCGACGAAGACGGCGACGACGACACGGGTGACGGCGGGAGCGAGGCCTCCGACGATGACGGAGGCGAGACGACCGACGAGGGAACACCCGACGACGGCGACGAGCCGGAGGAGTTCGTCGACGAGGGCGACGGGGCGGCTCGCGAGGGCATCGACGCCGACCAAGAGGCGACCGAGAGCGACGAGGCCGGCAGACCCGACGCCGGTGACGAGTCCGTGAGCGGCGGGAGAGCGGCTGCCGAGCTCGAGGCCACCGGCCCCGAGGCCGCGACGGACGAGGAGTCGGACACGATCCCCGACGCGGACGAGACGGCGCGCGAGTCGGCCGCCGGGCGCGACGACGACGGAGACGAGGGGCGAGCGGGCGACGAACCGACGGCGGCGGACGACGACATCGACGACGAGCTCGCGGGCAGCATCCCGTTCCGCGACGACGACTCCGGGACGATGAACACCGTGCTCTCGGAGGAGGACCGCGAGAGCGAGGCGGAAGCGGACGACGAGACGGCGAACGCGGACAACGAGACGGCGAACGCAGACGACGAGACGGCGGACGCCGGAACCGAGGATGAGTCATCCGCGGACGACGACGGGGAGCCGGAGAAGGACGGCGGCTTCTTCAGCCGGCTCCTCGGTCGGTGAAGCGGCTGGCGAGGAGAATTTTCGGCGACGAGAATAGAACGCGAAGAGCGACCGGACCGCGGCGGCGCGGTCAGGCCTCCGAGGGGGCGCGGGCGCGGTCGCGGATCAGCTCGCGGATCTCCTCGGGGTCGGTGACCGCGGCGAGCTCCTCGCAGGAGACCAAGGCGGTGCCGTCGACGGACTCGCGCTTCTCGTCCTCCTCGGTGAAGTACACCGAGCGGGTCTGTGCCACCTCGCCGATGGAGGACATGATCCGGGCGCGCTTCTCGGCCGCGGCGGTGAACGCCGAGTGGCCGGTGAGCACGCGCGTCGCCGGGCTGTCCTCGTCCTCCGAGACGGCCTTGAACGGGGCGCGGGCGGTCGGGTGGACGGTGAAGCCGGCGCTCGTGAGCACGCCGAGGACGTGTTCGTCGTCGGGGTCGGCCTCGGGCGCCGAGGGGGTCGGCTCCGAGTCGCGGACCTCGTCCGCGCCGTCGAGCACGTCGACCGGGCTGGAGAACGGCTGGTCGAACAGCTCCTCTAACTGGATCGCCACCTCGATGGAGGCGTTCATCCCGTCCTCGTACTTCGAGACGGTGCGCCTGGAGACGCCCAGCTCGGTCGCGAGGCGGCCGAGCGACCAGCCGCGCTCCTCGCGCTCGTCGGCGAGCAGGTCGCCGTCGAGGCTGACGTACAGCCCGCCGGGGGCCGCGTAGATGAGCGGGGGCATCCCCTCGACGAACAGGTCGTAGGCGGTGTCGGGGTTGATCACCGGCACGCCGTGTCTGAAGTAGACGACGCCGGGCTTCAGCTCCTCGTCGCGGGTGCGGATCCCGATCACCATCGGCGTCCCCCTGAGGTACTCGCCGAGCCGGCGCATCTCCGCGCCGGTCTCCGCGTCGAGCGCGTCGACGTTGCCGAGGATCTTTAAGAGGAGGAGGTCCTCGTCGCGGCGGGCCGCCACGTCGAAGCTCTTGGGCCGGACCGCACACCGGTCGCTGACGAGGAACCCTGCGTCCTCCAGCATCGCGGTGACGTTCCCGATGAGCGCAGTCCGGGACATAGCCGAAACAAGCGGCTCGCCGTATATATGCGTTGTGTCGTCCCGCTCCCGACGAAACTGCCGCCCGCCTGCGATTTTCCGCGTTCAGCACGGGAAACGGTTAAATACTCGACCGGCACCGAGAGCGGGTCGGCTGCCTCCGAAGCCATCCGGCCGCCCTCGAAAGGGGCTTGTCGCGCCGTCACGAACCGCGTCGCATGCCGATCGTCGCCGTCGACGACACCGACTCCCGCGAGCGCGGGATGTGCACGACGTACGTGGCGACGCGGATCGCGGAGCGGCTCGCGGACGACGGGGGCCGGATCCGGCGACGACTGCTCATCCGCCTAAACCCGGCCGTGAAACACAAGACGCGCGGAAACGCCGCGGTCGCGCTCCACGTCTCCGGCGTCGACCCGGATCGGGCCGCGACGGTCGCCGTCGAGACGGTCGAGGAGTTCGCCGCGGCCGCCGACCCCCGGACCTCACCCGGCGTCGTCGTCGCCGACCGCGACGTCGACGGCGACCCCTTCGATCCGACCGGAGCACCGATTCCCGACGAGATTGCCGGGTTTGCCCGCCGCGCGCTCCGCGAGCGGCTCTCCGTGGCGGAGGCGGTCGAACTCGCCGAGGAACACGGGTTCCGACACGCCGCGGTCGGCTCGGCCGGCGGGGCGGGCGGAGCGGACGGAGCGGACGGAGCGGACGGAACAGACGGAGCAGACGACACCGACGCGGTCGCGGGACGCGGGCGGATCGGCGCGCTCGCGGCGGTCGGCGCGCCGGCCGCGTTCGACGACTGGACCTTCGAGCGCATCTCCTACCGCGAGCTCGACCGCTGCGGAACGCCCCGCGAGGTCGACGTCGAGAGCGTCTTCGCCGCCGCCGAGGCGGGGTACCCGACCGTCTGGGACACCGTCGACCGCGAGACGGGCGCCGCCGTCTGCGTCCCGAACGCTCCGGGCCCGATCCTCCACGGGATCCGGGGCGACGGCCCGACCGCGTGCCGCGACGTCGCGGCCGAGATTGACGGCGAGACGGTCGACCGGGCGGCGACGTTCCTGACGAATCAGGGCACCGACGCCCACCTCGCGCCGGGGCGGATCGGGGAGCTCCGCGACGGCGCCGGCTACCGCGTCGCGGGCGTGGTGGCGAGCGCACCGGAGACGAAACAGGGGGGCCACGTCCACGTCGACGTCGCGGGCGACCGCGACGCGGGCGGAGCAGGTTCGGGCGAGGAGTCGGATCCGGGCAAGGAGTCGAATCCGGCCGAGGACCCCGACGACGACCGGCTCCGCGCCGTTGCGTTCGCGCCCACGGGCCGGTTCCGCGACCGAGTGCGCGCGCTCCGGCCGGGCGACCGCGTCACGCTCTGCGGCGAACACGAGGTCCGGGCGAACGCGGACGGCCCCGAGAGCACCCTAAAGCTGGAGAAGTTCGCCGTTCGCGACCTCGTCCGGACCGCGCCCGCGGTGCCGACCTGCCCGGACTGCGGCCGATCAATGTCGTCGGCGGGGAGGGGGCAGGGGTACCGGTGTCGCGACTGCGGGACGAGCGCGCCGGGGAAGGTCGCGGAACCGGTCGAGCGCGACATCGAAGCCGGGTGGTACGAGGTGCCGCCGAGCGCGCGCCGCCACGTCGCGAAGCCGCTCGTCCGCGGCGGGTTCGACGCGCCGACGCACCCGGAGCGGTGACGTCGCGCCCGGCGCTCCCGCCGCCGTGCGGCCCGGAGCGATGAAGTGTCTCCGCCGCAAGCGACCGCTATGACCGGAATCGTCTTCCACGCGACGGAGCGGCACGACGCGGTCGTCGAGTTCTACCGCGAGCGGCTGAACGCGACCGTGCGCCTCGAACAGCCGGACTGCACCATCCTGGAGTTCGACGAGTTCCTGTTCGGGTTCTGCGAGCGCGACGCGGCCGACGACTGCGGGATACTCACCTTCGTCTACCCGGACCGTGAGGGGGTCGACGCCGCCGCCGAGGCGCTCGGCGACGCCGTCGTGACGGAGCCGCGAGAGAACGAAACGTACGATATTTACCAGTGTTTCGCCGAGGACCCCGAGGGGCGGACCGTGGAGTGTCAGGTCTTCCTCGACGACGCGGTCGACATCGAGTAACCGCGCGTACTACTCGTCGAGGTCGCGGGCCTCGCGCCACTCGGTCGCCCGCGCTTCGGCGGCCTCGCGGTCGTCGAACCGCACGCGCTCGTAGGCCGACTCGTCGGCCGCCTGTTCCATCACGTCGAGGCGGACGACGAAGCCGCCCGCCGCGCGCTCGCGGAGCCTGACGGTCGCGTACCCGTCCGACCGCTCCCACTCGGTGACCGTGCCGTCGTCGCGCTCCAGCGACCAGCTCATACCCGGGCGGACGCGCCCCGCGGCTAAAGCGGTGCGGTTCCGGGACGGCCGGGCGGACGCGCCACACGCCGGTGCTCGCGCCGGCCGGGTCAGTCGCCCGCGCTCGGCGACCGCTCGGCGCTCGACGACCGCTCCGGGGCCGGCGTGGCGGCGTACCCGCACACCGGGCAGACGACGTAGCCGAGCGAGTCGTACGGCACCGAGGTCGAGGGGGCGCTCACGTCGCACTCGGGGCAGTCGAACGTCGCGGCGTTCTCGGTTGACATGCTATCGCGTAGCGACCGATCCGCCGTAGTTATGCGCCGCTTGCGGCCCCCGCAACGCCACCCTACTTATATACCGAGTCCGAACTCCGGCGCGTGACCGACGACGCACACGCGGACCGGTCGGGGGGAGAGCGACCGACCGACGCGCACGAGCGACGACGCGAACGGGCCGCGCGGCGGCTGGACGAGGTCGACGCGGCGGGGTTAGTCGCGTTCCCGAGCCGCAACCTCCAGTACCTCACCGGGTTCGCCGAGGAGCCCGGCGAGCGGCACTTCTTCCTCGTGCTCCCGGCCGCGAGCGCGGCCGACTCGGAGCCGGCGCTGCTCGTGCCGGCGCTGTACGAGACGCAGGTCCGGGAGGCGACGAGCGTCGCGGAGATCCGGACGTGGAGCGACGGCGACAACCCGGTGGCGGCGACGCGCGAACTGCTCGCCGACCACGGGCTGGACGGCGGGCGGCTGCTCGTCGACGATACCATGTGGGCGCGGTTCACGCAGGACCTCCGCGCGGCGGCGCCGGAGGCGACGTGGGGGCTCGCGAGCGAGGCGCTCGCCGACCTGCGGGTCCGGAAGGACGAGGCCGAACTGACCGCCCTGCGCGAGGCGGCCGGGGTCGCGGACGCGGTCGTCGGCGACCTCCGCGAGTTGGGCGCCGACGCGGTCGGGATGACCGAGGCCGAACTCGCCGACTGGATCGCGGAGCGATTGGCCGAGCGCGGCGGGCGCGGCGTCAGCTTCGAGACGGTCGTCGCCGCGGGCGAGAACGGCGCGAAGCCCCACCACGGCCACGGCGACCGCGAGATCCGGGCGGGCGAGCCGGTCGTCCTCGACTTCGGGACGCGCGTCGACGGCTACCCCTCCGACCAGACCCGGACGCTCGCCTTCGGTGGCGAACCGAGCGAGGAGTATCGGGAGGTCCACGAGGTCGTGCGGAAGGCGCAGGCGGCCGGCGTCGAGGCGGTCGAACCGGGCGTCCCCGCGTCGGCCGTCGACCGCGCCGCGCGCGAGGTGATCGAGGCGGCGGGGTACGGCGACGCGTTCGTCCACCGGACCGGCCACGGCGTCGGCTTAGACGTTCACGAGGAGCCGTACCTCGTCGCCGGCAACGACCGCGCGCTGGAGCCGGGGATGGTCTGTTCCGTCGAGCCCGGGATCTACCTCGACGGGCGGTTCGGCTGTCGGATCGAGGATCTCGTGGTCGTCACCGAGGACGGCTGCGAGCGGCTGAACGAGACCGACCGCGGCTGGACGTAAAGAGCGGTAGTGCCGCTCGTCGCCGACCGAGACGCGCCGCTCGTCGTCGGAGTCAGCTGCGACGGGAAAACTCGCAGACCGGCGTGTCGACGCTCGACACGCGAATACGGGAGTCGTGTGCCATGCCCCCAACCGGAAATTACCGCCGGATAATATAACAGTATTACCGAATTATTTCGGGTATGCTCTCTGAGTCGGACCGAGTCGACGGCGGCCTCGCCGGGCGCGGTGGGTGCGGTGGGCGCGCCCCCGCGAGCCCCAGAGCGGCATCGAAACCATTAGTGTCGCCCGAGCGGAACCGCGGGGCATGAGCGACACCGATGCGGACGGGGAAGACGAGGAGGCGGAAGCGGAGCCGGCCGTCGAGCTCGGCGACGGGCCGGACGTGGCCGGCGAGCCGGTCGCCCGCGTCGCGTCGCGGCTCACCTGGCCCGCGAAGAACAGCGACGTCCGCGAACAGGAGGGCGACGCCGAAATCCGAACGCCCGACGGCGCCCAAACGCTCGACGACGTGCTCGCGGAGAGCGAGGTCCCCCTCTTCGAGAGCCGGAGCGACTTCGTTCAGGAAGTCGAAGAAGTCGTCGGCCGCGGTCCGGTCGCGACCGAATAGGCGCCGAGCGCGACGATTTTATTTATAAACAGCAGCCGAGACGACGAGAGACACTTATAAACCGGCGGTCGGCGCGTGCCGACAAGCGGCCGCCCTCGGCGGCCGCGAGTCGCACGCGCGAGGGAGTCGGCCGGTCGGAGCGAAGCGGAGACCGGCCGACGAGGCTGGGGAGGTGTGAGGCTGCGGTTGTTGTGCGGGGCGGGACTCAAAGGGGCAGCCGGGAGGTGGGCGCAGGCGACGTAAGCACCGGAAGGAGCGAGTGAAACGAGCGACTGAGGAGCGCAGCGAGCGTGCGCCCACCTCCCGGCTGGGGCTTTGGAGGTGGTCGCCGTCGATCCGTAGTCGGCTATTTATAAGCAAGCGACTGGGTCTTTGGTCGTGTCCGCCATCGATCTGTTAACTGCTATTTATAAGCGAGCGACTGGGGCTTTGACGGTGTTTGCCGCCGATCCGTTATCGGCCGATCCACCGTCAGCCATTTATCACCGAGCGACCAGACCTCTGCCGGTGTTCACCGTCGACCCGCTGCCGACTATTTATAAATAAACGCCCGCCACACCGACTGCCTATCCACTCGCCCCGCTGCCGTCCGCGCCACCACGATCCAGCCACGAGGTCGCGACCGACTCGAACGGCGCGGAGTAGCCCATCAGCGTCGTCCCCAGCACCGCCATCACGAGCACGTAGCCGACCGCGAACGCGTTGATCGTCCCCGCCAAGGCCGGGTCGAACGAGCCGGCGTTCGCGCCCGTGACCGCGACGGTCGCGATGATCAGCGAGAACTCGCCGCGGGTTGTCATCCCGAGGCCGACCCGGGTCGACCGGCGGACGTCGAGGTCGAACGCGCGCCCCGCGAGGTAGCCGGTGACGACCTTCGTCGGGGTGGTGACGACGACGGCGAGCGCGACGAGGGCCGCGACGTCCGCGAACAGCGCGGGGTCGGTGACGAGCCCGATCCAGAAGAAGAACACCGCGGCGAAGAGGTCCCGGACCGGCTCTAAGACCGTCTCGATCGTGTGCGCCTGGTCGGTCGGGGCGAACGCCATCCCGACGAAGAACGCGGCGACCGCCTCGCTGACGCCGAGCGCGAGCGCCGCGCCGGCGACGAACACGACCGCGGCCGCCGAACGCAGCGCCACGAACTCCCGGTTGTCCGTCGCGACGAGCCGGTCGAAGAGCGGGGTGCCGAACCGGACGACCGCGAACAGCGCGGCGATGAACGCGAGCGCGATCCCCACGTCGACCGCGGCCGCCGCGACGTCGCCGCCGCCGAGCACCAAGGCGGACGCGACGGAGAGGTACACCGCGATGAACAGGTCCTCGTACACTAAGGTGCCGAGCATCGGCTCCGCCTCGTCGTTGGCGATCCAGCCGAGGTCGATGAGCGACTTCGTGATCACCGCCGACGAGGAGATGTAGACGATCCCCGCGATCAGGAACGCCGGGAGGAACGCCCCGAAGACGAGCCAGCCGAGGACGAGCCCGACCCCGAAGTTCGCGAGGTCGATCGTCCCCGCCGTCCCGATCGGCCCCCGCCGGGCGAGCAGCCGGTCGAGGTTGAACTCCAACCCGAGGAAAAAGAGGAGGAAGACGATCCCCAACTCCGCGCCCAGCGAGATGAACTCCGTCTCGGGGACGTAGGCGGTCCCGATCACCGGGAGCGCGAGTCGGCCGAGGACGAACTCCCCGAGCAGCATCCCGACGAGGATGTACGCGGGGATCACGGACTGCCCGAGACGGTTCGCGACCGCGCCGGCGAGCGCGACCGCGACGAACATGACGCCGACGTCGAGCAGCGCCACTACCGGTCACCTCCGGGGGAGCGGCCCGTACCGCCGCGCCCCGACGCGCCGAAACCGGCGGCGCCGTGCCGGCCGCTCATTCGGTGAGGATCTCCTCGAACGCCTCGCAGTTCTCGGGCGTGCCGACCCCGATCAGGGTGTCGCCCTCGCGGAGGATGGTGCCGGCGTCCGGGCTTTCGAGCACCTCGTCGCCGCGCTGGATGGCGACGACGGCGAGCCCGGTCCGGTTGCCGATGTCGGCGCTCTCTAGCGTCTCGCCGACGAGCGGCGAGCCGGGCGGGAGCTCGTACCACTCCAAGAGGATCCCGCCCGGCAGCGTCGTCTCCTGCGTGTCGGGCTCAACCGGCTGGAAGTACGCCCCCTCGATTATCGAGCCGATCGTCCGAGCGAGGTCGTCGGAGAACTCGAACGCCTTCTCGGAGTCTGCGTCCGGGTCGCGCCGCCGGAACACCTCGCGTTTCCCCGTGTTGTGGATGACGACGATCATCTCCTCGCCGTCGCCTAACTCGATCTCGAACTTCTTCCCGACCCCGGGGAGGTCGGACTCGCTGATCGTCATACGGGCTCCAGCGCGCCCACGGTAATATGTCTGTACGTCGGCTTCTGCGCGCAACGATAGGCGACCGTTCAGAAGCCCCGTCCGACGGACGTCAGCCGCCGCACCAAACGCTAAGTGGGGCGGGACCGAGGGACTCCGTATGTGGCGCTCCCGAGGGAGCCGGGACCGGCGGACGGTGGTGTGTATCGCGTGCGGGGACTCGGTGCTGCGGGAGGACGCCCGCGAGTACGATAAGGAGGGCGACCGCTGGAGCCGACGCGACAAGGAGTTCGAGTACCTCTGTGCCGACTGCGACGACGAGATCTCCCACCAGCCGCGCGACGGGCTCGAATCGCTGATCCTCTCGATCGAGTCGGACGGCCTCTCCACCGAGGAGTTCCTCGACCGCTACGCCGACGCGGTCGCGGACGACGCCGGCGACCGGACTGACGAGGGTGGCGCCGGGAGCCGCTCGGACCGTGGCCGGTCGGACCGCGATCGCTCGGACCGCACGCGCTCCGATCGCGACCGATCCGATCGCGACCGATAATTCTACCCGTCGCGGCTCGGTACCGCGACCGTACGCATGTGCGCCCTCCACGTAGCGGCCGCGACCGCTGACCTCGTCTCGGCCGTCGCCAGCACCGTCGACCCCGTCCCGACCGCTATCGCCGCCGTCGACTCCGTTCCGACCGCCGTCAGCGCCGTCGACTCCGTTCCGACCGCCGTCAGCGCCGTCGATCCTGTCACGACCGTCATCGGCGCCGGCGCGTGTGTCCTCGGACTCGCGTTCCTTGCGCGCGGCGCGAGCGGCACCGTCGACGCGGTCCGGGTCCTCCGAACGACGGCGACGAGTCCGGCCGGGCTCGACGGCGCGGAGCGAGAGATACGAGTCACGGGCCGCGTCGCTGCGGTCGACGACGAGACCCTCCCCGCGCCGTTCGGCGGCGAACCGTGCTGCTGCGTTGAGTACGACGTGTCCGAGCTCCGCAGCCAGGGCAAAGGGCAGTCGTGGGTCACGATCGACGGGGGCGAGGCCGGCGTCCCCTTCCGGGTCGACGACGGCGGGACCGGCGTCCGGGTCGACCCCGAGGCGGCGACCTTCTCGCTCGACGTCGACGAGAAGGTCAAGCTCGACGCCGGCGAGGAGCCGCCCGAGCGCGTCCGGGGGTTCATCGACGCGGTCGACGACGTCGACGACACGGAGACGGGCTACGAGGTCGGCCCGCTCACGATCGGCGACGACCCGCGGCGCCGGTACGTCCAGCGGACGCTCCGCCCGGGCGACGAGGTGACGGTCGTCGGCGACAGCGAGGCGTTCCCGGACGCGCCCGTCGGCGAGGTGAAATCGCGGATCGCGGACGGCTCGCCGTTCGTCGTCTCGGACGCGGGCGCGCGGCGGACCGCGCTCCGGCTTGTCGGCGCGTCGGTAGTTCCGATCGCCCTCGGCGTCCTCGCGCTCGGCATCGCGGCCCTGCTGCTGTCGCCGATCCTCACGACGCTCGCCTGAGGGAGCCCTCGCGTCCGCGACCTCGACGTCCGCTCCCGGCCGCGCGCAGAGCGCTCGCCGCTCGCGCCGCCAGCGCCGCGCTCCCCCGCCCGACAGGCCTTTCTAACGGACCCGCGTTGGTGGAGGTATGTCAGACGACGAGCCGAAGCAAGGGTCCGCCGAGGACCAGGGCCCCGTGACGATCACGCCGGCGCTCGCGGACCGCCTCGCCGAGAAGCGCGAGGAACTGTTCGAGGAGTTCGAGATCCGCGACGAGTTCCCGAGCGAGGTCCTCCGCGAGGCCGAGGCCCGGACCGAGGGCGTCTACGAGGAGATCGAAGCCGAGATCGACGAGCGCGAGGACCTCCGCGACCTCACCACGTGGACCACCGACCCGGTCGACGCGCAGGACTTCGACGACGCCATCTCCATCGAGCGCGAGGAGGACGCCTACCGGCTGTGGGTCCACATCGCCGACGTCACCCACTACGTCACGCCCGACACCGCGATGTGGGAGGAGGCAGTCGAGCGCGCCAACACCGTCTACCTGCCGGACTACACGATCCACATGCTCCCGCCGGTGCTGGCCGAGACCGTCTGCTCGCTCGTCCCGAACGAGGACCGGCTCGCGCACACCGTCGAGATGGAGATCGACGATGAGACCCTCTCCTTCGAGGACATCGACATCTACAAGTCCGTCATCAACTCCGACGAGCGGCTCACCTACAAGGAGTGCGAGAACCGGCTGGAGGACCCCGACCTGCCACTAAGCGAGGAGAACCAGCTGGCCTTCGAGCTCGCGGACCGGATGCACGAGCAGCGCAAGGCGGACGGCTCCCTCGTCTTGAACCCGCGACGCGACCGCGCGCACACCATCATCGAGGAGTCGATGCTGAAGGCGAACAAGGCGGTCACGCACACGCTGATGTGGGACCGCGGCGTCGAGGCGATGTACCGCGTCCACCCGCAGCCGACCCCCGACCAGTGGAACGAGGCCTTAAAAGAGATCCAGGAGCTCGACGGCGTCTCCATCCCCGGCGACGCGTGGGGCGACGACCCGCGGAAGGCGGTCAACGCCGCCCTCGAGGAGTCGCCCGAGCGCCAGCTCAACAAGATCCAGCGCGCCGTGCTGAAGGTGATGCCCCGTGCGAAGTACATGAACGACCCGTTCGGCGGCCACCACGCGCTCAACTTCGACATCTACGGCCACTTCACCTCGCCCATCCGCCGCCTGTCGGACACGATCAACCACTGGATCGTCCACGAGAACGACGTGCCCGAGACCCTCGTCGAGCTCTGCGACCACGCCAGCGACAAGCAGAAGGACGGCGAGACCGCCGAGCGGCTTTATAAGCAGTTCCTCCAAGAGCAGGGGCTCGACCCGTACGCGGTCAACAACCGCGGGGTCGAGGTCGTCGAGGACCCCGAGGAAGCGAAACACACCGTCTGAGCGGCCGTCGGCCGACGCTCAGTCGCGCCGCGTCGCGAACCGCGTGACCGCGGTGGCCGACAGCGCGCCGAGCGCCGCGATGACCGCCAAGACGACGAACAGCTCTCGGGGCCCGGCGCGGGTGAGAACCGTCCCGGCCAGCGTGGAGCCGAGCGCGCCGATCCCGAAGATCCCGACGTACGTGTAGCCGAACGAGAGGCCGCGCGCCTCGCTCGGCGAGTACGCGGCGACCGTCGCCTGCGAGAGCGGCTGGACCGTGAACAGCGCCACGCCGAGCGCGAGCGACACCGCGACGAAGGTGGCGACCGTGCCCGTCGCGGGGATGAAGAGCAGCGCGAGCGCCGAGAGAACGCCCATCAGCGCCATCAGCCCCCACTCCGGGGGGACGCGGTCGGCGATCCGGCCGCCGAGGTACTGCCCGAACACGCCGACCGTGAGGACCGCCACGTACAGGTACCGGCCCACGTTGAACTGGTCGGCGTACGGGCTCGACGGGTCGACGAGCTGGACGTCGACGAGCCCGCCGAGCACGTCGCCGAGGAGATCCGGGAGGAACGTGAGGAACGTCCGGTAGTAGAGCCCGCTGAACGTGACGAACGCGAACACGATCAGGAACCCGCCGGCTATCAGGAGCCGCGTGTCCGAGAGAATCGACTGTAGCGAGACCTCCCCCTTCGTCCCGTCGTCCGACGCGCCGTCCGGCTCGGCGGCGTCGCCCGCGTCGTCGACATCGACGGTGAGGCCGTACGCGGCGACGGCGACCGCGGGGAGCGCGAGCGCGGCCGTCACCAGCCGCCAGTCGAACGCCAAGAGCAGCAGCGCCGTCGCCAGCGGGCCGAGCGCGATCCCGAGGTTCCCGCCGATCCCGTGGTAGCCGAGCGCGGTCCCGCGCTGGTCGATCGACGTCGAGAGCAGCGACAGCCCCGCCGGGTGGTAGACGCTCGCGGTGAGCCCCCATACCGCGATCGCCGCGGCGAGGACGGGGAGCGTCGGCGAGACGCTCACGAGGAGGAACGACCCCGCCATCCCGGCGAGGCAGGCGAGGATGAGCGGCTTCGACCCGAAGCTGTCGACGAGGATTCCGCCCGGCAGCGCGCCGACGCCGAACAGCCCGTAGCCGAGCGTGACGACGACGCCGAGCGCGGCGGCGGTCGTCGAGAACTCTCCGACCCACACCGTCAACAGGATCGGGATCGACAGCTCGTAGGTGTGAACGAGCCCGTGCGATCCCGCGGTGAATTTGACGATCCGGCGCTCGGCGGCGTCCATGTGGGTCCGGGGTTCGTCGGGTCAGGTGATAACGTCGGGGGTAGCCGCCGCGGTTGCCGAGAGTCGGGGGCGGCGCGGGCCGGCGGCCGGTGCCTACAACGACGAAGTGTACAGCAGCAGGCCGACGGAGATGATGGTGACGAGCAGGATCCACCCGACCATTATCGCCCCCATCTGCCGGTGCGTGAGGTTCGTTCCCTCAAGTAACTCGGAGATACCCATACGACGCTCAACTTACTCGGGATATATAAGCGGACTGGGTCTGGGAGGGATCGGTCGCAATGCCGGCGTAAGAACCGCTTCCCCGGGTTCAGCGTTCGCCTTCCCGGTCTCGGAGGAAGGTTCAAAGCGAGCGCAGGAGTGGACTCGCGGGGGTCGCGCTCGTTACAGATTTGCGCCACTCGCGACATTGCTCGCGGCGCAAAATTATGGGCTCGCGGGGGTCCCGCGAGCGAACGGAGTGAGCGAGTGGGACCACGCGAGGGAACGACTAAGCGAACGAAGTGAGCGCAGGAGTGGACTCGCGGGGATTTGAACCCCGGGCCTCTTCCTTGCGAAGGAAGCGATCTGCCACTGATCTACGAGCCCTCAT
This sequence comes from Halorubrum sp. T3, assembly GCF_000296615.1. Classification (NCBI taxonomy): domain Archaea; kingdom Methanobacteriati; phylum Methanobacteriota; class Halobacteria; order Halobacteriales; family Haloferacaceae; genus Halorubrum; species Halorubrum sp. T3. Next base: position 233,912 of record NZ_ALWQ01000008.1, on the reverse strand, counting down.
CACGAATCAATCCCCGTTCGTATTTGTACCTTACCTTTCGCTGACCGGTGCGGGAGACGCTCACATCCGGGAACCGAACCGGTTCGGGGAATCACCGGAGACGCCGCGAAGCCGACCGGCACCGACGGGATTACATATCCAGCGCGGGAACTATCGGTTCCAGCGGTTTTCCGGTCGGTTCCGCCGACCGCTTAACGTTTCTGAGACGTGTTCCATATTCGTTACCCTTTTGCCCGCGGACGACCGAGCGTATCGTATGTCAGACGCGACGGCGACCGACGCGGCGGCCGACGTGGACCCGGCCGCGCTCGCGGCCCTGAAACACGTCGGGCTGGTCGGCGGCCTCTCCGAGACGAAGGTGTCGTGCGCGGCGCTCGGTGACCGGCTCGACGCCTCCACGCAGACCGCCTCCCGACGCCTCCAGACGCTCGAATCCGCGGGCTACGTCGAGCGCGACGTGGTCAGCGACGGGCAGTGGGTCCGGGTGACGGACGCGGGCGAGGCCGCGCTCCGCGCGGAGTACGCCGACTACCGCCGCCTGTTCGAGTCGGACGTCGAGCTCTCGCTCCGGGGGTCGGTCACCGGCGGGATGGGCGAGGGGCGCCACTACATCACGCTGCCGGGCTACGCCGAGCAGTTCCGCGAGCGGCTGGGGTACGACCCGTTCCCGGGCACGCTGAACGTCGACCTCACCGAGGAGAGCGTCCGCCGGCGCGGCGAGATGGCCGGCATCGACGCCGTCCCCATCGACGCGTGGGAGGGCGAGGACCGCACCTACGGCGCCGCCACCTGCTACGGGGTCACCCTCGTCGCGGGCGACGAGCGCTACGAGGCGGTCCACGCCATCGTCCCCGACCGGACCCACCACGACGACGACCAGCTCGAGCTGATCGCACCGGACCGCCTGCGCGACGCGCTCGACCTCGAAGACGGCGACACCGTGGAGGTCCGCGTCGAGCCGACGAGCCGCGCCGACGAGCCGGGAGCGACCGCCGTCGAGACGGAGGCCGCCTGATGCGCGCCGACGTCGACGCCGACCCGGAGACGAGCGCGGCCGCGGCCGACGCCGCCGCCGAGAGCGACGCTACCGGTGAACCCGATGCCGCCGAGACCGACACCGCGGGGACCGCCGACGCCGCGGACGCGGCCGACCCCGTCGAGCGCGCGCTCGACGCCTTCCGCGCCGGCGACCCCGTCTGCGTCCACGACTTCGCGGACCGCGAGGGGGAGACGGACATCGTCTACCCCGCCGGCGCGGTCGACGAGGCCGCGGTCGCGCACATGCGCAACGACGCGGGCGGCCTGATCTGCGTGGCCGTGAGCGACCAGGTCGGCGACGCGTTCGACCTGCCGTTCCTCGCGGACGCGCTCGACCACCCCGCGGTCGACGACGACCCCGACTACGACGACCGCTCCTCCTTCTCGCTCCCCGTGAACCACCGCGACACGTTCACCGGGATCACGGACGCGGACCGCGCGAAGACAATCGTCGAGGTGGCGAACGCCGCCGCCCGCGTGCGCGAGGACCCGACCGGCTACGGCCCCGAGGACTTCGCGGCGGAGTTCCGCGCGCCGGGCCACGTCCACGTCCTGCGCGGCGACCGCGACGGCCTCTCCGGCCGCACCGGTCACACCGAACTCGGCCTCGCGATGGCCGAGGCCGTCGGCGCCGCGCCCGCCGCCGTCGTCTGCGAGATGCTCGACGACGAGACCGGCGACGCGCTCTCGCCCGCCGACGCCGCGGCCTACGCGGCCCGGCGCGACATCCCCTACGTCGAGGGCGCGGCCCTCGTCGAGGCGCTGAAGTAGAACCTCCCACGCTGCTGTCGGCGCGCGCCTGCGAGCGGCCGTTTTTAAACGGCCGCGAGGAGCGCGTGCGAGGGAGTCAGTCGCCCGGAGCGAAGCGGAGGGCGACTGACGAGGCTGGGGAGGCGTGAGGTGCTGTGCGGTGCGGGGCGGGACTCAAAGGGGCAGCCGTGCGGTGGCCGCAGGCGACGTAAGCACCGCAGGAGCGAGTGAAACGAGCGACGAGGCGCGCAGCGAGCGTGCGGCCACCGCACGGCTGGGGCTTTGAAGGTGTTTTCCGTCGATCTGTGGTTGAATATTTATAAACAAGCGACTGGGGCTTTGGAAGTGCTCTCCGCCGAACTGTAGGCAGCTATTTATAAGCAATCAGCTGGAACTTCAGCAGTGTTTGCCGGCGGTCTCCGAACATCTATTTATAAGCTATCGACCAGAGCGCCGAAACCAGCTACCGCGGCAGCAGCACTGAGTCCGAAACCCGACCCCACGTAGCGATCCGACCTCGCTTCCTCGCGGCAGTCCCCGACCGGTTGTTACAGTTTTAAGCCCGCCGGCCGCAACGCACGACTATGGGATTCGACGAGATGGACGTCGACACGATCTGGAAGAACGGGGAGTTCCTCGACTGGGAGGACGCGACCACCCACGTTCTGACCCACGCGCTCCACTACGGGAGCGGCGTGTTCGAGGGCGTCCGCTGTTACGACACGGAGCAGGGGCCCGCCGTCTTCCGCTGGGACGAACACCTCGACCGGCTGTTCGACTCCGCGAAGATGTACGACATGGAGATCGAACACTCCCGCGAGGAGATCACCGAGGCGACCCTCGAACTGCTCGACCGGCAGGACCTCGACTCCGCGTACATCCGACCGATCGCCTACTACGGCTACGACTCGCTGGGCGTCTCCCCGAAGGACTGCCCGACCGACCTCGTCCTCGCTGCGTGGCCGTGGGGCGCGTACCTCGGCGATGAGGCCCTCGAGGAGGGCGTCGACGTGATGGTCTCCTCGTGGCGGAAACACGCCTCCTCGCAGGTGCCGACGAACGTGAAGACGACCGGGCTCTACGTCAACTCCATGCTCGCGGGCGAGGAGGCGCGCCGGAACGGCTACGTCGAGGCCATCGTCCTCAACAAGGAGGGGAACGTCGCGGAGGGGCCCGGCGAGAACATCTTCATGGTGAACGACGGCGAGATATACACCACCGGGCCGGCGCAGTCCATCCTCGAAGGGATCACCCGCGACACCGTGATCACCCTCGCCGAGGAGCGCGGCTACGAGGTCCACGACGAGGCCGTCATCTCTCGGGGCCAGCTGTACACCGCCGACGAGCTGTTCTTCACCGGCTCCGCCGCCGAGGTCACCCCGATTCGCTCGGTCGACGACACCGAGATCGGCTCGGGCACCCGCGGCCCCGTCACCGAGGAGCTCCAGCAGGCCTTCTTCGACCTCGTCGAGCGGCGGACGGACGACCACGACGAGTGGTTCACGTACCTCTAAGCCGGGACGTCTGACCGCGGGCGGACGCCTCGAACCGCCTCACTCGGCCGAACTGCTACCCTCGGCCGCCGACCCGTCCCCGTCGCCGGGAGTCCCGTCGGTCCGGACGTGTCCGAACCCGTCGGCGGTGTCCGCACCGTCGCCTCCGGCGGGGTCCTCCTCGTGGACGGGGACCTGATGGGCCGACTCGGCGAACCCGGCCGAGAGGACGCGGGTCATCCCCTCCTCGACGGTCTCGCCGGTCTCCTCGATCTTCTCGGGCTCGACCTCGATGACGAAGCCGGTGGTGATGTTCGGCGCGGTCGGCATGAACAGGACGATCTTCCCGTCGCGGGTCTTCTTCCCGGTGCGGAACGCGGTCATCCGGATCCCGGGCCACGTCTCGATGTACACCGGGCTCTGCAGCTCGTCCGTGCCGGAGATCGCCGTCTCGATTGCGAGCTTCGAGGCGTTGTACACCACCCGCAGCGCCGGGATCCGGTTTATCGCGTCGTCCACGGCCGACTCCGCCAAGCGGCCGACCGTGGTCCGCATGAAGTACCCGACCGCGAGGACGACGGTCGCGAACACCGCGAACGCGATCACCACCCGGGAGACGGGCTCTAACGGCGCCGGGATGACCTCGGGCTGGAGCCCCTCGATCAGCGGGATCGACGCGATGTACTGGTAGATCCAGCGGAGGACGAGCAGTAAAACGAGGAGCGGCGCCAGCACGATGAGGCCGCTGGCGAAGTCGCGTTTCCACGTGGACATCTATCGCGTTGGTATGTGTCGGCAATCCTTAAAGGGGCTTCTACGCGGCGACAGCCTCCGGTCGGCGGCGGGCGGTCACCGGGGTCGAGAGCTACCCCGCCTACTGCCCCAACACCGCCCGGGCCGCAAACGTCAGGTTCTCCTTGCGCTCGCGAACGCGACGGTAGAAGTACGAGAGCCACTTGTCGCCGTACGGCGCGTACTGGTGCACGTCGACCCCCTGCGCGGCGAGGTCGCGCTGCGCGTCCTCGCGGACCCCCATCAGCATCTGGACCTCGTAGTCGGCGCCGTGCTCGCGCGCGATCCGGTCCGAAAGCGAGATCATCTCGGGGTCGTGGCTGCCGACCGCGATCCCTCGGTCGCGCCGCTCGAAGAGGAAGCGGAGGTCGTCGCGGTACGCCTCGTCGACGCGCGCCTTGTCGGTGTACGCGATCGACGACGGCTCGTCGTACGCTCCCTTCACGAGCCGGATCTTGCCGGGAACGTCGACGAGGCGTTCGAGGTCGTCGGCGGTGCGTTTCAGGTTTGACTGGACGCACTGGCCGACGCTCCACGGGTAGTCGGCGGCGATCGACTCGAAGGCGTCGAGAGTGGCGTCGGTCGTGTCTGCGTCTTCCATGTCGCACCAGACGAACGCACCGAGTTCGTGGGCGCGCGCGACTATCTCGCGATAGTGCTCCTCGAACAGGTCGGGCGAGACGTCCATCCCGATTTGCGAGGGCTTCACCGAAACGCAGGCGTCGAGGCCGCTGTCGGCGATGTCGTCGAGCAGGGAGAGGTACGCGTCCGTGTCCGCGCGGGCGTCCGCGGCGTCGTCGTAGTGTTCGCCCAGCAGGTTCAGGATGACCGCGACGCCGTCCTCGTTCGCGGCGCGGGCGTGGTCGAGGGCGGCCGGAACGCTCTCGCCGGCGACGAATCGCCGGGCGATCGGGGGGATCATATGATGACTTCCGGACGGAGCGAACTTTACCTTTGCCGACCCGGCGGCCGTGACCGGGAGCCCCGAACCGAGGTTTATAACACGCCGCGCGTCGCCCGTGAGGACATGATCGGTACGCTCGTTGCGACCGCGTTCTGGGCCATGCTTCCGGCGTACGTCCCGAACAACGCCGCGGTGTTGGCCGGCGGGGGCCGCCCCATCGACGGCGGCCGGGAGTGGCGCGGCGCGCGGCTGCTCGGCGACGGGAAGACGTGGCGCGGCACCGCGGTCGGGACCCTGGTCGGCGTCCTGCTCGCGCTCGGGCTCAACCGCCTCAACGACCCCGCGAGCGCCGCGTTCGGCGCCGAGCTGCCGACGTTCGCGCTCCCGGCCGCGTTCGCGCTCGCCTTCGGCGCGATGTGCGGCGACATCGGCGCCTCCTTCCTCAAGCGCCGGTCCGGGCGCGAGCGCGGCGCCGCGTTCCCCGGGCTCGACCAGCTCGACTTCGTCGTCGGCGCGCTGGGCCTCGTCTTCCTCGTCGACGCCGACTGGGCGCTCGCGGTGTTCACGCCGAGCGTCCTCGCGGTCGTCCTCGTGATGACGCCCGTCCTCCACGTCGTCACGAACGTCGGCGCGTACGCGCTCGGCGTCAAAAACGAGCCCTGGTAAGCGGCGGCGGGAGTTCGCTCTCCGGCGCCGGCCGCGCTGTGAAGTTGTGTATCGAACTGATTTCTCGCAGAAACTGATCACTCGTCCGCGTAATTCGCAGCGACGAGAACGGCAGAAAGATATATATGCTGGTGTGACATACCATGTCACGCATGTCCAGTAGTGCACCCAGCTCGGACGACGACGTGTTCGACGAGTTCCTCTCCGATCACGGCCACGAGACAGAGATCGTACGCTGGGAGCGATCCTATAACAAGCTCCAGTGTCCCGAGTGCGGTGCGCTCCACGAGGAAGGGTCCGCGCGGTGTTCCGTCTGCGACTGGCGGCCGAACTGACGCCCGGGTCGACGCCCGGTTCCGCGAATTTTCTTTCCGTCATACTCCCCGGTAGTATTATGTGGAATTACTCGATAGTGTGAACCATGCCGACCTGTCAGAACTGCGGTTCGTTCGTCACGACAGATTACGTTCGGGTGTTCACGCCGAACGAGGTCGATCGGCCCCGCGTCTGTCCGGCCTGCGAGGACATGGTCCGCGACGGCGCCGACGTCCGCGAAGCGCGCGCGACGCGGAGCAGCTGACGAGCCGACCGAGCGATGAAACGCCGCGCCGACGGGGCCGAACCGGGACTCGGGGTGGTCCAAGCGCCGCGGACCGGTGCCCGGAGTCGACGATCACCGAGCCACGGCGTTTAAGGAGAATGGGAATCTGGGGGTAATAATGACTGATACCACGGTGACGCGGCTGTTCGGCGGGCCCGGGAGCGGGAAGACGACCGCGCTCCTGGACCGCGTCGAGGAGATCCTCGAAAACGAGGACGCCGAGGTTCGCGACGTACTCGTCGTTTCGTACACGCGCGCGGCCGCGGCGGAGATCCGGGAGCGGCTCGCCGAGCGGCTCGACATCTCGCCGCGCAGCCTTCAGGGGAACGTGAGCACGATGCACGCGAAGGCGTACGAGCTGCTCGACCTCTCTCGGGGCGACGTGGTCGGCGACGACGACAAGGAGGCGTTCTGCGAGGAGTACGGCATCGAGTTCGAGGACCAGCACGGCGGCGCGGGGCGCCGGACCGCCCGGTCGACGACCATCGGCAACAAGATCATCGCCACCTCGCAGTGGCTCCAGCGCACCGAGCGCGACGTGGCCGACTGGTACGACGTTCCCTTCCAGTGGAACGTCGAGGAGGTCCGGCTCCCGCCCGAGGAGGACCCGAACGCCCAGCAGGGGAACAAGTACACGCCGACGTGGCCCTCCGACGACGACCGGATCGACATCCCCGAGACGATCCGGGCGTGGCGGGCGTACAAGGGCGACAACGACCTCGTCGGCTTCGCGGACATGCTCGAACGGGTCGCGCAGCGCTCGCTCGTCCCGAGCGTCGACTACCTGATCATCGACGAGTTCCAGGACATCACGACGCTCCAGTACAACGTCTTCGAGGAGTGGCGCCCGCACATGGATCGGGTGCTGATCGCCGGCGACGACGACCAGGTCGTCTACGCGTGGCAGGGCGCCGACCCCGACCTCCTCTTAGACACCGACGTCGACGAGGACGTGGTCCTCCCGAACTCCTACCGGCTCCCCTCCGAGATCCTCAACGTCGTCAACGCCGAGATCCGCCACATCGACAAGCGGCAGGAGAAGGACCTCCACCCGCGCAAGGAGGGCGGCACCGTCGAGGCGATCGAGTCGCCGTCGATGATCGAGCTGGTCCGGAACGTCCGGTACACCGTCGAGGACGACGAGGGCGACATCATGTGCCTGTTCCGGGCGCGCTACCAGATGTTCGACTTCATCGACGAGTTCATCGACCACGGCATCCCGTTCACGATGCTCACCGACGGGCGGATGTGGACCGATCGCGTTCAGGACTACGTGAGCGCGATCGAGAAGGCCGAGGCGGACGAGCCCGTCACCGGCCTGGAGGCGCGGCGCCTCGCCGACATGCTCCAAGAGTCGGCGTTCGGCACCCACGACCGCGAGGAGTTCTACGACTTCCTCGACGACCGCGAGGAGGCGGCCGACGCCGACGACGTCGCCGACATCGACATCGCGGCCGACACGCTGAACGAGTACATCCCGTTCATGCCGGACACCGCGAGCGCGGACGACATGGTCCGGAAGGTGACGAGCTTCCAGCGCAAGTCGATGGGCGCGTACTTCGAGGGCGAGCATCAGGGCGCCGACCCCACCCGCGTCCGCGTCGGCACCATCCACTCCGCGAAGGGCCGCGAGGCCGACCACGTGTTCGTCGCCACCGACCTCACGGAGAAGGTGGTCGAGCAGATGGCGGCCTCCATCGACGACCCGACCGACGTCGACGGCGTCGAGGAGTTCACGAAGGCGACGAGCCCGGTCCCCGTCCTCACCGACAACGAGCGCCGCGTCTTCTACGTCGGGATGTCCCGCGCCCGCGAGCGGCTCGTGATCATGGAGAGCCTCATCAGCGGCGCGCCGACGCTCCCGATCAGCGTCCTCCTGTTCAACGAGCTCCGCGACGAGCCGGCCCAGGAGCTCGTCGAGGAGGTCCAAGCGGAGCTGGCGGTGCCCGAACCGGAGCCGTGAGCGGGGACGGCGCGGGACCGGAAGCCGCCGAGGAGAACCTCCGCCCCCTCCGGACCGATCTCCGCCCAGTCGTCGAGGCGGTCCGCGAGGCGGACGCGGCCGCGTTCGTCGCCGTCGGCGACCGCTTCGACGACGATCTCCGGTTCCTGACGCGCTTCTCCGGCCCGGACCGCCCGTACGCGCTGGTCGTCGTGCCGGACGACGAGAACGCCGACCACGCCGGACGCGCCGTCCTCTGTGCCCCCGCGCTGTTCGGCGAGCAGGCGGAGCGGGAGTTCGTCGCGGCCGCCCGCGACGCCGACGGGGAGTTCCACGACGGGATCGGTCGCGAGATCCGGACCGAAGGCGTCGGCGACCACGCCGGCGAGCGCGCGGCGGGGGTCGTGGACGACCTCGCCGACGGTGCGAACGCCGCGGCCGAGGGCGACGGTCCGACCCTCCTCGCTCTCGCTTCGATCCCTCACGACGCCGCGGTGTATCTGGAACGCGCGGACAACGATCTGACTTCGACGGACGTGGTCGCCGACGCTCGGGCGCGCAAGACGCCGGCGGAGGTCGACCGGGTCCGGCGCGTCCAGCGCGCGGCGGTCGCCGGAATGGCTCGCGCCGAGGCGGTGCTCGCCGAGAGCGGTGTGACCGACACAACCGCCGAGAAATCGAAGAGAGACCGCCGACCCCCGCTCCGCTGGGAGGGCGAGCCGCTGACGACGGAGCGGCTCCGCCGCGAAGTGAATCGGGTCCTCACCGCTCTCGGGGTCCGCAACGCGGGCAACACGGTGATCGGCGCCGGCCCGTCGGCCGCCGACCTCCACTACGTCGGCGACGACCCGATACGGCCGGGGGAGACGGTGCTGCTCGACGTCTCTCCGCGTGGCCCGGACGGGTACTACGGCGACACGACGCGGACGTTCGTCGTCGACGGCGACGGCGGCTGGGAGCGCCGCGCGTACGTCGCGGTCGAGGCCGCCCGCGAGGCCGCGCTCGCGGAGATCGAGCCCGGCGTCCCGGCCAAGACGGTCCACGGCGAGGCCGCCGCGGAGTTGGCCGCGTACGGCTTCGACCCGAACGCGGGCGAGGGCGAGGCGGGCTTCACGCACGGCACCGGCCACGGCGTCGGCGTGAGCCTCCACGAGGGGCCGTCGCTGTCGGGCGCTGGCGAGCTCCGCCCGGGCCACGTCGTGACGGTCGAGCCGGGGGTCTACGACCCCGAAATCGGCGGTGTCAGACTGGAGGACCTGATTCTCGTCACCGACGACGGGTACGAGATACTGGCCGAGTACCCGTTCGGCATCGTTCCCGGAACGGACTCGGCCTGAGTCAGGGCGGGGCGGTACTTCGGCGCGTCACTTCGGCGCGTTACTTCGGGGCGTCGCCGCCGTCGACCGCGGCGGCGTCCGCCGACTCGGACTCGTCGTCACCGCTTTTGGGACCGGAGTCAGTGCCGTCCGAATCAGCGCGGAGCTGCCGCGGCAGCAGCCCGGAGAGGAGCCTGCGGGCGATCCGGGTCGGGTCGAGGAAATACTGCGGGAGGACGACCATCGCGACGGCGACGACGAGGAGGCCGGCGCCGAGCGCGACCTCGCCGGCGACCAGCCGGATGACGGCGTAGTTCGCGAGCGGCAGCGCGAAGACGAGCGACGCCGCCAGCCCGATCATGTCCAGCAGTCCGAGTCGCATCGGGCGTCCGTTGATCCCCGGGGGGCAAAAGGGACGCGGCGTCGACTGCGGAGGGTCGACCGGGAGAGGATCCGCCCGGACCCAGAACCGATAACCGTCGCCCGCCCCCAGTTCCGGTATGTTCACCGGCATCGTCGAGGGGACCGGGACGGTCCGCGAACGGACCGAGACGGACGACGGACTCCGGCTGCGGATCGGCGTCGACGGGTTCGACGACCTCCACCACGGGCAGTCGATCAGCGTGAGCGGCGTCTGCCTGACCGTCGAGGAGTACGGCGTCGACGGCGGCGCGGACGAAGCGAGCCACGGCGACGACGCGGCCGGCGGCAGCGACGCGGCGGACGACGAGCCCGGCTGGTTCGAGGTGTTCCTCGCGAGCGAGACGGTCGCGAAGACGTACCTCGGCGACGTGCGCGAGGGCGACGCGGTCAACGTCGAGCGCGCGATGCCCGCGGACGGGCGGTTCGACGGCCACGTCGTCCAGGGCCACGTCGACACCGTCGCCGAGGTCCGGGGGATCGAACGCGTCGGCGAGGACTGGCGGTTCACCTTCGCGATCCCGGAGGGCCACGGCGACTACCTCGTCGACAAGGGCTCCGTGACGCTCGACGGCATCTCGCTGACGGTCGCCGAGAAGCGCGGCGACGAGTTCGACGTCGCGATCATCCCGACCACCTACGACCTCACCACGCTCTCGGAGAAGTCGGTCGGCGACCCGGTCCACCTGGAGGTGGACGTGATCGCGAAGTACGTCGAGAACATGCTCGACGGGTACTGACGTCGGATAAGCGTCTTTTGCGGCCGGTCGGTCCGTCAGTTATTTGTCTGAGAACAAACGTGTAGCGGTTGTATGGTACTCCGTTGCTCGTTCTGAACGGGACTGGAACCCCCGAGGCTCCGGAAGGCCGAGAGGTACACCTGAGCCGTTCTCTCCGATCGTGACGGAGCGATGGTCTGTCGGTCCGTTTCCCGAGAGTCTCCGGTCCCGTTCGTGGTCGGCGCGCCGATAGCTGACCGCTTCCACGGACTATCGACAACGGATGACAGAGAGCCGCGGACACGGAGACGAATCGATCGCCAAACAGCACCGAATAGAGAGAGGAATTTGCGAACCGAGACTGCTTAATCAGGCACATCGGCCGTTCGAGCGTCGTACCGATCGACGCGATCGCTCCGAGGGCGAGCCGCCGAGCGGAGGGCAACGATGACGAGCGGACCCCTCGGCTCGTTGGATCCGGGTATCCGGCGGGCGATACTGAAGTATGGGGTATTCCGCGCGTTGAGCAGTGCCGGGTTCGCGACGCCGTTCTTCGTCGTGTTCATGGTCGGAAACGGGGTGACATACACCGACATCGGTCTCGGGACGAGCCTGATGGCGGTCGTGGTAGTCGGACTGGAGGTCCCGTCGGGATACCTGGCTGACACGTTCGGTCGAAGACGAACCATGTTCCTCGGGCAGGCGTCCCTCGGACTCGGGACCGTCGGATACATCGTCGCCGACGGAACGCCGGACGTGTTGGTGACGTACCTCGCGTTCGGCGTCGGCGCGGCGCTCAGATCCGGGGCCGGAACGGCGTGGTTCTACGACACGCTCAAAGGGCACGACGAGGAGGAGAAGTTCGCGGCGGTCAGCGGGAGGCTCGGCTCGTACGTCAAATACGTCTCCACTGCGACGATGGTCGGAGGGGGTCTCCTCTACGTCGTCGAGCCGGTGTACGCGATAGCGGTGGGAGCGGCGGCGAACCTGCTCGCGGCGCCCGTCGTGCTGTCGCTTCCGACGAGTCGCGACGCGGACACCGACGAGGGGGTAGGGCCCCGCGAGGCCGCGCGCCTCACCCGCGAGTTCCTCGGCAGTTCGGCCGTCCGAACCGTCCTCGTGATCGCCGTTCTGGCGTCCGGTGCGCTCTACACGGGAAGCAAGTATATCCAGCCGGTGACGTTCGAGGCGATTCCGGACGGTGGGTACTCGGCGGGGAGCGTCGTGCTACCGGCCGCGTTGCTCGTCGGCGCGACATACGGGGTCTTCGAGCTGAGCTCCGGATTGGTGCTCAGATACGCCGAGGCAACCCAATCGCGGCTGGGGCTGGGTGGCACCGTCGCGGTCGCCTTCGGTGGAAGCGCGGCATGTATGATCGCCCCGCTGATCGTTCCGAAGCTAACCATCCCCGCGGTCGTCGGCATGATGTCGATCCAGAGTCTCGCGTCGCCCGGTGTCAGACAGTACCTCAACGAGTACGCCGACTCGGCCGCGCGGGCGACGATCAACTCGGCGAAGTCGTTCCTCAACTCGCTGCTCCGCATCCCGATCATGCTCGGGAGCGGGGTCGCGGCCGACGCGATCTCCCCGACGGTCGCGATGGCCGGTGTCGGGGCGGCGTTCCTCCTCGTGTCGGGGTCCGTCGCGCTGGTCGATCGCCCGGTGTTCGCGTCCGAGGCGTCGGCCCCCGACGTGACATCGCCGTCGGACGACTAACCGGTCGTCGATCCCGTTCGGGGTCCGCCTCAGGCGTCCTTCGCGCCCTTCACTGTCTCGCGGACGGCGTCGACGCCCTCGTCGTGGAGCAGGTCGCCGACGACGATCACGTCACTGTGGGCGGCCATCTCGTTGGCCGACTCGTAGTCGTGGATGCCGCCGCCGTAAAAGAGGGTGGCGTCGGCTAAGGCGTCGTGGGCGGCCGCGACCTTCTCAGGGTCGCCGAAGGTGCCCGAGTACTCGACGTAGACGATCTCCTGGCCGAACATGCGCTCGGCGATCTTCGCGTACGCCTCCACGTCGTCCGCGGCGAGGTCGCAGTCGGCCTCCGTCAGCTGGGCGACCGACGCCTCGGGGTTCAGCACGATGTACGCCTCGGTGTGGGTCCGGCTCCAGTCGAGGTCGTCGATGCGCACCCACTCCTTGTGGGCGCCCGTGATCCAGAAGGGGCCGCCCGCGTTGAACACCGTCGGGATCAGGTAGCCGTCGAGCGCCGGCGAGTCGATCACCACGCCCGGGTTCGACGGCTCTTGGTACAGCGGCACGTCGTACTCCGCGGCCGCGTCGACGACGCGCGTCATCTTCTCCGCGGTGACGTCGAGGGTCCCGCCGATCTCGATCGCGTCCGTCCCGGTCCGGCAGACGTCCTCGAAGGTCTCGCCCGACCGCAGGTCCTTGTCGGGGTCGACCTTCAGCACGTGGTCCCAGTCGTCCCACGGGTTGGTCATCGGGCGAGACTCCACCGGGCGAGAACAAAAAGGTGCGGAACCTGTCCCGTCGGCCGGGCGTGTCGCCCGGTTCCGGGCGGCGGAGCGCGCTTAGAGCAGGTCGTCGATCTCGTCGTTGTCGAACGCGGCCGCCGGGTCCGGCTTCTCCTCGCGCTCGTCGCGGACCGCCTGCCGCGCGCGCTCTAGGAACGCCTCGACGCGCTGCGACCGCTCGACGCCCGCGAGCAGGACCAGTGCGGCGATCCGGTCGGAGTCGAGCGGGAAGTCCCCGCCGCGCACCTGCATCGACCCCGTCTCCTCTTGAAGCCACTTCCGGGCCTTCTCCGCGCCCTTCCGGGAGATCCGGTCCGGGTCGCCCGCGACCGCGACGAGCGCCGCGTCGGCGTCGGTGGCGCTCGGCAGCGAGAGGCCGGTCATCACCGCGCTGCGGACCGCGCTCGTCACCGTAGTGACGTTCTCCTCCGGGTCCTCGGCCGCTGGCGCCGAGGCGAACCCGACCGCGGCCATTCCGCCCGCGCGGAGCGTGTTGATCACCTCGCTCGTGTCGACGACGGACTCGCCGACGCCCTCGACCGCCTCGCCAGCGGCTAAGATTAGGCCGATCCGCTTCGCCATCGAGGCGTTGATCGCCTCGTAGCCGCCCTCCATGGACTCCCCCGAGGAGCGCCACGCGTCGTTGTCGAGGAGTATCGTCGCGTCCGCCTCCCGGACGAGCGTCTTGAGCGATCGCCCGGCGTTCACCTGGTACATCGTCCCCTCGTCGCGGCCCGGGAGGATTCCGATCGCGTAGACGGGGACGTCGTACACACGGTTCAGCTCGCGGACGAGGACCGGCGCGCCGCCGGAGCCCGTGCCGCCGCCGAGACCGGCGACGACGAACACCGCCTCGGCCTCCGCGGTGACCTTCGGCGCGAGGGCGTCGAGCACCTCGACGGCGTCCTCGTCCATCACTTCCGCGCCCAGTTCGTTGTCGCCGCCGACGCCGTGGCCGTTGACGCGCGACTGCCCGACGAGGACCGTTTCGAGCGGGAGGGGGTCGAGGTCGGCCGCGGCCGTGTTGACGGCGAGCGCGTCGAGGACCGCGCCGTAGCCGGCGTCGGCGTCGAACTCCGCGATGGCTGTCGTCAGCTTACCGCCCGCCTGTCCGACGCCGAGGAGGACTGCTTTCATGCGGGGACGTACCACTTCCCGCGACAATACCCTTTCCCCGAGGTTTAAGAGTGGAGCCGCGGGCAACGGCGCGCATGACCGACAACACGCGGGGTGCGGAGCCGCCGAGCGCGGAGCCGCCGAACACGGGAACAGAGGCGACGCGGACGGCGGCGGAAACCGAGGCGACGACCGGCACGAGCGAAGCGGACGACCGGATCGAGGCCCGCCTCAGCGCCGTCGAGCGCGCGGTGACCGGGAGCGACGCGCGCCCGGCGGACGCCGCCGCGGGGGCGGAGGCGACCGCCGAGCGCGAGCGGCTCGAATCGCGGCTCGACGACCTCGAGGGGCGCGTGGCGGAACTTGAGGCGGCGACGCAGGCGGTCCGCGGCTACGCGGGGGCAGTCAGGGCCGTCAACCGCGAGGTCGAGCGCCGGGCCGACCTGGCGCTCGCGCGGGCGACAGAGGCCGGACGGGAGAGCGGCCGAGACGGCGGTGCCAACGGGGCCGGCCCGGGCGCCAGCGACGGGGGCGATCGAGCCGCCAGCGGCGGGGCCGGGCGAGACGGCGGGAGCGGCGCGCCCGATCGAGGCGCGAGGGACCGGGATGGCCCCGACGGTGCGGTTCCATCGGAGAGTGCCCTCGACGCTGCCCTGCCGGACGACCGGCCGACCTCCGGACCGCGAACCGGCAACAGCGAGCCCGACGGGGACGACGGAGACGGCGACGACAACGCGTGGGCAACGGACGCGCTGGACCGGCTCCGGGAGTCGCTGTGAACGGGCCGTGATCCGGGTGGTCCTCACCGTCCTCGTGGCGGTCGCGTTGCTGGCGGCGTCGATGCCCGCGGTCGAGACGGCCCGGACCGCGACGACGGGTGAGCGGATCGGCGCGGAGGCGGACCGATTGGAGCGGGCGATCGGCGGCGTCGTCGCCGGGTCGACCCCCGTGAGCGATCCCTCGATGGCGGCGCAGACGACGGTGCTCCTCAGGGTTCCGACCGGGTTCGCCGCGGCGGACGTCGATCGCGTCGCACTCGTCGAGTCGCCGGACCGACCGGGCGGCCTCGCGCTCGCGTATCGGATCGACGACCGGCCGGAGCGCACACTCCGCGTCGGCACTGGGTCCGCGGAGCCGGCCGTCGACCTCGCCGGCGGAGCGATCGAACTCCGACCGGGCGGGGCGAACCGGGTCCGGGTCCGATACGTCGACGACGAGGGGCCGACGGTCCGGATCCGTCGCGTCGGATAGCTCCAGTCGACCGGGATCCGTCGCATCGGAGAATTCCGGTCGACTGGGGGACCCGGGAGCGGACGCCCGGCCGATCGTTTATATACCAAACCGGGGCCACGCCCGCCATGAACCTCGGTCTTAGCGAGCGGATCGCCGGCGACGACGGCGAGACGCCGCTTCGACGGCTCCCGTGGGTCGACGGCGACGCCGGCGGGTGCCGATGCGAACCGACGTTCCGCGAGCCCGTGGGGACGGGCGTCGAGGACCGGGTCGTCCTCGACGTCGACGCCGACGGCTGCCCGGGACGCGGCGACCTCGCCGCGAGCCCGGACTGCCTCGCGACCGTTATCGCGGCGCTCACCGACCGGGACGCGGACGTGATCAGGGCTCGACATCGCGGGCGCGAGCGCTCCTACGCCGACCACGCTGCCGATCTTCTCATCGCCGCGGGACGGTTCCGCGAGCGGATCGAGTTCCACGAGGAGAGACTCGCCGATCGGGTCGCCCGAGACCCGCTCGGCGCGGCGGCGGAGGCGGCCGGACGGGCGGGTCCCGCGAAGCGGATCGCGACCGAGACGGGGCTGCTGTCGGCCGCCGAAGAACTCGCGGGAGACACGGGGCTCGGCGGAGACGCGGAACGAAGCGAGAGCGACCGCGACTTGAACGAGAGCCTGCGAGCGCACATCGGGCCGACGGCCGCGACCGCGCGCGTCGCGGCCGCGCCCCCACCGGGCGCGACGCTGGCCGACCGCTGGACGGTCTCGACCGGGGCGACCGTCCGGCTCTACGAGGGCGACGGCTCCCTCAGGACGTACCACCTCACGCCGCCGAGCGCCGACTTAGACGCCGAGAGCGTGGCGACGCTGGCCGCCGCGCGCGACCGGCTGCTCAACGACCCCCGCGGCGGCGACAGGGCGCCGGGGCGAGCGGTGCGGGCCGTGGCCGACGACGACGACCCGGTCGCGGACCTGACCGAAGTCCTGCGGCGACACACCCACGGCTACGGTGCGTTCGAACACGTCTTCGCCGACGACCGGGTGAGCGACGCGACGGTGACGGCGCCGGTCGCGGAGAACCCGCTCCGCGTGGTCCTCGACGGCGAGCGGTGCCGGACGAACGTACGTCTCCCGCCGGAGGGGGCCGCCACCCTCGCGTCGCGGCTCCGGCGAGAGAGCGGCCGGGCGTTCTCGCGGGCGACGCCGACGCTCGACGCGACGATCGAGTCCGAGACCGGGCGCGTCAGGGTCGCCGCGGCCACGGCCCCGGCGAGCGACGGCCTCTCGTTCACCTTCCGCCGCGGCGACCCGGAGGCGTGGACGCTCGCTCGGTTAGTGTCCGTCGACACGCTCACGCCCGCGGCGGCCGGGCTGTTGTCGGTCGCCGTCGAGCGCGGCGTGACCGGACTGGTCGCCGGCGGTCGGGCGGCTGGCAAGACGACCGCGCTCGGGGCGCTGCTGTGGGAACTGCCCGCCGAAACCCGGACGATCGTCATCGAGGACACGCCGGAACTCCCGGTGGACGCGCTCGCCGACGCCGAGCGGGACGCCCAGCGGCTCCGGGTCGGGGACGGCGCCGAGCTCGCGCCGGCTGACGCCGTGCGGACCGCGCTCCGCATGGGCGGCGGCGCGATAAGCGTCGGCGAGGTGCGCGGCGAGGAGGCGCGGGCGCTGTACGAGGCGATGCGCGTCGGGGCCGCCGGCGAGACGGTCCTCGGGACGATCCACGGCGAGGACCCGGCGGCCGTCGAAGAGCGTGTCGTCACCGACCTCGGGGTCGCGCGCTCGTCGTTCGCCGCGACCGACCTGATCGCGGTCCTCGACGACCACCGCGTCGAGTCGATCGTCGAGGTCGGCGACCACGGCGACGGGGTGAGCTTCGATCCGCTCTTCGAGCGGACCGAGCAGGGACTCGTCGCGACGGGGCGGATCGACCGCGGCGAGAGCCGACTGATCGAGGACCTCGCGGGATCGAGCGAATCGTACGCGGCGGTTCGAGAGGCTGTCGACCGACGGAGCGACCGAGTCCGCGACGCGGTTCGAACGGGACGGATCGCGCCGGCGCGGTACGCCGGAGGCGACCGATGACGGGGCACCGGTCGACAGCGTCCGACGAGTCCGGCCTCCACTCGAACGGCGACGACGAATCGGACGTTTCGGAGGAGCTCCGCCGCGCGGTCGCGTTCCTCGGGTGGGACGTCTCCGCCGATCGCGTCGTGGCCGTCGGGTACCAGGTCGGCGCCGTCGTCGGCGCGGTCGTCACTGCCGTCGCGGCGCTCCTCGCCGGCGCGGTCGCCGCCGCGCCGGCCGGGCTGGCCGCCTTCGTCGGCGGGGTTCACGCCGTCCACCGGGCGCCGGTCTGGCTCGCGTCGCTCCGGCGGACGCGCGCGCTCGGCGCGGCACCGGGGCTCGTCGGGCGGCTCGTGTTGCGGATGCGGCTCGACCCCTCGACCGAACGGGCGGTGCGGTTCGCCGGGCGGACAGGAGACGGGCCGCTGGCGGCGGCGCTCGCCCGCCACGAGCGTGGGTGCGCGGACGGACCGACGAGCGGACTTCGGGCCTTCGCTCGCGAGTGGCGCCCCTGGTTCCCGGCGATCGACCGCGCCGCGGCGCTCGTCCGGACGGCGGCGACCGCGCCGCCGGAACGCCGCGGGCGGTGTCTGGACCGTGCGCTCGACGCGACGCTGTCGGGGACGACCGACCGACTCGCGTCGTTCGTCGGCGCGGTCCGCGGGCCGGTCTCCGCGCTGTACGCGTTCGGCGTGCTGCTCCCGCTGGCGCTCATCGCGCTGCTTCCCGCGGGCGCCGCCGCCGGCGTCGCCATCGGTCCCGGGCTCGTCGCCGGCCTGTACCTCGTCGCGCTCCCCGGCGGACTGGTGGCCGCCTCGGCGTGGCTGCTCTTCCGGCGACCGGTCGCGTTCCCGCCGCCGGAGATCAGCGGTGACCACCCGGACGTGCCGGATCGGCGCGGCCACGCTCTCCTCGTCGGGTGCGCCCTCGGGGCGGCGGCGGCCGTCGTCGCCGCGAGAACCGTCGCGCCGTGGGCGTGGCCGGTCGCGGGGGTCGGCGTCGGCGTCGGGAGCGCGCTGTTCGTCGTCGCGAGACCCCGTCGGGCCGTGTTGTCGGACGTGCGCGACGTCGAGCGAGGGCTGCCGGACGCGATGACAGTGATCGGCGGCGACGTGGCGGAGGGCGTCGCGGTCGAGACCGCGGTCGCGAACGCCGGCGAGCGGCTGGACGGCGCGACCGGCGAACTGTTCGAGCGCGCCGGACGCCGGAGCGACACGCTGCGGGTCGGCGTCCGCGAGGCGTTCTTAGGACAGGGCGGACCGGCGGCCGCCGTCCCGTCGCCCCGGCTCCGGGGCGCGATCGCGCTGCTCGCCGTCGCCGCGCGTGAGGGCCGGCCGGCCGGCGACGTCCTGCTGGAACTCGCGGACCAGCTGGAGTCGCTGCGCGAGCTCGAACGCGACGCGAGGCGGCAGCTGGCGACCGTCACGGGGACGCTCTCGAACACCGCGGCGGTGTTCGCGCCGCTCGTCGGCGGGGCGACCGTCGCACTCGCGACGGGGATCGACGCTGTCGACGTCGGCGGTCTCGGAGCCGGGGCGGCAGCGGGGGCCGACGCGCTCGGCGGGGGGCTGAGCGCCGGAGGCGGAGCGACCGCCGGCGCCGGCGGTGCGGCGGGCGGGAGCGGCGCGGCAGAGGCGAGCGGCGGCGCGGGGGCCCTGTCGGTGCCGGTACTCGGACGGATCGTCGGGACGTACGTACTGCTGCTCGCCGCGCTCCTCACCGGGCTCGCGACCGGGCTGGAGCGCGGATTCGACCGGACGCTGGTGGCGTATCGGATCGGTATCGCGCTGCCGACGGCCACCGCGACGTTCCTCGTCGCGTTCGCCGGCGCCGGCCTCCTGTTTTGAAGTCGGCCGGCGGGGGAACGAGGTCGCGTTCGGACCCGACCTCCGCGCCGATCATTTATATACCAAGCCGCGGCCAGCCGCGCCATGTTCG
Organism: Halorubrum sp. T3; assembly: GCF_000296615.1. NCBI lineage: Archaea > Methanobacteriati > Methanobacteriota > Halobacteria > Halobacteriales > Haloferacaceae > Halorubrum > Halorubrum sp. T3. The sequence continues at coordinate 214,441 of NZ_ALWQ01000008.1, read as the reverse complement.
AGACGCACCTCGACGCCACGTACGCGTGGCTCGGTCTGGCCGTCGTGAGCGTCGCGGCCGTCGGCGTGGCCGCCTCGTTTCCGGCCTCGCCGCCGCCGGACGCCGACGGCGTGGCGCGCACGATCGACTCGGTCGCGGACGGGGAGTACCCGGCGACAGCCGAACACGGGATCGCCGCGGAGCGGCTCCGGCTCGCGGAGGGATCCGTCTCGCTCGGCGACGATCGGGGGACGGCGCGGGCACCGCTCGACGCCCCGCGGATCACGCCGGTGATCCGGCCGGCGGCGGGGGTGAGCCCGGAGGCGACGACGGACGCACGGCTTCGGCGCGTCCTCGCCGGCGCTCCCCCGGACGCCGCGTTCGACGATCCGGCGGCGCTCGCGGCGGCGGCCGAGCGCGCGCGCTCGGCGGACGCGACGTGGACGCCCGCGCCGGAGCGGGTCACGGTTCGACGGGTCCACTACGGCGACGTCCGCGTCACGCTCGTGGGGTGATCTCGTGTGTTACATGGTCTCGTGAGGTCGGACGAGCCGAAGGCGACGGAAGCGTCGACGCGGCCGACCGCAACGTTCTCGACCGCCGACCGCGCCGCCGTCGAACCGACCGCCGCGCTCATCGCGGTGGTGGTCGTCGGACTCGCGTTGGGGCTGTACGCCGGCGCGTTCGCGGACGCAGCCCCCGACGACGGTCGGTCGACCGCGAGGGCGGCGCTCGACCGCGTCGAGGAGACAGTCACCGTCGGCGGCGTCGTCGATCCGAGCCGGATGCGGCGAGTCGAAGCGCCGGGGACCGAGACCGCGATCGAACTGGAGGCTGGCGGCGAGCGGTGGCTGGCGGCGTCGGGTCCGGACGCGCCGGGACCGCCGGAGGCCCGGTCGCCTGACGCGGTTGCGGTCGCCGAGCGGCGGGTGACGGTCCGGGTAGCGCCCGGCCGCAACGTCCGCGGGACGCTCCGGGCGGTGGTGTGGCGGTGACCAGCACCGTCCTCGACGTGACCGTGCTGCTGCTGTGCGTCTCCGCGAGCGTCGTCGCGCTCAGCGCGAGCGACCCCGGCGGCCCCGACGGCCCGACAGCGACCGACGCCGCGGACCGGCTCGTCACCGAGACCGCGACCGTGACGTATCCCGACGACGACGCGCCGAACGGGACGCGACGGATCCACGCGACGCGCGCGGAGCTGCTCGCGCTGATCGCCGACAGGGCAGCCGAGGGAGGCGCGAAGGGCGCGTTCGATCGCCGGGCGATCGGTGCGGTCCGAACCGGCGTCGGCCCGCGGACGCGCGTCGACGTTGCCGTCGACGAGCCGGCGCGGACGGACGAGCGGATCGCCGGCGTCCCGGAGCGGTACCGGACGCGAGGGGAGTCATCGGCGACCGCTTCGTACGGGACGGCGGCGGATGAGGACCGATGGATAGTCGCCGTCGGACCGGAGCCACCGCGGGACGCCACCGTCGGCGTCGCAGTCGTCAGACAGCCGCTTCCGTCGGACGGGGGCGGCGAATCGGCGTCCGATCCCGACGGTCCGGATCCTGTGGTTCGGATCGTCGTCCGGAGGTGGTGACCGTGGGGAGCCGGGACGATCGACGGTCGACGCTCGGTCGGCGGCCGCGGACGTTCGCCGTCGACGAGCGGGCGCGAGTGCCCTTCGCGCTGGTCGGCGTGCTGTTGCTCGTGACGAGTTCGGCGTACGCCGCGGGGCTCGCCGAGCAGGGGCTCGTCGGTGAAGATCGCCGCGTGGAGCGCGCGGTCGAGCGCGTTGACGCCGACGCCACCGCCGCGCTCAGGAGCGCGGCTCGAGAGGCCGCTCACGACGCGGCGGCGGAGCCGGTGACGCGCGCGCCGGGTGGATCGGGACCGGGGGCCGAAGCGGTCCGCGAGGAGTCCGCGTTCGAGGACGCGTTCCGGATTCGGCTCGCGCTCGCCGGGGCCGAGGCGTTGCGCGCGGTCGAGAGCGACGTCGGCGGCGTCGAGGCGAACGCCTCGCTCCCGCCGGTCGATTCGGTCGACGACCTCGTCGCGGCGCGCGAGCGGGTCAGCGTCGAACCGGCCGCGAACGGGACCGCGACGCGGGTCACCTTCGCGGGCGTCGCGACGACCGCGACGCGGGACGGCCGAACGGTCGTGAACCGGACGCGGTCGCGGACGGTCACGGTCCCCGTGCCGACGCTTGCCGCCCACGAGCGGACCGAGCGGTTCGAGCGCCGGCTCAACCGCGGCCCGGTCGAAGGGCCCGGGCTCGGCAGACAGGTCACCGCTAGCCTCTACGCGATGGCGTGGGCCAGAGGGTACGGCCAGTACGCCGGCGCCCCGGTCGAGAACGTCGTCGCGAACCGCCACGTCGAGCTGTCGACGAACGCCGGGATCGTCCGCGTCCAGCGGGACGTGTTCGGGACCAGCGACCCCGACGCGCGCGGCGGCGTGGCCCGCGCGGCCGCCCGGACCGGCGTGACCGACCTGTTGTCTCCGACCGGCGTCCGCGAGGCCGCCTGGACGGACGCCGTCCTCGGAGCGCCGACCCCGACGGGGACGGGAGACAGCGAGGGAGGAACCCCAGCTTCGACCGGCGACGAGACGGCGAGCGAGGACGCCGCCTTCGATCCGGGCGCGGACGCGACGAGCGAGACCGCGTCGGTCGAGGTCGGGCACGCGGCCGACCGGGCCGCTACGCGCGTCCACGACGACCTCGAATCGATCGTGCGGGCGAGCCACCGCGTCAAGGCGACCGCGGAGACGGAGACGACCCGGGTGGCCGACGGCGGCCCCGTGACGCCGGATCGCCCCCGGTCGCTCCTCGACGAGCCGTGGCGACGGGTCGACACGTCAAGGACGGAGCGGATCCGGGTTGTCGACGGGAGCGACCTCCGAACGGGGACCGACGGTGAGACGGTGTCGGCCGGCGAGTCCGTGTCGTTCGGCGGCGCAACCCGGGAGGTCATCGTGGAGCGCGCCGCGACCGCAACGTGGGAGCGGCGGGTCGTCGAGCGGGGGCCGAACGGGACGGTACAGAACGTGCGCGTCGACCGCGCCGTGACGCGCGACGAGGCGACGGACCGGTACCGCGTCCGCGTGTCGGTGACCGGGACGTACGCGCCGCGAGACGACGCGCCCGACAGGCCCACGGCGACGTTCGGCGCCGGTGAGGGCGGCGACATCGTCGGGCCGGACCTCGCGGACACCCCGGCGGCCGCGATGGCGGACCTGAACGTCGAGACGGACGGTGACGTGGATCGACTGGCGCGCGATGCCGTCGAAGGAGGCGACGAGACGCGGTCGACGGTCGTGTACGGCGACCGGTCGGACGCGGACGTAGACCGAATCGCGAGGGACGTCTCGTCGCTGTCGGAGCGCGTCCGCGAGATTGAGACCGAGGCGTCGATGGCGGACACCGCAGCCGGGAAGTCGACCCCGTACCGAGACCTCGCCGCGACCGTGCGCGACCGCCGGGACGCGCTCCGCGACGCCCCGTCGAGATACGACGGCGCAGTCGACCGAGGACGCGTCGCCGCCCGCGTCGCGTACCTCGACGCCGTGATCGCGGAGCTCGAATCGGCGTCCGAAGACAGGGAGGCGGCGACGGAGGGCGTGCTCGACCGCGTGAACGACGCGTTCGGGGGGCCGCCCGTCGGCGAGGTGATCGCCAGCCGCGAGGCCGCCCGCGACCCGGGAACCTACAGCGTCGGCGACGAGGGGCCGGGCGGCGCCGTCACGTTCGCCCCGGAAGGGTCGCCGGGGTACCTCCCGCGGACGGCGGTCGACGGCGAGCGCGTCGAAGGCGTCGACGGCACGACGACGCGACCGCTCGCGACCCGGAACGTGAACTACGTCACGCTCCCGTACAGCGACGTCTCGGGCGGCATCGCCGACCGGATCCTCGGCACCGACGACACGGTCCGTCTCGGCGTCGCCGGGCGGTCGCTCCTCGCGGCCGACGAGGCGCTCGCGGCGGCCGACGACGACGACCTGCGCGCCGACCGACGCGCGCTCGCCGGCCGGATCGACGCCTCGCTTGACCGCGTCGACGACGCGCTAGCGAACCGGCTCGCGGAGCGGACCGACCTCTCACGCGAAGAGCGGAACGCGGTGTTGGAGAACACTGCGGCCGAGTACGACTCGCTCGGCGAGAGGGCCGTCGCAGTCGGCGACGGCGAGTACGCGAACCGCGTCGCGAGCGAGGCGGCCCGGATCGGGGCCCTTTCGTCGGCCGGGCGGCTCGGGCTCGCGGCGCACCTCCGGGTCGCGACGCGCGAGGAGACGGGGCGGAACGCGGTCCGTGTTCCGGCCCGATTCGTCGACGAGACGACGGCCGCGTCCCGCGCGGTTCGCCGGAAGAAGGTCGAGTCGAAGATCGAATCCCGCGCCCAGAAGGCGGTCGCGTCGGTGCCGGACGAGCGTGTTCCGAAGCCCGTTCGGACCGTGGGAGCGGGACTTCCGGTCGCGCCCGTCCCCGGCTACTGGGTGGCGACGGTCAACGCGTGGAACGTGGAGGTGCGCGGGGAGTACCCGCGGTTCGCCCTCCGCGCGAACGTCGGGACGCCAGACCGCCCGTTCGAGTACGTCCGGGAACCCGGCGCGGTCAGCGTCGACGTGGACGGCGAGTCGGTCGCGCTCGGGAGGACCGAGCCGGTCGCGTTCGAGACGCGGACGGTCGTCGTCGTCGCCGTCCCCGCCGGGCCGCCGGGCGTCGGCGACGTCGGCGGAACGCGCGACGAGACCTCCGGCGGCTGGCCGTGCCCGGGGGCGCTGACCGCGTCGCCGGCGGAAAGCGACGACTGCGAGGCTGCGCAGGGGGACTGACGGGCGCCGTTGAGGCCGCCGACCGCAGCCGTTTTGAGACACGGCAACCGAGTGGCGGTATGTTCCACGAGGTCGTCGACGGCCGCGGAGCCGGACCCGACGTCGACGCCGACGAACCGGCGGCGGCGGATCTGCTCGCCGCCTTCGAAACGATGGTATCGGAGGCGGCGGCGGCGAGCGTCGATGGCGACCGGCTCGTCGACGAGGTCGGACTGTCCAAGACGGACGCGAACGCCGTCCGCGACGGGGACGTCGCGGCGCTCTCGCTCGCGGACGCGACGGCCGTCCTCGCGGCGGCGAACCCGGACCGCGACGCCGACGCGATGGTGGCGGAGGTCCGTGATCACCTGCTGATGGGGATGGCGACCGCCGTCCTCGACGTCGACGCGATCGCCGCGAAGATCGACGCCGACCTCACCGGTCAAGAGGTCCAGCAGGCGCTGGAGGGGCGGACGACGATGACCCTCGGACAGCTCGCTGAGATCCTCGCGGTCATCGAGCGCCGGAAGCCATGAGGGTCGTCGTCGTCGGCTGCGGCTACGTCGGGCTGGCGCTCGCGGCCCAGCTCGACTCCCGGGGGCACGCAGTGACGGGCGTTCGGCGGTCCAAGGCCGGGCTGGACGCGGTCGACGCCGTCGCCCCCGACGTCGAGGCCGTCCGCGCGGACGCGACCGACCCGTCGTCGCTATCGGCGCTGCCGGACGCGGACGCGGTCGTCTTCGCGGCCAGTTCCGGCAGCCGCGGCGCCGACGCGGCGCGGGAGGTGTACGTCGACGGACTGGCGAACGTCGTCGACGAGTACGGCTCGCGGTCCACTCCGCCGGACCGATTAGTGTACACCTCCTCGACGGGCGTGTACGGCGACCACGACGGCGGCTGGGTCGACGAGGAGACGCCGGTCGAGCCGACCACTGAGAAGACCCGGGTCCTCGCCGAGGCCGAGCGGATCGCGACCGAGCGCGCGGCCGACACCGGGATAGACGGGACCGTCGTCAGGTTCGCGGGGCTGTACGGCCCGGATCGATACCGGCTGGAGCGGTACGTGGAGGGGCCGGTGACAGCCGGGTACTTGAACATGGTCCACCGCGCGGACGCCGCGGGGTCGATCCGACACCTGCTGGAGACGGACCGCGCGCGCGACCGCGTCGTCCTCGTCGTCGACGACGAGCCGGTCGACAAGCACGCGTTCGCCGACTGGCTCGCGGACGCCTGCGGCGTCCCGCGCCCGGAGAAGCTGTCGAAGGACGAGCGGATCACGGCCGGCGACCTCTCCGCGGCCGCCGAGCGCCGGATCCGAACGAGCAAGCGGTGTTCGAACGCGCTGCTCCGCGAGCTCGGCTACGAGTTCGTCCACCCGACGTTCCGGTCGGGGTACCGCGACGCCGTGCGCGCGTACCGGGCGCGGACCGAGTAGCGCGCCCCGGCCGGATGGTGACCGTTTCGGCGTGTAAACGCCCGAAACGGCCGATTTCCGTCGGTTCAGCTCCGTCGGAACGGTAACGAACCTTCATGTGTCGGGAGCGATTCGCCACTACCCATGCGAGCGATGAGCGCGGTCGGCGACCGGTTCTCGCAGGCGGAGGCCATGGCCCGAGAGAATCCCGAACTCGCCGTCGCCGCGGCGCTCGTCGTCCTGATCGCCGTCGCGGCCGTGGTGGTGGTGCTGCGGTCCCGGCGCACGCCGGGGGTGCGGTTCCGCCGACTGCTGGCCGACGAAGACGAGATAACGGTGTTGATGCACCCGAACCCGGACCCCGACGCGATGTCGGCCGCAGTCGGGGTCGCCTCGCTCGCCGACCAGGTGGACGTCGACGCGACCGTCCAGTACCCCGGCCAGATCCGTCACCAGGAGAACCGGGCGTTCCGGACCGTCCTCGACCTCGACTTGGAGCCGATCGAACACGTGAGCGACCTCGCGGCGGAGTCGGTCGTCTTAGTCGACCACAACGAGCCGCGAGGGTTCGCCGGCGCCGACGGCGTGTTGCCGACGGCGGTCGTCGACCACCACCCCGGGGACGGCGCCGGCGAGTCGTTCACCGACGTGCGGACGGACTACGGCGCGACCGCGTCGGTCGTCGCCGAGTACTTCCAGGACAACGACGCCGTCCCCGTGCCCCCCGACAAGCACGCGAGCGAGACGGCGAGCGCCCTGACGCTGTCGACTGACACGGCAACCGGGCTGCTGTACGGGATCTTGGCCGACACGAAACACCTCACTGTCGGCGCCAGCGAGCCCGACTTCGCGGCGGCCGCCTACCTCTACCCCGGCGTCGACCAGGACCGGCTCGACCGCATCGCGAACCCCGCGGTCGACGCGGAGGTGCTGGAGGTGAAGGCCCGGGCGATCGCGGGACGCCGCATCGAGGGGTCGTTTGGGGTCGCCGACGTCGGCGGCGTGAACAACGTCGACGCGATCCCGCAGGCGGCGGACGAGCTGATCCAGCTCGAGGGAGTCAGCGCCGTCGTGGTGATCGGCGAGCGGGACGGCACCGTCCACCTCTCGGGGCGGTCGCGCGACGACCGGGTCCACATGGGCAACGCGATCGCGGCGGTGTTAGACGACGTCGACAACGGGAACGGCGGGGGCCACTCCCGGATGGGCGGCGGGACGATCCAACCGAACGTCGACCCCACCGGGGAGGGAGAGCCGGAGACCGTCGACCGCGACGCCCTCGCCGACGGGCTGTTCCGGGCGATGGCGGGCGACGTGTGATCGGTGACCGACCCGGGCGGCCGCGCGCCACAGACGTCCGCGGCGGACGCGAGCGCCCGGATTTAACTTCCGGGCCGCGGTACCTCCGGTATGAACGTCGCTGACGCGCTCGACGACGGATGGCTCGCGCTCGCCGGCGTCGGCGCGGGCTACGCGCTCGCGGCCGGACTGGTGTTCCTGCTGGTTTTCGCGGTCCCGTCCCTCGCGGTCGCGGGGCTGGGAGGACGGTCGAGAGAGAAATCGAGTCGACGGCGGCTTCCGGATCGGAGCGAAGACGACCGGATCAGGCGAACGCCAGCGAGTCGTCGGCGCTCGTCTCCTCGTCCTTGCTGAGCTTCTCGTGGGCCTCGAGGAAGTCGTCGAGGGTGACCTCCGTGCGGTCGTCGCGGATGGCGAACATCCCTGCCTCGGTACACATCGCCTTGATGTCGGCGCCGGAGGCGTCGGGGGTCAGCTCGGCCAGCTCGGCGAAGTCGACGCCGTCGGCGAGGTTCATGTTGCGGGTGTGGATCTGGAAGATGATCTCGCGGCCCTCGGTCTCCGGCTTGGGCACCTCGATGAGACGGTCGAAGCGGCCGGGGCGGAGGATGGCGGGGTCGAGCATGTCGAAGCGGTTGGTCGCGGCGATGATGCGGACCTCGCCGCGCTCGTCGAACCCGTCCATCTCGGAGAGCAGCTGCATCATCGTCCGCTGGACCTCGGCGTCGCCCGAGGTCTTCGAGTCCGTCCGCTTCGAGGCGATCGCGTCGATCTCGTCGATGAAGAGGACGGCGGGCTGGTTCTCGCGGGCGACCTCGAAGAGGTCCCGGACCAGCTTCGCGCCCTCGCCGATGAACTTGTGCACCAGTTCGGAGCCGGCCATCTTGATGAACGTCGCGTCCGTCTCGTTGGCGACGGCCTTCGCGAGCATCGTCTTGCCCGTCCCCGGCGGGCCGTACAGGAGCACGCCGCTCGGGGGCGTGATACCCACGTCCTCGAACATGTCGGGGTGTTCCAGCGGCATCTCGACGGTCTCGCGGACCTCCTGCATCTGGTCTTCGAGCCCGCCGATGTCGGCGTAGGTGACGTCCGGGGAGTGCTCGACCTGCATGACGCGGGCGCGGACATCGGTCTCCTTCTCTAACTTCTTGACCACCGACAGCGAGTTGTTGACCGCGACGCGGTCATCGGGGTCGAGCTTCTCGCGCATCTCGTCGGTAATCTCGGTGAGCGCCTCCTGGTTGTTCCCGTGCTGTTTGATGACGGCGCCGTCGGGAGTGATCTCTTGGACCGTCGCCACGAACAGCGGGGACTGCTTCAGCTTCTTGTTCTCGTGGGTGAGCCGTTCGAGCTTCTGCTGGTACTTGTTGTTCTCCGCGTTGGCGTCGAGGAGCTTGTCGCGCATCTCCTCGTTCTGGGACTCGAGCACGTCGAGCCGCTCCTGTAAGGAGTCGATCTTCTCCTGTTTCGACGCCGCTCCCTCGTCGTAGGGCATATCGACGTCGTCGACCGTGTCGCTCATTGTGTTTATTAAAGCGTCTCGCGGATAAGAGGCTTCGGGTGGGGGCACGACAGGGGCGTACCGCCAACAAGACGCCGAACAGCGGCGGTCTGCGTCCGCGACTATCGGTACCGTTGGCCGCCGGTTTATGATTGAAAGTAATTAAAATGGATAGTAAATATTATCAAATAGCATGACGACGATCAGACCACGCATGAGCACGACCGACGCCGTTACCGCCGACGACGGGACCGCGGACCGCTGGGCGGCCGTTCGCGACCTCCCGCCGAGCGCGAAGTTAGTCGCGAAGGTGTTAGATTACAACGACACGCTGACCCAGAGCGAATTAGCCGAGGAGACGCTGCTCCCGCCCCGGACCGTCCGCTACGCGCTGTCGCGGCTCGAAGAGGAGGGCGTCGTCGACTCGCGGTTCTCCTTCACGGACGCGCGAAAGCGACTCTACTCGCTGGGTATCTGATCGGGAGCGAACGAGCGAACGGGTAAGCGACAGCCGCCGCGTCGAGGGGAGACGGCCGCGACGATTTATATCCGATACCGCGCCAGTTGGCCCGTGGTCTCGACTACCGCCGTCAAGCGCGCCCTGGCCGCGCTCGCGACGCGCACCGACACCGCGAGACGCCCGTACGTCGCCGTGATCGACGAGGCGGACGCCGCGCGAACCGACCTGCGGCGCGCGGCCGGGTTCGTCGACGCCGTCGGGCTGGACCGGCTGGCGGACGCGATCGACGCCGCGGAGCGCGCGGGCGACGAGGCCGCCGCCGAGCGGGGACGCGACGCGCTCGCCGAGTATCGGGCGTTTCGACGCGCGGCGGCGGGCGACGCCGACGAGAGCGATGCCGACGAGCGCGCCGGTGTCTCCCGGTGGGGCCGCGACACCGACCGCGAAGCGGAGCGCGGCCCCGACCACTTCCGCTCCGGCCCCGGAATCCCTAAGCCGGGCACCGGCCAAGACCCGTCCAGATGACACGGGTGATCCACACCGGCGACACCCACATCGGGTACTCGCAGTACCACTCGCCGGTCCGACGCCAGGACTTCCTCGACGCGTTCGAGGCCGTGGTCGACGACGCGGTCGACGACGGCGTCGACGCCGTCGTCCACGCGGGCGACCTCTTCCACGACCGCCGGCCCGAACTGCGGGACTTGATGGGGACCATCTCCGTCCTCCGCCGGCTCGACGACGCCGGGGTCCCCTTCCTCGCGGTCGTCGGCAACCACGAGTCGACGCGAGGCGGGCAGTGGCTCGACCTCTTCGAACGACTCGGCCTCGCGACCCGGCTCGGCGACGAGCCGGTCGTCGTGGGCGACACCGCCTTCTACGGCCTCGACCACGTCCCCGTCTCGCGGCGCGACGACCTCGACTACGCGTTCGCCGACCACGACGCCGAGTACGCGGCGCTCGTCGCGCACGGGCTCTTCGAGCCGTTCGGCTACGCCGACTGGGACACGGAGACCGTACTGACCGAGAGCGACATCGACTTCGACGCGATGCTGCTCGGCGACAACCACAAACCCGACACCGCCGAGGTCGCCGACACGTGGGTCACCTATCCGGGCTCGACCGAGCGCGCGAGCGCGAGCGAGCGCGAGGGCCGCGGCTACAACCTCGTCGTCTTCGACGCGGACGCGGCGGGCGGCGACGACCGCGTGGAGATCCGGCGTCGGGCGCTCGACACCCGACCGTTCGTCTTCGTCTCGGTCGAACTGCGCGAGGGCGAGGGCGAGTCGCGGGTCCGCGAGCGCGTTCGCGAGTACGACCTCGCGGAGGCGGTCGTCCACGTCGATATCACCGGCGAGGGCGACCCGGTGACGCCCGCGGCCGTCGAGGAGTTCGCCAACGACGAGGGCGCGCTCATCGCGCGCGTCACGGACAAGCGAGAGGTCGACACGGACGGCGAGGTGGACGTGAGCTTCGCCGACCCCGAGGACGCGGTCCGCGACCGCCTCGACGAGATGGCGCTGTCGACCGCCGCGCGCGACGTCGAGAGCGCGGTCCGCGAGGACACGGTCCCCGACGCCAACGTCCGCGAGACGGTGAAACGCAGGGTCGAGGAGCGGCTCGATGAGGGGGAGGATCTCGGCGCGTTCGAACCGGTCGAAACGGCCGCGGAGCCGATCGAGACGGACGACGACGACGCCGGCGACGACGATAGCGACGAACCAGAGGGCGAGACCGTCGACGGTGGTAGTGATGAACCGGCCGACGAAACCGTCGATGACGGGAGCGACGAATCTGATACCGGCGAACCGAAGCCCGATGACTCGGACGCCGACCAACAGAAGCCAGACGAATCGGCCACCGACGAGCCGGACGCCGAGTCCGATCCCGCGGAGGCGGCCGACCCCGATCCGGCGTCGACCGACGGCCAAGTCTCCATGGAGGACTACCTGTGAAGTTCGACCGCGTCCGCCTCGCGAACTTCAAGCCGTACGGGGACGCAGACCTGCGGCTGACGGAGGGGGTCACGGTGATCCACGGGCTCAACGGCAGCGGGAAATCGTCGCTGCTGGAGGCCTGCTTCTTCGCGCTGTACGGGTCGAAGGCGCTCGACGGGACCCTCGAGGACGTCATCACGAACGGCGAGGAGGAGACGGAAGTGGAGCTGTGGTTCACCCACGACGGCGTCTCTTATCGGGTCGAGCGCCGGCTCAAGTCCTACGACGGCCGGATCGACCACCAGTGTACGCTCGAATCGATCGACGGGAGCGACGTGACCCGCGACGGCGCGCGGGCGGTCCGCGAGTTCGTCACGGAGCTGCTGCGGATGGATGCCGAGGCGTTCGTCAACTGCGCGTACGTGCGGCAGGGCGAGGTGAACAAGCTCATCAACGCCACCCCGCGGGAGCGACAGGACACGATCGACGACCTGCTCCAGCTGGGGAAGCTCGAGGAGTACCGCGAGCGCGCCGGCGACGCTCGGCTCGGCGTCGAAGACGTCCTCGAAAACCGTCGCGGGCGGCTCGACCAGCTCGACGAGCAGATCGCCGCGAAGGAGGACCGGGACCTCCACGGACGACTCAACGAGTTAGAGAGCGAACTCGGCGAGGTCGACGAGGATATCGATCGGTACGAGAGCCAGCGCGAACAGGCGAAGGAGACGCGCGACGCGGCCGCGGAGACGCTCGAGACCCACGCCGAGAAGCGGGAAGAGTTGGAGTCGGTCGAAGGGGAGATCGACGAGATCGAGGCCGCGATCCGCGAGGCCGAGCGCGAGCGCGACAACCACCGCGACGCGATCCGCGAGGCCCGCGAGCGGATCGGAGAGATCGAAAGCGAGATCGACGACCGGCTCGACGACGCCGGCCTCGACGCGGCGAGCGAGGAAGCGATCGCCGACCGCCGCGAGGAGCTCGGCGACCGGGAAGAGGCGGTCCGCGAGGAGCTCGACGACGAGCGGGTGAGCGCCGAGGCGTTCCGGAACCAGGCGACGAACCTCGCCGGGAAGGCGGACGACCGCACCGAGCGCGCCGCGGAGATCGAGTCCGAGGCCGACGACCTCGCCGACGAGGCGGAGGCGGCGGCCGAGGAGGCCGACGAACGCGAGGCCTCGATCGAGGAACTGCGCGAAGAGGCCGACGGACTCCGCGAGCGGATCGCGGCCGCCGACGCCGACGTCGACCGCGACGGGGTCAGCGAGGAGCGGGACGCGCTGCGCGACGAGCGCGGCGAGGTCCGCGAACGGATCGCCGAGCTGTCGGCGGAGCTGAAGAACGCCCGCGAGCGGGTCGAAGAGGCCGAGGAGCTGCTCGCGGCGGGGAAGTGTCCCGAGTGCGGGCAGCCGGTCGAGGACTCGCCGCACGCCAGCGGGATCGAGGAGGATCGTGAGCGCGTCGCGGAGCTCGAAGCGGAGCTGGAGGACGCCCGCGAGCGCGAGGACGACCTCGACGAGCGGATCGCGGAGCTGGACGAGCTCGCGAGCGCCGCGGACCGGCTCGACGAGATCGACGAGCGGGTCGAGACCCTCGAATCGCGGGTCGAAGAGAAGCGCGAGGAGGCGGAACGGAAGCGGGAGTCGGCCGAGGAGAAGCGCGAGCGCGCGGCCGACCTCAGGGAGGAGGCCGAAGAGACCCGCGAGGTCGCCGCGCAGAAGCGCGACGAGGCAGAGGAAGCCGCAGAGCGCGTCGAAGAGCTGGAGGCGTCGCTGTCGGAGATCGACGACGACCGCGAGGCGGTGACGGCGATCGAAGAGCGCCTGTCCGCGATCGCGGAGGCGGAAGACGAGATCGAACGACGCCGCGAGAAGCGGGAGAACCTCGAGGAGGTGAACGACGAGCGGCGCGACCGGCTCGCCGACAAGCGCGATCGCCGCGACGAGCTCGCGGACGCCGTCGACGAGGCCGCGGTCGAGAACGCGAAGGAGCGGAAGGCCGACGCCGAGCAGTACCTCGAACAGGTCGCCGAGGAGCTCGACCGTCTCGGCGAACGGCGGGAGGAGATTCAGAACGCGATCGGCGGGGTGAAAGGCGAGCTCAGCGAGCTGGAGGCGCTCCGCGAGGAGCGCGAGGCGCTCGGCGAGCGCGTCGAAGCGCTCGAAACGCTCCACGAGGAGACGAGCGAGCTGGAGTCGATGTACGGCGACCTGCGCGCGGAGCTCCGCCAGCGCAACGTGGCCGAACTGGAGCGCACGCTCAACGAGACGTTCGAGCTCGTCTACGGCAACGACGCCTACTCCCACATCGAGCTTGACGGCGAGTACGTCCTCACCGTCTACCAGAAGGACGGCGAGCCGCTCGACCCCGAGCAGCTCTCCGGCGGGGAGCGCGCCCTGTTCAACCTCTCGTTGCGCTGCGCGATCTACCGGCTGCTCTCCGAGGGGATCGAGGGCGCGGCGCCGCCCCCGCCGCTCATCCTCGACGAGCCGACCGTCTTCCTCGACTCCGGCCACGTCTCGCGGCTCGTCCGGCTGGTCGAGGAAATGCGCGGGTTCGGCGTGGCCCAGATCGTCATCGTGAGCCACGACGACGAGCTGGTGGGCGCGGCCGACGAGCTGGTCACCGTCGAGAAGGACCCGCGCTCGAACCGCTCGACCGTCCGCCGGGAGGATGCGGCGGAGCTTGACCTCGCGTCGCTCGCGGACGACTGAGCGTCACTGCCGCTGCGCCGGGCCCCTTTATAAATATCAGACGACGGCAGGAACGGTAGAAGCCCGCGGCGACGCCGCCGCTGAGAGGGACGGCGACGTCAGACCGCCCCTCCACGTCGGCGCGTGCCGACGAGCGCCCGAAGGGCGCGAGTCGCACGCGCGAGGGAGTCGCTGGCGGCGCCAGCCGCCAGCGACGAGGCTGGGGAGGCGTGAGGTGCCGTGCGGTCGCGGTCGGGTGGGGCTCAAAGGGGCAGCCGCGAGGCTGTCGCAGGCGACGTAAGCACCGCAGGAGCGAACGAAGTGAGTGACGAGGAGCGCAGCGAGCGTGCGACAGCCTCGCGGCTGGGGCTTTGGAGGTGTTCGCCGTCGATCTAGAATCAACTATTTATAAGCGAACAGCCGCAGCCGACCGCAGATCGCGGTTATAAGTGAGGTCCTAGTCGCCCTCGTCAACCCCGTCGCCCTCGTCCGCCGACCCGCCGCGCAGCGCTTCCAGCGCCTCGACCGCGACCGGGGTCGCCTCGTAGCCGCGTCGACCGGCGACCTCGGCCTCGTCGACCAGCCCGGCCGCGCGGAACTCCGTGATCGTTCCGTGGAGGTCCGACTCGCACATGTCGGCGGCGTCGAGGAGGTCGATCGCGGCGATCGGCCCCTCGTCGACGACCACAGCGAGCAGCCCGAGCGACCGGTCGTCGCGGACCGCGCCGAGCGTCCGGCGGACCGGCTCCGGCACGCCGGAGGCCGCTGTCGCGAGCGGTGACTCGCCGTCGACGACCGAGAGCTGGTCGTTGTCGACGTACCGCTCCGCGCCGGTGGCCGGGTCCCGCACGCGGCTGGACTCGGCGGAGCGCTTCACGAGGAGGTACGTCTCGCCGTCGCCGTCGCGGACCGTCTGCATGGTCGGAAGAGGGCGCTCGCCGGGCATTACCTTTCCGGGGGCGCCGCCTCGGGGGCGGCGTCCGGATCCGCGTCGCGCTCCGGAGGCGTGTCGTCCTCGGGAGTCGCGTCGCTTTCCGGGTCCGGGTCGCGCTGCTCGTCCCGCGACCGCTTCCAAGACCGGTACGTCTGGTAGGTCCGGACGCCGGCGAACAGGCCGCCGACGAACAGGGCCGGCCCGACCCGCGACCAGCCCTCGAAGAACCACACCATCGGGCCGAGCGCGACGAGGAGGACGGCGGCGTTGGCGTAGATGACGGCGACGACGAACGCGCGGAGGGTCCCCTGGTCCACGTCGCTCGCGCCCTCGAAGTCGCCCCCGTCGTCGAACGACTTCACCGAGGGCGCCTTCGGGATGTCGGGCGTCATCTCCCGCTCGGCGTCGGAGCTCTCGCCGACGGAGATCTCGCCCTCGTCGTCCTCGTCGAGGCTGAACACGCCCGACCATACGCCGCGCCGGGGCAAAGGGGTTCCGTCCGGACGCGGCGCCGCGGCTACGGGAGGCGAGCGCTGGACGACGGAACGGAGGACCGAGGCCGAGAGCCGCTTCAGACCGCGTCGGCGAGCCGCACGGTTCGGCTCGCTTCGACCCACGCGAGGGGGTTCGTGGCGTCGAAGAGTACCACGTTCCCGTCGTCTTCGTACGCCTCCACCTCGGCGTCGACCGCGTCGGAATCGGCCGGACGAGCCGCCTGGGGTTCGGAACGTGGGTCCGAAGACATGGACCGTGGTAAGTCGTCACACAATATATGCCTTTCCGTGGCGGGATAGCTCGCCGCACCCGAAAGCCGAGTTTTTTAGCCGGGTGACGCCGAAGAGCGGGTATGACTCAGTCGGGGCTGTCGGACTTCTCGTCGACCGGGGACGCGGGCGACGGGGCCGACGGCGACACGGACACCGAACGGGAGGAGCTGGCCGCTCAGGAGGCGGCCGTCGTCGCTGGCGGCGGACGTGGCCACGTCAACGACGTCGTCGACGTCGACGAGGCGAAGTTCCCGGAGTCGACCGGGACCGTCGAGCTGATGATCACCCAGATCGACTACGCCGTCGAGGGGTACGGCAGCGACGAGTACCCGGTCGTCCACGTGTTCGGCCGGCGGCCCGCGGAGCACGTCGAGGACGCCGACCACGACGTCGTCGAACACCTCCGGGTGCTGGGCGTCGAGCCCTACTTCTACGTCCCCACGGCCGACCTCGACCGCGACCCCGTTGAGGAGTACGACGTGGTGATCGGGACCCGCGAGGAGAATCCCGACGGCGAGCCGTACGAGAGCATCCGCGGCGAGCCGCTCACCCGGATCGTCACGCGCACGCCTCGCGACGTGGGGAACATCCGCGATGACTTCGAGACCAGCTTCGAGGCGGACATCCTCTTCCCGAACCGCTTTCTGATCGACAACGGCCTCAACGGCGGGATCCGCGTCGAGGAGCGGCGCCTCGACGACGGCGAGGGGACGATCCAGGTCCACGAGGGGCACCTCGAACCGGCCGACGTCGACGCCGAGATGCGCGTGAACACCTTCGACATCGAGGTGGACGACCGGCGCGGCTTCCCCGAGGACGGCGAGGAGCCGATCATCTGTCTCACCAGCCACGACTCCTACGACGACGAGTACGTCGTCTGGCTGTACGACGCGCCCGAGGCCGAGATCCCGCCGCCCGAGGACCTCCCCGACTACGAGGGGATCGTGGGCGACGGCGAGGAGCTCGACTTCCGGGTCCGCACCTTCGAGGAGGAGGCCGCGATGCTCGACGCGTTCGTCGAGTACATCGACGAGACCGACCCGGACCTGCTCACCGGGTGGAACTTCGAGGACTTCGACGCGCCGTACGTGCTCGACCGGCTGGAGGTGCTCGACGACGGGAGCCAGTACGACCTCGACGTCGACCGCCTCTCCCGGATCGGCGAGGTGTGGCGCTCGGGCTGGGGCGGCCCGGACGTGAAGGGCCGGGTCGTCTTCGACCTGCTGTACGCCTATAAACGCACGATGTTCACGGAGCTGGAGTCGTACCGCCTCGACGCGGTCGGCGAGCGCGAGCTCGGCGTCGGCAAGGAGCGCTACACGGGCGACATCGGCGACCTCTGGGAGCAGGACCCGGAGCGCCTCCTGGAGTACAGCATCCGCGACGTGGAGCTGTGCGTCGAAATCGACCGGAAGCAGGACGTGATCGCCTTCTGGGACGAGGTGCGCACCTTCGTCGGCTGCAAGATCGAGGACGCGCCGACCCCGGGCGACACCGTCGACATGTACGTCCTCCACAAGGCGTTCGGGAAGTTCGCGCTGCCGACGAAGGGCCAACAGGAGTCCGAGGATTTCGAGGGCGGCGCCGTCTTCGACCCGATCACCGGCGTCAAGGAGATGGTGACGGTCCAAGACCTGAAGAGCCTCTACCCGATGTGTATGGTGACGATCAACGCCGGCCCGGAGACGAAGGTCGACCCCGACGAGTACGACGGCGAGACGTACGTCGCGCCCAACGGGACCCACTTCCGGAAGGAGCCGGACGGCATCATGCGCGAGATGGTCGACGAGCTCCTCACCGAGCGCGAGGAGAAGAAGTCGCTCCGGAACGACCACGACCCCGGCACCGAGCCGTACGAGCAGTACGACCGACAGCAGGCGTCTGTCAAGGTTATTATGAACTGTTTCACGCCGGACACCGAGGTCGTAACCCCCGACGGCGTTCGGTCGATTACGGAGTTGGAGGTCGGCGACGCCGTGTACTCGCTCGATCCCGACACCGAGGAGATGGAACTGAAGACCGTCGAAGAGACCCACGCGTACCCGGACTACCGGGACGAACTCGTCGACATCGAAACGTCGAAGATCGACTTCCGGGTGACGCCGAACCACCGGATGCTCGTCCGGAAAAATGACAAAAATGGAATCACCGAGGACGGTTACAAATTTGTTGAAGCTGGTGAGCTACACGAGTATTGTAATTATGAACTCCCACATGATTGGACGTATGAAGTGGATTCGTATCCTGAAGAATATACTATTTCAAAATTAATACAAGAATACACAGAGATCGCGACTACAGTATCAGATGGAGGCACACAGATTGCTGCGAAATACGGACAACCATCCGCTGAGAACTGTATTCAAGCGGATGATCTACTAGACTTCCTAGCGTGGTACATAACTGAAGGGAGTCTGTACGAAGCAAAAACCAAGAATTATCGGATTAAAATCGCACAAGAGCTTGGGAAAGAACATGACGAGATAGCAGCATTAATCGACAAAATATCTAGCTACAGTTACACGACGGATCGAGCAATTTCATTCTCAAGTCGCGTCTGGTACGAGTTGTTGTGGAGTCTCTGCGGGAAAGGAAGTGAGAATAAAAAGATTCCCGAGTTAGTGTTTGAACAGTCTACGGAACGTCGACGCCAGTTCCTTGAGACGCTCATTGCGGGTGATGGTCGGTGGGAAACCGAGAACGAATCCTTCACCTACACCACAAAAAGCGAGCAACTCCGTGATGATGTCCTTCGACTCTGTTTAACGCTCGGATTGACAGCACATTACACCCGCGACAGCGGCGTTTGGCGAATACATGCGAGCCGTAACACTAAGAACACTCTTCGCATGTACAGGAGTGGCGAGCGAAGTCGCGCAGAAGAGGGGGTATATTGCGTAACTGTCGAAGATAATAATACACTTGTTGCCGGTCGAAACGGAAAGTTTCAGAATGTTGGGAATTCATTGTACGGCGTTACGGGGTGGGATCGGTTCCGTCTCTACGACAAGGAGGGTGCCGCGGCCGTCACGGCGACCGGTCGCGAGGTGATCGACTTCACCGAGGAGGCCGCGGAGGAGCTCGGCCACGACGTTGCGTACGGGGACAGCGTCACGGGCGACAGACCCGTCGTCGTGCGCGATCCCGAGGGCGTCGTTCGAATCTTGCCGATTGCCGATCTCTTCGAGCTGTCGGACGCGACTGCGAGCGAGGATCTGATCGTTACCGCCGACGGCGGGCCTGTCGCTTCGGTGTCGGTCGAGAAGGAACGGGGTCGCGTGGACGGGTGGAAGGCGCTTTCGGTCACCGAGGACGGTGAACCGGAGTGGCAACCGATCGAGCAGGTGATTCGGCACGAGACCGACAAGCCGGTCGTCAACCTCCAGCACAAGTTCGGCGAGTCGACAACGACCAGAGACCACTCGTACGTCGTCGAAGAGGACGGCAGCCTCGTCGAAACGAAGCCAGAAGACGTCGAAGAGCCGCTTCGGGTGCCCGGTTTCCCCGACGTCGAGACGGTGGAAACAATCGACGTGTACGACGTGTTGGAAGGATACACGCGCGAGTACGAGGACGGCCGAAGCGTCGGCAGTGAGAACGCGGCGACGAAGGTCAAGCGAATCCACGCGAACGACGACTGGGTCTGGTTCGGCCACAGGCATCACGATGCGATAGAGAAGAGCATCAAGGTACAGCGATACGTCGATTTGGACTCCGAAGACGGACGGGCGCTCGTGCGGTTGCTCGCCGCGTACGTCACCGAGGGGAGTGCCTCGACGATCGAAACGGCCGAATCCAAGTTCGGCGCGAGCATCGCGGAATCCAGAACGGAATGGCTGAAAGGCCTCCAAGAGGATTATTTACGTCTGTTCGACGGAGCGACAGCGAGTGTCATTTCGTCGAACACGTCCGGCGAACGAACCGTCGAGTACGAAACCGACGACGGGGACCAGTCGGTAACGTACGACGACGGCACCCACAAGCTCCAGATGATGAACGAACTCTCGGCGGTGTTCTTCCGTGAGTTCGCCGGGCAAACGTCGCGTGGGAAGCGTATCCCGGGGTTCGTGTTCAATCTCCCCGAAGATCTCCAACAGCTCTTCGTCGACGTACTCGTAGAGGGCGACGGCTCACGCGAATTCCCACGGTACTCGGCCGAGTACTGCGAGCGAAACTTCGACTTCGAGACGACGAGCCGAGAACTCGGGGCGGGCCTCTCGACACTTCTCACCCAGCGCGGGGAGAAACACTCGCTGAAATACAGGGAGAGCAAAGAGAGCTACACGATTCGAACGTGCGATTACTACCGGGGTGGACGGGATCCAGTGGTTAAAGAAGTGGATCACGACGGGTACGTGTACGATCTCAGCGTCGCCGAGAACGAGAACTTCGTCGACGGTGTCGGCGGTATTGTGCTCCACAACACGGATTCGGTCATGTTGTCCCTCGGCCAAGAGGTTGACAAAGAGGAGGCGATCGAGACCTCCTTCGAGATCGAGGACCACATCAACGAGCGCTACGACGACTTCGCTCGCGACGAATTAAACGCCGAGTTCCACCGCTTCGAGATCGAGTTCGAGAAGCTCTACCGGCGGTTCTTCCAGGCGGGCAAGAAGAAGCGGTACGCGGGCCACATCGTCTGGAAGGAGGGGAAAGACGTCGACGACATCGACATCACCGGCTTCGAGTACAAGCGCTCCGACATCGCCGGCATCACGAAGGAGGTCCAACAGAACGTCATCGAGACGATCGTGACGGGTGACGACATCGACGAGGACTTAGAGGAGGTGAAAGCGTACCTCGTGGACGTCATCGCGCGCGTGCTCGACGGCGATATGGACCTCGACGAGATCGGGATCCCGGGCGGGATCGGCAAGAAGCTCGACGCCTACGACACCCCGACCGCGCAGGTCCGCGGCGCGAAGTACGCAAACCTGATGCTCGGCACCAACTTCGGGAGCGGGTCGAAGCCGAAGCGGCTGTACATCGAGAAGGTCCACCCCGACTTCTGGGCGCGGATGGAAGACGAGGAGGGGCTCGACCCGCAGCGGGATCACCTGTACGGGGAGTTCAAACGGGATCCGGACGTGATCTGCTTCGAGTACGCCGACCAGGTGCCCGACGAGTTCGAGGTCGACTGGGAGAAGATGCTGGACAAGACCCTGAAAGGCCCCATCGAGCGCGTGATAGAAGCGCTCGGGATGTCGTGGGAAGAGGTCAAGACGGGCCAAGAGCAGACCGGGCTCGGCTCGTTCATGTGACCGACGGCGAGGCGAAACGCCGGTCGTCGAAAGCAGTTTTCGATTGGAAGAAAATTTCTTGGTCGATCTGCGATTTTTGACGGGTAGATGCGTAACCATTAACCCCCTCAACCCCCACCGTCAAGGTACGAGGCACGAGAATACATATGGCTACTCTCGAAATCAACGATCTTCACGCACGAGTGGCGGAAGAGGGCGGCGAACGCATCCTTCTCGGCGTCGACCTGACCGTCGAGTCCGGGGACATTCACGCGCTGATGGGCCCGAACGGCTCCGGGAAGTCGACGCTCGCGAAAGTCATCGCCGGCCACCCCGCCTACGAGGTCACCGGCGGCGAGATCCTGCTCCACCTCAGCGAGGAGGACGTCGCCGACGTCGACGCCGATCTGGACGACGAGGACTATCACTGGGAGCTGCTCGAGTTAGAGCCGAACGAGCGCGCCGCGCTCGGCATCTTCCTCGGCTTCCAGTACCCCGCCGAGATCGAGGGCGTCACCATGACGAACTTCCTCCGGCAGGCCCTCAACGCGAAGGCGGACGAGCGCGAGGAGCTGTTCGAAGAGGAGGGCGAGGAGGAGGAAGCCGAGGCCGACGACGAGGACGACGAGGGCTACGAGACCTCCCCGATGGAGGGGCCCGCGGACGACGGCGAGATCGGCGTCGCCGAGTTCCAGGAGATCCTCTCGGAGAAGATGGAGCTGCTCGATATGGACGAGAAGTTCATGCAGCGCTACCTCAACGCCGGCTTCTCCGGCGGCGAGAAGAAGCAGAACGAGGTCCTCCAGGCCGCGATGTTGGAGCCGAGCGTCGCCGTGCTCGACGAGATCGACTCGGGGCTCGACATCGACCGCCTGAAGGACGTCTCGAAGGGGATCAACGCGCTCCGCGACGAGCAGGGCACGGGCATCCTCCAGATCACCCACTACCAGCGGATCCTCGACTACGTCGAGCCCGACCACGTCCACGTCATGCTCGACGGCGAAGTCGTCAAGAGCGGCGGCGCGGAGCTCGCCGAGAAGCTCGAGGACGAGGGGTACGACTGGGTCCGCGAGGACGCCTTCGAGGCGGCGTAACCGAATGCGGGCACGCGACACACGTAAACACGGGAATCCGTAACAATACACTATGAGTTCACAACAGGACGACCTCAAGGAGACAGACACCGAGGCCCGCTTCGAGTTCAAGAAGGAGGAGAAGTCCGCCTTCAAGAGCGAAAAGGGCCTCACCGAGGAGACGGTCCGCGTCATCTCGGAGGACAAAGACGAACCGGAATGGATGTTAGAGCGGCGCCTGCGCGCGCTCGAGCAGTTCCAGGAGATGCCGATGCCGACCGACTGGCCCGGCCAGCCGGACCTCTCGGAGGTCGACATCAACGAGATCGTGCCGTACATCCGGCCGGACATCGACAAGCGCGGCGGCGCGGACAGCTGGGAGGACCTCCCGGAAGAGATCCAGGACACGTTCGACAAGCTGGGCATCCCGGAGGCCGAGAAGAACGCGCTCTCGGGCGTCGGCGCCCAGTACGAGTCCGAGATCGTCTACCAGAACATGCAGGAGCGGTGGGAGGAGAAGGGCGTCATCTTCTGTGACATGGACAAGGCCGTCCAGGAGCACGAAGAGATCGTCCGCGAGCACTTCATGACGAAGTGCGTCCCCCCGAGCGACAACAAGTTCGCGGCGCTTCACGGCGCCATCTGGTCCGGCGGCTCGTTCGTCTACGTCCCGGAGAACACCACCGTGGAGATGCCGGTCCAGGCGTACTTCCGGATGAATAGCGAGGGGATGGGCCAGTTCGAGCACACGCTCATCATCGCGGAGGAGGGCTCCGAGGTCCACTACATCGAGGGCTGTTCCGCCCCGAAGTACTCGGCGTTCAACCTCCACTCCGGCGGCGTGGAAGTGTTCGTCGGCGAGGACGCCCACGTTCAGTACTCGACCGTCCAGAACTGGTCGAAGAACACGTACAACCTGAACACGAAGCGCGCCATCGCCGAGAAGGGCGGGCGCATGGAGTGGATATCCGGGTCGATGGGGTCGAAGGCGACGATGCTGTACCCGTCGACGATCCTGAAGGGGCGCGGCGCCTCCGACAACCACATCACCATCGCCTTCGCGGGCGAGGGGCAGGACATCGACACGGGCGCGAAGGTGTATCACAACGCGCCGGACACGAAGTCGACCGTCGAGTCGAAGTCGATCGCGAAGGACGGCGGCCGCACGAACTACCGCGGCCTCGTCCACATCGCGGACGGCGCCGAGAACTCCTCGACGGCCGTGGAGTGCGACGCGCTGATGTTCGACAACGAGTCCACGTCGGACACGATGCCGTACATGGAGATCAACGAGTCGAAGGTCGACGTCGCCCACGAGGCGACCGTCGGGAAGATCGGCGACGAGGACATCTTCTACCTCCAGTCGCGCGGTCTCGACGACGACGACGCGAAACAGATGATCGTCTCCGGGTTCATCGAGCCGATCACGGAGGAGCTGCCGATCGAGTACGCCGTCGAGCTGAACCGGCTCGTCGAGCTGGAGATGGAGGGTTCGCTCGGATAACATGAGCACGAAGCAAATCGAGAGCCTCTCGGAGGACACGGTACGACGCATCGCCGACGAACGCGACGAGCCCGAGTGGCTCCTCGAGACCCGTTTGAACGCGCTGTCGGCGTTAGAGACCGCCGATCTGCCCGACGTCATCCAGACGCCCGGCCGCCGCTGGACCGACCTGGAGGCGCTGGACTTCGAGGCGCTCGTCGACCCGCTGAACCAGGCCGACGAGACCGAGCGGACCGCGGGCGACGACGAGGTCGTCGTCCTCCCGTTCACCGAGGCGCTCGCCGAGTACGGCGACGTCATCGAGGCGAACTTCGGCTCCGTCCTCGACCCCGAACACAACTACCTCACGGCGCTTTCCGTCGCGCTGTTCACGACCGGCACGTTCGTCTACGTCCCCGAGGGCGTCGACGTCGAGGACGTGACGGTGCGCGCGGAGATGAACTCCCGCTCGCTGTTCAGCCAGACGCTCGTCGTGGCCGAAGAGTCGTCGTCGGTGACGATCCTCGAATCGATCGAGACGGGTGACGCCGAGGTCGCCGACGACCGGTACTTCTCGAACCTCGTCGAGGTCGTCGCGGGCGAGAACGCGAACGTCCAGTTCGGCTCGCTCCAGAACCTGGACGACGACGCGTACACCTACTCGCTGAAGCGCGGCGTGACGGACACGTACGCGACGGTCGACTGGATCGAGAGCAACTTCGGCTCGAAGCTCACCCGCTCGGACATCGAGACCGAGCTCAACGGCGACGGCTCCGAGAGCCAGATCGTCGGGACGTTCTTCGGCACGGACGACCAGCACTTCGACATCAACGCCCGCGTGTGGCACCAGGCCGAGCAGACGACCGCCGACCTGGTCACCCGCGGCGTGCTCGACGACGTCGCCCGCTCCGTCTACGAGGGTGTTCAGGACGTCGGCGAGGACGCGTGGAACACCTCCAGCTACCAACGCGAGAACACGCTGATGCTGTCGGACGACGCCGAGGCCGACGCGTCGCCGAAGCTGATCATCCACAACCACGACACCGAGGCCTCCCACTCCGCGACGGTCGGGCAGGTCGACGCCGAGGACCTGTTCTACCTCGAGAGCCGCTCGATCGACTCGCGGACGGCCCGGAACATGCTCGTCGAGGGCTTCTTCGTGCCGGTCCTCGAAGAGATCGCGGTCGACGAGTTCCGCGACGACGTCGAGGAGCTCGTCTTGGAACGGCTTCAGTAGGCCGTCTTCGCGGATCGGTTTTTTATCCAGCACGCCCGCGGAGCGACCGGCGCGCGAGGGGAATCTCTTAAGACCGACGACGCCCGAGTCGGAGGTATGCGAACCCGCGTATCGCGCCGTCTCGGGTGGTCGCGGTGAGCGTGAGCCAGCGGGTCGCCTCCGACGACCAGCTCGCGCGGCTGCTCCAGATCGGAATCGTGCTCGAGGAGGTCGTCGAAGCGCGAACGCACCGCCACTACCAGCAGTTAGACGCCGAGCTCGACGAGGAGGTGGAACGGCTGCTCGCGGACGCCGCCGAGGAGTCCGCCGACCACCGCCAGCGGCTGGAGGCGCTGATCGAGGGGCTCGGCGTCGACAGCGTCCCGTTCGACGAGATCGAGTCGCTGGTCGACGCCCGCTACGGGCGGACGCGGCCGGAGGACTTCGACGACGTGCTGTACGACCAGCTGTGCAACGAGGAGACGGCGTACAAGTTCTACGACGACCTCATCGAGGCGATCGAGGACTCCGAGGCGACGTTCTCGATCGACCGCGAGGAGCTGCTCGCCACCCTGACGACGATCCGCGACGAGGAGGCCGAGGGAGTACGCGAGGTCACGGAGGTCATGGAGCGCCGATGAACCGGGCAGACGAGTCGCCGACGAGCGCCGACGGAGGACAGCCGTGAACACCGCAGATCAGTACCTCAAGACGATATACGTCGTACAGGACAGCGAAGACGGCCCCGCCTCGACCGGGTCGATCGCCGACTCGCTCGGCGTCAGCCCGGCCAGCGCCAACGAGATGATCGGCAAGCTCGAAGAGCGGGGGCTCGCCGAACACGAGAAGTACAAGGGCGTCACGTTGACCGACGACGGCATCGTCCGTGCGCGAGACGCCCTCCAGACCTACTGTATCATCGAGCGGTTCCTCGCGAACGTCCTCGCGGTCGAGGACTTCCAGGCGGAGGCCCGCGAGCTGGAGGCCGTCATCGACGACACGGTGGCGGAGCGGCTCGACACGATCATCGACCGCCAGCCGGAGTGCCCGGACTGCTTCGACCCCGAGTCCGACGCCTGCGCGTGCTTAGAGATCGCTCCGGAGCCGGTCGAACCGGAGCAGCAGTAAAAAACGGTAAACGGTCGCGGAGCGGATTCTCGGTCTTAGACACCGGTGGAGTAGCGCAGAATACCGGCGATACCACCGAACGCGTCGAGCAGCTGCTCGCCCTTCTCGAAGTCGGTAGAGATGAACCGCGTCTCGGTGCCGCGCTGCTCCGCGATGGCCATCAGGTGTTCGATGACGTCCTCGCGCTCCTCGACGTCGGCCGCCTCGCCGCACTCGCTACACTCGTGGTCCGGCGTCGAGTGGCGGGCGTCGACCACCTCGTACTCCTCGTGGCCGTTCGGGCACTCGTAGACGACGACGTCGGAGCGGAGGTCCTCGGAGATGAGCAGCCGGTCGACGGAGCCCATGATCAGGTTCCGACGGGTCTGTTCGAACCCGTAGGTGGCTTCCTGCCCGGTGTTGAGCTTCTCGAAGAACTCCTCCATGTCGTTTTTGTCCTGGACGATCTCCTGGTCGGCAAGCGCCTCCTGGCCCGCGTCGACGAGGTCCTTCAGCCCGGACTCGTCGGTGTAGGCGACGTCGAACTTGCCCAGCACCTTGTCCTGGAGCTCGTGGTGGAGGTAGTCGCCGTCGAGGAACTCGTCTTTCGTCGGCGAGGGGCCGCCGACGAGGATGCCGTCGAGCTCGTGGCGCTTGTCGACGAACAGGTCGTTGGCCATTCCCGCGACCTCCTGGTAGAAGTTGTCGATCGCTTCGAGCCGGAGGCGGGCGAACCGCTGGGCGGACTGGCCACCCTTCCGCTGTTTGCCGGGGACGAGCGAGGAGGCGGACTTGACGGGCTCGACGCGTTTCCCCTTCAGCCAGCCGACGTTCGCCTCGCGGCGGTCCAAGACGATGAGCCCGAACAGCCCGGAGTCTTCGAGCATGTGTTCGAGCGGCTCGGTGAGGAACTCCGAGTCGCAGTGGTACCGGAACGACTCGACGGGCTGCGGGGGCGACTCCAGCGTCCGCGTGACCATGTCCGTCTGGCCGCCGCCGCTGTCGATCGCGCCCGAGAAGATCACGATCCCGTTGTCGGGCGGGAACGTGTCGTAGTAGCGCAGTCGGTCCTTGATCGACGTGAGCGCGTCCTGAACGGCGGTCCGGGTCTGCTTCGACTTGATGTTGGACGCCTCGCTGTGCTCTTGGGTGACGTGGGCCACCACGTCGGAGATCTGCTTGTCCTCGGGGATGTAGATGGTGACGAGCTGGGTGCCGGAGCCCTCGTAGTCTTTGAGCTCCTCGATGACCTTGCGGAACTCGTACTTCCGGCGGTCCTCGTTCGCCTCCTGTGCGTCGCTACTCATTGTCTGAAATACGGTCGCGTGCGTGTAAGTAAGCTTTGACCTCCCGGCCGCCGCGTCGATAGCGGGTCGCACGGGTCGTCGAACGCGCGTTTGTTTATAAATGGACTGCGGTGGCGCGTGCCTGCGAGCGGCCGCCCCCGGCGGCCGCGAGGAGCACGCGCGAGGGAGTCGGTGGTCTGGAGCGAAGCGGAAGACCACCGACGAGGCTGGGGAGGCGTGAGGCTGCGGTGCTGTGCGGTTCGGGGTGGGATTCAAAAGGGCAGTCGCGAGGCGGGCGCAGGCGACGTAAGCACTGGAACGAGGGAGCGAACGAAGTGAGCGACCGAGTGAAGCGCGCAGCGAGCGTGCGCCCGCCTCGCGACTGGGGCTTTGGAGACACTCTCCACCGATCTGCGATTAACTATTTATAAGCGAGCGACTGGAGCTTTGGACGTGTTCATCGCCAATCTTCGATCAACGCCCGAAGAAGGCCGAACTCGACAGCCCCGATCCTACATCGACTCCGGCGCCTCGACGCCCAGCACGTCGAGCGCGTTCGCCATCGTGTGCTTCGCGGCCGCGACGACCGCGACGCGAGCGTCGCGCAGCTCGTCGGTCTCGGCGGTCACGACCGGGCACTCGCGGTAGAAGGCGTTGTACGCGTCGGCGAACTCGCGGGTGAACGTCGCGATCGTGTGCGGTTCGAGGTCGTCCGCCGCCGCCTCGATCGCTGCGGGGAATCTGGCGACCTCACGGAGGAGCTCGCGGGCTTCCTCGGTTTCGAGAGCGCTCGCGTCCACGTCGAGCGCGTCGGGGTCGACACGCCCGTCGGCGTCGGCGGTCACGCCAGGCACGTCGACGCCCTCGGCCGCGGCCTCGTCGAGGATCCCGGCGCAGCGCGCGTGGACGTACTGGACGAACGGGGCCGACTGCGCCTCGAAGTCGAGCGCGTCCTCCCACTCGAAGGTGATCGCCTTCGCGGGCTGCTTCGAGACGATGTCGTACCGGACCGCGCCGATCCCCACCTGGTGGGCGATGCGCTCGACGTCCTCGTCGGTGAGGTCGTCGCCGCGGATCCGGTCGTCCATCCGGGACTCGACGGCGTCGCGGGCGCGGTCGATCGCCTCGTCGAGGAGGTCGTCGAGCATCACGCCGGTTCCCTTCCGGGTTGACATCTTCCCGTCGGGGAGGTTGACGTACGAGTAGATGACGTGGCCGAGCCGGTCTGTGTCGTTGCCGAGCAGCTCGAGGGTCGCGTCGAGCTGGTCGGCCTGGAGCTTGTGGTCCTCGCCGAGGACGGTGACGGCGCGGTCGTAGTTCGCGAACTTCCACTCGTGGTGGGCCAGGTCGCGGGTGGTGTAGAGGCTCGTGTCGTCCGAGCGCAGGAAGACGAGGTTCTTGTCGATCCCCCACTCGTCGAGCTCTAACTGCCAGGCGTCCTCCTCGTAGACGGCCTGATCGGTCTCCTTGAGCCGCGCGGCGATATCGTCGGTCGAGCCGTCGCGCATGAACCGCGTCTCCTTGACGAACTCGTCGAACTCGGCCGGGAGGCGGGCGAGACACTCCTTCATCCCGCCGAGGACGGCGTCGACGACCTCGCCGACGCGCTCGTACGTCGCCTCGTCGCCGGCTTCGAGCCCCTGGAGGATGTCCTGAATCTCCGCCTCCGCGGCCTCGACCGCGTCGGCGTCGGCCTCTTCGAGGAAGGCGTTCCCCTTCCGGTAGTAGCGCACGAGGTCGTACTCCGCGCGGTCGCGCGCGGGCTCGGCGTCGAGGTCGGCCTCGTCGAACCGCTCGTACGCCCACGTGAACACCGCCATCTGCCGGCCGGCGTCGTTGACGTAGTAGTGGCGGTCGACGTCGTAGCCCGCGTACTCCATGAGGTTCGCGACGGCGTCGCCGACGATGGGGTTGCGCGCGCGGCCGACGTGGACCGGGCCGGTCGGGTTCGCGCTGGTGTGCTCGACGACGACCGACGCGTCGCGGTCGGGGAGCGCGCCGTAGTCGGCGTCGACGGCGGCCGAATCGAGCGTGTCCGCGAGGTAGCGCTCGTTCGCGTGGAAGTTGACGTACGGCCCCGCGGTGTCGACGCTCGCAATGTAGTCGGCGTCCGCGACCGACACCGCCTCGGCGACCGTCGCTGCGACGTTCGGCGGCGCGTCGCCGACCTCGCCCGCGAGCCGGAAGGCGACGCTGGAGGCGAGCGTCGCGTCCATGTCGTCGGGCGGGCGTTCGATACCGAGGTCGTCGGTCGGGAGGTCGAGCGAGCCGAGCGCGTCCGCGAGCGCCGCCTCGACCTCCGACCGGAACTGCCTGAACATACCGTCCGTTCGACGGGCGGGTTAAAAGGCCCTTCCGAAGCGGCTCGAAACGGAAGACGGGAAATCGGTGGGGCGAAACGTGAGACTCTACGAACCGCGGTGGCGCGTGCCTGCGAGCGGCCGCCATCGGCGGCCGCGAGGAGCACGCGCGAGGGAGTCAGTCGCCGGAGCGAAGCGGAGGCGACTGACGAGGCTGGGGAGGCGTGAGGCTGCGGTGCTGTGCGGGGCGGGACTCAAAGGGGCAGCCGTGAGGACAGCGCAGGCGACGTAAGCACTGGAGGGAGCGAGCACCGCGAGCGACTGAAGCGCGCAACGAGCGTGCGCTGTCCTCACGGCTGGGGCTTTGGAGGCATTCACCGCCGGTCTACAGACGATTATTTGGCTCTGTTGAGGCCCTAATCTTTAGACACATTTTATCTGAAATGTCTGGTCGCTTAAAGTGCGAATTGACCGGCTAGAATCCCACCAATCCGAGACACTAGGACCTAAATGAGAATACTGAGCAATAGATTCACAGAAAGCCTATACATATCTGTTGACACTGTTTCCGCGTGAAACGTCGAGATCTCATCGCTACAGGATGTATCTCTCTTACTACGGCCAGTTCTGGCTGTCTGAACCTCCCACTAAGAGAAAATGAGGATAAGCCGTGGGTTGATGTGAGCGTTGTTGCGGAGAATATCAGAGTTGGCTTCGATACCGAACAGCTCTTCGAGGTATTCATACATCCCAGCAACCTGATGGGAAGGCAACTACCTGATGAGAATCAGGAGCATCACATCAGGATAGACGTTTCCACGTTAGAGCAGTATGGAGTAAACATGGAAGATCTCTCTGTAGAAACCACGCAAGGGAAATACGGATTAGGACCTTCGGATGCCTACAATAATAATGTCGATAGCGTAGACATCACTGACGGAGTAATTGAGCTTTTGATACTAACGTCGGAAGACGTGTCGGAGACAGACCCGATCGCGTTGAAGCTGACGGGCTATCAGTTCACAAATGTCGAACCAGTAACTGAAATTCAGTATGATGTTCAATCCCCTGAGGACCATGTTGAGATTACCCATGGCACTTTCGGCGGTCCTCAAAGCGGGAGCAAGTGCGGGTTCACCCGTTCTACGGACGGAGAGTTCACACTTGTAGACCCTCAGTTGCTCTCACCAACATTGTGCCCAAGCCCAATCGATGCCTATCGTGGGAGCCACCAGAATCTCGATATCGAGT
Organism: Halorubrum sp. T3; assembly: GCF_000296615.1. NCBI lineage: Archaea > Methanobacteriati > Methanobacteriota > Halobacteria > Halobacteriales > Haloferacaceae > Halorubrum > Halorubrum sp. T3. Next base: position 183,713 of record NZ_ALWQ01000008.1, on the reverse strand, counting down.
GGCTGACCCCAGAAGCTGACGAGGTAGTAATCAAGATAGATATCTCAGTACTTGATAAATACGGAACAATTGGAGAGTCAGTAATCGAGCCATTGAACAAAAGGGGTCCATCGAATGAATCGAGGGCGGTAGGTGCGACTCTTGACAGCCTATCAATTGATGAAGGGACAATTTCGATCAAATTGGTGCCAGATCCCGGCACTAATTACGCTTCGGTGAGTGTCCGGCTCAGTGGAATGGATCTTCCCGTTGGAGATCCGGTCAGAGATATCTCATATGAGATGACTATTGAAGGGGACGTTGATGAGACGGTAGAGACGGGATCGTTCGACATCACTAATGATCCGCCTGATCCCAATAGCGATGCGTAAGTCTCGCCGCTAACTGGCTGCTTCGTGCGAACTGACGTGAAACCCCGTTTCGAATGCTGTATGGGCCCTCTGTACTGAGCGTTCCGTGAGTCCCCTGTATTGACCGCTACTGGGGGCAGAATAGATCACTTATTGAGGATGTTAACAGAGCCGATTATTTATAAATAAGCGACTAAGCCTTCGGAAGGCCCTCCCATAGAAAAGCCGACAGCGTGAGCGTATCCTATGAAACGATCTCGTCGATCAGTTCACGCGCGCTGCGCCGCACGGCCTCGTCGCTCTCGATCGACGGCTCCCAACCGAGATCCGCGAGCTTCTCGATCGACAGGCGCATCTTCGGCACGTCGCCGGTCCAGCCGCGGTCGCCGCCGGTGTAGGTGTACTCCGGGTCGACGCCCAGCTCGTCGCTCACGATGTCGGCGATATCGGTGACGGAGGTGGTCGTCCGCGTGCCGAGGTTGTACACGTTGTACGCGTCGTCCGCGTGCTCGACGACGTGCTGGATCGCGTCGACGCACTCGGAGACGTGCATGTACGACTTCTCCTGCCGGCCGTCGCCGAGAATCTCCAGCTCGGTCGGATCGTCATCCAACTTCTCGATGAAGTCGGGGATCACGTTGCCGCGCTGGCGCGGGCCGACGATGTTCGCGAAGCGGAACACCCACGACTGGACCCCGTAGGAGTGCGCGAACGTCGAGATGAGCGCCTCGTCCGCGAGCTTCGCGGAGCCGTAGATCGAGATGGGTTCGAGCGGGCCGTAGTCCTCGGCCGTCGGGCGCGGCGCTTCGCCGTACACCGTCGACGAGGAGGTGAACGCGAAGCGGTCGACGCCGACCTCGCGCATCCGCTCTAAGACGTTGTACGTCATCGCGGTGTTCTCCTCGAACAGCTCGCGGTCGTCGTCGTAGTTCGTGTCGGTGTACGCCGCGAAGTGGAAGACGACGTCGAGGTCGTCGGTGACCGCGCGGGCGACGTCGTCGGGGTCGGTCACGTCCGCCTCGACGAACTCGGCGCCGTCGGCCACTCGGTCGCGGGTCCCCTTCGAGAGGTCGTCGGCGACGCGAACGGTCGCGCCGCGGTCGAGCAGGCTCGCTGCGAGGTGGCTTCCGACGAGGCCGGCACCCCCGGTGACGAGGACGCGCGAATCGGCGAGGTTCATACCGGTCCGTCGGCGGTCGCGGGTAAGTAGGTGTGGAATCGGGACGGGAACAGAGACAGAGCCCGACTACAGGTTCTCGAACGCCTCGTCGACGATTTCGCCGGTGTCGGCGACGATGTCCGCCATCACGTCGTCGTCCGGCGTCATCCCCACGAGCCGGGCGATGCGCATGATAGAGACGTGGTAGACGCGCTGGACGCCGGGTTCCTCCTCCCAGACCACGACGTTACACGGCATCAGCGCGCCGAGCTTGTTGTCGCTCGCGTCGAGCGCGCGGTCGGCGACCTCGGGGTTACACGCGCCCAGCACGTAGTAGGGGTCACGACCCGCGTCGACCTTCTCGTTGAGCATCTCGGACGGCGAGAACTCGACGGGGACGCCGAAGCCGGCGTCGGTGAACACCTCGCGGACGTGTTCGATCGCCTCCTCGTGGTCCATTTCGAGGGTGGCCTGCTGTTCGCCGATGTCGTCCGGATCGATCTGCGTCGGGTCGATGGGAAGCGTCATTCGTGTACTGTCTTGGGCCTACGTAACAAAGGCTCTTCGGATGGCACGCGGAGAGAGCGGAGACGCGGCCAGCTGGGCATCGACCGCGCGGCCTCCGGCCGCGGCAGTATTGTGCTATGCGGGAACAACTTTAACCCGCTCTGCCGCCCTACTGTTCGATATGACGTCCGGTTCAGTGCGCGAGGACCTCGAACGCGACCTGGAGTGTCTGGACCTCTTAGAGTGCGTTCACGGACTCAACGAGCGGGACCAGAGGGTTTTTCAGGAGCTCCACCAGACGGACGGGGCCCTCACCGTGGACGACGTGGCGGACCGACTGAACTGCGAGCGGTCGACGGCGTACCGGTCGATTTCGCGGCTCGTCGACGCCGACGTCGTTGTCCAACGGCAGGAGAACTACGACCAGGGCGGGTACTACTACGTGTACCGACCGCGGACCTCCGAGGAGACCGCTCGCGAGATGCAGCGGCTGCTCAACAGTTGGTACGCGACCGTCGGACAGCTCATTCAGGAGTTCGAAGACCGGTACGGCCGCGAGACGGAGGAACGCGGGGATGGCCCGATTCGACCCGACCCCTGACGCGTGTACGGCCCCCCGCTCGTGCCGCGGTATTGTACAAAATATACAAATAAATAAATCGTTGGGGACCGAACGGGACACTATGGTCGACGACACGGGAACGGCCCGACCGACGACGGCCGGCGACGACGCTCCCGCCGAGTACGTGCGGGCCAACCGCGAGGCGCTGGTCTCGCTGGCCCTCGATCTGCTCGCGGTCGACACGTCGAATCCGCCTGGCGACACGCGCGAGATCGTCGCGGCGATCGAGCGGTACCTCGACCCGCTCCCGGTCGAGGTCGAGCGGTTCGCCGTCGACCCGGCGAAGCCGAACCTGCTCGTGCGGGTCCCGGGAGCGTCCAACCGCACGCTGCTGTACAACGGACACCTCGACACCGTGCCATTCGATGCCGACGCGTGGACGCGCGACCCGCTCGGCGAACGCGCCGACGGTCGGGTCTACGGCCGGGGGGCGACCGACATGAAGGGCGCCGTGGCGTCGCTGCTGTTCGCGGTCCGGGCCTTCGCGGCGACCGACACGGAGCCGCCCGTCGACCTGCTGTTCGCGTTCGTGAGCGACGAGGAGGTCGGCGGCGACGCCGGGCTCCCGGCGCTGCTCGACGCGGGAGCGCTCGACGCGGACGCGTGCGTGATCGGCGAGCCGACCTGCGAGGAGGGGCGCCACTCCGTCACGGTCGCGGACCGGGGCAGCATCTGGCTGACGCTCGACGCGGCGGGCGAGGCGGCGCACGGCTCCCGGCCGACGCTCGGCGTCAACGCCGTTGACCGGCTCTACGACGCCGTCAAGCGGTTGCGCCGGCGGTTCGGTTCCGAGCGGCTCGACATCGACGCCGAGATGGAACCGATCGTCGAGGAGTCGATCGAGTACTACGCCCCGTCGATGGGCGAGGCAACCGCGCGGGACCTGTTCCGGTACCCGTCGATCAACCTCGGCGTCTTCGAGGGCGGCGACGCGGTGAACGCCGTGCCTCAGTCGGCGCGTGCCGAACTCGACGTGCGGCTCACCGCCGGCGTCCACACGCCCGACGTGCTCGCGGGGATCCGCGAGTGCGTCGCCGACTGCGAGGGGATCACGGTCGCCGACGTCTCCTGGAGCATCGGCACCGCGGAGGACCCGGACGGCCCGCTCGTCGAGGCCGTCGCGTCGACGGCGACGGCCGTGACGGGGGACCGGGTCTTCAGGCGGAGCGCCACGGGCGGTGGCGACGCCAAGAAGCTCCGGAACGCCGGGATCTCGACCGTCGAGTTCGCGCTCGGGACCGACACGCTCCACGCCACGGACGAGTACGTCCCGGTCGACGCGCTCGTCGACAACGCGGTCGTCTACGCCCGGCTACCGGCGGCGTGGAGCGCCGAGACCGGCCGATAGCGGTCCGCGAACGGGAGAGTGAGCGCCTCGCAGCCGATCCGGCGCGGCTGAGAAAGATATAGGTAAGCGGCCGTTCCACTCGTGGGTATGCGGAACAATACTACGACGGCGAACGGGCGGGCCCGCGAAGGTGAGGGGTCCGACTCGGCGGACGTCAGAGGCGACCGACGCCGACTCCCGTACCGTCCCCCGAGCGCCGACGCGTCCGACGCCCGCTGACGATGGAGCGGTTTCAGAACACCGGCCAGCCCGACTGGGACTGGTGGGGGAAGCTCTGGCCGACGCCGGGCGCGACGCTCCGAGACCTCGGGATCGGGGCCGGTCAGTCGGTCGCCGAGGTCGGCTGCGGGAGCGGCTACTTCGCGCTTCCGGCCGCCCGGATCGTCGAGCCCGCGCCCGTGTACGCGGTCGACTTAGACGAGGCGCTGCTCGACGAACTCGACGCGCTCGCCGAGAAACAGGCTATCGAGAACGTCGTCCCGGTTCACGGCGACGCCCGAAACCTGACCGAGCTCCTCCCGGAACGGGTCGACGCGCTCGTGGTGGCGAACACCTTCCACGGCGTCGACGACCGCGCCGAGTTCGTCGCGGAGGCGTTCGACGCGATCGAGCCCGGCGGGAGCCTGATCGTCGTCAACTGGTACGACCGCCCGCGCGAGGAGACGACTGTCGGCGACGAGCCTCGGGGGCCCCCGACGGAGCTACGGATGACCCCCGAGGAGACGGCGGAAGCCGTCACGCGAGCCGCGGCGTTCGAACTCGACTGGCGGATCGAGCTGCCGCCGTACCATTACGCGGTCGTGTTCCGACGGTAGCCCGCGGACGGCCCTCGCGCTCGGTCGCGGCCGACCTGTGTACACCGAGCGATCAGATTATTAGAATAGTGGAATACTCACACAAGTCTAATAGGCCACCCCGGTAACTGTCGCGTGTGAGACCGCCATGACCGACATCGAACCCGACGACACCGTCGACGCCAGAGGCGCAGCGTGTCCCGGCCCCCTGATGGACCTCATCGGAGCGATCCGAGGCGCCGAGTCCGGGGACGTCGTGCGACTCCTGAGTGACAGCGACGGGTCGCTCACCGACGTCCCCGAGTGGGCCGAGGAGGCCGGCAACGAGCTGCTCGCCGTCGAGGAGCTCGACGACCACAACGCGTTCTACGTGGAGAAAGCATGACCGAGCGAATCGTCATCCTCGGCGGCGGGACCGGCGGGTCGGTGCTCGCCAACGACCTCGCCGATCGGCTCGAACCCGAGCTCGACGCCGGCGAGGTCGAGGTCACCCTGATCAACGACGGTCCCGAGCACGTGTACAAGCCGGTCTGGCTGTACGTGCCGTTCGGCCAGCGCGAGCCGGCGGACGGTCGCCGCGCGCTCGACGAGCTCGTCGACGACGCGGTCGACCTCCGGATCGACCGCGTGTCCGAGGTCGACACCGACGCCCGGCGGCTCCGGTTCGACGGCGGCGGAGCGCCGATGGAGTACGACCACCTCGTCTTGGCGACCGGGTCGACGCTGAAGCCCGAGCAGATCCCCGGCCTCGCGGAGGGCGGACACGACTACTACAGCGAGTCGGGCGCGACCGCCCTGCGCGAGGAGCTGCTGGAGTTCACCGAGGGCGAGATCGTGTTGAGCGTCATCGGGACGCCGCACATGTGTCCGGCGGCGCCGCTGGAGTTCGTCTTCATGGTCGACGACTGGTTCCGCGAGCGCGGTCTGCGCGAGGACGTCGAGGTCACCTACACGTACCCGATCCAGCGCGTTCACGGGAACCCCCACATCGCCGAGTGGGCCCGTCCCATCATGGAGGAGCGCGACATCAACGTGGAGACGTTCTTCAACGCCGAGTCGGTCGACCCCGACGCGGAGACGATCACGTCGATGGAGGGGACCGAGCTCGACTACGACCTCCTCGTGTCGATCCCGCCCCACGGCGGCGTCGACCTGATCGAGGAGGCCGGGCTCGGCGACGACGGCTGGGTCGACGTCGACAAGCACACGCTCGAAGCCGAAGCGGCAGAGAACGTGTACGCGCTCGGCGACACCGCCGACACCGGCGTCCCGAACGCGGGTAGCGTGGCGCACTACCAGGCCGGCGTCGTCGGCCAGCGCCTCGCGAGCGAGATCCGCGGTCGGCCGGCGACGGCGACGTACGACGGCAAGACCCTGTGCTTCATCGAGACCGGGATGGATTCGGCTTCGTTCGTCGAGTTCGACTACGAGAACCCGCCGTCGCCCGCGCCGCCCTCGGAGAAGCTCCACTGGTCGAAGCTGGCGTACAACGAGTCATACTGGCTCACCGCGCGGGGGCTGCTCTGACCATGTCCGAGACGGAACCCTCCGAGTCGGCCGACCTCGAAGCGGTGATCGCGGAGAACCCGGAGGCCGTCGCCGCGTTCGTCGAGCGGCTCGACGCGGTCAACGAGCTGCTGGACGTGCTCTCCTTGGGCGAGAGCGCGCTCGACGACGAGATGGTCCGCGAGCTCTCGGCCACGGGGTCGACGCTCGCGGAGTCCGCCGACGGCCTCGCGACCGACGAGACCGTGGCGCTCGCCGAGGCGGTCGGCGAGAACGGCGACGAGCTGCGGGAGGCGCTCGACACGCTGCTCGAGCTCCAGCGGAGCGGCACGCTCGACGAGCTGGCCGAGATCGCCGAGGTCGGGTCGCTGGCGACCGCGGCCCTCGACGACGAGATGGTCGCGTCGCTGGCCGGGACCGGCGCCGCGCTCGGCGAGGTGGCACAGACCGCGGCCGACGACGACACCCGCGACGGCGTCGAGACGCTGCTGAAGGGCGTCGGCGAGGCGGAAAGCGAGTCGCCCGAACGGGTCGGCGCCGTCGGGCTGCTCCGCGGCGTGCGCGACCCGGAGGTCCAGTACGGGTTAGGCTACCTGCTCGCAGTGGCGAGCGCGATCGGCCGCGAGCGGTCCGGCCGCGAGTGAACCGCTAGGGAGTTGTAGTGGGAGAACGGAGGTTCAGAAATCGGAACCGGAGTTTGGTCGACGGCGGTCAGACCAGCAGCTGGATGTCCGCCTCGGCCATGTCCTGAATGGCGGTCGCGGCGCCGACGCCGGTGGTGACGCCGTCGTAGAAGTCGTCCTCGTCGTAGTCCATCAGCTCGATGGTCATCTGACAGGCCTGGAACTCCACGCCCATCTCCAGGCTCGTCTCGAGGAGTTCCTCGATCGTGGCGGTGTCGTTGTCCGTGATCCGCTTTTCCATCATCTTCGTCGTGACGCGGTCCATCCCGGGGAGCGCGGCGACGGCGTTGGGGACGGGCATGTTGGGGTTCCCGACGGAGCTGAGCTGGAGGTTCTTCGACCGCTCCTCGTGGAGCATGTCGAGCCCCCAGAAGGTGGTGAAGACGGTCACCTCGTAGCCGAACGCGGCCGCGGTGCTGGCGAGGATGAGCGGCGGGTACGCCATGTCCAGCGTCCCCTTCGTGGCGATGATGCTCATCTTCTTGCCGCCGTCTTCGTCGGTGGCCTCGGCGAGCGCCTCCTCAAGCTCGTCGACGCGCGCGGCCAGCTCCGCGCGCGAGGGCGCCTCGTCGGCCGGCACGTCCTCGGGCGACGCGTCCTCGGTCTGCCCCTCCCCGGCCGACGCGTCGGGTGTGTCCGTGCTCATCGTTACTCCGTCTTGCGGACGTAGTGGTTGTACACGTCGTCGCCCTCCGTCTGGTCGACGAGCTCGACGCCCTCGGTGCCGTCGGCCCAGCCGTCGATGTCGCTCATGCTACCGGGGTCCGTCGCCACCACCTCGAGGACCTCGCCCGCGGCGAGGTCGTCGATGGCGGACTTCGTCTTCACCACTGGCATGGGGCACGATGCGCCTTTCACGTCAAGCGTCTCCGCGATGTCGAATTCGGCACTCATGGGATATCTGCTCCGGTTGTCTGTATTGGAGCTAGCGCACAATACCTCCCAGCACAGTAAAAGATTGTCGATTCTTGTGAAGATCGCCGACTACTGTATAAAGCCAAACCGGTTTAGACGGATTATAACCCGCCTTCGGGGACACGAGGGGGCCACCGGACGAAGATCGCTCCCCGTAGTATTGTTTGAAATAGGAAATACTATGAAAATGCTTTTGTGCGTCGACCCGGTAGAACTGAGTGCGAAACATGAATGCCGACGACTTCCCGACTCCGGACGTCGATGTCGACTCCGTCGACCCGGAATCGCTCAAAGACCGAATCGACGCGGGCGAGGACGTCACGATCCTCGACACGCGCATGCAGTCGGATTACGACGAGTGGCGCATCGACGGCGAGAACGTCACGTCGATCAACGTCCCGTACTTCGAGTTCCTCGAGGACGAGGTCGACGACGACGTCCTCGATCGGATTCCCGACGACCGCGAGGTGACCGTCCTCTGCGCGAAGGGCGGCGCCAGCGAGTACGTCGCGGGCACGCTCGCGGAGCGCGGCTATGACGTCGACCACCTCGAAGACGGGATGAACGGCTGGGCGAGCATCTACGAGGCCGTCGAGGTCGACCGCTACGACGGCGCCGGCACGCTCCTCCAGTACCAGCGCCCCTCGTCGGGCTGTCTCGGCTACCTCCTCTACGACGACGGGGAGGCCGCGATCATCGACCCGCTCCGGGCCTTCACCGACCGCTACCTCGACGACGCCGACGACCTCGGCGTCGACCTGACGTACGCCATCGACACGCACGTCCACGCCGACCACATCTCGGGCGTGCGCGACCTCGACGCCGAAGGCGTGGAGGGCGTCATCCCCGACGCCGCCGTCGACCGCGGCGTCACCTACGCCGACGAGCTGACCACGGCCGAAGACGGCGACACCTTCGAAGTCGGCGACGCGGCGATCGAGACCGTCTACACGCCCGGCCACACGACCGGGATGACCTCCTACCTCGTCGACGAGAGCCTCCTCGCGACCGGCGACGGACTGTTCATCGAGAGCGTCGCCCGACCCGACCTCGAAGAGGGCGACGACGGCGCCCCCGACGCCGCGCGCATGCTGTACGAGTCGCTTCAGGAGCGGGTGCTGACGCTGCCCGACGACACCCTGATCGGCGGCGCGCACTTCAGCGACGCGGCCGTCCCGGCCGACGACGGCACCTACACGGCGCCGATCGGCGAGCTCGTCGCGGAGATGGACGCGCTCACCATGGAGGAGGACGACTTCGTCGAGCTGATCCTCTCGGATATGCCGCCGCGCCCGGCCAACTACGAGGACATCATCGCGACGAACCTCGGGCAGAACGCCGTCGACGACGAGGAGGCGTTCACCCTCGAGCTCGGGCCGAACAACTGCGCCGCCAGCCAAGACTCGCTCGCGGGTGACTGACGACGCCGATGGTTGCTGACCCAGTACTGCTTCAGGCCGTCGCCGAGCTGTTCCCCAACGGGATCAGCCGGTACGCCGTCGGCGGGCTGCTCGTCGGCCTCGGGACCGTCGTCATCTACGTCGGGACCGGCATTCCGGCCGGGGCGAGCACGTTCCTGGAGTCGACGCTGTCGTACGTCTCCGACCAGTCGCGGTTCCAGCAGTACGTCGGCTCGCGGGACTGGCGGCTCGTGTTCACGGCCGGGATCATCCTGGGCGCGCTCGCGTTCGCCGCGACGGTCCAGTCCGGCGTGGTCACGACCTCGCTGTACGAGCCCGGAACGACCGGTCAGCTCTACGAAGTCGCCGGCGTGACGCTGTGGACGACGGACATCCAGCCGTGGCGGCTGTTCCTCGGCGGGATCTTGGTCGGTATCGGGACCCGCGTCGGGAAGGGGTGTACGTCCGGACACGGCGTCTGCGGCGTCGGCTCGGCGTCGAAGACGTCGCTGGTCGGCGTCGCGACGTTCCTGACCGTGGCGATCGGGACCGCACAGGTCGTCGCCGCGTTGGGGGTGAGTCCGTAATGCGCGAGACGCGAGCGGACCGAGGCGCGAACGGAGTGAGCGCCTCGGGGAGCGAACGGCGAACGGACGTGAGCCGTGAGCGGCGCGCGTCTCGAACTGCGCGAACGGGAGCGACCGGAGGGAGCGACACGTGAGCGACGACCGTCATCCCCTGTTCAAGCCGCTGGTGTTCGTCGGCGGGCTGATCTTCGGGTTCGGGCTCGGGTTCAGCCACATGGCGCGGCCGGAGGTCGTGGTGAACTTCCTGCTGTTCGAGGACCTCGGCCTCCCGTTCGTGATGTTCGGGGCCGCGATCGTCTCCGGGATCGCGTTCGCGCTGCTGCCGCGGATCCGAGACACCGCGCCCCTCACGGGGAGCCCGTACGAGCGCCGGCTGAAACCGTTCGACCGGAACGTTCTCGTCGGCGGCGCCGTCTTCGGCGTCGGCTGGGGGCTCTCGGGGATCTGCCCGGGCGCGGCGTACGCGAGCCTCGGGGTCGGCAACGTCACCATCCTCTGGGCGCTCGGCGGCATGTTCGTCGGCGCGTACGCGCAGGGGTACTGGCGGAGCCGGAGCGAGACCCGCGACGCCGCCCCGGCGGGCGCGGACTGACACGCCTCCTCCATGGACCCCGCTCTCATCGCCCTCTTCGTCGGCGCGGCGCTCGCCAGCCTGTTCATGGCGTGGGTGATCGGCGCCGGGTCGAGCGGCGCGACCCCGTTTGCCCCCGCCGTCGGCGCGAACGCCATCGGGACGATGCGGGCCGCCCTCCTGGTCGGCGTCTTCGGCTTCGTCGGCGCCGTCACGCAGGGCGGCAACGTCTCGGAGGCCGTCGGCAGCGGCCTCGTCGGCGGCATCAGTCTGCCCGTCGCCGGCGTCATCCTCGTGCTCTTGCTGGGCGCGGGGCTGATGGCGGTCGGCATCGTCACCGGGATCCCTATCGCGACCGCGTTCACCGTGACCGGCGCCGTCATCGGCGTCGGCCTCGCGCTCGGCGGGACGCCGGTCTGGGCGAAGTACCAGCAGATCGGCGCCGTCTGGCTGCTGACGCCGTTCGTCGGCGGCGGCATCGCCTTCGGAATCGCCTCGGTCCTCCCGCGACCCGGGGTCGCCGAGCGGTACAGCGTCCCGGTTCTCGCCGGCCTCGTCGGCGCCGTCCTCGTGAACGTCCGGTTCAGCTTCCTCGGCGAGGGGGCCGCGCCGGGGACCGTCAGCGGACTCGCGCAGCGGACCCTCTCGGTCGACGGCCTCGCGTCGGCGGCCGCGATCACCGGGCTCGCCGCGCTGGCGATCGCGACCGTCGTCTGGTGGGACGTGAGCCGCGACGAAGCGGGCGGGCTGCGGCGCGTGCTGCTGGCGCTCGGGTCGCTCGTCGCCTTCTCCGCGGGCGGGAGTCAGGTCGGGTTAGCGGTCGGGCCGCTGCTCCCGCTGCTCGACGAGGTGGGGATGGTGTCGACGACCGCCGTCCTCGTCGGCGGCGGGTTCGGGATGCTGGTCGGCTCGTGGACCGGCGCGCCGCGGATGATCAAGTCGCTCTCGCAGGACTACTCCTCGCTCGGGCCGCGGCGCTCCATCTCCGCGCTCGTCCCGTCGTTCCTGATCGCGCAGCTCGCGGTGCTGCTCGGGGTGCCGGTCTCGTTCAACGAGATCGTCGTCAGCGCGATCATCGGGAGCGGCGCGGCCGTCGGCGGCCGCGACGCGGTGGACGCCGAGAAGATCCTGACGACCGTGGGGGCGTGGGCCGGCTCGTTCGCCGTCTCGTTCGCGCTCGCGTACGCCGTCGCGGCGCTCGCTTTATAAGCGAGCCACGCCGCGGCGCCGTTTCTTTATAAATACCCGAAGCGGTAGCAGCGGCGCGTGCCTGCGAGCGGCCGCCCTCGGCGGCCGCGAGACAGCACGCGCGAGGGAGTCGGTCGGCGTTTTAAACGCCGACCGACGAGGCTGGGGAGGCGTGAGGTGCGGTCCCGCGAGCGACCGGAGGGAGCGAGCGGGAGCACGGAAGTCGCAGCTCGCGCAGCGAGCGAAGCGAGCGAGCAGGACCGTCTTCCGGCGGTCGCGGTGCTGTGTGGGGCGGGACTCAAAGGGGCAGTCACCGGCGGCGGAGCCGCCGGTTGCCCGTGGCGCGTAGCGCCACGCTGTCGCGAGGACGAAGCACGACGACGCAAGCACTGGAACGAGGGAGCGAGCGCAGTGAGCGACCGAGTGAAGCGCACAGCGAGTCGCGCGAGTCCTCGCGGCTGGGGCTTTGGAGGAGTTCCCTGCTGATTCGTCACTGATAATTTATGAGCGAGCGACTGGGGCTTTGGCGGTGTCCGTCACCGAGCCGTCAGTAACGATTTATAAACGAGCGGCTGGGGCTGTAGCGGTGTTCGCAGGCGACTCACCGGTATCCATTTATAAATAAACTGTAGGAGAGCTACCGAAGTAGCCGCCACGGCAGCGATCGCGTCACCGCGGCGTGACGATCTGCCCATCGAGACGCCTGCTTTTTTAAGTCGCTCGGGGCGGCGGGACGAGGAAGACGTTCCCCGTCGCCCGCGCGACGATCTCCCCGGAGACGCTGCCCAGCAGGAGCCGCCGGACGCGGCTCCGGCCCTTCGAGCCGACGAGGACCGTCGACGGCGTGACCGCCGCCTCGGCGGCGAGGATCTCCTCGGCGGGGTCGCCGCGGCGGACCTCGGTCCGCGTCTCGATCCCCCACTCCTCCAGCGTGCGCGCCCGCTCGGCCAGCCGCTCGGCCGGACCGGTGCCGGCGTCGCCGCCCGCGCCCTCGTCTTTCGGCGAGCGGACGTGGACGAGCGTCGCCTCGTCGGTCGCGTGACGGAGGTACGAGAACGCGTCGAACGCGCGGGCGGCGTGCTCGGAGAAGTCCGTCGCGAAGAGTATCCGCCGAAAGAGGTGCTCGCGGCGGACGTCTGGGTCGTCGACCGCCCGCTCGACGCGGTTGACTAACAGCGGGACGACGGTGGTCCGCGCGAGGTTGCGCGCGGTCGAGCCGACGACCCGGTTCTCCAGCGGGCTCCGTCCCCGCGACCCGACGACCGAGAGGTCGGCGTGGACGGTCTCGGCGATGTCGTTGAGACGGCGGTGCGGCGTCCCGCGGACGACGTGCGTCTCGACGTCGAACCCCGCGGCCTCGATCACCGCTCGGTACCTGTCGAGTCCGCGCCGCCGGCGCGCCTCGAAGTCGACGCCGGGGGTCCCGGTGTGGACGTTCGCCGGAACGACCGTGACGAGGTGGATCGTCCGAACGCCGATACGGCCCAAGCAGTCGAGGCAGGTCTCGTTCTCTATCGTCGCCTCGCTGGCGGCCGACAGGTCGGTCGCGCACAGGGCCCGCATGTCGACGCCTTGGGCGGGCGGCGACAACACGGTTGCGCTCGACTCGAAAGGCGGGCGGCCGGAGGCGGGCGGCCGAAGACGTGGGGCGACCGCAACGCGGACGACGCACGGGGCCGCCGAGCGCGAAAACCTCTCCGTAAGTTATCGGTACTCCGGCCGAGGTTACCGGAATATAGTATTGTACAGCCAGCCCAAAACCGTTATAGGCACGAAGCGGGTAGGGGAGAGTGAGCAGAAATGTGCCAAAAGCGAATTTCCGCGTTCGGAAGTCGGAGGGTGAGTCGATGGCAGGACTAGAGATCCCGAGCTGGGACCCGGAGACGGCCCTGCTTATCGGCGCGATCCTCCTCGAAGCGTTCGTGCTGTACATCGGGTACGGCGGCCTCGAACGGCTCGTCGGGCCGTACCTAATGGACCTCATCGTCGGGGGTGACGCGAGTGCTCGGTAGCCTCCTCAGCGGGCCCGGATTCCTGGGGACGAGCCCCGAGATGCTCGCCCTGTTCGCCGGGTTCGGCCTCGTCGTCGGCGTCCTGTTCGGGTTCTTCGGCATGGGGGGGTCGTTCCTCGTCACGCCGGCCCTGCTCATGTTGGACTACCCGGCGCCCGTCGCGGTCGGGAGCGGGATGGCGTTCGTCTTCGGGACGGCCGTCATCGCGACGCTGAAACACCACGACCTCGGGCAGGTCGACTACAAGCTCGGCGTGATCATGATTACGGGGACGACCATCGGCATCGAGGCCGGCCGCGCCAGCGTCTACTACCTCGAATCGATGGGACTCGCCGGCGGCGTCATCAGCGTCGCCTACGTCGTCCTGCTCGGCGGCGTCGGGGCGATGGTCACCCGCGACGCCCTCAAGGGCGACGGCGGGGGCGGCGTCGACCACGAGGCCGCCGACAAGGACCTCGACGAGTACGAGATCCCCGAGATCGCGAAGAAGATCCAACGGACCGTCCGGATCCCGCCGATGGTGACGCTCCGCGGCGACGTCAGCGTCTCCGTGTGGGTCATCACGGCCGTCGCCTTCTCGACCGGCGTCCTGTCCGGATTCCTCGGCGTCGGCGGCGGGTTCATCCGGATGCCCGCGATGATCTACGCGATCGGCGTCCCGGTGCCCGTCGCGGTCGGGACCGACCTCTTCGAGATCGTCTTCTCCGGCGGGCTCGGGAGCTACCTCTACGGACAGGGCGGCGGCGTGAACCTCGGTATCGTCGCCCCGCTGCTGTTCGGGAGCGCGCTGGGCGCGCGCGTCGGCTCGGCTGCGACCGCCGTCGTCGACTCCGACGAGATCAAGGTGTACTTCGGCGGGATGCTGCTGGTCGGCTCCATCGCCGTAGGCATCGGCGAAGTGGGCTCGTACCTCGGTAACCCGACGCTCGAACTGATCGGATTAGTGCTCGTCATCGGCGCGGCGGTCGTCGTCGCGTTCGCGGTCCTCTACACGACGGTCACCTCGCTCCGCGTGACGCGGCAACAGCAGACGTCCACCGCGGACTGAAGGGCCCCGCATCGGTCCGCGAGAGCGGGATTGTGTTTATTTCACAACAGTATCGCGAGTCCGGTCGCCGTCGTCCCTCACAGCCCCTCTTCGCCGCCCTCCTGCGTGAGGATGACGACCATCGAGAGCCCGGAGATGAGGAGTAAGATGAGCGTCGGCACGACCGCGTACTGGTAGAGCGCGGTCGACTGCGCGCGCCAGATCTGGGTGACGATCGTGTCGAAGCCGGACGGGCGGAGGACGAGGGTGACGGGGAGCTCCTTCATCGTCGTGAGGAACACGAGCGCGGCCCCGGCGACGATCCCGGACCGGGTGAGCGGGAACGTGACGCGGCGGAACGCGCCGGTCGGCGACTCGCCGAGCGTGCGCCCGGCCTCGACGAGCCGTCGGTCGACCTGGAGGATCGACGTCCGGGTGGAGCCCACCGCCTGCGGGAGGAACCGGACGACGTACGCGAAGATCAGTAGCGGCAGCGTCTGGTAGATCCACGGCACGTACCCGGAGCCGAAGTACACTAACGCGAGCGCTAACACGATGCCGGGCACCGCGAAGCCGACGTACGTCGCGCGCTCGAAGACGACGGCAAGCGGCGAGTCGTGGTTCGCGGCGAAGTACGCGATGGGGATCGCGGCGAGCGCGGCGACGACCGCGGCGGCCGCCGAGACCGACACCGAGTTGAGCACCTGTATCGGCTCGAACGCGAGCGAGGGTCGACGCCCGGCCTCCGAGTTGACCAGCCACAGCCCGAGGATCCACAGCGGCACTAAGAGCGCGAACGCGGACACGCCGGCGGGGAGCAGCGTCGCCGGCCACCGCCACCGCCCGAGCGACACGCGGTCTTCGGTCCGGCCCGCGTCGTCGCCGCTCGTCTCCCGGTCCGAGCGGACCGCCCACTCTAAGGCGAGCACGAGGACCACCACGACGAGCAGCTGGAGGGAGAGCAGCGCGGCGTAGTCGCGGCCGAACGCGTTGTACTCGACGTATATCTGCCGGGTGAACACCGGGAGCCGCATAATCGACGGGGTACCGAAGTCCGAGACCGCGTACAGCGCGGCGAGCAGCGAGCCCGCGGCGATCGCGGGCCGGATCGTCGGGAGCGTCACGCGCCGGAACGCCGCGATCCGGCCGTGGTTCAGCGTCCGGGCGGCCTCTAAGAGAGTCGTGTCGAACGACAGCAGCGCGGCCCGGGTCGTCAGGTAGACGTACGGGTACGTGTACAGCGTGATGACGAGGATCGACCCGGAGAGGCCCGAGACCTCCGGGACGCGCTCGACGCCCAGCGGGGCAAGCACCTCGTGGAACTCCCCCTGCGGCCCGAACGCGGAGACGAACGAGAAGGCGCCGACGTAGCTCGGCACGACGAGCGGGAGGGCGGCCGCGACCGACCAGAAGCGGCGGAACGGGAGGTCGGTCCGGGCGGTGAGGTACGCGAGCGGGACGCCGATCAGGATCGACGCCGCCGTGACGCCGGCCATCAGGAGGAGGCTGTTGACGAGCACGTCGGCGGTCCCGGCGCTGAAGAGGAGGTCCACGGCGCGCTCGCGCTCGACGGCGACCGCCTCGATGACGAGCCACGCGAGCGGGAACACGAGAGTGGCGGCGATCGCCGCGCAGAGCAGCGTGAGCCCGATCGGGAGCCTGTCGTCGCCGTCGGTCAGCCGGTCGCGGATCCGGGTTCGCAGGGACATTGTGCGGGGATGGAGTCGAGTTGTCGAGGCGAGGGCGCGCCGAGCGTTAGGGGTTCCGATCGTCCGGCGAGCGCGCTCCGACGGATATATGAATTTAGGGCCACCTAAACTCTTCCATGGAACTGACGCGACGCGACGCGGCGGCCGCGCTGGCCGCGATCGGCGCGACCGGCGGCGTCGCGCTCGGCGTCCGTCGGGCGACCGACGAGCGGGGCGGCGAGGGTACGGAAGACGGCGACGCCGACCGCTCGTGGGACGGCGAGGGGACCCCCGGCGACGAGGCGGTTCGAACGGCGATGACCGCGGTCGCGCGGACCGTGTATCCGGACGCGGTCTCCGGGGTCGACGCGTTCGTCGAGGCGTTCCTCGACGGCCGCCTCGACGGGTCAACCCACGGTGAGGGGATCCGCGCGGCGGTCGCCGAGGTCGAGTCGGCGGCCCGGTCGTGGTACGACGCGCCGGTCGCCGACCTCCCGCCCGCCGACCGCGACGCGCTGCTCCGCGAACTCGGCGCGGACGTAGCCGAGGAGAACCCGGACGGAACGACCGCGGAACGGGTGCGCTACTACGTCGTCAACGAGCTGCTGCTCGCGCTGTACTCCTCTCCGACCGGCGGCGAGCTCGTCGGCATCGAGAACCCGCAGGGACACCCGGGCGGCGCGGAGAGCTACCAGCGGGGGCCGCGATGAGCGGCGCCGAGAGCGTCGGCGACGGGCGCACGGACGACGGCCGCGACGTCGACCGCACGCCCGTCCCGGACGCCGACGTCTGCGTCGTCGGCGCGGGTCCCGCCGGGGCGCTCGTCGCTGACCGGCTCGCGGGCGACCGCGACGTGGTGGTGCTCGACGCCGGACCGCGGTTCGACCCGGCGGACCGCCTCGCCAGACAGGAGCGGGCGATCCGGCCGTCCTACGGCCGGCCGGACGTGTGGGGCGTCGGCGGCGCGCGCGACGCCCACGAGAACGCGGGCGACCGCTTTTACCCGCTGAACCACGCCCGCGTGAAGGGGGTCGGCGGGTCGACGCTCCACTGGCAGGGGATGGTGATGCGGCTCCACGAGGACGACTTCAACTCCGGCACGGAGCGGGGCGTCGGCCCCGACTGGCCGGTCGATTACGGCGACCTGCGGCCCTACTACGCCGAGGCGGAGCGCGAGCTGGGCGTCGCGGGCGGGAGCGGCGTCGACAATCCCTACGCGCCGCCGCGTGAGGAGCCCCACCCGATGGGGCCCTTCGAGCCCTCCTACAGCGACTCGCTGTTCGCCGAGGCGTGCGAGGAGCTGGGGATCGACATACACTCGGTGCCGAACGCGCGCAACTCCGAGCCGTACGACGACCGGTCGTCCTGCGTCGGCTACGGCACCTGCCAGCCGGTCTGCCCGAGCGGCGCGAAGTACGACGCGACGGTCCACGTCGAGCGCGCCGAGGCGGCGGGCGCGACCGTGATCGACCGCGCTCCGGTCGAGCGGCTGGAACACGACGGCGACGACCGGGTGACGGCCGCCGTCTACGCGACGCCGGACGGGGAGCGCCACCGACAGGAGGCGGACGCGTTCGTCGTCGCCGCCGGAGGCGTGGAGACGCCGCGGCTCCTCCTTCTGTCCGACTCCGACCGCTATCCCGACGGGCTCGCGAACGGGAGCGGCCACGTCGGCGAGTTCTTCATGGACCACCTGTTCGCGGGCGCGGGCGGCACGCTCGACGAGGAGACGAGACAGAACCACGTCGGCTTCTACACCAGCGCCTGCGACCAGTTCTACGACGAGGCCGACGAGGAACAGGCCCCGTTCAAGCTGGAGTTCTTCAACTACGCCGGCCCCTCGCCGGTCGAGATGGCGCTCACGGGCGACGACTGGGGCGGTCCCCTGCTGGAGCGGCTCCGCGACGGGTACGGGAACCACGTCGCGATGGGCGGGCTCGTCGAGCAGCTCCCCGACGCCGAGAGCCGCGTGACGCTCGCCGACGACCGCACCGACGACCGCGGGAACCCCGTGCCGCAAATAGAGTGGACGGTCGGCGACCGCGCGCTCGACACGATCGAACGCGCGAACGAGATCCAAGTCGAGATCCTCGAAGAACTCGGCGCCGACGTCGAGTGGGTCGCCGGGCCGGACGCGACGGGGCCCGCCTACCACCACATGGGGACGACGCGGATGAGCGACGACCCCGATTCGGGCGTCGTCGACGCCGACTGCCGGACCCACGACCTCGACAACTGCTGGATCGCCTCCAGCTCCGTCTTCCCGACGAGCGGGGCGATGAACCCCACGCTCACCATCGCCGCGCTCGCGCTCCGCGTCGCGGACGACGTGGACGCCCGGCTCTCCGAGACGTGAGCGGGCGGCCCCGGGACGCGAGCCGGGAAGGCCCTCCGGCGGACGCGGGAACGAGCGCCCGTCGGCGGTGTGACGCCCGTTCACACCTGTTTTAGGTAAACCTAAAAGTTCAAGTGCGTGCGAGCGGAGAGACGGGTAATGAGCGACTCAGCACACGCGACGAACGGGTCCGCGACCGCGGTCGAGAACGGCAGCGAGGCGGCCGCAACGGACGATATCGACGCGACGGACGACATCGACGCGACGGACGCGACGGGCGTCGACGACGAGACGGCCGCGACCGCCGAGGCCGCAGGGCCGTACGGCTTCGACGACCTCAGCGTCGTGATGGGGACGTACAACGAGGAGGAGGCGATCGCGACGGTCCTCGAAGACATCGACGAGGTGACCGACGGGAAGGCGGAGGTCGTCTGCGTCGACGGCTCCTCGGACCGGACCCCCGAAATCGCCCGCGAACACGGCGCGACCGTCATCGAGCAGGAGCCGCAGGGGTACGGCGTCGCCGTCAGCGAGGCGATCCTGACGCCCGACCGCCCGGTCGTCGTCACGACCGACTGCGACGACACCTATCCGATGGAGGCGCTGCCGGAGTTCCTCGCGGAGATCAACGACGGCGCGGACGTGGTGAGCGGCGACCGGCTCTACCACGGCGCCGACGCGATGCCGGCGTTCAACCGCTTCGGAAACCACGCGTTTGCGGCGCTCGCGAGCCTGTTGATGGGCGAGCGCGTCCATGATACCACCACGGGGATGCGCGCGTACCGCCGCGACGTGGTCGAGGAGATCGGCTGGACGGAGAACACCGGCCTCTCCGCCGAGCTCCTCATCCGTCCGCTGATGCGGGGCTACGACGTGCGCGAGCGCCCGATCCGGTACGCCGAGCGCCTCGGTGAGACGAAGCTCGACCCGATCGGCGGCGGCGCCGCCATCGCGAAGTCGATCGTCACCGTCTGTCTCGAAGAGCAACTGCGGCGCTTCTGAGGGCGCTTCGCCCTCGACCCGGCGTCGGACGGCGGTCCGGACGTACACTGTGGGCACAGTGGACCGCCGCCGGCGGCGTTTTTACGCTCGTGAGCGACAGCGTCGATCACTTATAAATGGACGCAGCGGTGGCGCGTGCCGGTGAGCGCCCCTCGGGCGCGAACCGCACGCGCGAGGGAGTCGGGCGCGACGAGGGCGACCGAAGGGAGCCCGAAGGATGCGCCCGACGAGGCTGGGGAGGCGTGAGGTGCGGTCGCGGAGCGGTGCGGGGGCGGGACTCAAAGGGGCAGTCGCGAGGCGGGCGCAGACGACGCAAGCACCGCAGGGAGCGAGCAGCGCGAGCGACTGAGGAGCGCAGCGAGTGTGCGCCCGCCTCGCGGCTGGGGCTTTGGAGGCGCTCGCCGCCGATCTACTGTCAGTTATTTATAACCGAGCGACTGGGACTTTGGAGGTGCTCGCCGCCGATCTACTGTCAGTTATTTATAAGCGAGCGACTGGGGCTTTGGAGGTGCTCGCCGCCGATCTACTGACAGCTATTTATAAGCAATCAACCAATTAATCGCTCGTTTCGGTCTCAGTCTCGAAGACGACCCACTCGGGGTGAGTCTGGGGCTCGTCGGGGAGGTACGTCCCCTCGTTGCCGCACTCCGTGACGAGCCGGCAGGTCGAGCGCTCGGGCGGCCAGACGGCCTCGACGGTGTCGTCCTCAGTCAGCCGCACCGTCACCTCCTGCCGGTACGTGAACGTCGCGCCCGTGGGGTCGACGAGCGTCACCGTCACTGCGACCACGTCGCCCTCGGGGTCGAACGGCACCGGTTCGGCCGCCTCGGGTGCCCCGGCGGCCGCCCCATCGGAGAGCCGAACGCCCTCGGGCGTCACCGCCCAGTCGACCGCGAGCGAGTCGCCGAGGTCGCTCACGGTGTAGGAGACGTGGTCGGGACCGCCCGCCGCGCCCCGGCGCGGGTCGACGCGGACCTGCGCGCGGACGACGCGGTCCGGCACGCCGACGGTCGTCTCCGCGTCGAGCCGAGCCCCCGAGCGCCGGCCCAGCACCGCTAACTTCGGCGTGACGCGGGTCTCCGGGTTCGCGGTCCAGACCCCCTGGTAGCCGTAGCGGTAGAGCGTCCGATTCGGGTACGCGTCGAGCACCGCGAAGTTCTCGACCGGGTCGCGGTCGAGCGCGTACACGACCTCGCCGTCGAGCCCCGGGCCGTTCCGGAGGTACTGGAACGGGTGGTTCTGCCACTCGCCGTACGGCGTGGGGACGAACACCAGCGCGTCCTCGAACGTCGCCTCGTCGATCGGGGCGTACGCGGCCTCGTGTTTCTCATCGACCGCGGCGTTCCGCTCCATCGGGTCCGCGGCCGCGTCCACGGCCGTGACGCCCCCGCCCGCGACCGCGAGCGCGACGACGACCGCGAGCGCCGCGCTCGCGACCGTCGGCGAGACGCCGCGGACCACGACCCGCTCGCGGGCCGCGACGAGCCCCCGCCACCCGACGGCAACGCCGAGGCCGCCGAACACCGACAGCGGGACGAGCAGGTCGAAGTGGTAGAACGGCCCGAACAGCGACGCGAGCCCGTCGGTCGGGTCCGAAAGGTCGGCGAGCGCGTTGTGGGTCCCCCAGAAGTAGAGGTTCCCGACGACGACGGAGACCGCGACGCCCACGAGGAGCAGCGTCGCCGTCCGCCGGAACGCGGGCGAGCCGGCGGTCTCCGCGACATCCTTGCCGTGGTCGACGACCACCGGCCTCCGCGGATCGCCGCTCGCGCGCCAGCCCCACAGCGCGACCGCGCCGCCGACCAGCGCGACGACGGTCCCGAGCGGCCCGGCGACGAACCACCGGGTCGCGATCTCCTGCAGCGCGTACCGGTTCGACTCCAGCGCCAGCCCGAGCGTGTAGTCGACCGAGTGGCCGAGGATGCGCCGCTTGCCGAAGCCGGGCCCGTCCATCGGCGCGAACACCTGGTACGGGAACGTGAGCGGCGACCCGGTCATCCGGACGTTGTACGCGAGCGTGACGCCGACGAACAGGACGCCGAACAGCGCCGTAAGGCCGTGGCGTCGGATCGGACCGGGAAGCTCGCCGGACCGGCCGACTCCAAGCGCGCGGCGACCGAGGGCCGCGAACGCACGCGGTGTCGACATCCCGGACTCGGCACCGAAGCGACGGACCGCCGACCCCACCCGCCACAGCGCGTGGGCGATGAACGGCGCGGCGAACAGCACCGCGGTGTACGGCCGCGCGAAGAACGCGAGCCCGATCGCGACGCCCGCGACGCCGGCCGCCCGGAGCGACCGGTCCCGGACGCTCCGGAGGTACGCGACCGCGAAGATCAGGTTGAAGAACGTCGTGGGCGCGTACGGGAGGAACGCCGACGACGTCGCGACCGCCATCGGCGACGCGGCGAAGCAGACGGCCGCGGCGAGACCGGCCCGGCGGCCGACCGTCATCGACCCGAGCAGGTACACGAGGGCAGCGTTGCCGGCGGCGACGACCGCGAGCGTGACGCGGGGCTCGCCGAACAGGCCCATCGTGACCGCGAACATCGCCGCCGGGACGGGGTTGTACTTCGGGTAGAGCCGGCCGCCGTCCTCGATGAAGAACCACGGGTGGACGGCGTCGGCGAGCGGACCGGCGTGGAACTCGAGCTGGCCGCCCAAGAGGAGCGCCGCCTGCGTGAGGTAGACCCCCTCGTCGTGGTTCGCGGAGTGGTGCGAGAAGACGGTGGCGGCGATGACGAACGTCAGGACGCCGGCCGCGATCGCGACCAAGGCCGCCGCGAGGCTCACGCGGTCGGCGCGGGCGAGTCGCTGGCGGAGCCGGGCGGCGAGTCGGCGGGGACGGAGCGACAGTGGGAGAAGTGACACGGGCGAGAGGCGGTGGTGACGTGGGCGTGGTGGGGAGCGCGTCGGCCGCTCAGAGCTGGACGCCGGCCTCGCGCATGAGGTCGATCGTCGGTTCGAGGTTGGACAGCTCCGAGAGGTCGATGTCCGGGACGTCCAGCTCGTCGATCGTCGGGAGGTCGCCGATCGGCTCGACGTCGGGGATCAGCGGGTACTCGAAGGTGGAGCGCGCGAAGTAGTCCTGCGCCTCCGCCGACAGCAGGTGTCGGACGAAGTTCGCGGCGAGGTCGGCGTCGGAGGCGGTGTCGACGACGGCGGCGCCCGCAACGTTGAACACCGCGCCCGCGTCGCCCTCGGTGAACGCGGTGGCGATCGGGGCCTCCGGGTTGCCGTCGAGGACGCGCTGGATGTAGTAGTGGTTCGTGAACGCGGCGTCGATCTCGCCGTCAGCGATCTCCTGACACGTGCGGAACTCGTCGGGGTACGTCGCGGCGCCGCGCTCGACCATCGCCTCCAGCCACTCGCGGGTGGCGTCTTCGCCCTCTAAGATCCGCATCGCGGTGATGAACGCCTGCGCGGAGCCGTACGACGGCGCCCAGCCGAGGTCGCCCTCGAACTCCTCCGGGAACGCCATGATGTCGTCCGGGAGGTCGTCCTCGGAGAACGCCTCGGTGTTGTACGGGATCGTCCGGGCACGCCCGGAGGTGCCGACCCACTGCTCGGTGCGGAACTCCTGGCGGACCTTCCCGGCCACGTCGTCGGGGAGCGCCTGCGCCCGTCCCGCGTCGGCGAGCGCGCCGAGCGCGCCGGCGTTCACCGAGTAGAACACGTCCGCCGGCGACCCCTCGCCCTCGTTGACGATCTGGTTCACGAGGTCGGTCGAGTTGTTGTACCGGACGGTCAGGTCGAAGTCGTCGTACAGGTCGTCGATGTAGCTGACGAGCTCGCCGACGAGGAACTCGCCGCGGCCGGAGTAGACGGTGAGCTCGCCTTCGAGCGCCGGCATCTCCGCCATCGGCGTGCCGCCGGGGGCGCCGCGGCCCGCGCGGCCGGAACCAATCTGGCCGACGGCGTCGCCGACGCCGTCACCGCCGTCGCCGCCGTCCTCGCTGTCGTCGGTCGTCCCGTTACAGCCGGCGATCCCCGCGACGCCGACCGAACCGGTGGCTGCGAGGAACTTCCGTCGTCGAACGTCGCGTCCGTCTCGTCCGTCGGATTCGTGGTTCGTCATGTGTTTTAGGCTTACCTAAATACTTTTAGTCGTGTCGGTTCAGTCGTCCGCGACCGCCGGCGTCCGGCGGATCGCGTCGAGGCAGTCGAGCCAGTCGCGCATGTACTCGCCGCAGTGGTTGAGGAACGCGCCGTTGTTCCACTCGTCGAACTCGCCCTCCGCGAGCGCGTCGGCCATCTCGTCGAAGACCGCCGCGTACGAGTCGGCGTCGTCGCCCGCCTCGTCGACGACCTCCCAGACGTGTTCGTTCAGCTCTAACCCCGCCACCTCGTTCGCGAGGTCGTCGAACGTCGAGCGCGGGGCCTTGTTGTGTTCACACAGCGGGTCGCCGTTGTAGATGCGCTTGCCGAGCACGTCGCAGGCGCGCTTTAAGAAGAGCCCCGACCAGATGTCGTCGAAGCGGCCCACGTCCCACTCGTTGTCGTCCATCGGCAGCTGGTAGAACGCCGGGATCACCTCGCGGCGGAACGCGAGGTTCATCGAGCAGACGGTGAGGTAGTTGCCGCGCGCGGCGACGAAGTCCTCGCCGAAGTCGTCGGCGGTCGTGCGGGTCTGCGCTTGCCCCTGTAAGTCGCCGTCCATCAGGATCCGGACCGCGTCGAGGTCGGGAACGTTCGTCCACAGCCCCTGCGAGGCGACGACCTCGCCGGGCTCGACGTCGACCGCGTCCGTCTCGACCGTCTCGTCCATCGCCGAGTACGGGTAGCCGCGCGGGTAGAGCCCGTGCTCATCGGCGTTGTCGTAGAGGACGTTCACCCACTCCTCGTCGGAGCGCACGCGCTCGACTTCGCCGCCGAAGGCGAGGTTCTCCATGTGGCGGCCGAAGTAGTCGACATCGTCGTGCGGGAGCGTGTCGTCGTCGATGAAGATCCCGTACTCGAAGGAGTCGTCGGCCCACATGTACAGCAGGCCGAAGCTCGTCTCGGCGTGGCTCGCGGCCGGGACGACGTGGCCGTACTCCGCGACCCCGTTGGCCTCGTACCACTCCTCGCGGCGGCTGCCGTCGAACACCTCGCCGGAGACGCCGAGGTCGTCGAGCATGGCGCGCATCTCGTCGGTGTCACAGAAGTCCTCGGTGACTAAGAGGAAGTGGAGCCGCGAGACGTCGAAGCCGTGTTCGCGGGCGTTCGCAACGTACTCGCGGAGGCACTCGTACTCTCGGATCGTCGGGACGATGACGCAGATGTCCGAATCGTCGGCGCTCGGGGCGGTGGTCGGCATATGCGATAATTTTTAGGCTGGCCTAAAAACTTAGCGGTCCGTCGCGGTCGGCGCCGCGGTCGACTCCGTCTCCGGCGCGGATTCGTCCGGAGTCCCCGTCAGCGAGAGGTCGAACGCGGCCGCCGCGGCCGCGCCGCCGGCGAGGGTGACGCCGTTCTTCAGCGCGTGGTCGAGCACCGCCGCGGCGAGCGCAACCTCGGGGGCGATCGGCGTCGTCGCGACGACGATCCCGGTGAACGCGGCCTCGTACAGACCGATCCCGCCCTGCGAGAGCGGCAACACCTTCGCGAGGTTCCCGGCCGAGACCGCGAGGGTCCCGACGACGAGCAGCGTGACGGGGGCGACGCCGCCGCCGAACCCGCCGACGAGCGCCGCGAGCACGAGGACCGCGGTGGCCACGTCCAGCGCCCAGACGACGGCGCTGGCGAGGAACACACGCACGAGCGCCGCCCCGTCCGCGGCGACGACGCGGACGGCGGCCCCGAACCGGACCGCGGCGTCGACGGCCCGCGAGAGCCGACTGCCGTCGAACCGGTCGCGGAGCGCCGGACCGAACCGGCGGTCGCTCCGGGCGACCGCGACGGTGACCGCCGAACCGAGCGCGGCCGCGACCGCGATTCCTCCGGCGGCGGCGAGCGCCCGCCCCGACCCGTCCGGCGCCGCGGCCCGCCCGTCGACGAGCAGGACCGCGAGCGCGGCGCCGCCGAGGACGCCGAGCGCAACTAAGTCGAACGCCCGCTCGACAGCCAGCGACGCGACGCCGGTCGGGTACGGCACGTCGCGCCGGTCGTTCAGCAGGTACGCGCGCACCCCGTCGCCCGCCCGGGCGGGAACGATCAGGTTCGCGGTCTGGCTCGCGAACACCGCCGCCGTGAGGAACGCCGTCCGGCAGCGGTGTCCCATCGGCGCGAGCACGTCGCCGTACCGCCGGCCGCGGAGCGGCCACGACAGCAGGTACGCGGCGAGCGCCGCCGCGAGGAACGCGGGGTCGGCGGTCGCGGCCGCCTCGATCACGACGCCGACGTCGAGCGTCCGCGCCAACACCGCGCCGCCGACCCCGAGGACGAGGAGCGTGCCCGCGATCGCGAGGGTCCCCGGAGGAAGCCGTTCGCGGAGCCGCGAGAGACTCCCGCGAAGACGAGAGAGACGTTCGCGGAGCCGAGCGGCGACGACGCGCGTGTTCATGCGATTGTTTAGGTTGCCCTAAAGAATAAAACGCTGGCGGTTCCCGGAGGCGAAGCGGGGGCGATCGGGGAGCGCGGACCGACGCAACACGTTTGTTCATGGAAATCGAAATACCACGCATGAACGCGAACGAGGCGGCCCCCGGCTCCGCGACCGACGCCGTGCGGATGTGGCTCGTCGAGCGCACTTACTCCGACGACGAGCAGAACATGGTGATCCTCACGTACGCGACGCCGGACGGCGAGCGCTACTTCCGGAAGGAGCGCGCGCTCACCTCCTTCACGGACGTGCGCGACACCACGGCCGCCGTCGACGCGCCGCCGTCGAACGTCGGGACCGTCGACGACCCCGACGACCGCAAGCGCTACGCCGCCGAGGCGACGCGGATGGCGAAGGCGCACGACCCCGACGACGTGATCTGAGTCGCGCGCCGGTCGGGGGACGAACCCGCCCCGCACACCCTTTTCACCGCGCGGTTCCAACCCTCACCTCATGCGTGCTACCCTCGAAACGCTCGGAATCACCCTCCTCGTCGGCGCCACGCAGGCCCTCCTCAGCCTCGTCGGCCTCTTCGGGCTCCTCGCGCTGTCGACGCCCGTCTCCGTCGCTCCGTGGACGCTCGTCACCAGCGTGTACGCCCACGGCTCCGTCGGTCACCTGCTGGCGAACGCCGTCGGGCTGCTGCTCGTCGGGCCACTCGTCGAGCGCCGGACGACCCGCGTGCGCTTCCACGCGTTCGTGGTTGCGACCGGCGCGTTCGCGGGCGTCGCGCAGGTGACCCTCGGGAGCCTGCTCGGTCCCCCGTCCGCCGTGTTGGGGATCAGCGGCGCGGTGTTCGCGCTGGGGGGCTACCTGCTCGCCGGCAACGTCGTGAGCGAGACGCTGTTCGACCGGTTCCGGCTCTCTCCGCGGATTCAACTGGCCCTGTTCGGGTTCCTCGCGGTCGTCCTCACCGCGATGACGGCCGCGCCCGGCGTCGCGCTGATCGCGCACGCGACCGGCGCGTTCTGCGGGCTCGCGGCCGGTCGGGTCGGGCTGCTCGACGCGAGGTGAGCGGGATACGACCGCAGGAGGCGAGACGCGATCGACGACGCCGTCGCTAGACGCGGTGAAAAAACGAGAGGGGTGAAAGAGAAACGCCCTAGCGCTCAGTCTTCGAGAACGATCTCGATGCTGACGTCGTTCGGCACTTGGACGCGCATCAGCTGGCGGAGCGCGCGCTCGTCGGCGTCGATGTCGATCAGACGCTTGTGGACGCGCATCTCCCAGTGCTCCCACGTCGCCGTCCCCTCACCGTCCGGGGACTTGCGCGACGGGATCTCGAGCGTCTTCGTCGGCAGCGGGATCGGGCCCGACAGGGCGACCCCCGTCGAGTCCGCGATCTCGCGGACGTCGTCGCAGATGTCGTCGAGGTCCTCGGGGCTCGTGCCGGCGAGGCGGACGCGTGCCTGCTGCATCGATTATCGCTCGTTGACTTCCAGCACCTTGCCGGCCGCGATGGTCTGCCCCATGTCGCGGATGGCGAAGCTGCCGAGCTCCGGAATCTCGCCGGACGGCTCGATGCTGAGCGGCTTCTGCGGGCGCACGGTGACGACCGCGGCGTCGCCGGACTTGATGAAGTCCGGGTTCTCCTCGGCGACCTCACCGGACGAGGGGTCGATCTTCTGATCGATGGACTCGATCGTACAGGCGACCTGCGCCGTGTGGGCGTGGAAGACCGGGGTGTAACCGGCCGTGATCACCGACGGGTGCTGCATGACGACGACCTGGGCCTTGAACGTCTCGGCGACGCTCGGCGGGTCGTCGGCCGGGCCACAGACGTCGCCGCGGCGGATGTCGTCCTTGCCGATGCCGCGGACGTTGAACCCGACGTTGTCACCGGGCTCGGCCTTGGGCACCTCTTCGTGGTGCATCTCGACCGTCTTCACCTCGCCGCCCACGTCGGACGGCTGGAAGGAGACGTTGTCGCCGGTGTTGAGAATCCCGGTCTCGACGCGTCCCACGGGGACGGTCCCGATGCCGGAGATGGTGTAAACGTCCTGGATCGGCAGGCGGAGCGGCGCGTCCGTCGGCGGCTCGGCCTCCGGCAGGTTGTTGAGCGACTCCAGCAGGGTGGGGCCGTCGTACCACGGCGTGTTCTCGGACGCCTCGGCGACGTTGTCGCCCTCGAACGCCGAGATCGGCACGAACGTGGTGTCGTCGGTCGCGAAGCGGACCTGGTTGAGCAGGTCCTCGACCTCGCCGATGACCTCCTTGTAGGAGTCCTCGCTGTAGTCGACGAGGTCCATCTTGTTGACGCCGATGATGAGCTCGTTGATCCCGAGCGTTCGGGCCAGGAACACGTGCTCGCGGGTCTGGGGCGCGACGCCGTCGTCGGCCGCGACGACGAGCACCGCGTTGTCGGCCTGCGAGGCGCCCGTGATCATGTTCTTCACGAAGTCACGGTGGCCCGGACAGTCGACGATGGTGAAGTAGTACTGGTCCGTGTCGAACTCCTGGTGGGCGATGTCGATCGTGACGCCGCGCTCGCGCTCCTCGGCGAGGTTGTCCATCACGTAGGCGAACTCGAAGCCGCCCTTGCCCTTCTCTTCGGCTTCCTCGCGGTGCTGCTCGATTACGTGCTCGGGGACGCTCCCCGTCTCGAAGAGGAGGCGACCCACGAGCGTGCTCTTGCCGTGGTCGACGTGGCCGATAATGGCCAAGTTCTGGTGCGGTTTGTCACTCATGGGGTAATCACGCGCTAAGGCGCTCTGTGAGTAAGTTTCGGTTGATTCCACTAAAACGGTTTCGATACGGCCCACAGAGTATCGCGCCGCCGTCCGGCGATTGTCGACAACGCGGGACACGACAGAGCGACACATGACCCCGGTCCGCGGCGGCGGACTCGGCGGTCGAAGCGGCCTGCTCCGGCCGGACGACCCGGCCCACTCCGGCCGGACGACCCGCCCTACTCCAGCCGCCCCACGTCGCCGAGGACCGCGCTCGCGGTCTCCGGGCCGCCCGCGCCGCGGCCGGAGATGTTGAGCCGGCCGGCGTGAGACGTCTCGATCTGGACGATGTTCTGCGTGCCGGAGACCGCGAGCGTCCCGTTCTCGGGGACGAGCCGCGGCGCGACCCGCACGGTCTCGCCGGTCGCCTCGCCGATCAGCCGCACCGTCCGCCCGTCCTCGGCCGCAAGCCGGAGCGCGGAGCCGGGCACGTCGCGGATCCCCGAGACGTCGGCGTCGTCGAGCGTGAACTCCCGGGCGTCGGCGGGGTCGTCGGCCGCGCCAAAGGATAGCACGTTCGCGAGGATGACGCACTTCAGCGCCGCGTCTGTGCCGTCCACGTCGAAGGAGGGGTCCGCCTCCGCGACGCCGAGATCCTGCGCCTCCGCGAGCACGTGGTCGTAGTCGAGCCCCTCGGCGGCCATCCGCGTCAGGATGAAGTTCGCGGTCCCGTTGAGCACGCCCCGGACCGCGGTGACGTGGCCGGGTTCGATGTCCTCGACGGTCGACACAGCGGGGATCGCGCCGCCCACCGTCGCCTCGAACCGGATCTCGCCGTCGCTGTCGTCGACGGCCGCCCGCAGGTCGCCGAACCGCTCCGCGACCGGGCCCTTGTTCGCGAGGACGGCGTGGCGGTCGCGCTCCAGCGCGCGGGTCACGTGCGAGAAGCCGGGCTCGGCGTCGCCCAGCGTCGTCGGCGTGGCCTCCACGAGGACGTCGTAGTCCGCCGAGAGGGCGTCTTCCGGATCCGCGTCGCCGACGATCCCGCGCTCCGCCTTCCGCGCGACGACCGCGTCGGGGTCGACACCAACCGAATCGTCTCCGCCGGCGCCGGCCCGACCGCCAGTTCCGTCGGCGACCGTCGCGCTCGACGAGTCCGCGACCGCGACGACCTCGTGGCCGTACTCGCCCGCCAACTCGACGACGGAGCGCCCGACCGCGCCCGCGCCGATCACGGCGAGCCTCACGCGTCCACCCCCGTGAGCGGCTCCACGACGCGGAGCTCCTTCTCGTCGGCGAGCTCGCGGACCGCCGCCAGCGCCGCGTCCGTCTCGCCGGCGCGCGCTTCGAGCCGGAGCCGCGCGCTCGACACCTCCTCGGTCCCCTGCGGGGCCGCGAGCGACACGTCGGCGACCGACGCGGACTCGCAGGCCTCGATCCGCGAGAGCGTGTCGGAGAGGTCGGTGTCGATGAGGTGGCCGAACAGGAGGATCGTCACCTCCTCCGCGTACCGCTCCGTGCCCGCCTGCATCACGTTCACGCCCTCGCTGCGGAGCGCGTCGACGATCTCCTCGAACCGCTCGGGGGTCGCCTCGAAGTCGACCTCGACCGGGATCCGCCCGCGGGGCGTCTTGTTCCCGCGCTCGTGGTAGATCGACAGGAGGTTCCCGCCGTTGTCCGCGATCGGGTGGAGCGCGGCGAGCAGCTGGCCCGGCTCGTCGACGAGCTCTAACCGGACCGTGTGCGTCGAGGGGGCCGTCGAGGCGTGGCCGCCGTCGGGCGACGCCCCGGGGTCGGCCGGGTCGGACTCGCCCGCCGCGTCCTCGGCGTCGAGCGCGGTCTCCGGTGCCCCGTCGCGGCGATCGCTCACGTCGCCACCTCCGCCGCAGCGCGCAGCGGGGCCCGGTCGGGAGCGCGCGTTCGCAGACACGTCCCTGTCCCCGGCGTGGAGCGGTCGCTCGGTGGCTCCGTCGCGGTGCGCCGGGGGGGAGTCGTGCCCGTCTGCATACTCGAACGGAGTCGGACGATCGGGTATAAGCCTTCGGCGATGGCAGGCGTTGCCTCGCCGCCTCGGCTGTCAACGTACCGCACGGATCGGGCGGAAATGTCCCGCAGAATTATGGGCGGTCGCGACCGATCGCCGGGCGTGTGTCACCCTCCACGCGGTTCGCCGAGCATCGCTGTGCGGCCCGACACGTCGAATCAGCGTCTCTCGGACCAGACGCCGCCCAATCGCTCTTCCCCAGACCGAACCCCTTCGAACCGAGGTGCGAGCGCAGAATGAGCGGGCTCTCGATCGACGGTCCGAAGACCCTCAAGGGAGCGGTCGTCATGCTGTTGATCGGTCTCGCGGTGACCGGCTACGGGGCGTACGACTACACCCAGCAGTCGAGCGCGGTCGAGGACGCCGTCGCGGTCGACGCGACCGTCACCGACCGCAGCGTCGAGTCGACGTCGACCGGGAGTAGTCCCGGCGTGGACTACCGGCCGGCGGTGCGGTTCACCTACGAGTACGAGGGGACGGAGTACGCGAGCACGAACGTCTTCCCGTCGGCGATCACGTCGAACTACGACACCGAGTCGGCGGCCCGCGAGGTCGTCTCGGAGTACGCCGCCGGCGAGTCGACCACCGCGTACGTCGACCCGGCCGACCCCGGCGGGGCGTTCCTGAAGGCGCAGACGTCGAATGCGCCGCTGTTCGCTGCCGTGCTCGGGCTGTTCCTCGCCCTCGGTGGGGCGCTCTCGACCGTCAGGCGAATCCGCGGCTGACGGCCGCGCCGCTTCGAGGAATCGAGCTCGAAGAGAGAGGAAAAACGGGGACCGGCTACCGCGAACCGCGCCGTCGACTCAGAAGTAGTCGATCGACTGCGGCAGTTCGAGCTTCATCCCCTTGCGCTCGCGGATCTCCATGATCTTCTCGCGCTGGAGGTTGTCGACGAGCACGCGGAAGCCCGCGTTCTCGGTGTTCCACGAGGCGCGGCCCTCGGTGGCCGAGCGGATGTCGGAGGAGAACCCGATCATCTCCTCGACGGGCGCGATGCCCTCGACGACCATTAGGTCGCCCTCCTGGTACATGTCGTCGACGCGGCCGCGGCGGCCCTGGATCTCGCCGGACGCGGCGCCCATGTGTTCGCTGGGCACGTCGATGCGGACGTCCTGGATCGGCTCCAGCAGGCGGACCTCGCCGTCGATCAGCGCGCGGTGGACCGCGTCGCGGACCGCCGGGATGACCTGCGCGGGGCCGCGGTGGATGGTGTCCTCGTGGAGCTTCGCGTCGTGCAGGCGGAACAGCGACCCCTGAACCGGCTCGGCGGCCAGCGGGCCGTCGTCGAGCGCCTCCTGAAGCCCCTCCAAGACGAGCTCCATCGTCTCGTTGAGGTGCTGGATCCCCTTCGTGTCGTCGATGAGGATGTTGGTCCGGTGGATGTCCTCGACGTTCTGGGAGGTGTCCTTGTCCATGCCGGCCTCCTGCAGCGCCTCCCGGCGCTCCAGTTCGGGCATGTCCATCGAGACCTCGCCGAGCTGGATGGCGTCGACGATCTCCTGGTCCATCGGCTCGACGGTGATGTAGAACTTGTTGTGCCGGTTCGGCGACTGCCCCTCGACCTCGCGGGACGACTCCTGAGGCTGCTCGCGGAACACGACGATCGGCTCCCCGGTGATGACCGGGATGCCCTGGTTGTCGCGGATCCGCTGGGTGATCACTTCGAGGTGGAGCTCACCCTGCCCGCTGATGAGGTGCTCGCCGGTGTCCTCGTTGATCTCGATCTGGATCGTCGGGTCCTCCTTGGCGACCTGCTGGAGCGTCTCGATGAGCTTCGGCAGGTCGTCCATGTTCTGCGCCTCGACGGACTTCGTGATGACCGGCTCGGAGATGTGCTCGATCGACTCGAACGGTGTCATCTCCACGGAGGAGACCGTCGAGCCGGCGATGGCGTCACGCAGCCCGGTGACCGAGGCGATGTTCCCTGCCGGGACGCGGTCCACCTCTTCGCGCTCCGATCCCATGAACAGGCCGACGCTCTGGATGCGGTTCTTGCCGGCGGTGCCGGAGACGTACAGCTCCTGGCCCTTCTCCAGCGTGCCGGAGAAGACGCGGCCCGTCGCGATCTCGCCCGCGTGCGGGTCCATCGAGATGTCGGTGACCATGAAGACGACCTCGCCGTCCTCGTCGACCAGCCGCATCGTGTCGGCCAGGTCGGACTCGGGGTCGCCGCGCCAGATGCGCGGGACGCGGCGGGGCTGGGCGTCCACCGGGTTCGGGAAGTGCTCGCAGACCATGTCGAGCACGACGTCCGACAGGGGCGTGCGCTCGTGGAGCTCCTGCCGCTTGTCGTTCTGTTCGAGCTCCATGATGTCGCCGAAGTCCATGCCGGTCCGCTGCATCGAGGGCATCGAGACGCCCCACTTGTACAGCGCGGAGCCGAACCCGACCGTGCCGTCCTCGACGGAGACGGTCCAGTCCTCGGGGATGTCGTCCATGTTCTCGGCCATCCCGCGGATGAGCTCGTTGACGTCGGCGATGACGGACATCAGCCGTTCCTGCATCTCCTGCGGCCCCTCCTGGAGCTCCGAGATGAGGCGGTCGACCTTGTTGATGAACAGCGTCGGCTTCACGCCCTCGCGGAGCGCCTGCCGGAGCACCGTCTCCGTCTGGGGCATCGCGCCCTCGACGGCGTCGACGACCACTAAGGCGCCGTCGACCGCGCGCATCGCGCGGGTGACGTCGCCCCCGAAGTCAACGTGACCCGGGGTGTCGATGAGGTTGACGAGGTGGTTGGTGTCCTCGTACTCGTGGGTCATCGAGACGTTCGCCGCGTCGATGGTGATCCCGCGCTCCTGCTCGTCCTCCTTCGTGTCCATCGCGAGCTGCTCGCCCGCGGTGTCCTCGGAGATCATGCCGGCGCCCGCCAGCAGGTTGTCGGAGAGCGTCGTCTTCCCGTGGTCGACGTGGGCGGCGATGGCGATGTTCCGGATGTTCTCCGGGGCGTCCATCAGCCGCTCACATTCCTGAACGATCTTCTTGCGTCGGCCCATTATACCGAGTGTTACCGAAAGGAGGGTCAAAAGGGTAGTGTTTCGTCGCGGCCGTTTCGCGGGCGAGTACCCCCGATCGCCGCCGATTTCGTGTCGACCGGTGTCACGGGGCAGGCGGCGAAGCGGGGGCTCGGTCGGGTCGCCGGCAGTGCGCGGTCGCCCGTACCCCAGTTGCCGTCGAACCGCCTCCGCTCGTCCACACCGACTGCGGTCATCGGCGCGGTTTTAAGGACCGACTCGGGTAACTGGGAGTATGGACGAGACGCTTTCACGGCTCGACGACAGCGGCGTCGTCGCGGTGTTGCGCGGGGTGCCGGCCGACCAGCTCATCGAGATCGCCGAGGCGCTGCGCGAGGGCGGGGTCACCGCCGTCGAGATCACCGCCGACACACCCGGTGTCGCGGACCTCATCGAGGAGGTCACGGCCTCGTTCGACGACGAGGTCGTCGTCGGCACGGGGACGGTCCTCGACAGCGAGACGGCCCGGACCACGCTGATGGCGGGCGCGGAGTTCGTCGTCTCCCCGAGCCTCCACGAGGACGTGATCGAGACGTGCAACCGCTACGGCGCGGTCTCGGCGCCGGGTGTGATGACGCCGACCGAGGCGGTCCGCGGCTACGAGGCCGGCGCCGACTTCGTGAAGGTGTTCCCGGCGAAGACGGTCGGCCCGGCCCACCTCGGCGCGATGAAGGGCCCGCTGGGCCAGATCCCGATGATGCCGACCGGCGGCGTGGGCCCCGACAACGCGGCCGACTACATTGACGCCGGCGCGTTCGCGGTCGGCGCCGGCGGCGCGCTCGTCGACTACGACGCCGCCGAGCGCGGCGACTACGAGGTCATCACCGAGACCGCCCGGGAGTTCGTGCAAGTCGTCGAGAACGCACGCGCAGACGACTGAGGCGAGGCAGTAGCGACGATCTACTTATAAACAGAATTGGGCGGTAGTAGCGGTGGCGCGCCTCCGAGCGGGCCATCGGCCCGCGAGGAGCCCGCGAGGGAGTCGGCGCGGCGCTTACAAGCGCCGCGCCGACGAGGCTGGGGAGGCGTGAGGCTGCGGTGCCGTGCGGGGTGGGACTCAAAGGGGCAGCCGGGAGGACGAAGGCGCGGGACGCAAGGACCGCAAGGAGTGAGTGAAACGAGCGACTGAGGACCGCAGCGACCGCACCGAGTCCTCCCGGCTGGGGCTTTGGAGGTCGTCACCGACAGATCGAGATCAACTCTTTATAAAAGACAGACGTGATCGACAACCACTCACAAATTTCGAAAGGCGCGCCTCCGCGCCGATCACCTACATAAAGTCCGCGATGCCCGACTGCTTGTTCGTGTCGTCCTCGAAGATCGACTCCAGCGACTGGTCTAACACCTTCAGCCGCTGTTTGGTGTAGGGCCGGCAGCCGAACCGCTCCGCGACCTCGATGGCGGTGTCGACGTACTTGCTCACCGACCCCTCGTGGACCGTGAGGTTCACGCGGCCGCCGCACTCGCGGCACTCCCCCGTCAGCGGCATCCGGCGGTACTTCTCGCCGCAGTCGAGACAGCGCGTCTCCTGCCGCGAGAACGCTCGGAGGTTCCCGATGATGTCCGGGAGGAAGTGGTACTCGATCACCCGCTCGGCCACGTCGGTCTCGTCGACCGCGCGCAGCTTCCGGGCCAGCTCTAACTGCGCGTCCATCTTCTCCATCATGTCGCCGAGCGTCTTGTACGCCGACAGGTCCGGCCCCATCGCGATGTCCGTCGTGTCGTGAGTGTGGTCGAACCCGTGGTACTCGTCGTCGGTCCCGAGCGTGTCCTCGCCGATCTGGATCAGCTCCTCGACTTCCTCCGGGTCGGCCAGCTCCCGCGAGGCCTCGTACAGCTCCAGCGGGTACTCCCGCACGATGTCGACGTTGTGCGCCTCGTCGTCGATCTCCGAGGGGTCGATCCGGGAGGACATTACCAGCGGCGCGTCCATCCGCCCGCCGCGCTGGTCGGGCAGAAATTCTTTCGAGAAGTTGAGAAGTCCGTCCATGAGAAGCATCACGCAATCCTCGTCACCGTCACATTGAGCAACTGACAAGTCATTCGCCGCGAGCGTGTGCGTCTCGGCGACGGTGAGATTGTACGTGTATTCGACATCGCTTTCGAGGAACGAGATCGACGTAACCTCGTCAGTCTCGATTCCGCCGTCCGTCGCCGTGCCGGTGGCGGCGTTCATCGATACGTTCTGCTGTGAAGGACTCGACGGAACGGAATCACCAACCTCCAGTTCGTTCGCGGCCACTTTTTGGACTTCCGCATCCACGACTCGCAGCATCGTGTGGTCGGGCGTCACGCGAATCGAGCGCCCGCGACGCGTTTCGATCCGGACGAGGTGATCCTGACTCGGATGTTTTGAGACGGCAGTTACCGACTGTGTCACCTCGTTTCCGCGTTCGTCGATCGAAGGCACCTCGATCGCACCGTCGAGTTCCTCAACGAGCGTTCCGAAGTCGTCGGTCCGCGGATCGTCCAGCCGATCCTCGACGAACGTCTCGATTGTTTCGCGGTGTCGACCCGCGTTGTCTCGATACTCGATCTCCGTCTCCGGGTGGAAGCAATTCCGTCGTTTCGCGGCGTGAAAGTACGGATGAGCGTATCCCACGGCGGCCGACGTGAATCCGACCACTCTCCCGACAGTCGCGGCGCTCGTGTGGGGCGCCATCCCGAAGACGAGCTCGCCGACGAGGTCGTCGCGCTCGTTCACCTCGTAGAAGCGGTCGAGCCCGTAGAACTGTTCGAGCAGGTCGTCGACGAAGTCGGCGGTCTTGAGCATGTGCTCGGCCGCGCCGTCCGAGAGGACGATGTCCTGGACGCGGAGCTCGACCACCTGGTCGTCGTGACGGAGCGGCTCGCCGTCGACGTCCGTCTCGTAGCCCAACTCGCGGAAGTGATCGGCGGTGACGTCGAGCTCCGCGGGCTTGACCGCGGTGACCGGGAGGTCGGTCATGTCGTACCGGACTGTGCCGTCCTTGAACGAGGTGACGCCGTTCTTCGCGCGGAGGACGCCCTTCTCGATCGGTTCGGGCGTCTTGTTCCGCGAGGTGAGCCCCTGGACCCCCTTGAGGATCTCGAAGGCGGACTCCCGTTCGCCGACGTTCTCCAGCGCCGAACGGTACGCGTCGTTGACGTCGACCTCCTGGTACGTCGCGGCCGTCACCTCCCACTCGCAGTTCGGGCACTCGACGCGGCCGGCCTCGTCGGGCTCGCAGACGGTTCCGCAGTCGTTACACTCGTAGTGCGGCTCCGTGTGCGTCTCGCAGTCGGGACAGAGCGCGGCGTAGGTGTGTTCGCCGCACTCCGGACAGACTCGGTCGGAGACCTGGAGTTCGTGCCGTCCCCGGTGACCGGTGTCGTCCATGACGTTCGCGGCCTCGGCCACGTCGCGCTGCGGGCCGCCGGCCTCGTTGATCGGGAAGAGGGTGTGGACCGCAGGCGAGAGGTCGCGGCTCTCCGACTTCTCCGGCCGCCCCATCCGGTTGCCGATCCGGGTCGGCGCGCGTTCGCGTACCTCGAACGGCGCGACCTCGTTGACCGCGCGGATCGCGTTCTCGCCGTCGGCGTACTCGCGGGCGGCGGCCGAGAGGTCGTCCGCGTCCCACTCCTTCCGGAGCCCGTCGTCGATCCCGAGCGACCGCGCGAGCGGGCGCCACGTCGGGATCCGGAGCGCGTCCGGGGTCGCCGCGTGTTCGACCAGCAGCGACTCCAGCGCGTCCCGGACCGGCTCGGTGCGCTCGATCGCGAGGACGCCCTCGACGATCTCGCCCGCGGCGACCGCGTCGGCCAGTGCCTCGAACGCCTCCACCGACACGTCGTGCCAGAGGTACGTGTACTCGGGGTGGAGCGGACAGTCGTACTCCTCCGCCCACGCGAGCGCCTCGTCGACGTCGGGGTGTTCGAGGTCGACGTGCGGGTCGTCGCCCATGGCCTGAACGTCGGCGCCGGCCACCTCGAACTCCTGGACCCACCACTCGGGGGCGTACGACGCGGGCGCGAGCGGGTGGTTGTTCTCGACGAACTCCCCGTAGTTGACGAGGTACTCGCCCAGGTCGAGCACCTTCTCGATCCCGTTGCGAACCTCCTTGGCCTCCTCGGGGTCGTCGATACGCCGGACCTCGCCGTTCGCCAGCCGGACCGTCGGCCCCTCGATGGAGTCGACGGGGACGACGCCGTGGGCCTTTCCGGGTCGCTCCGTCTTTATCTGCGTCCCGGCCGCGAGGAAGTCGTCGACGATGTGCATCGTCGCGGGGTGGACGCCGCCGGTCGCGAACCCGTGGTTGCGCGCGCGACCGTAGCGGAGTCGGAACCCGCCGGCCTCGCTCGGGTGCGTGAAGACGGGCCGGCCCGCGATGAGGTCACGGAGGAACTTCTGGGAGGGGTCGGCGCGGGGCGGGCCGTCGGCTTCGGCCTCGTTGTCGGACTTGGCCTCCGCGTCGCCCGGTTCGCCGTCGGCCGCCGCGTCGTCTCCGTCTTTCGCGTCGCCGTCTCCGGCCGTCGATTCGGCGGCGTCGCCGTCGCCTGCCCCGTCCTTGCCGATCGTCCCGTCGATCAAGTCCTGGAGCCACGGCCAATCGACCTCCTCGAGGTCGCGGGTGTACCGCTGGATCTTCGGGGCCTTCAGCGCGATCCCCTCGGCGGCGACGAGACACATCCCGCCGCGCGCGGAGTTGGTGTCGACGCGTTCGAGGTCGCGGAACCCCGACACCTCCTCGTCGCTCGTCGCCTCCCCGTCGAGCATGACGGGGATGTGCTTCGCGATGAACTTCGACTCCTTGTCCTTCGGCGTGTACTGGAGCCCGGTGTCCTTGTCGTATAAGGCGATCTCCTCGGCGTAGCGCTCGACCTCGACGTCGCGCGGCTTGTACTCGTCGATGCCCAGCAGCGACCGGGCGTAGTCAGCGACGAGCACCGACAGCGCCTGCGCGGTCCCGCCCGCCGAGCGGATCGGGCCGGCGTAGTAGACGTTGACGAACTCGGTGCCGTCGTCGTTCTCTAACAGCTCGACCCGGTCGATCCCCTCGATCGGGGCGGCCACGACGCCCTCGGTGAGCAGCGCGACGGCGGTCCGGACGGCCCCCTCGATCTTCCCCTCGCGGGAGTCGTAGTCGCCGACGCTCCCGTCGACGAAGTCGGTAACCAGCTCCAGGGCCGCCTCCTCGCGGGACATCTCGCCCTCTAAGTCGCGGACGCGCTCCGCGACGCCGTCGATGCCGAGGATGTTCTCGACGCGGTCCGCCATGTCGCGGGCGACCGGGATCTCGATCTCGGGCTCCGGGTCCCGGCCCTGCTCTTTGGCCGTCTCCGCGACGTCCCACGCCTCGTCGAGTCGCTCCTCGATCCGCGCGAAGTAGCGCTCGTCGTCCGGTCTCATCGGGCCTCAGTCGAGGGAATCGCGCGGCGCGTTAGTCGGGTCACAGCCACAGGTCGAGGTCGGTGGCCTCGTCGTGCGAGCGCTCCAGCGGCTCGGCGAACGCGCGCAGGTGGCACTCGCCGGCCCAGACGGTCGCCGAGTCGAGGTGGCCCGCGAGGGCCTGCCCGCTCGGCCGCGAGAGCACGACGTGGGTGTGCGCGAACACGTCCCCCTCCAACAGCGAGACGTTGCCCACGCAGGCGGCCACCTCCAGCGGCTCGTCGAACGTCACCGAGCGGTACTCGGTCTCCTCCTGGTCGTAGAACCAGACATCCGCGTCCTGGACCGCGCCGAGCGCCGTGAACCAGCCGGCCTCGACGTCCTCCTCGCGGGCGAGGCTCTCGATCTCCTCGCGCCAGTCGGCGCCCGTCTCGAACCGCGCGACGTACTCCGCCGTGGGTTCGACCTCGCGATGGTACATAGCAACTCCCCACGGCTGCCGGGGAGAAAAAGGCTTCAGTCGGACCGAGCAGGACCGGCGGAGTGAATTCAATATAGCGACATAGAATTTAACCCTGCTCGCCGAGAGAGACAGGAGAAACGACTGGAGCGTCGTTACAACGCGTCTGATCGCCGAAAACGAGCGATCATCGCCGAACGGCAACGCGACTGGCGAAGCGGAAAGAGAGAGAGGAAAGCCTCGGGGGTCGAAGCGACTCAGAACGGGGCCTGGGGGCCTTCGTCGTCGCCGCCGTCGTCGTCGGTCGTCTCGCCGGGGAAGGAGGGGGACATGCCGCCGCCGCTGCTGGTGCCGCCGAGGTCGCCGTCCGCGCCGGCGGACGCGCCGGTGTCCGCGTGGACCGTCTCGATCTCGGGGATCTCCTTGACCATCCGGGACTTGATCGCCTGGATCGTCATCGGGGAGATGCCGCAGCCGGAGCAGGCGCCGCCGAGCTGGACCGTCACCTCGCCCTTCTCGCGGTCGAGGTGGGCGATGGCGGCGCTCCCGCCGTGCATCTGGATCTGCGGGAAGTTGCGCCGCAGGAAGTTCGTGATCCGCTCGCGGAGTTCGTTTTCCGCGTCAGCCGCGTCGGTGTCCGTGCTCATGCCCGCGAGTTGGCGGGCGGCGGGCTTATGCCTTTGGTTCGGGCGGATACGGGCCGCGACGCAGCCCCGTCGCGTCCCGTTACTCCGAGCGATCGACGCCGAGGGTCCGGTACAGCTCGGACTCGATCCGCTCGACGTACTCGTCGAGCGTCTCCTCGAACGTCTCGTCGTCGACCGCGACGGCGCCGCGGATGCGCTCGCGCGGGTTCTCCGGCAGCTCGACGCGGAACTCGCCGTCCTCGTAGAAGGGCTCCGACTCGTTGAGCACGGTCTGGTCGATCCCGTGGATCAGCTCCGAGTCGTACCGGTCGTTCATCTGCTCGAACGCGTTCTTGTACGCCCGCTGGAGCTCGTTGAAGTAGTGGGCGTACTTGTCCTCGAACTTCTCCGGGTCGAACTCGTCGGCCATGTCGCGATCGAGGGTCCGGCGGGAAAAAAGCCGGTCGATCGTCGCCGAAACGCCGGATCGGACGGGAAGAACGAACGTGCGGTAAGCTGTGGAATCCGAGCGGAACTGGCGTGATGAATCTTATATCGCGATATAGAATCTGTCGCTGCGGCGATGGCCGGCCCCTCGACGTCGTGCTACAGGACGGACGTTGGGCAGCGCTGACGGGGAATTCAGGACGGCGGGGAGCGACCAGCGACAGACGGGCGGCGAACCGACCGGCACGCTACGGACTCGGTCTGGAACGATTCAAAAAGAAAACCGGCCGCGACGACGACCGTCAGTCGAGATCGAAGCGGTCGAGCTTCATGACCTCGCTCCACGTCGCGACGAAGTCCTCGACGAACTTCTCCTCGTCGCTGGCGTACACGTCGGCGATGGTGCGGAGCCGCGCGTTCGACCCGAAG
This sequence comes from Halorubrum sp. T3, assembly GCF_000296615.1. Classification (NCBI taxonomy): domain Archaea; kingdom Methanobacteriati; phylum Methanobacteriota; class Halobacteria; order Halobacteriales; family Haloferacaceae; genus Halorubrum; species Halorubrum sp. T3. The sequence goes on along the minus strand of NZ_ALWQ01000008.1, from coordinate 142,463 downwards.
ATGAGGTCGGCACGCGTCGCCTCCCACGCGACCTCGCCGGTGTCGCGGTCGCGGACCTCGTAGAGGTCCTCGGCGTCGGTGACCTCATCCCACTCGTACTCCATGTCGAGCAGGTTGACGAAGAAGTCGTTGGTGAGCGTCCCGGGATCGTCGGTGAACGCCGTGCGGTCGGCGTAGGTCGCGCCCAGCGCGCGAAGCCCGCCAGCCAGCACGGTCATCTCGCTGGCGGTTAAGTTCAGCAGGTCGGCCTTGTCGACCATCAGGTCCTCGACGTCCTCGTCGGCGTCGCCGAGGTAGTTACGGAAGCCGTCCGCCTCGGGCTTGAGCGCCTCGAAGGAGTCGACGTCGGTCTGGTCCGCGGCGGCGTCGACGCGGCCGGGCGCGAACGGCACCTCGACGTCGTACCCGGCGTCGGCCGCGGCCTGTTCGACGGCCGCGGTCCCGCCCAGCACGATGAGGTCGGCGAGCGAGACGCGGACGTCGTCGGACCGCGACTCGTTGAACTCGGCCTGGACGTCTTCGAGCGTCGAGAGGACGTCGGCCAGCCGCTCGGGCTCGTTGGCCTCCCAGCTGCGCTGGGGTTCGAGGCGGATGCGGGCGCCGTTGGCGCCGCCGCGCTTGTCGCTGTCGCGGTAGGTGGACGCCGCAGCCCACGCGGTCTTGACGAGCTCACCGGTCGAGAGGCCGGAGTCGAGGAGCGCCTCCTTGAGCTCGGCGACCTCAGCGTCGCCGATCGTCTCGTAGTCGACCTCCGGCAGCGGGTCCTGCCAGATCATCGTCTCTTCCGGGACCTCGGGGCCGAGGAAGCGCTCCGGCGGGCCCATGTCGCGGTGGATGAGCTTGTACCACGCCTTCGCAAACGTCTCCTGGAACTCGTCGGGGTCGTCGCGGAACTCCTCTAAGACGGCCCGGAAGTCGTCGTCGTGTTTCAGGGCCACGTCCGTCGTGAGCATCATCACGTCCTCCTTGTCGGAGGCGTCCGCGACGCCGGGCGCGGCGTCGTCGAGCTCGTCGTTCTTCGTGGTCCACTGCCACGCGCCGCCGGGGCCCTTCTCCGGCTCCCACTCGTAGGTGAGCAGGTTGTTGACGTAGCTCATGTCCCAGACGGTCGGGGTGGCGTTCCACGGCCCCTCGATGCCGCTAGTGATGGTGTCGGGGCCCATCCCCTCGCCGAACTCGTTGTCCCAGCCGAGACCCTGGAGGTCGATGGGGGCGTCCTCGGGCTCGGGACCGAGGTTGTCGCCGTCGTCGGCGCCGTGGACCTTGCCGAAGGTGTGGCCCCCGGCGATGAGCGCGACAGTCTCCTTGTCGTTCATCGCCATCCGGCTGAACGACTGCCGGATGTTCTTCGCCGAGCCCTCGAGATCCGGCTCGCCGTTCGGCCCCTCGGGGTTGACGTAGATGAGGCCCATCACGGTGTTGCCGAGCGGCGCCTTCAGGTCGCCCTCCTCGTCGAAGCGCTCCTCGGAGGTCATCTCCCACTCGCTTTCGGGGCCCCAGTCGACGGCGTCGTCGCCCCGGAAGTCGTCCTCGCGGCCGCCCGCGAAGCCGAACGTCTCGAAGCCCATCGACTCCAGCGCGACGTTGCCGGCGAGCACGATGAGGTCCGCCCACGAGAGCTTCTCGCCGTACTTCGTCTTGACCGGCTCCAGCAGCCGCCGGGCCTTGTCGAGGTTCACGTTGTCCGGCCAGCTGCTGATCGGCGGGAGGCGCTGGTGTCCGCCGGCGGCGCCGCCGCGCCCGTCGAGCGAGCGGTACGTGCCGGCGCTGTGCCACGCCATCCGGATGAACAGCGGGCCGTAGTGTCCGTAGTCGGCGGGCCACCACTCCTTCGAGTCGGTCATCACGTCTTCGAGGTCGGATTTGACCGCTTCGAGGTCGAGCTCCTCGAACGCCTCAGCGTAATCGAACCTCTCGTCGTAGGGACCGATGTTCGCGGAGTTCTGATCGAGCAGCTCCAGATCCAACTGATCCGGCCACCACTCTTGGGTGTTACTAGCCATCAAGAAATGATCGGCCCTCTTCGCTGATAATATTGTCTAAGTCGGAGAGGGAATCATCGTTATAACAGAGAGTTTCTATCGAAATAATGAAGTTCTTTTCGTAAATCTTCGAAGTCGCTGACAAGGGCCGCAGCGGCGCTCCAATGGGTTTACCGCGCGGTAAGTGTCTACTACCGGCCCCGATACGTAGCCGTTTCGACACTTCGACTGTCATGTGTGAGAGCCACACCCGAGGATCCAGCGGCGCATTGGTTCGCTTCGTCGCGGGACCTCAGCGGGCGAGGACCGCGGCCGCACGGAAACACGGAGGGTTCGAGCGCGGTCAGCGGTGTCGAACGCGGTCAGCGGTTCAGCGTGTGGATCGCCTGCCCGCGCGCGTTCTCGGCGGCCTCCATCACGGCCTCCGCGAGCGTCGGGTGGGTGTGGACGGTGGCGGCCACGTCCTCCAGCGTCGCCCCCATTTCGATCGCGAGTGCGACCTCCGCGATCAGCTCCGACGCCTCCGGGCCGACGATCTGCCCGCCGAGGACGAACCCGCTCTCCTCGTCGGCGACGATCCGGACGAACCCCTCGGTGTGGCCGGTCGTCATCGCCCGCCCGGAGGCGTTGAAGGGCATCTCGCCGACCGCGGGGTCGAAGCCGGCGTCCGCGGCCTCGCTTTCGGTCATCCCGACCGTGCCGATCTCGGGGTCGGTGAAGACGGCCGCCGGGATCGCCTGCTGATCCATCGCGGCGGGTTCGCCCGCGATCACCTCGGCGGCGACGATCCCCTCCTTCGAGGCCGCGTGCGCGAGCATCGGGTCGCCCGCGACATCGCCGACGGCGTGGATGTGCTCGACCGCGGTCCGGGTGCGGTCGTCGGTGTCGATGAACCCGCGCTCGTCGGTCTCGATCCCGGCCTCATTCAGGTCGAGCCCGTCCGTGACCGGCTGGCGGCCGACCGCGACGAGGATCTTGTCGACGCCGTACGTCGACTCCTCGCCCTCCTCCGTCTCCGTGTGGAGCAGGTAGCCGCCGTCGGGCGCCTCCGACCACTCGCTCGCGCCCTCGCCGAAGTGGAACTCGACGCCCAGCTCCTCGGCGCGCGTGCGGACGATCCGCTTCACGTCGTCCTCGTAGGGGTCGAGGATGTCGTCGAGCATCTCGACGACCGTCACGTCGGCGCCGAGCTTCGCGTACGTCGTCGCCAGCTCCATCCCGATGTAACCCCCGCCGACGATCCCGAGGCGGTCCGGGACCGTGTCGGCGTCGAGCGCGTCGGCGGAGCTCCAGACGTGGTCCTCGGCGAACTCGAAGCCGGGGATCTGGACCGGCCGCGAGCCGGTCGCGACGATCGCGTGTTCGAACGAGAGCGTCTCGGAGCCCTGCCCGTCGCCGCCGTGCGCGACGCGAACGGTGTCCTCGCCGACGAACGAGGCGGTCCCCTCGATCAGGTTCACGCCGTTCGCCTTACAGAGCTTCTCGACGCCGCCCGTCAGTTGGTCGACGACGCCGTCCTTCCACTCGACCATCTTCCCCATGTCGACGGCTGGGTCCGCGTGGACGCCCATGAACTCCGCGTTGCCGGCCTCGTGGGCGAGCCCGCTGCCCGTGATCAGCGCCTTCGAGGGGATGCACCCGCGGTTGAGACAGGCGCCGCCGTAGGCGTCCTTCTCGACCAGCGTGGTGTCGAGCCCCTCCTGTGCGGCGCGGATGGCGGCGACGTAGCCGCCCGGCCCCGCGCCGATGACCAGTACCTCCGTTCCCGTGGTGACGTCTCCGACGACCATTATTCGTTGAGTAGCAGCAGGGGGTTTTCTAAGTGTTCCATGACGGTGTTCGCGAACTCGGCCGCGACCGCGCCGTCGACGACCCGGTGGTCGATCGAGAGGGAGAGCGGCAGCGTCGGCGCCGGGACGACCTCGCTCGCCCCGTCGGCACCCTCGCGCACGACGGGTCGCTCCTCGATGGCGCCGAGGCCTAAGATCGCGGTCTCGGGGTAGTTGATGATCGGCGTGGCGTACTCGCCGCCGATGGCGCCGAAGTTGGTGATCGAGAAGGTGCCGCCCTTCATCTCGGCGGGCTTCAGTTTCCGCTCACGGGCGCGGCTCGCGAGGTCGTTCACCTCGTCGGCCAGCTCGAAGAGCCCCTTCTCGTCGACGTCGTCGACGACGGGGACCATCAGGCCCGCGTCGGTCGCGACGGCGATCCCGAGGTTGTACTCGCCTTTCAAGACGATCTCCTCGTCGTCCTCGCGGAGCTCGCTGTTGAGGTACGGGTACTCCTTCAGCCCGGCGACGATGGCCTTCATCACGAACGGCATGTAGGTGAGCTTCACGCCCTTCGCCTCGGCTGTCGGCTTCAGCTCCTCGCGCGCCTCCACGAGCGAGTCGACCTCGGCGGTGTCGTGGTGACTGACGTGCGGCGCCGTGAACTTCGACCGCTCCATCTGCTTGCCGATGGTGCGCCTGACGCCGCGGTAGGGGACGGTCTCGTCGCCCGACGCGGCGCCGGCCGCGTCCGCGACACCGGTCGCAGCGGTCGCGTCGGTCCCGGCGCCCACATCGACATCGGCGGGCTCCGGCGTCGACTCGTCCGGCGACTCCAGCGCGTCGGCGTACGCGTTCACGGCCTCGGCCGTGACGAACGCCTCGCCGTCGCGGGTCTCGTCGGTCGGCACGTCGTCGATGTCCACGCCGCGCTCGCGCGCGACCTTCCGCGTCGCGGGGGTCGCGAGCGTCGTCTCGCGGCCCGCGAGCTCGGGGGCGTCGCTGGTGGCCGTTGTCGACGCCGCATCTGCGGAGCCGCCGGAGCCGCGCTTGCTGACCGCGGACGTCCGATCGCCCGATCCGACGTCGGTCGGTGTCGGCGTGGGACGGGGCTCGGGCCCGTCTTCGCCGCCCGAACCGGCGGATCCGGCGTCGCTCTCGGCGTGCGCCCGCACGTCGGCCTCGCTCACGCGACCGCCGGGGCCGCTCCCGTCGACGGCCGCGACGTCGACGCCGAGTTCGCGGGCGAGCCGGCGGGCCGATGGCGGCGCGAAGGTGCGCCCGGAGGGCGTGTCGGGTTCGCCGGGCTCCTCGTCGCCTTCGTCGGCGGCCGCGTCCGGTTCCGGCTCGGGCTCGTCGGTCGAGTCGGACGCCGGTTCGGCGTCGCCCTCCGCGTCGGCGCCGGCTGCCGCCTCGTCGCCCTCCTCGTCGACGCGGAACGAGATGATCACGTCGCCGACGGGGACCATCTCCCCCTCCTCGACGAACAGTTCCTCGACGGTGCCGTCGTAGCTCGACGGCACCTCGACGAGCGCCTTGTCGGTCTCGACCTCGGCGACGGGCTGGTCCTCCTCGACGCGGTCGCCGGGCGCGACCAGCCACGAGACCAGCTCGCCCTCCGCGACGCCCTCACCGACGTCGGGGAGCTTGAACTCCTTGATCGTCATCGATCGGCCTCCTCCGTTGTCATGCGTGTATTTCCGGCGGACATCTTAAAATTCGACCGCCTCCAAGATCCCGTCCTCGATGCGCGCCGCGGACGGGAGGTAGTAGTCCTCCAACGCGTACAGCGGGTACGGCACGTCGAAGCCGGTGACACGGCCGATCGGCGCCTCCTGATACAGCAGCGCCTCCTCCTGGAGGATCGCCGTGATCTCGCCCGCGAGCCCGCCCGTCTTGGGCGCCTCGTGGACGACGACCGCACGGCCGGTCTTCTTGAACGCCTCGACGACCGCCTCGCGGTCGAGCGGCGATATCGTCCGGAGGTCGACGACCTCGCACTCGATCCCCTCCTCGCCGAGCGTCTCGGCGGCCTCCAGCGTGGGGCGGGTCATGGCGCCGTAGGTGAACACCGCGACGTCGTCGCCCTCGCGGCGCGTGGCCGCCTCGCCGATAGGGACCGTGTACGGCTCCTCGGGCACCTCCTCGCGGAACGCCCGGTAGATCAGCTTCGGTTCGAGGAAGATCACCGGGTCGGGGTCGCGGATCGACGCCGCGAGTAACCCCTTCGCCTCGTAGGGCGTCGAGGGGATGACCACCTTCAGCCCCGCCTCGTGGGCGTAGAACGCCTCCTTCGACTCGGAGTGGTGTTCCGGCGCGCGGATCCCGCCGCCGTAGGGGGCCCGCAGGGTCATCGGGAGCGTGAACCGCCCGCGGCTGCGGGTCCGGAACCGCGCCATGTGCGAGACGATCTGGTCGAAGCCGGGGTACATGAACCCGGAGAACTGGATCTCCGGGACCGGTCGCATCCCCATCGCGGCCATCCCGACGGCGGTGCCGACGATGCCCGACTCGGCGAGCGGGGTGTCGATCACCCGGTCGCCCCCGAACTCGTCGAAGAGGCCCTCGGTGGCGCGGAAGACGCCGCCGTTCTTCCCGACGTCTTGGCCCATCACGACGACGTCGTCGTCCTCGCGCAGTTCGGTGTGTAATCCGTCTCGTATCGCCTGTACCAGCGTGAGGTTCTGTGTCTCGGTCATTCAATCCTCCAGGAACGCCGCGTCGCCGCGCTCGTCGCGCAGCGCGGCGAACTCCTCGTACTGCCGCTCCAGTTCCGGCGGAAGCTCCGCGTAGGCGTGTTCGAACAGCTCTCGGGGGTCGGGGCGCGCCATCGACTCCGCCGCGTCGATCGCGTCCGCGACCTGCGCCTCGACCGACGACTCGATCTCCGCGACGCGCTCGTCGTCGAGGACCCCCTCGCCGCGGAGGTACGACTCCAGCCGGTCGATCGGGTCCTTGCGCTTCCAGCTTTCGACCTCGTCGTCGTCGCGGTAGACGGTCGGGTCGTCGGCGGTCGTGTGCGCGCCGAAGCGGTACTGGACCGCCTCAATGAGCGTCGGCCGCGGCCGGTCCGTCTCGGGGTCGCGCGCCTTCTCCAAGGCCGCTTCCGTGACGCTGTACACCGCGAGCGGGTCCATCCCGTCGACCTGGACGCCGTCGATGCCGTACGCCTCCGCCTTCTGCGCCAAGGTCGCGCTCCGCGTCTGCCGCTCGCGGGGCACGGAGATCGCCCACTGGTTGTTGTTACAGAAGAAGACGGTGGGCGTGTCGAACACGCCGGCGAAGTTGACCCCCTCGTGGAAGTCGCCCTCGCTCGTCGCGCCGTCCCCGAAGTAGCAGACGAACGCGTCGTTCTCGCCGCGGAGCTTCGAGGCCCACGCGGCGCCCGTCGCGTGGGGCACCTGCGACGCGATGGGGACGGCGACCGGGAAGACGTTGACGTCCGGCGGCGCGTTGTTGCCGTCCTCGTGGCCCATCCAGTAGAGCAGCGTCTGTTTGAGCGGCAGGCCGTGGACGAGAGCGGCGCCGTGCTCGCGGTACGACGGGATCATCCAGTCGTCCGCGTCGAGCGCGTACGCCGACCCGATCTGGGCACCCTCCTGCCCGGAGAGCGGGGGGTACGTCCCCATCCGGCCCTGCCGCTGGAGGCTCACCGCGCGGCCGTCGAAGTGGCGCGCCAGCCGCATGTGCCTGTACATCTCGACGAGCGAGTCGTCGTCGAGGTCTGGAACGTCGCCGACGACCTCGCCGTCCTCGTCGAGGACGCGAACCGTATCGTCGTACGCCCTGTCGAACACGGTCACGGTCGAACCCACCTTCGCATGTCCGATACGTCCACCGCCCGGGTAATATCGTTTTCGTAAATAATTTAGTATAATCAGAAATAGCGGCTTCGCGCTGAGAGACCGTCCATCAGATTCGGAGAGAATCGGACGTTTCTGAACAAACTCTGACTTGTTCGGCAATATTTTCGCCAAGATAGGCGTTTCGTCGGTCAGTAACGGACGAACAGGAAGGTTTTCGCGCGCGGCGGGTCGGCCGACGCGGGAGCCGGACGTCGCGGCGCCGCGGCTCGACGGTTGGACGTGTCACGGCTCGGCGGTCGCGAGTGGCGCGAGAAGATCGGCGGCTGTGGCCGTCTGAAGCGGACCGGACCGCTACCCGAGGCGGAACGAGGGCTCGTCGGGCTCGCCGTCGAGGTCCTCCAGCTGGATCACTTCCTCGTCGCCGTCCTCCAGCTGCTCGCGGAGGTAGTTGACGTAGCGCTTGTGCTCTTCGAGCTGCTCGCGGAGGTGTTCGGCCTCGAGCTCTAACCGCTCGTGCTCGCGGACGAAGCTCTTCGGGACCTCGATCTTCGGGGGGAACGACTCCCCGCTCTCGCCCATGCTGTCCAGTTCGGCCTCCGGGATGACCCGGACCTGACCGTCGTGGGCAACGAGCGTATCCACGTAGTCCCGGAAGACCGCAGACAGCGAGATGTCTCGCTCCTCGGCGATGTCGCGGAGGGTCTCGAACGCGTCCTCGTTGACGCGGAACGAGATCGTCTTGTTCTTGTTGCCCATTATCGGACCGATCGTTCCGCGGATCACTTAAGCGTTTGTCAGACGATCGTAAGAACGAGAACCGCGTTCGGGGCAGAACCGCGCCGAACGCCGCGAAAATCCGGTGTCGGGGCGTCAGTGTTCCGGCGCGCCGACCGCGTCAGAACGCCGAGATGCCGACCGCGTCAGAACGCCGAGCCGCCGGCCGCGTCAGGGCTCCGGCGTGCCGGCCGGGTCGGTCCCGTCCGAGGCGTCGTCGAGCGCGGCGTCGTCGCTCCCGGACTCGTCGCCCGCGAGCTCGTCGCCGCTCTCGTCGAGGTCCTCCAGCGCCGAGAGCGCGGCGGCCTTGTACGTCTCGGGGTCGAGGTCGTACTCCTCGCGGGCCATCCGCGCGTACTCGTTGCCCTCGTCGTCGAACGCGGCGACGCGCTCGACGGTGCGGCGAGCGGTCTCCGCGACCCAGCGGTCGCGGGTGGCGGCGTCGACCTCGGTGATCGACTCGGGGCGGACGGAGACCCGGACCGTGCCGTCGTCGGTCTCGTAGGTCCGGGGCTTCCCCACGACTGCGACGTAGGCCGGGGGCTCCAAGTCCCGGAGTTTGGAAGCGGCTTCGGGCTGGTACTGGCCGGCGTACACGAAGAACGTGCCCGTCGGGTCGACGATGCGGCCGCGCCAGTACTCGCTGTCCTCGCCGACGTCCTCCTTCTCCGTGAGGGTGCCGACGAAGAACACGCGGTTCGAGGACTCGCCCGTCGGTAACAGCGCGTAGACGGGGGCGCGCTCGTCGTCGGACTCGGTGAACGTGTAGCCGGCGTCGTTGAACTCGCTCGCGAACACGCGCCGGGCGACCTCTCGGGTGGGGGCTGACTGGCTCATTTCAAATCGACCTCGCTTCGATCAGCGCGCTTTCAACGTCGACGGTGCCAGGGTCCTCCATCTCGTCGACCAGGACGTACCGGCCGAACGTCGGGCCGGTGACGCGGTAGTAGCGCCCGAGCACGTCCTCGCCCATCTCCTCGGCGACGACGGTGGTGTCGAGCGCGTCCATCGCCATGTCCTTGGCCGCTTCGAGGGTCATGCCGGTGAGCTCCTCGGTGGCCTCGCGGTCGAAGATGACCTCGGTGACGGTCTCGCCGTCGTCGAGGACGCCCTTGATCCGGAGGTCGAACTCGCCCTCGACCTGGCCGTGCTCGGAGCAGCGCCCGTTCTGGAGGACGCGCGTACAGTCCTCCTCGGGGCAGCGCTTGATCAGCCCGGAGCCGGACTGGATGTCCACGAGGGCGCCCTCGACGGTGTCGGCGTTGTCGCCGACCTCGATCTCCTCGTCGATCTCGGTGATGCCGGTCGTCCGGTTGAGCTTCACCGAGTAGCTCCCCTCGTACTCGTCGGTGACGACGTTCGAGAGCTCGTACGCCTGCCCCTCGGTCAGCTCCGGGAGGTCGGAGGTCTCGAAGGCGACGAACTTGATCGTGCCCGACTCGTCGCCGAGCAGGCCGACCTGTGAGATGGAGTCGCTCCGGGGCTCCCAGAGGTCGACCAACTTCACGCGTAAGTCGACCCACTGCTCGTCCTCGTCGATGTCGTTGACGAGGACCTCTTCGCTGCCGCCGCGGCCGAGCTCGTCGCGCTCCATCCCGGCGTCTTCGAGGTAGCTGTTGGTGACGCTCCGACTCGCCTCGTCGAGCGGCACGCGGTACTCGTCGACGAGCGTCGTCAGCCGCTCCTCGACGTCGTCGGGGTCGACATCGGTGTGGTCCGAGAACTGTTCCGCTATCGCTTCCGCTTCCTGTCGCAGTTCGCTCATGGGGTGTCTCCGCCTCCGGTCTTGTTTTCAGTGGGAGGCGTACGACGGTTGGTTCCAGATGGTATTAAAATGTACGTGACCGCGGTGAAAGTGGAACGAAACGCCCGCTTGAGGGGCGCTACGCGGGGTTCTTTCGATCCGTGGAGATCGGCCGACGGGAGGACCTCGCTCGCGTCAGACGCACGTCAGCCGTGCGCGGGCTTCGTTTCGAGTGGAACGATCACACGGGCCGGAGTCACACAGGCGAAGGTCCGACGGAGGTGACGAAGCGAAGCGGTGGCGCGTGCCTCTGAGCGCTCGAAGAGCGCGAAGAGCGCGCGCGAGGGAGTCGCTGGTCCGGAGCGCAGCGGAGGACCAGCGACGAGGCTGGGGAGGCGTGAGGTGCGGTCCCGCGAGCGACCGGAGGGAGCGAGCGGGAGTACGGAAGTCGCAGCCCGCGCAGCGACCGAAGGGAGCGAGCAGGACCGACTTCCGGTGGTGCGGTCGCGGGCGGGTGGGACTCGAAGGGGCAGCCGCGAGGCGGGCGCAGGCGATGTAAGCACCGGAAGGAGCGAGTGAAACGAGCGACTGAGGAGCGCAACGAGCGTGCGCCCGCCTCGCGGCTGGGGCTTCGGTGGTGTCCGTATCGATCGGCAGTTTATAAGCAAAGCCACCATCGTACAGCCGAGCGGCTGGGGCTTCGGTGGTGTCCGTATCGATCGGCAGTTTATAAGCAAAGCCACCATCGTACAGCCGAGCGGCTGGGGCTTCGGTGGTGTCCGTATCGATCGGCAGTTTATAAGCAAAGCCACCATCGTACAGCCGAGCGGCTGGGGCTTCGGTGGTGTCCGTATCGATCGGCAGTTTATAAACACATTCGTCATACAGCCGAGCGACTGGGGTTTCGGCGGTCTCCATGCCGATCATAAAGTCATCCGAGTAAGAGCGACCGGTCGAACCATCAACGTCTCAGTCCGCGTCGGGGAACGGCACCTCGATCAGGTCGCCGTCGTCGGGGAGGAGACACTCGCCGTCGAACGCCTCGCGGGCGTCGCTGCGGATCGGGCGCGCGTCCGCGGCGTAGCGCGAGGAGATATGGACTAAGGCGAGCCGCTTCGCGTCCGCCCGGTCGGCGATCGACCCCGCCTCGCGGCCGGTGGAGTGGGCGGTGTCGCGGGCGCGGTCGGCCATGTCGTCGGCGAAGGTGGCGTCGTGGATGAGCAGGTCGGCGTCCTCGGCCGCCTCGACGGTGGTCTCTCGCGGGCGCGTGTCCGCGGTGTACACCAGCTTGCGGCCCGGGCGGGGCGGGCCGACGACCTGCTCGGGCTCGACGACCGTCCCGTCCTCGGCCTCGACCGACTCGCCCTCGTGGAGGCGGCCGAACTTCGGCCCGACGGGGACACCCAGATCCTCCGCCTTCGGGCGGTCGAACCGGCCGGGGCGGTCGTCCTCCTCCAAGACGTACCCCTGCGATATCGTGCGGTGTTCCGTTTCGAACGCGCGAACCGCGTACTCGTCGGTCTCGTAGGCGACCTCGCCGGGGGCGACCGGTTCGATCCGGACCGGGAACGCCGGGTCGTGGCCGACCGCGTGGACGAGGTCGCGGAGGTGGTCGTCGGTCCCCGGCGGGCAGTGGACCGTCAGCGGGTCGGTGCGGTCGTTGAACCCGAGCGTCTGGACGAGGCCGGGGATGCCGAGGACGTGGTCGCCGTGGAGGTGGGAGACGAACACGCGGTCGACGGCGAACCCGGTGCCGGCGCGCATCATCTCGCGCTGGGTGCCCTCGCCGCAGTCGAAGAGGAAGCGGTCGCCCTCGCGGTTGACGAAGACGGCGCTCGCCGCGCGCTCGACGGTCGGGACGGCGCCGCCCGTCCCGAGGAACGTGACGCGAAGAGACATGCCGAGTCGTCGGGGCGGCGGTTGTAAACCGGTGTCGATGCGGGGGAGGGAGCCGCCGGTTCGGCCTCGCGGGGAGTCGGCCGACACCCACATGAGTCCGGCCGCCCGAGCGGGGGCATGCGAGATCCGATCGCCGCCTTGGTCAAACAGGAGGGGTGGCGCGCGGAGGGCGCGGCCGCCCGCGTCCACTACGAGGGGGGTAACGACCGATACGCGGTGGAGTTCTACGCCGAAACGGCCCGCGTCCTCTACTGGGCGGTCCCGACCGACGACGACGAGGGCGGAACGGCCGCGCCGGTCCCGCGCGACGGCGTTCCGGATCCGCTCCGGCGGCGCGTCCGGGAGGACCTCGACGAGGCCGGGATCGATACCGACGTGGAACGACGCGAACTCTGAGCCCGTCGCGCGGTCGTCGGGTCCGCGGCCGGCGGGCAGCCGTCGGTGTCGAGGCCGCTACACAGCGACCGTGATCGACGCCGCCGCGCGCGCCGATCCGACCCGGCACGACCGGAGGGTTCTCGACCGTCGACCGCGCTCCGGAAGGCGATATCGCCCGATCGACCGCCCGTTAGCGGCGTTTTCTGCCGATGTATTTCGGTTCGAAGGAAACCTATTTGCCGCCTTACCTGATACGACTTTGTGATGAGTGGTGTCGAATGGGAGGAAGACGATCCCTTCGAGGAGCAGCGGGACAAGATCGAGAATCCGATGAAGCGGCTGTTCGTCGAGTACGGCCGCGACTACGTCCCGCAGGTGACGGTGGGCGTCCTCGCCAGCGTCTTCGCCCGCCTGCTCGATCTGCTTCCCCCGCTAATGTTAGGGATCGCCCTCGACGCGATCTTCCGCGGCGAGGCCGCGTTCGACGAGCAGATCCCGCTCGTGTTGCTCCCGGACGCGTGGCTCCCGACGGAGCAGGCGGCGCAGTTCTGGTTCACGATCGCGGTGCTGGCCGGGGCGTTCGCCTTCGGCGCGGGGTTCCACTGGGTCCGCAACTGGGGGTTCAACGCGTTCGCGCAGAACATCCAGCACGACGTCCGAACCGACACGTACGACCAGATGCAGCGGCTCAATATGGACTTCTTCTCGGACAAGCAGACCGGGGAGATGATGTCGATCCTCTCGAACGACGTGAACCGCTTGGAGCGGTTCCTCAACGACGGGATGAACTCCGTGTTCCGCCTGTCGGTGATGGTGGTCGGGATCGGCGTCCTCCTCTTCTGGATCAACTGGCAGCTCGCCCTGGTCGCGCTGCTTCCCGTCCCCGTCATCGCCGGGTTCACCTACCTGTTCATCAGGATTATCCAGCCGAAGTACGCCGAGGTGCGGTCGACGGTCGGCAAGATGAACTCCCGGTTGGAGAACAACCTCGGCGGCATCCAAGTGATCAAGGCCGCCAACACCGAGTCCTACGAGTCCGACCGCGTCGACGACGTCTCCTTCGACTACTTCGACGCCAACTGGGACGCCATCGAGACGCGGATCAAGTTCTTCCCCGCGCTCCGCGTGCTCGCCGGCATCGGCTTCGTGCTCACGTTCATCGTCGGCGGGCTCTGGGTGTTCCAGGGGCCGCCCGGCCCGTTCACCGGCGAGCTCTCCGAGGGGATGTTCGTCGTGTTCATCCTCTACACGCAGCGGTTCATCTGGCCGATGGCGCAGTTCGGGCAGATCATCAACATGTACCAGCGCGCACGCGCCTCCTCCGCGCGGATCTTCGGGCTGATGGACGAGCCCTCGAAGTTAGAGGAGGACCGCGACGCCGAGGAGCTCGTCGTCGAGGACGGCGACGTCGTGTACGACGACGTCTCCTTCGGCTACGACGACGAGACCATCGTCGAGGATATCGACTTCGAGGTCGAGGGCGGCGAGACGCTCGCCTTAGTCGGCCCCACCGGGGCCGGCAAGTCGACCGTGCTCAAGCTCCTCCTCCGAATGTACGACGTCGACGACGGGGAGATCCGGATCGACGACCAGAATGTCGGCGACGTGACGCTGCAGTCGCTGCGCCGGTCGATCGGCTACGTCGGGCAGTCGTCGTACCTGTTCTACGGCACCGTCCGCGAGAACATCACCTACGGCACGTTCGACGCGACGGACGAGGAGGTCCGCGAGGCCGCCGAGGCCGCCGAGGCCCACGACTTCATCCAGAACCTCCCCGACGGCTACGACACGATGGTCGGGGAGCGCGGCGTGAAGCTCTCCGGCGGCCAGCGCCAGCGGATCACCATCGCCCGCGCCGTGCTGACCGACCCGGACATCCTCATCTTAGACGAGGCGACCTCCGACGTCGACACCGAGACGGAGATGCTGATCCAGCGCTCGCTCGACCGTCTCACCGAGGAACGGACGACGTTCGCGATCGCCCACCGGCTCTCGACGATCAAGGACGCGGACACGATCCTCGTGCTGGAGGGCGGGAAGATCGCCGAGCGCGGCACCCACGACGAGCTGCTCGACAACGACGGGCTGTACGCGCACCTCTGGGGCGTTCAGGCCGGCGAGATCGACGAGCTCCCGCAGGAGTTCATCGACCGGGCGCAGGAGCGCACCGCCCGGATCGTCGAGGACGCCGAGAGCGACGACGACTGACCGCGACCGCGGTCGACCGGGCCGGACGATTCAGGAGCGCCCGAGCGTCACCGTGGGAGTTCGGTCCACTCGTCCGCGGACGCCTCCGGAGACGCGTCGGCGTGACCGAGCGCGTCGAGGACCGCCTCCCTGACCTCCGACGGGTCCCGGAACTGCCTCTCCTCGCTCCCTTCGAGCAGGCCGTCGAGCCGCGCCGTCCCCGTCGGAGTCTCCAGTGTCGCGGCGCCGTACTGCTCTATCAGCTCCGCCGCCGTCACCGGGTAGCGGTGTTCGCGGAGCGCCCGCTTCAGCGGGCCGAACGTCACGGCGGGAGCCGAACCGTGCGCCTCCGGGTCGTGTTCCGCGTTGTCACCGCTCATGCGGTCGCGATCCGCGGGGAGGGGTATAATACCTCGGGAGCGTTCGCTCGACGGTGACCGCCGTCCGGGGTCGACCGGCCGCATCGTCGACGGTGACCGCCGCCTATACGACGCCGGCCGCCGAGGTTCCGGTATGCGCCTCAGCGAGGTCACGTGGACCGACGTGCGCGACGCCGACGTCGACGTCGCGTTCCTCCCGGTCGGGAGCACGGAACAGCACGGACCGCACGCCCCGCTCGGCACCGACGCGCTGAACGCCGTCGCGGTCGCGGAGGCGGCCGCCGACGCCTACGAAGAGTCGAGTGGCGGGCCGGGAGCGGACCGCGGGGAAGTCGCCGTCGCGCCGCCGATACCGGTCGGCGTCGCCGAGGAACACCGCGCGTTCGACGGGACGATGTGGGTCTCGCCGGAGACGTTCCGGGCGTACGTCCGGGAGGCCGCCGAGTCGCTGGTCGCGCACGGAATCGACCGCGTCGTGTTCGTCAACGGCCACGGCGGGAACGTCGAGGCGCTCGCGGAGGTCGCCCGGCGGTTCTCGCGCGACCCGGACCACGACGGGTACGGCGTCGCGTTCACCTGGTTCGAAGCGGTCGGCGACCACGCGAGCGACATGGGTCACGCCGGCCCGCTGGAGACGGCGCTGCTTCGCGCGACGAACCCGGAGCTGGTCCGCGAGGAGCGGGTCAACGAAGCGAGCGCGGGCGCCGCCGACCGGTGGGGCGAGTGGGTGTCCGGAGTGAACCTCGCGCACGACTCCGACGAGTTCACCGACAACGGCGTCGTCGGCGACCCGCGGGAGGGCGACGCCGAGCGCGGCGCGGAGCTGCTCGACCGCGCGAGCGCGGCGCTCGCGGAGCTGGCGGTGGCGGTCGTCGACCGCGACGCCGTTTAAAAAGGAGCGCGGCGCGGGAGCTACTCCTCGTCTTCTTCCGCTTCGTCGTCGTCCGCCGCGTCCTGGAGCGCCCCGCGGATCGCGGGGACGGTGCCGGTGAGGGATGCCACCTCCTCGGCGGCGTCCTCGATGTCGCCGACGAGCGACTCCAGCTCCTCGATCTCTTCTTTTAAATCGTCGGCGTCCTCGAAGGCGTCGGCGCGCTCGCCGAGGACGTACGCCTTCTTCGCCGAGCGCACGCTGTCGACTGCGTCGCCCGCGTCGAGAGCGGACTTCAGCCCGTTGAGCGCGCCGAGGACGTTGTCCGCGTCCGTCTCCCACACCGCGTCGGGGTCGGGGAGCTGGTCGCGCGCCGCCGCGAGGTGCTCTTCGACCTCCGCGCGGGTCTCCTCGGCCGCCTCGCCGAACAGGTCGTCGTCGTCGAACGTGGACTGGGCCATGTCCGGACCGTCGTGCCCGCACCTTTTAAAAACGCGCCCGAAAGCGGAAGTGAAACCGACGGCGAGGGCGGATCCGTCGCCGGATCGGGCGGGTTTCGCGTTCAGTTTCGGTTCGGCGGGGCGGCCGGCGGACCGGGGACCCGCGGTCACTCGGCGGCTCAGATCCGGACGAGCAGCTCCACCGCGATCAGCGTCACGAGGAGGGCGAGGAACCCCGCGAGGACGGAGAGCGTCCTGAGCCGGTCGAACACCGTGTCCGCGTCGGGGGTCGCCGCGAGGAGGGCCGGGCGGTCGCGGGGGGCGGACTCGCTCTCGGGATCGGGACGCACGTCTGTCTGAGGGTTCGGGTCCGGCATGGTCAACCTCTCGACCGGAAGTCCCGTTAAATCGACTATGAGGCCCCAATACAGATATTGAGCGCTCCGGATATCACCCTTGGTTCCACGACGCCTCCTCGAAGTCGACGATCCGCTCGTCGCGGTCGAGGGTGTCGATCCGGGCGATCTGGTCGTCGGTCAGGTCGAGTTCGCGGGCGGCCCAGTTCTCCTCGACGTGCCCGAAGTCGGCCGCCTTCGGGATCGGCGCGACGCGCTCCTTCGAGAGCAGCCACGCGAGGCTCACCTGCGCGGGGGTGGCGTCGTGGCTCGCCGCGATCTCTCGGAGGACGTCGACGTCGGCGACGCGGTTGCGCGCGATCGGCGAGTAGGCGACGAGCCAGTGGTCGTCCGCGACCGCGTACTCGCGGAGCCGCTCCTGTTGGAGCAGGGGGTGACACTCCACCTGGTGAGCGAACACGTCGTGGTCCAGTCGGTCGATCGCCTCGTCGAGCTGGTCGGGCCGGAAGTTCGAGAGCCCGATCCGGTCTATCACGCCGTCGTCGACGAGGTCGTCGAGCGCGGGCAGCGTCTCCTCCGGGTCGTAGCTAGTCAACAACCCCACCCTACTTCGATCACCCTGACGGGTTCGCTCGTTGAGGGAGGGGCTTGTCCGTGAGCTCAGCCTCGAACCCGTCCGGGTGGGCGGTGAACCCGCCACTTGGCGTCACCGTTCCAGACTTCAGGGCGAGTTGACTGTCGCCCGTCCGCCGAGACGACTGTTGGCCTCGACGGACATACCGCATCCCGATGTTCTTCGCCGCGTTGTAATCCGCGTTCGCTCCCGACTCACACTTCACGCACCGGAACTCCGTGCGAGTTCGGCGGTTCTCGTCTGCCGTGAATCCACACTCGGCGCACCGTTGCGATGTGTACGCCGAACCAACTTGCTTCACGGAGATGCCGACTGCTCCGGCTTTGTACGCCACTTGCTCGTACAGCGTTCGGAACGCCCACTTGTGCCCCCACGACGCACCCGTTCGCTCGCGGATGTCAGTCAAGTCCTCGAACGCGATCACGTCGCACTCGTATCGGAGTGCTTCGTCTACGATGGCGTTCGACGCTTGGTGAACCACGTCACGAACGTATCGTCGTTCGCGTCCACTTGATTGTTCGAGCGTTCTGTGGGCGCTTCGCGTGCCTGTCTGTTGGAGTCCCGCACGGACTTTCTCGAACTCGCGGAGGTTGTGTGAGAGTTCGCGCCCACTGATGAATCGTGCTGTGCTGGTGACGGCGAGGTTTTCAATACCGAGGTCGACCCCGAGAACCGTTCCGTCCTCGGCGGTGTCTCGCTCAATATCGGTCTTGGGTCGGCGGAAGCCGATGTGTAAAAAGTAATCGCCGTCACGAGCGGTGAGTGTGCTTTCCGTGACGCTCCACTCGTCGGCGTCGAGGTACTGCCGTTGGTAGCCATCCTCGGCTTCAGGGAGCGCAAGTTCACATCGGACGCGACTCTCCGTCGTGGAGAGTGACACTGTATCGTCATTGAACAGCGTCATCGTTCGAGTGTCGTATGTTACCGTGGGTGCGGTGAATGTGGGTTTACTGACCTGCCTGCCGTTCGAGCGGCGTTCGAGACAGCCGGTGATGGCTTGGGCGGCTTGGTGGGTGGCGAGGATCGCGTGCTGACTCCCGAGGTCGGTTTCCTCGCGCACGTTGTCGTAGGCGAGGGGTTGGACGTCGCTCTTGGCGTTACACTTCCCCCACGCCATGTCCGTGGCGAGTTGGCACCCACGCTTCCACTCGGAGATGGTTTCCTCAAGCAACTCGCGTTGCTCATCGTCTACCGAGAGACGAGTGATTGCCGTCCGACGCACGTAATCGTCTGCCACAGTTTCAATGTGTGTGAGCGGCTATTTATAAGCTGGTGTTTGTTACAGATACGAACCCGCTCCTCTCCTCCCTACTCACTCCCTTCGGTCGCTCCTTGAGGAGGGGGACTCCGCGCTACCGCTTCAGTTGATCGGCCAGTGGACGTACAGCAGGTCGATCGAGTCGACGCCGAGCCGGTCGCGGCTGGCGCGCGCGGTCTCGACGGCGTCGTCGTACGAGAGGTTGTCCGTCGAGAGCTTCGTCGCGACGAACAGGTCCTCGCGGTCGACGTCGCTGCGGTCGATCCCGTCGCCGACCGAGGCCTCGTTGTCGTACCCCTGCGCGGTGTCGACGTGGCGGTAGCCGGTCTCGATCGCGTGCGCGACGCCGGCCGCGCACTCCTCGCCGTCGGCCAGTTTGTACGTCCCGTACCCGAGTCGGTCGAAGGTGCTCGCCATGTGGTCTCGTGCGGACGGCGACGCCCTCAACGTACCGGTCCCCGAACCGCGAGACCGCGGGGCACCTCCTCGGGTGAGGCGGGGTCGGTCTCCCTGACCGATTCGGCCGCCAACCGCGCTAAACGGACGCCGCGCCGAGTACAGTTATCACTGCTAATATTCGGGGAGCAGTTATTATCCCGATACGATCCCTGTCGATCGGTACACATGCAAGCGGGATCGTCCTCCGGCATCCGGTCGAGTTACGGCGCGAAGCTCGCGCTGTCTTTGATCGGGGTCATGGGGGTTTCAGTTTCATACGGTGTCATCGTCTACCTCCGCGCGGAGGAGGCCGGCGCCGCGGGCGCAGCGGTGCGCTCGGGGCTCGTCGGGATGACGCTGTTGACGGTGATCGGGCTCGCGCTCATCGGCGTCACGGTCGGATCGAACACGGTCATCTCCCTGCGGCAGCTCACGGCCAAGGCCGAGCGGATGGCCGAGGGGGACCTCGACGTGCGACTGGAGACGGGCCGAGCAGACGAGATCGGGCGGCTGTTCCGGGCGTTCGACGAGATGCGCGGCTCGCTGCGCTCGGAGATATCCGACGCGGAAGCGGCTCGCGAGGAGGCGGAGCGGGCGCGACGGGAGGCCGACGCGCGCGCAGAGACGGTCGAGCGGAAGGCGACCGAGTACGAGTCGGCGATGCGGGCGCTCGCCGACGGCGACCTGACCCAGCGGGTCGACTCCGACGTCGACAACGAGGCGATGGCGCGCGTCGGCGTCGCGTTCAACGAGATGGCCGACGAGTTAGAGGAGACCGTCGCGTCCGTCGCGACCGTCGCCGAGGACACCGCCGACGTGGCCGGGACCGTCGACGACCGCACGGAGGACCTGCGGGCGACGACCGGGACCGTGAGCGAGGCGGTCGAAGAGATCGCCGAGGGCGCGCGCACCCAGCGCGACGACCTGCAGGCGGCGACCGACGAGGCCGAGAACCTCGCGTCGTCGGCCGAGGAGGTCGCCTCCACGGTCACCGACGTGGCGGAGACCGCGGAACACGCCGCCGAGGTCGGCGAGGAGGGCCGCGAGGCCGCTGAGGAGGCGCTCGCCGAGATGGACGCGGTCGAGGAGACGACGGCGGAGACGACCGCGGAGGTCGAGGCGCTCGCCGAGGAGGTCGAGGAGATCGGCGAGGTCGTCGACACCATCTCGGAGATCGCCGAGCAGACGAACCTGCTCGCGCTGAACGCCTCCATCGAGGCGGCCCGCTCCGGCGCCGAGGGCGCCGGCTTCGCGGTCGTCGCCGAGGAGGTGAAGGCGCTGGCGGAGGAGACCCAGGAATCGGCGGGCGAGATCGAAGCCCGGATCCACTCCGTCCAGGAGCGCGCGGAGACGGGCGCCGACGCGATGGCGCGCACCGAACAGCGGATCTCCGCCGGCGTCGACACGGTCGAGACGTCGATCGACGCCCTCGAACGCCTCGCGGAGGCCTCCGAGCGGACCGACACGAGCATGACCGAGATCACCAGAGCGACCGAGACGCAGGCGGACTCCGTCGACGCGGTCGTCGGCCACGTCGAGGACGTCTCCGCGATCAGCGCGCAGACGGCCAGCGCGGCCGGCGACGTCACCGGGGCGGTCGACGAACAGGAGCAGACTCTCGGGGCGGTCGAGACCGCGGCCGGGTCGCTCTCCGACCGCGCGCTCGCGCTGCGCGACGCGGTCGACGACTTCGAGTTCGCGGCCGAAGACGACCTCGGCACCGCGAGCGGCGGAACCGACCGGGACGCCGCGGGCGGCGGCAACAACGCCGCTACCGCGGTCTCCGACGGGGGAACCGACGGCGGGGGGACCGAGTTCGACTTCTCGCGCGACGGCGGCGGGGGCGACGAATCGCCCGCCGGGGAGGGGGTGAACTGAGATGCTCGTCGACACCGCCGTCTGGGCGTGGATCGGCGCCCTCGCGATGGGCGCCGGGACGATTCCGCCCCTGTGGGCGTGGTTCTCCCGGTCTTCGGAGGCCGACGAGTCGCACGCGGTCTACTACGGCACCCTCGCCGGGGTCACCGGTATCGCGGCGATCGCGTACCTCCTGATGGCGCTCGGGTTCGGAAGCGTCTCGCTGTCAGCCGGGGATCTCGACGTCGCCCGGTACGTCGACTGGCTCCTGACGACGCCGCTGCTGCTGCTCTACCTCGGCCTGCTCGCGCGGCCGTCGCGGCGCGTGCTCGCCGGGCTGATCGGGGTCGACGTGGTGATCATCGCCGGCGGTATCGCGGCCGCCGCGACGACCGGGACGGTCTCGTGGGTCGCCTTCGGCGTCGCCGGGGCCGCGTACGTCGCGCTCGTCTACGGGCTTCTCGTCTCGCTCCCGCGGTCGGCCTCGGCGGAGGGCGACCGGGTCCGCGCGGTCTTCGGCACGCTCCGGAACATCACCGTGGTGCTGTGGACGCTGTACCCGGTCGTGTGGCTGCTCGCGCCGACCGGCTTCGGCCTGCTGACGCCCGCCACGGAGATGCTCGTGTTCGTCTACCTCGACGTCGTCTCGAAGGTCGGCTTCGTCGTCGTCGCGGTCGCGGGCGCCGACGCGCTCGACCGCCTCGGCGCCGGCAGCGGGCTCGGCGGCGACGGCGAGTTCGTCGCCGCCGATGCGCTGGACTCGAGCGACGAGGAGCAGCCGACCGTCCTCGGCGACGACTGAGCCGCGGGCCGTCTCCCTCTCCCCTTTTCCGTCCGCTGTTTCCTTCTACTGCCCGTCCGCGACGAGGTCCTCGTAGCGCGCGCCGGTCTGTTTCAGCGTCTCGGTCGAGTAGAGGCGCTCGTGGGCGAAGGGGAGGTGATCGGCCGCCAGCTCGTCGATCTTCGCGTCGACCGCCTCGGCCTCGCGGCCGTGGATCATCGTGAACATGTTGTACTCCCAGTCCTGCTCGGGGCGGCGCGGCCGGTGGTAACAGAGGGTGACGTACGGGAGGCTCCCGACCGCCTCGCCGCGCTCGTCGAGCTCGTCGTCGGGCACGTCCCAGACCACCATACAGTTGTTCGTGAACCCGGTGACGACGTGGTTGACGACGCAGCCGATCCGCTTGATACAGCCGTCCGCGAGCAGGCGCTCGACCGCCGCGAGCACCTCTTCGACGGTCGGGTCGACGCCAGACCCGCTCGCGCCGATCTCGCTCGCCACGTCGGCGTATGGGGTCGCCGAGAGCGGGAAGCCGTCCTGGATCGCCAAGAGGAGGTCGGCCTCCAAGTCGCTCAGGTCCCCGCGGGCGTCCTCGGAGATGCGGGTGGCTGAGACCGCGGTCTCGTCGAGCGATTCGCGCGCGAACCGGTCCGCGTTGACCACGGGAAACTCTAAGTCGATGTAGTAGTCCGTCAGCATCGGGAGCGCGAGCACCTCGCAGCCGGTGCGTTCCTCGATCTCCGCGAGGATCTCGTCGCGCTTCTCGCGGGAGCCGGCGGTGACGACGAACCACTGGTTCCACTCGTGGTCGCGGCGGTAGTTGTGGTTCACCTGCCGGTAGCCGTTGATCACCTCGGCGACCTCATCGAAGCGGTCCTCGGGAGCGCGCACCGCGGCGAGCGTCGAGGAGCCGATGACCGGGGGGTTGAGCACCGCGCCGAACCGACGGAAGACGCCGCGCTCGCGGAGGTCCCGAACGCGGTCGAGGACCGCCTCGGCGTCGACGTCGATTCCCGTCTCGGCGCTGATCTCGCGGGCGACCCGCTCGAACGGCCGGGGTTCGACGGGGAAGCCGCTCTGGTACTCGTCGATGAGGGCCGCGTCGACCGCGTCGAGGTCGGCCCGCCAGTCGGCGTCCAGACTCATTGCGCGAGTTAGGGGGCGCGCGTACGTACCGGTTTCGGAGGGTCGTCGAGCGTCAGCGGGACGCGTGTCGTCGGAGACGAGCGCGCGTCTCAGTCGTCCGCGGGAGCGTCGCCCGGGGTCGGGGCGAACGCCCGGGCGCTCTCTTCCAGCTGCGTCGTCGAGCAGCCGCCGACGGTCGCGGCCTGTTCGAGCGTCAGCGTGCGGGAGCGGTACAGCGTGAGCGCGGTGGCGACGGATTTGGACGTCATCGGGTACAACCAGTTAGTAGATGGACGAACATATAACTCTGACGCTATTCAGACCCCGATACAAACTGTAATTCGGATAGAACCGTTTGAACGTATATATAATCCTCTCTATATCGTACATTCGTCCTGTTATAGTATGCGAACCAGTACCACGGATCCGGCGGGATCGACCTCGCCGTCCCGGCTCGCCGCTCGCGCGCGACGGGTCGGCAGGTCGGTTCGGGTCCAAGTCGGCGGGGCGGAGCCGGTCCGTTCCGTTCCCGGCGCGCGGGAGTCGAACGGGGGACTTTTCGTCGGAGAACCCGAACGGCACGTATGGCTCAGGCGACTCAGGAGTTCGGCGACTGGCCCCTCAAGCGGCTGATGACCGAGGTCTGCGGCTCCGGCCACAAGTCGGCCGACGACCTGACGCGCGCGCAGGCGACCGAGGCGTTCGAGCGGATCCTCGCGGGCGAGCCGGACCCGACGACGCTCGGGGCGTTCTGGCTCTCCAACCGCTGGAAGCGAAACACGCCCGAAGAACTCGGTGCGTACGTCGACGTGATGTGCGACCGCGTCGAGTACGCGGAGCCCGACGTCGACCCCGTCGACTGCGGCGCCAACTACGACGGCAAGGGCCGGACCGCGATCCTCGGCGTCGCCGCGGGCGCGGTCGCGGCCGCCGCGGGCACGCCCGTCGTCGTCCACTCGGGCGACCGCGTGCCGACCCAGAAGCAGGACTCGTACAAGCACGTCCTCGACGAGCTCGGCGTCCACACCGAGCTGACGCCGTCGGACTCCGCCGACATGGTCGACGAGACCGGCTTCGGCTTCTACTACCAGCCCGCGTTCAACCCCGCCATCGACGACCTGTTCGACCGGCGCGACCAGATGGGCGTCCGGACGTTCGTCAACACGGTCGAGACGCTGGCGAACCCCGCGGGCGCCTCGACGCACCTCGGCTCCTTCTACCACCTCGCGTTCGCGAAGAAGGTGGTCGATACGTTCGTGGAAAGCGAGTTCCACGACCTCGACCGCGTCTTGATGTTCCAGGGAATGGAGGGGTACGACGACGTGCGCCCCGGCTACACGAAGGTCGCCGAGTGGGACGCGGCGGGCGACGCGGGCGGCGACGCGAGCGAGGGCAACGCCGAGGCGGCCGGCAGCGAGGGTGCGAGCTTCACCGACTTCGAGATCGAAACCGCCGAGTACGGGATGGACCTCGAAGAGGACGACCTCGCGGTCGACGATGTCGCGGCCGAGTCGGCCGCGATCACCGAGGCGGTGCTGGCCGGCGAGCGTGACGGCGCCTTCGCGGACGCGGTCGCGGTCAACGCCGCGCTCCGGATCTACGCGGGCGAGGACGCGGACTCGATCGAGGAGGGCCTCGACGCGGCTCGCGAGGTCATCGACGACGGCTCCGCGTACGAGGTTCTAGAGGAACTGCGGGAGTTCTGAGAGCGGTCGCGTCCTCGGGATTCAGTTTGTGATCGAGCGATATTGCTGTCGGACATTTATAAATAATCGAGGCTCTACGACAAATTCCTCCAAAGCCCCAGCCGCTCGCCTATAAATAGATAATAGCAGATCGGTGGCGAACACCTCCAAAGCCCCAGCCGCGAGGCGGTACGTGATCGATAACTCTCCGGTGGACGCCTCCAAAGCCCCAGCCGCGAGGCTGACGCACGCTCGCTGCGGTCCTCGTCACTCACTTCGTTCGTTCCTGCGGTCCTTACGTCGCCTGCGTCAGCCTCGCGGCTGCCCCTTTGAGTCCCACCCCGCCCCGCACAGCACCTCACGCCTCCCCAGCCTCGTCGGCCTCCCTACGGTCGGCCGACTCCCTCGCGCGTGCTGCTTCGCGGCCAAGGGCCGCTCGCAGGCACGCGCCACCGCGTCAGTTCTTTATAAGTATTCGTCGAGGCGCGGTCAACTACTTATAAGTCTCGCTCGGGCGCGGGCGGCATCGCCCGCTTGTGGGCGCTGCGCTCGTAGAGGTCGACCACGCGGTCGACGGCTTCTGCCGGGACGTCGAGTTCGCGGACCGTCGCCGCGCGCGAGAGTCCGCCGTCGACGTGGACCGCGAGGATGGCGTCGACGGTGTCGTAGTCGAGCCCCATCTCCTCGGCGTCAGTCTGGCCCTCCCACATGCCCGCCGTCGGCTCCTGCATCACGAGGTCGCGGTCGACGCCGACGTGCGCGGCCAGCTGGCGGACCTGCTGTTTGTAGAGGTTCCCGATGGGGTTACAGTCGACCGCCTGGTCGCCGTATTTCGTGTAGTAGCCGGTCATCGCCTCGGCGCGGTTTCCGGTGCCGAGGACGACCCGATTTTCGGCGTTGGCGACGAAGTAGTTCAGCACGGCGCGGGTGCGGACGTAGACGTTGCCCGCGGCCGTGCGGTCCTCCGCCGCCTCCGGGACGGCGTCGAAGAACGCCTCCGCGATCGGCTGGATCTCGATCACGTCGTACTCGACCCCGAGGTCGTGAGCGACGCGCTCCGCGTCGCTCATCACGTCCGCGTCGTTCACGGCCGAGGGCATCGTGAGCCCGTGGAGGCCGTCCTCGCCGAGCGCCTCGACCGCGAGGTGCGCGGTGAGCGTCGAGTCGATACCACCCGAGAGGCCGAGGACAGCGCCCTCGGCGCCCGCGTCGTCGACGACGTCGCGGATGAACGAGACGATGCGCTCGCGGGTCGCTTCCAGCTCCTCCTCCGAGAGGCGGAGATCGAGCGGGGGGTCGTCCGACAGCAACACCGACTGCTCCGAGGTCTGACTCATGAGCGGGTAGAGGTGCCGAGGCGACTAATACCTCCCCGTCGGCGCCGGGAACTGGACGCGCGTCGGGTTCTACAGCAGTCCTTCCTCTTCGGCCAACAGCAGCCCCTCCAGCGTCGCGTCGTTCGTCGGCGGCTCCCGGGCGATTTCGAGCGCCTCGTCGACCGGGACCGACCGCGGGGCGAGAAACTCGTTGCTGTCGTGGTCGACGTCGACCGGCTCTAACCCCTCCGCGAACACGTAGCCGCGCGTGTGACGCAACACGCCCGTCGAACACCACACCTCCTGGAGCAGCGACGTCGACGAGGGCTCGAAGCCGGTCTCCTCGGCGAGCTCGCGCGCGCCCGCCTCGGTGTACGACTCGCCGGACTCGACGATTCCGGCGGGGAGTTCCAGTTGGGTGTTCCGCACGGTGGGCCGGTACTGCTCGACGAACAGCACCCGGTCGTCCGCGACCGCAACGATCACGGTTGCGGGCGACAGCTCGGCCCAGTAGTACTTCTTCTCCGTCCCGTCGGGCTGCTCGACGCGGTCGTAGCCGCCGACGAACCACCCCTCGTCGTACTCGACGACGACCTCCTTCACCGGCCACTCGGGCTCGCCCGGCAGCGAGTGGTTGCGGCCGTCGGCGAACGCGGGGAGGTCGCGGAGGTCGGCCGCCGGGGCGTCGGGGTCGGGGGCGGCGGGGTCGTCGGAGGCGTCGCCCGCGTCGGAGTCAGCGTTCTCGCGCGTCACGGGCGGACCACCTCCGCGTGGTACACCTGGCCGTCGCGGCGCACCCGCACGCCGGTCTCCGTCGAGGCGTTCGGCACCTGCCGGGTGAGCGCGTCCACCTCGTCGAACGGCGTGTGCGTGAACCACTCCTTCATCCCGTACGGACCGGTCTGGTACCCCGCCGACCGACCGTCCTCGCTCTCTATCGCGCCGACCAGGAACGGGTACCGCCGGTCGGAGACGTTGTTCACGTCGGCGGCGGTGCCGTTCGTCTCGATCGGTTCGACCGTGAGGTAGTACGGGTCGCCGCTGCCGAGGTAGCTGGGGAGGGCGCCGAGCGCGAGCAGCGCGACGACGACCAGGGCGATGGCGATGAAGACGTTCCGGGTGACCCGGCGCATGGTCGCCGTAGGGGGCGGCGGGGAATACCGGTTTCGACCGACGAGATGCCGGTCGGCGAGGTGAGCGCCGAACCGGGCGCCGCGCGGCGACGCGTTTTATACCGCGGCGCCCCTGCCGACGGTATGGAGTATCGGTTCGAGCTGGCGCTTTGCGCCGGGCTCGAATCCCCGGACCGAGTCGTCGCCCGCCAGCTCGGCGCGGGCGTCGAGACGCCGGGGACGCGCATCGTCGACGTCTGCCTGCTGTCGCCGGGACCGAGCTTCGACGACCGCGCCGCGATCAGCGCCGAGCGGATCCCCGACCCCGCCATCGAGGCCGCCGTCGGCCCCGGGGAGGCCGTCCCCGTCGCCGACGCGTTCGACCTCCCGCCGGACCGGGCCGCCGCCGTCGTCGAGCGTGCGGTCGAGGTCGGCTACCTCGAACGCGAGCGGCGGAACGGGCGGCCGGTCGTGCGCGCGACCGCGCGCTACCCGGACGACTGGGTCGGGGAGCTCGTCGCCGTCGAGAACAAGCCCGACCTCGGAACGCCCGGCGACCTCGAGGCGCAGCTGCGCTACGACGCCGCGCTCGGCCTCTTCGACGAGGTCGTCCTCGCGACCGCCTCCTACGTCACCCGCGCACACCTCAACCGGATCCCCGACGCGGTCGGCGTCTGGCGGTTCGATCCGGAGACGGGGGAGCGCGAGGTCGTCCGCGAGCCGACGCCGCTCGACCCGGACGCGCCCGGCGTCGAGATCCGCGCGGAGCGTCCCTCCCGCACGGAGGTCGCCTTAGTCGACCCCGAGGCGAAGGCTCGCAAGCGGCGGCGGATCGCCGAGCGCGCGTACGGGAAGGGGTGGCGCCCCGACCCGCCGGCGTGCGCGCACGGCGAGGCGACCGCCGACGGCCGGCCGCGCTGCGCGCACTTCGACCGCGTGGTCGACCCCGGCCGCGAGTGCGGGAGCGGGTGTCCGGCCTTCGAGCCCGCCGACCCGCCGGAGACGGACCGAGAGGGGCTTCGGGACGAGCGGACGGCGTGGGTCGCCGCGCCGCCGGGGGACGGGCCGCGCCGGCAGTCCGGGCTCTCGCGGTACCTGTGAGAACGCTTATACGGCGAGGGCGGGTGTTTCGGGTATGGACGAGATCGAAGACGTCTTCGTGGCGCGGCTGATGTCGACGGGCCTCCACACGGTGACGCCGGACACGCTTGTCGAGGACGCGGCCGCGGTGCTGCTCGAGAACGACATCAGCTCGGTGCTGGTCGTCGACGACGACGGCGACCTCGTCGGAATCTTAACCTCGACGGACTTCGTCGACATCGTCGCGAAGAGCCAGCCGAAGGCCGAGACGACCGTCGAGCGGTACATGACGCCCGACCCGATCACCGCGGGCGCACAGGACGACGTCGCGGCCGTCGCCGCGACGATGCTCGAACACGGGTTCCACCACGTGCCGGTCGTCGACGGGAAGACCCCCATCGGCATCATCACCACCTCCGACTTCGCGGCGTACGTCTCCTCGCCGGAGTCCGTCTCGGCGTAGCGCCGCCTCGGAGCTGTCGGCCGGCTCGGTGCGTCGAGGCGGTCGCATCCGAGGCGTCCGCGACGGCGACAAGTGCCGCCACTTCCTGTGTCCGTATTACCCCGGAGCGCGTACCGAGGTCCGTGTCCGATCACCTACACCTCAACCTCTTCACCATGTCCTCGGTCGAGCACGTCTCGCCCGGGTCGTGGCGGTACCCCGGCGACCGGTCGGCGGACTACGCCGACCGCGAGTACTGGACCGAGGTCGCGCGCACCGCCGAGCGCGGCGGCTTCGACGCCGTGTTCTTCGCGGACGTGCGCGGGATCTACGACGTGTACGGCGATGATCGAGAGGTCGCCGTCGAGAAGGCGGTTCAGACCCCCGCGAACGACCCGCAGCTCGTCGTGCCCGCGATGGCGGAGGTCACGGACGACCTCGGCTTCGCGGTGACGCGCTCGACGACGTACACCCACCCCTACCAGCTCGCGCGGGAGTTCTCGACGCTCGATCACCTCACCGATGGGCGAATCGCGATCAACGTCGTCACCTCCTACTTAGAGTCGGCCGCCGAGAACCTCGGCCTCTCGGAGCGGATGGACAAGGAGACGCGCTACGACCGCGCCGACGAGTTCCTCGACGTCTGTTACAAGCTGTGGGAGGAGTCGTGGGACGACGACGCCGTCGAGGTCGACCGCGAGGCCGGGCGGTATTCGGACCCCGAGAAGGTCCACGCCATCGACCACGAGGGCGACCACTTCTCGGTGCCGGGCCCGCACGGCTGCGAGCCGTCCCCCCAGCGCACCCCGGTCATCTACCAGGCCGGGTCCTCCGACTACGGCCGGTCGTTCGCCGCGCGCAACGCCGAGGCCGTCTTCGCCAGCCAGCCGACCGAGGAGGGCGTCGTCGAGTACATGGCGGACGTGAAGTCGCGCGCGGCCGACGCCGGCCGCGACCCCGAGAGCCTCCGCTTCTTTATCGGCGTGGTGCCGGTCGTCGGCGAGACGGAGGCGCTCGCGGAGGCGAAGTACGAGGAGTACAAGCGCCACGTCGACGTCGAGGCGACGCTCGCGCTGTTGTCCGGCTTCCTCGACATGGACCTCTCGGAGCTCGACCCCGACCAGAAGGTCGAACACATCGAGACGGACGCGATCCAGGGGACGATGAACGCGTTCACGAAGGCCCAGCCCGACCGCGAGTGGACGGTCCGCGAGGTCGCGGAGTTCTGCGGGCTCGGTACCACCTCGCCGAAGATCGTCGGGACGCCGGAGCAGGTCGCCGACGAGCTCCAGCGCTGGCACGAGGAGGTCGGCGTCCACGGGTTCAACGTCAAGGAGGTCGTCCGCCCCGACTCGCTCGTCGACTTCGTCGACCTCGTCGTCCCGGAGCTGCGCGAGCGCGGACTGGTCCCCCCGGCCGACGCCGAGCCCCCGGGCGAGACGCTCCGCGAGCGGCTCCTCGGCGAGGGGCAGACGGGGCTCCGCGGGGACCACCCCGCCCGGCAGTAGCGCGCGGAGACCGCTCGGAGTCCGATCCGACCGGACGCCTTCGCGTGGTTTCGCGGCTCGTGTGAGCGAGCTGTTGTGAACGCGTTGCCGCTAACTAATACGACAACGCTGCCGCCCCCGGCACGCTTAAGTGTCTACCACCGCTTGTTTCAGGTGACGCTTCGCTTGGAGGGCCGAAGCGTCAGCGGGGACCTACAGAACGACACGCCCGTGCCACCTTTTCCCGGCACGGGCGTGCCGTTCGTTCCTTTACTCACCGAGCGAGCCGCTCGCACAGCCGCGGGCAACGACCGTTCCGCGCCGACTGGGACTCAACGACCGTTCCGCGCCGACCGAGACTGTACGTAGCCGGCCCGCAGAAGACGCCGTTCTTCAGAGGTTCTCCCGCTGGTACGCGCCGTCGTACGTCCCCTCGTGGTCGGCCTCGGCGAGGACGAGCTGCGCGATCCGCGCGCCCGGCTCGATCTCGATCGGGTGGCCGATGTCGAGTCGCCCCTCGCCGACCCCCTCGTAGCCGGCGTCCCACACCGCGGTGTCGAGGGTACAGGCGTTACGCAGCAGCGTCGAGCGCGGGAGGACGAACCCGATCCGCTCTTCCGGGATCCGCACCGGCTCGCCGTAGCGGACGACGTAGCTCCCGCGTTCGAGCCGGTAGCAGTCGCCACGGGGCTCCAGCTCCCGTCGCTCGGCCACGCGCTTTCCGTCGCGTCCGAGCCGGCCCGGTTCGGTCTGTGCGAACACCGCGTCGAGGGTGAGGTCGACGCCGTTCGGCTGTCGCTGCGCGTCGTCGAGGTCGGCGCCGGCCGCCTCCAGCGCCGCCGCGACCGCGGCTCCCGAGTCGAACATGCGCGTCCGGAACCGCGGGCGAGGCAAAACGGTGTCGCCCGCGGCGCGCGACGAGGAGGGACGAATCAGCCGTTTTTGCCGCGACCGTTGAAACCCTCGATTTCGTCCGTTTCAGGCGATTAATGACCTAAAATACACTGGACGGCTACGTATTTCACGGTGCGTGGTATCACGCGGAGATCACAGCGAGCGTTGCCGCATCGAGGGATCTAACACGGTCGATCTTCGGGAAACTCGCGGGTTTTATATCCACGGGACGGCCATCTTGGCGTGATATGGGACAAACGATTACGGAGAAGATCCTCGATGACCATCTCGTCGAGGGCGAGCTGACGCCCGGCGAGGAGATCGGCATCGAGATCGACCAGGTGCTGACGCAGGACACGACGGGGACGATGGTGTGGCTGCAGTTCGAGGCGCTCGACTTAGACGAGGTCCAGACGGAGCTGGCCGCGCAGTACTGCGACCACCAGACGTACCAGTTCGACTTCAAGAACACCGACGACCACCGCTTCCTCCGCTCGGCGGCCGGCACGTACGGCGCGTACTTCTCCCGGCCCGGGAACGGCATCTGCCACCAGGTCCACAAGGAGAACTTCGCGGCGCCCGGCAAGACGCTGCTCGGCTCCGACTCGCACACGCCGACCCCCGGCGGGCTCGGCCAGCTCGCGATCGGCGCCGGCGGGCTCGACATCGCCGTCGCGATGGGCGGCGGCCCCTACTACGTCGAGATGCCCGAGGTCGTCAACGTCCACCTCGAAGGCGAGCTCCCCGAGTGGGCGACCGCGAAGGACATCGCGCTCCACCTGCTCGGCGAGCTGACCGTCAAGGGCGGCGTCGGCAAGATCTTCGAGTACACCGGCCCCGGCGCCGAGCAGCTCACGATCCCCGAGCGCACCACGATCACGAACCTCGGCACCGAGCTCGGCGCCACCTCCTCGATCTTCGCGACCGACGAGAAGACGAAAGACTGGCTCGCGCGCCAGGACCGCGAGGAGGAGTACGTCGACCTCCAGCCCGACGACGACGCCGAGTACGCGGAGACGATCGAGGTCGACTTAAACGAGCTCGAGCCGCTCGTGGCCGCGCCGTCGATGCCCGACAACGTCGCCCCCGTCAGCGAGTACGAGGGCACCGACGTCGAGCAGGTCATCGTCGGCTCCTGTACCAACGGCGCCTACGAGGACATCCTCCCCAGCGCGAAGATGCTGGAGGACCGCGAGGTCGCCAAGCAGACCGAGATGATCGTCGCGCCCGGCTCGAAGCAGGCCTCCGAGATGCTGGCCCGCGAGGGCTGGACCGCGGAGATGATGGCGGCCGGCGTCAACTTCTCCGAGGCGACCTGCGGCGCGTGCATCGGCATCGGCCACGTGCCCGCCTCCGACTCCGTCTCGCTGCGCACCTTCAACCGCAACTTCGAGGGTCGCTCCGGCATCGAGGACGACTCCGTCTTCCTCTGCTCGCCCGAGGTCGCCACCGCGGCGGCCATCACCGGCGAGATCGTCGACCCGCGCGACCTCGCGGACGAGCTCGGCGACCTCGAGGCGCCCGGCCTCGAGATGGGGACGAAGTACGGCCCCGGCATGGGAGAGTCCGACTCGGATATCATCTCGCCCGACGAGGCGATCGACGACGGGCTCGTTAAGGGCCCGAACATCGGCGACGTGCCGCTGAAGGACGACATCGACGTGGACGGCGGTGAGGCCCTCCTCAAGATGGAGGACAACATCACCACCGACCACATCATCCCGGCGACCGCGGACATCCTCAAGTTCCGCTCGAACATCGAGAAGCTCTCCGAGTTCACGCTCTCGCGCGTGGACGACACGTTCGCCGACCGCGCGCTCGCCGCCGACGGCGGCGTTCTCGTGGCCGGCGAGAACTACGGCCAGGGCTCCTCGCGCGAACACGCCGCGCTCTGTCCGATGTATCTCGGCATCGAGGCCGTCTTCGCCCAGAGCTTCGCCCGCATCCACAAGGCGAACCTCTTCAACTTCGGGATCGTCCCGCTGGCGATCGACGAGGAGACGTACGAGAAGATCGAGCAGGGAGACGACCTCGCGATCGTCGACGACGTGCCCGCGGGCGTCCGCTCCGGGCAGGAGGAGTTCACCGTGAGCGTCAACGGCGAGTGGGAGTTCACCGCCGACCTCGACGCCTCCGAGCGCGAGCGCGATATCCTCGCGGCCGGCGGCAAGCTCTCGTGGGTCAAACAGCAGCACGCCGACGGCGGCTCCGGCGCGGCGCCGGCCGACGACTGAGCGCGCTGTCCACCGAGCGAAGCCAGTTCAGACCTCCGAATTCGCTTTTTTTCGCCGGACCCACCTCGTAGCGGCGGCTACCGACTTGCGAATTGGCGACGCTTTCGGCTGTGATCGATTCCGGGAGTGAGTATCGCAGATCGGTAGCGGCGATTCAGTATTTAAATAATCGCCAGCGGCGCCAACGGTCGTTTATAAATGCCGGTGCGGTGGCGCGCGCCTCCGAGTGGCCGCCGAAGGCGGCCGCGAGGAGCGCGTGCGAGGGAGTCGGGCGCAACGAGGGCGACCGAAGGGAGCCCGAAGGCGCGCCCGACGAGGCTGGGGAGGCGTGAGGTGCGGGTGCTGTGCGGTGCGGGGCGGGACTCAAAGGGGCAGTCGCGAGGGCGAAGCACGCCGTAGCAAGCACCGCAGCGAGGGAGCGAAAGCGACCGAGTGAGGAGCGCAGCAAGGCGCGCGAGCCGTCGGGACTGGGGCTTTAGAGGTCGTCAGCGCAACGCGGTTGACTGTTTATAAACGGCCGATAGCAACACCGCGCTCCGCTTTATAAACGACCACACTCACGACGTACTACACCCACTCCAGCTGTCGATTACAGTTCTTCCGATCACGACACGCGTCTCGTCGCCGACGTAGCGCCGCCGCTCTATACGTGGGATCGAAACGAAAAACCGCGAGACGCGTCCCGTCGGTCCGAACGCTGAAACCGGCGTTAGCGGGCCGCGGCGGCGACGCGCTCGCGCTCTTCCTTCTGCGAGATGGAGTAGGAGCCCTCGACGTCGTAGTCGGCGGCGGCGACGAGCTCGTTGGCGAGCGCCTCGGCAGCCGCGGTCGTCGACTTGTACGTCGCGCTGGCGACGGCGTCGGAGATGAACAGCAGCGCCTGATCGACGCGGCGCTGGGGCGCGACGTCGACCGCCTTCGGGACGGAGATGCCGCCGTACTTCAGGCGGACGGTCTCCTCGCGAGGCGCGGCGTTCTCGACGGCCCGGACGAGCACCTGGACCGGGTTCTCCTCGGTCCGCTCGTGGACGATGTCGAAGGCGTCGCGGACGATCCGCGTCGCCTGCTGCTTCTTGCCCGTGTTCTCGTCGGTCTGCATCAGGCGGTTGATCAGCCGCTCGACGAGAGAGATCTCGGACTTCTTGAACTGTTTCGACGCGTGGCGACCCATCGTGTGCGCGATGGGCGTCACGGTCATGTAGCGCTTCGTCGAGGGGTCCTCGTAGGCGATCTCGGTGACGTCCCAGACGCCGAACAGCTTGGCGTTCTCGTTGGCGGCCTCGCTGGAGGCGGGCGCGTCCGGGTCCGGCTCGTCGGCGGCGACGTCCTCCTCGGACGGCGCCTCGGTCTCCTCGCCGCTCATCTGACCGGCTTCTCCGCGTTGCCGCGAACCAGTTCGATCATCGACACGCCGTTGACCTTCTCGACCTTGTAGTTGACGCCGGAGAGGTCGCCCATCGCGCGGCCCTTCGCGCCGCCGATGCCGGCGATGGTGACCTCGTCGTGCTCGTCGATGAAGGAGATCGCGCCGTCACCGGGACAGAACGCGGTGACCTGCTTCCCGTTTTTGATGAGCTGAACCCGGACGCACTTTCGGATCGCCGAGTTCGGCTGCTTTGCCTCGATGCCGACCTTCTCGAGGACGATGCCGCGCGCCTGCGGGGCACCTTCCAGCGGGTCGGACTTCTTTTTGAGCCCGCGCTCGCGCCGAGCGTACTCGGAGTCGGACCAGCGGCGCTTCTGCCGGTCCTTTTTGAGCTTACGGGCCGCGTACTTGCCGTTCGCCATCGTACGCCTACTTCCGAACGGAGCTACTTAAGCGTCGTCTTTCTCCGTCGCGAAACGGCCTCAGATCCCCCGAGCGGTACCTCTCGACGGATCTGAGAGTGTTTCACGCAGATCCGTGATCGAAAACGACGGACGCTCGCTCCCGCTGAGCCGATAAGCCGGCGAGAGCGCCTGTCGTTCGATCGCGATCGAGCGCGTCCGAGCGTCAGCCGCTCGTCTCCTCGCGCGCCGTCTCGACCCACCCCGGCTCCGACACCGTCGCGCCGAGGTCCCGGTAGTCGATGTCGACGTCGACGGTCGCCTCCTGCCCGTCGTGCTCGCCCGCCCACGACTGGACGAGCCGCGGCACCACGCCGGACTCGTACACGTGAACGGTCGCTGACGCCGTCTCGACGGTCTCGGGGATGTTCCGGTCGCCCTCGAAGGCGTCGGCCGCGAACCGCGCGGTCGGCTCGCCGCGCACCTCGCCGCCGCCGTCGCTCGTCGGGTTCCACAGGTTCAGCCCCTCGTACTCCGTCTCGCCGCCCTCGGTCTGCCCCTCGACGCGGATTCCTGTCACCACCTCGGAGCGCATCGCCGACTCGAACTCCGCCGCCGACCGGTCCGTCGACTGGCGGGCGTACCGCGTCCCGTCGGCGGTCCGCCGGCGGATGAACGCCGTCCCGTCGGCGACGTACAGCTCCGAGACGTCCGGCTCGTCGGTCTCGGTCACCTCCTGTCGCACGTACTGGCGCCCGTTTTCGAGGTCGTACCGCGACTCGTACTCCTGTGAGGGGAGCCACGGGCTCGGCTCCGCGTCGCCCTCGTGGCTCGTCGCCGCCGTCGACGAGAGCGTGGCGCCCCCGGCGTCGACGAGCGCGTCGGCGTGTCGCTCCGCGAGCGTCGCGACGTCGAGGCCGTCCTCCGCCCGCCAGTCGGCGTCGGGGAACGGCCGGTCCGACCCGTCGCCGCCGAGGCAGCCGGCGGCGCCGACCGCGGCTCCGGCTCCGACTCCGGCGAGGAAGCGTCTCCGGTTCATACGACGAGAAACGGGCGGGGTGGCAAAAGGGCGCGGGTTCCCGGCTCAGGTCAGCTGGACGTCGTCG
This sequence comes from Halorubrum sp. T3, assembly GCF_000296615.1. Lineage (NCBI taxonomy): Archaea > Methanobacteriati > Methanobacteriota > Halobacteria > Halobacteriales > Haloferacaceae > Halorubrum > Halorubrum sp. T3. The sequence continues at coordinate 106,661 of NZ_ALWQ01000008.1, read as the reverse complement.
ATGTCGTAGTGCCGCTCCGCGAGCTGGCGGGCAGTCTCGATGTTCGCGCCCTCCGCGCCGATGGCGACGCCCCGGTCCGCTTCGTCGACCTCGACGTACGCCACGCGGTCGTTCTGCTCGGAGATGGTGACGGCGTTGACGACCGCCGGCGCGAGCGCGCTCGCGACGAACGCCTCGGCGGTGTCGGCGTCCTCGACCAGTTCGATCGACTTGTCGAGCCGCCGCTCGGCCTCCGCGACGGTCTCGCCGCCCTGGCCGATCGCGCTCGCCATCTCGCCGGCCGGGACCACGAACACGAGCCGGTCGCCCTCCACGAGGCAGTCCGTCGGCGTGACCCCGGTCAGCTCGTCGAACCGACCGATGTACTGCCGCGCCTCGTCGGAGAGCTCGACGTACATTAGTCGTCGCTCACGACGCGCGACCCCATCCGGAGGTCGACGTCGCCGGTCCCCATCGAGATGGGCTTGCCGGCGATGACGTTCTCGATGACGCCGTCGAGGTCGTCGTACTCGCCGTGGATCGCGGCGTCGAGCAGGTGGTTGACCGTCACCTCGAACGCTGCGCGCGCGAGCACCGAGTCCTTGTTGCCGGAGATGCCGTGCCGGCCGATCGACTCGATCTCGCCGTTGTTCGTCATGATGTCGGCGACGAGCATGAGGTGGCGGACGTTCACGTCGTCGAGCCCCTGCTCTTCGAGCGTGTTCTTCGTCTCGTCGATGATCGTCTCGCGGGCCGCCTCGACCCCGAGGTTGCGGTAGATCTCGTGGATGTTGTTACACGTCGTCCGCGAGGCGTCGACGCCCTCGATGTCGAGGGTGTCGCCGAACGCCGACCCCTCGGTGTAGAGGACGAACTCCTCGTCGCCGTCGATCTCCTCTTTGCGGATGACGACGCGCTCGATCTCCTCGATCCCCTTGAACACGATCTCCCGGAGCTTCTCGACGAGCTGGAGCAGCTCGCGGTAGCTCGGCTCGTTGGGACCGAACTCGATGACCGTGCCGGCCTGCCGGGCGTCGACGCCCAGCGAGTCCTCGATCGTCTCGGCGATAATCTCCGCGACCTCCGTCGCGTCGGAGTGGGTTGGCCACCGCTCCAAGAGCGTGTCGTCGTTTAAGTCGATCCGGACCAGCATGTCTGCGACGTTCGTCGACACGTCGCCGAGCGCGAGGATGCGCGTAGCCTCGATCGACCAGACGACCTCGTGAGCCTTCTCGCGGTCGGTCGCGTACTCGCCGTCGAGGTGGACCGTCATCATCGGCGTGTCCGGCGTCTTCCGGGCGTCCACCAGCTCGATGAGCCGGGGGAGCCCCTGCGTGACGTCGATTTCTGCGACGCCAGCGTAGTGGAACGTGTTCATCGTGTTGTGCGTCACGACGCCTTCTGCCGTGGTGAACGTCTCCAGTCCCTCGACGGAGAAGTCGTACACGTGGTCGTGTTCCGTCGGTACGGCTTCGATCGACTCGATGCGGTCCCACACAACGTCGCCATCGACCGCCTGACGGAGTTCGTCGAGCGCCTCCGAGTCGACGCCGGCTTCCTCCGCTTCGTCAACGAGCCGTCGGAGCCGGGAGCGGCCGATCCGCTGGCGGTTCGACGCCGCGTTTACCTGTCGGCTCGGAATGCCGGCGTCGGACGCGACCTCGCGGAGCGCGTCGCCGAAGTTCGGAACCTGATCGGTGGCGTCCGGCCCCGTCTCATCGATTTCGGCGGCCGCGGCGTCGAGTTCGTCCCCCCGCTCGCCGACCATCCCGATCCGGTCGGCGAAGCGCTGGACGTGTTTCTTCGGCACACGGAGCGTCCGCGACGTGTCCTGTTCGCCGAGCGTCGCGTACACGTCGAAGCGAGCGAGCAGCAGCGCGATTCCCGCGGTGAGCCGGTCGCTCGTCGAACTGGAACGGACCGCGCTTTCCGCGACGTTGCCGTCGCCGCTGAAGTACCCACGGAGCAGCCCCCGGACGAACTCGTCGTTCGCGCCGAACGCGAAGCCCGGAACGATCTTCCGCTCGTCTTCCGTACACGCAGCGCGCAGGAAGTCGGCGAGGATCGTCCCGTTCACGCGAACGTCGTAACCGCGGGCGAACCCGCTGTCGTTCTCGTACTCGTTCACCGAGAGGTCGAACCGGTCGGCGAACGCTCGAATCCCGTCTTGGAACGTCTCGTCGACGTTCGAGACGGAGACGTAGTGGTCCGTCAGCGACCCTTCCGCGAGCCACGCGCCGACGAAGAACCCGGTATCCGCGTCGAGCGGGAAGCGTTCCGGGAGACCGACCGTCCCGCCGGTCGGATAGACGGTCTCTTCGTCGAGGTCTCCCGCGTCGAGCGCGTCGCGCTTGTTGCGGAGCTGATCCGCTCCGACCGGAGCGGTGTCGACGCCGCCGTCAGCGAGCGTCGAGGTGTACCAGTAATCGGTTGCTGGGAGGTACTCCCGGAGGTCGACCTCGTCGTCGCCGTCGCTCTCGTACGATCCGACGACCGGGAGCCAGTCGCCCGCTTCGAGGTCGTCGCCGGTGACCGGGACGACCTCGTTGTCGCGTCGGGTGACGAACGAGTGGGCCTTCGTCGCCCGGATCGTCCGACCGGACTCGAGTTCGAACCGAAGCAGCTCGTCCGGCGCGTCGTGGCGACTGACCTCTTCGACGGGCTTCCAGCGCACACCCTCGTCGCCGTCGAGGCTGAGCGTCTCCAGCCCGTCGGGCGCGAGCCCGACCTCGTGGTCGTCTACTGACCGGGACTCGCGGGACGTGAGTACCTCGTCGACGAGCGGACCGATCTCGACGATGTCGGTCGTTCCGTTCCGCCGAACCACGACGCGCTCGTCGTGCGGGACGCTCATCTGCGTCCCGGGCTCGCCGATCGACTGCGCCGAGACCGTCCCGACCGGGTCGAGCGGGTCGACCCGCGTCTGCTCGTAGCGGTTCACGACGCCCTCGACGATATCGGTCGCCTGTTCGATGGTAACTTCGCCGGCCTCCTCGGCCTTCCGGTCGATGGCGTCGTACACCTTCGTCTTGAGTCGGCGGGGGAGCTCGGTCGCCTCCACGACCGCCTCCATGTCGTCGGTGACGCCGTCGTACTCAGTCATCGGACTCCACCCCCGGCCCGCCGGCCTTGTTGAGCCCTGGCCCGGCGTGCTCCGAGAGGTTCGTCGGCGGCTCGCGCTCGCCGAGGAACCGCTCCTTCTCCTCGTCGGAGGCGAACTCGGCGTCGACCACGCGGTCGACGATGCCGTCGACGTCGATGCCGTCCTCCTCGCCGGAGGAGACCTTCACCGGCGAGGTGCCGTCCTCGCCGAACTCGAACTGGACGATCCGGCCCGAGGTGTCCCGGACCGTGCCGTCGTACTGCGCCTCTAACTCGGAGAGCGCGTTGATGAGCCGGCGCTGGAGGTAGCCGGACTTGGAGGTCCGGACCGCCGTGTCGACGAGCCCCTCGCGGCCGCCCATCGCGTGGAAGAAGAACTCCTGGGGCGTGAGCCCGCCGCGGTAGGAGTTCTCCACGAAGCCGTGCGCCTCGGAGGAGAGGTCGTTCGGCCGGTAATGCGAGAGCGTCCGGTCCTCGTAACCGCGGTTGATCCGCTCGCCGCGGACCGCCTGCTGGCCGACCGAGCCGGCCATCTGCGTCAGGTTCAGCATCGAGCCGCGGGCGCCCGAGCGGGCCATCACGACCGCCGGGTTGTCGTCGCCGAAGTGCTGGTCGGCGATCTCCCCGGCCGAGTCGCGGGCCTTCCCGAGCGTCTGCATGATCTTCATCTCCAGCGTCTCGTCGACGCCGCGGCCGGGGAGCGACTCCAGCTCGCCGGCCTCGTACGTCTCGATGAGCTCCTGGACGCGGTCGTAGGCGCTCTCGATCGCCTCGTCGACCTGCTCTTCGGCCTCCGGCGGGATCGACTCGTCGTCGATCCCGATCGAGAACCCGAAGTTCATGATCGCGCGCATCGCCAGCGACGCGATCTCGTTGATGAACACGCGGGCGCGGGTCTCGCCGTACTCCTTGGTGAGCGTGTCGACGACCTCGCCGCCGAACGCGCCGACCGCGTCCTCGTCGATGGTCCCCTCGATCAGCTGGCCGTCCTCGATGACGACGCTGTCGCCGGCCGAGGAGGTAAAGGAGAGGTCCAGGTCGTCTGGGAGCAGCTCCGAGAACAGCGTCCGGCCGGTCCAGAACTCGCGGCCGTCGTCGTCGACGCCGTCCGCCTCGGGCAGCTCGTCCACGCGCGTGGCGCGCAGCAGGTCCAGCGCCTGCGTCTCCGTGAACTCGGGGTTCGAGTGGGTGAGGAGGTAGGTGCCGGAGATGTGGTCCTGGATCGCGCCGATGATGTTCCCGCCGAAGCGGGGCGAGAGGATCTGCTCTTGGACGCGCATAAGGACGCGGGCCTCGGCGCGGGCCTCCTCGTTCTGGAGCGCGTGCATGTTCATCTCGTCGCCGTCGAAGTCGGCGTTGTACGGCGGACAGACGACGGTGTTGAGCCGGAACGTCTTGTACGGCATCACCACGACCTCGTGGGCCATGATGGACATCCGGTGCAGCGAGGGCTGGCGGTTGAAGATCACGATGTCGCCGTCGACGAGGTGGCGGTTTACCTCCCAGTCGGCCTCGACTTTTTCGGCCAGCTCCTCGCAGTTCTTCTCGGTCACCTTCAGCCGGCGACCGTCGGGGCGGCGCACGTAGTTGGCGCCGGGGTGGGCCTCGGGGCCGTTCCGGACGTACTGGCGCGCCTCCTCGACGTTGCGCTCGGTGACGTTGAGCGTCTGGGTCATCTCCTTCGCCACGCGGTCGGGCACGCCGACCTCGTTCAGCGAGAGCGTCGGGTCCGGCGAGATAACGGTACGAGCGGAGAAGTTGACGCGCTTCCCGGAGAGCGATCCGCGGAAGCGGCCCTCCTTCCCCTTCAGCCGCTGGCTGAGGGTCTTGAGGGGGCGGCCGGAGCGGTGTCGCGCCGGCGGCGTCCCGCTGATCTCGTTGTCGACGAACGTGGTGACGTGGTACTGTAAGAGCTCCCAGAGGTCCTCGATGATCAGCTGCGGGGCGCCCGCCTCGCGGTTCTCCATGAACCGCTGGTTGATCCGGATGATGTCGACCAGCTTGTGCGTGAGGTCGTCCTCGGAGCGCTGGCCGTTGTCCAGCGTGATGGAGGGACGGGTGGTCACCGGCGGCACCGGCAGCACCGTCAGGATCATCCACTCCGGGCGGGAGTGCTCGGAGTCGATGCCGAGGACCTCGAGGTCCTCGTCCGGAATGTCCTCGAACCAGTCGCGGATGTCCGAGGGCATCAGCTTGTTCATGTCCTCCTCGGTGAGGTCGACGTCTAACGCCTTCTCGATGGCGCGGCGGTCCTCCTTGCGCGGGCGGAACTCGCCGGCCATGATCTCGTTGATCCGGTCGACGGCGATGTCGGTCTCGTCGGCGAGCTCCTGCGGCGAGGTGCCCGGGTCGTCCGCCTCCTCGTCGGGCTGCATCGCGGCCGCGATGCGCTCGGAGTAGTCGCCCGAGAGCACGTCCTGGACCTCGTAGTACGTGGTCGGCTTCTCGTGTTTGATGTCCGCCTGCGGCTCGCCGCAGAACGGACAGGTGGACGCCTTCCGGGCCTGCCGGACGGCGGCCTTCAGCACGTCGTGCTCGTCGTCGCCCAGCTCCTTCGCCCGCTCGTAGCGGTCGCGGAACTCGTCGCGCTGCGCCTCGTCCAAGGCGAGCTTCCCGCACTCGCGGCACGTCGAGCGGAGCAGCCGCCGGATGAGCTTGGTGAAGCCCACGTGGATGACCGGGGCGGCCAGCTCGATGTGGCCGAAGTGGCCGTTACAGGAGCCGGAGTGGGAGCCGCAGGTTCGACACTCTAAGCCGGGGTCGATGACGCCCAGTCGCGGGTCCATCAGCCCCATGTCGATCGGATAGCCGTCGTCGTCGTACGTGTCGGCCGTGATCACCTTCGTCGCGGACATGTCCCGGTACGTCTCCGGGTCCATGAGGCCGAAGTCGATCCCGCCGAGCACTTTCGGTGTTTGCGTTGACATCTAAATCGCGTCCTCCAGTTCGAGTTTCGGTCGGATGCCGAGGGCGATCATCTCGTCGAGCAGGAGCTTGAACGCGTAGCTAACCTCCAGCTCGTGGATGTCGTCCTCGTCGCCCGTCACCGGGTCGTACACGCGGCGCTGCTCGCGGTCCTCGACGGCGACGAGCCCGGTTTCCGCGGAGACGTGGACCGTCTCGGCGTCCGAGGACTCTAACAGTCGCTCGTTGAGCACCATCGACGCGCCGTGGCCGATGATCGTGTCGCGCTCCATCTCCCCGACGCGCAGCCCGCCCTCGCGGGCCCGCCCCTCGGTCGGCTGGCGCGTGAGCACCTGGACCGGCCCGCGCGAGCGGGCGTGGAGCTTGTTCGACACCATGTGGTACAGCTTGTGGTAGAAGATCGTCCCGACGAAGATCTCGGCGTCGATCTTCTCGCCGGTGACGCCGGAGTACATGACCTCCTTGCCGGAGGATTCGAAGCCGTGTTCCTCTAACTGGTCACGGAGCTCCTCCTCGTCTTCGCCCTGGAACGGCGTGCCGTCGACCCGCGAGCCGCGCAGCGAGCCGACCTTGCCGCCGAGCATCTCCAGCACGTGGCCGACCGTCATCCGCGACGGCAGCGCGTGCGGGTTCATCACGAGGTCGGGGACGACCCCCTCTTCGGTAAACGGCATGTCCTCCTGGGGCGCGAGGTGGCCCACGACGCCCTTCTGGCCGTGTCGGGACGCGAACTTGTCGCCCAGCTCGGGGACGCGCTGGTCGCGCACCTTCACCTTCGAGAGCTTGGAGCCGTCCTCGCCCTCCATCAGCGTCACGGTGTCGACGACGCCCGACTCGCCCGAGCGCATCGTCACCGAGGTCTCGCGGCGCTTCTGCGGGGAGAGCCCGCCCATGTCGTCGGGCTCCTCAAGGAAGCGCGGCGGGCTGGTCTTGCCGAGCAGCACCGAGGACTCGTCGACCTTCGTCTCGGGGTTGACGAGGCCGTCCTCGTCGAGGTGCGTGTAGGCGTCCTCGCCGCGGGCGCCGCGCACGTCCTGTTCGGGGATCTCGAAGCGGTCCTCCTGACCGCCGGGGTAGCGGCGCTCCTCGCCCTCGTAGGTCCGGAAGAAGTGCGAGCGGGTGAGCGCGCGGTCGACGGAGCCCTGATTCATCACGAGGGCGTCCTCGATGTTGAAGCCCTCGTAGGACATCACGGCGACGACGAAGTTCTGCGCCGCCGGCCGCTTGTCGAAGCTGATCTGGTCGGACGTCTGCGTCTTCACCATCGCCAGCTGCGGGTAGTGGAGGAGGTGCTGACGCGTGTCGGGCCGGATCCGGTAGTTCGCGGAGGGGAGCCCGAGCGACTGCTTCATCATCCCCGCGCCCATCGTAATCCGGGGCGAGGCGTTGTGCTCGGGGTACGGGATCATCCCCGCGCCGATGCCGAAGACGAGCTGCGGGTCGATCTCGAGGTGCGTGTGGTCCTCGGTCACGTCCTCCTCGTCGACGGCGACGAGGATGTCCTCCTCCTCCTCGGCGTCGATGAACTCGACGTAGCCGCGCTCGACGAGGTCCTCGAACTCCACGTCGCCGCGTTCGAGCGCCTCGATCTCCTCGTCGCCGAGGAGCGGCTCGCCGTTCTCGACGACGATGAGCGGGCGCCGCGCCCGCCCCGCGTCGGCGTTGACGATGACCTCGCGGGTCCGGTCTTTCACCGAGACGTTCACCATCTCCGAGACGTCGCCGCGGCGGCGCGCCTCGCGGATCTGTTCGGCGAGCTCGTCCGGGTTCTCGTGGGTGCCCACGAGGCTCCCGTTGACGTACACCTTCGCTTCGCGTTCTGCTTGTGCCATGATCAGTCGTCCGCCGTCTGTCGTTCGACGCCCTCGATGCCGGGGATCCCCTCGACACCCATCGACGCCAGTTCTCGTTTCAGCCCCTGTTCGTCCTCGACCGTCTGTGACAGCTCCATCGCCTGCGCGAAATTCTTCACGAGCCCGCAGTTCGGTCCCTCCGGCGTCTCGGAGGGACAGATGCGACCCCACTGGGTCGCGTGGAGGTCCCGCGCCTCGAAGTGCGGCTGCGACCGCGACAGCGGCGAGCGCAGGCGCCGGAGGTGCGAGAGCACGCCCATGTAGTCCGTCCGGTCGACGAGCTGGGAGACGCCCGAGCGGCCGCCGACCCAGTTCCCGGTCGCGATCGGGTGTTCGAGCCGCTCGGTCAACACGTCGGAGCGCACGACGGTGTTGACGGTGAGCTGCCGGTTCCGCATGTTGGCGCGTTCGAGCTGGTACTTCACGTCGCGCGCCAGCTTGTTCAGGGCGGTGCGGAACAGGTCGCGCATCAGGTCACCGGAGACCTTCAGGCGCTTGTTCGCGTAGTGGTCCTTATCGTCGGCCTCCCGGCGGTCGAGGGCGAGCTCGAAGCACGCCTCGGCCATCCGGCAGAGGTAGTACGCCTTGTTGATCCGCACGTCCTCCTCGTCGACGCCCTCCTCGTGGAGGTGCGGCAGGAGGTAGCGGTCGATGACGTAGTTCGCCCGCTTGAGCTGGTAGTTCTTCCCCTGACCGGAGGCGACGCGCTCGCCGAGGGTCTCGATCGCCCCCTCGGTCGTCTGGACGTCGGCCTCCTCTAAGTTCTCCAGCATGAACTTCACGATCTCGGGGTCGTCAGAGACGCGGTGGACAATCTCCTCGTCGGACTCGAGTCCGAGCGCCCGGACGAGGGTCACGAAGTCGATGGAGCCGGAGACGGAGGGGAACGACACTTCGAGCAGCCCCTCGCGGTTGCGCTCACAGAGTACCAAGGCGCGGTACCCGCGGCGCTGGGAGAACGTCTTCGCGACCTGAATCTCGTCGCCGTACTTCGAGTCGTACTCCGCGAGGATCTTGTTCGGCGCCAGGTCCTCCGAGGTCATCAGCACGCGCTCGGAGCCGTTGACGATGAAGTAGCCGCCGGGGTCGACGGGGTCCTCGCCGATGTCGATGAGCTCCTCGTCGGAGAAGCCCGCCATGTTACACTTGTTCGAGCCGACCATGATCGGCATCCGGCCGACCTTGGTCTCGGTCGTGTCGACGACCTCCTCGGGCTCGTCCTCGCCGCCGCGCACGATGGACATCTCCATGAACACGGGCGCCGAGTAGGTGATGTTTCGGAGCCGCGCCTCCTGTGGGTACAGCAGCTCCTCGGAGCCGTCGGCCTCGCGGACGCGCGGGGTGACCATCCGCACGTCGCCGAGCTCGACGTACACCGGCTCCTGACCCTCCTTGTCGCCGATGTCCGTCTCGATGGTCTCCTTCTCGTCGACGACTTCCTGCATGCCGCGGTCCAGGAAGTTGTTGAACGAGCGGAAGTGGTGTTCGGCGAGCCGTTCGTCCGAGAAGTACTCGCGTGAAACCACGCGTCGGTCTTGCCTGTTCATGAGACGACTAATCGGTACACGACCGCCTCGTCGGTCGTTCGGGAGTCGCGAACGATCTTCACCACGTCGCCGACCTCGGCCTCGTCGGGGAGCGCGGGATCCGTGCGTTTGATCTTCGGTAAGTTCGTTTTCTTCACGTCGTACTCCGCCAGGACCTCCTCGACCTCTTCGGGGTCGTCGAGGAGAACGTGGTCCGGGACGAGTTCGTGTTGGCTTACGTCTACCATGGGTGCTGGTGGTGGGGAGAAGCTATCACGAGATACTACAGATACGTATATACGCCAGCGGCATAAGAGTTACCAAGCGCTGCCGCGCGCGGCTCACGGGCCGGGGCGTTCGACACTCCCACACACGCGAGGTCGACACAAAAGCATACCGGCCGCGACCGCGATTGCCCCCTCGGCGTCGCGGCTCGGACGCCCCAATTCCCTGTCACCGACCCGCACTCCCGTCAGGGATGACAAGCCTTATTTGCCAGACAGGGGTACGAACTGATGCGACAAGCCCGGATGGTGTAGTGGCCCATCATACGACCCTGTCACGGTCGTGACGCGGGTTCAAATCCCGCTCCGGGCGTCCCCCGTTTCGGGGCGCTGTCGCTGTTTGCCCGGATGGTGTAGTGGCCCATCATACGACCCTGTCACGGTCGTGACGCGGGTTCAAATCCCGCTCCGGGCGTCCCCCGTTTCGGGGCGCTGTCGCTGTTTGCCCGGATGGTGTAGTGGCCCATCATACGACCCTGTCACGGTCGTGACGCGGGTTCAAATCCCGCTCCGGGCGTCCCCCGTTTCGGGGCGCTGTCGCTGTTTGCCCGGATGGTGTAGTGGCCCATCATACGACCCTGTCACGGTCGTGACGCGGGTTCAAATCCCGCTCCGGGCGTCCCCCGTTTCGGGGCGCTGTCGCTGTTTGCCCGGATGGTGTAGTGGCCCATCATACGACCCTGTCACGGTCGTGACGCGGGTTCAAATCCCGCTCCGGGCGTTTTCGACGAACAACACGGCGAGCGTAGCGAGCCGTTCGTCGAAAACGGTCGCAAAAGGGATTTGAATCTGAGGACGAGCGAACGCAGTGAGCGAAGTCCTCCGGGTTCAAATCCCGCTCCGGGCGTCTTTCGCTGCCGCAAAACGAACGAGGAGCGGCAGCGACGAGTGAGTACTGCGGCAGCGAAGCGTCGAGGGATTTGAACCCTATCAGTCGCGCGCAGCGAACGGAGTGAGCGAGCACGTCTGATTTCGGTTCAAATCCCGCTCCGGGCGTTCTGTCGACGCCGACTACGAGCGAGGAGCGGTAGCGACGAGCGAGTCCGGCGTCGACGAATACAGACGAAGGGATTTGAACCAGAGAGTGAAGCGAGCGAAGCGAGCGGAACGACCGAGGTTCAAATCCCGCTCCGGGCGTCTTTCGCTGCCGCAAAACGAACGAGGAGCGGCAGCGACGAGTGAGTACTGCGGCAGCGAAGCGTCGAGGGATTTGAACCCTATCAGTCGCGCGCAGCGAACGGAGTGAGCGAGCACGTCTGATTTCGGTTCAAATCCCGCTCCGGGCGTTCTGTCGACGCCGACTACGAGCGAGGAGCGGTAGCGACGAGCGAGTCCGGCGTCGACGAATACAGACGAAGGGATTTGAACCAGAGAGTGAAGCGAGCGAAGCGAGCGGAACGACCGAGGTTCAAATCCCGCTCCGGGCGTCTTTCGCTGCCGCAAAACGAACGAGGAGCGGTAGCGACGAGCGCGCCCTACAGGTCCAGTTCAGCCAGCAGGTCGTCGACGAGCGACTCCGTTTTCGCGTCCGGGTCCTCGTCGGTGGCGACGGGCGTCCGGCCGTCGTACGTCTCGTGGACCATGGAGACGCCCTCGGCGAGCGTGTCGAGGCCGTAGCCGCCCTCCAGCACGTACGCGTCGGCGGCGCCGACGTCGTCGGCGAGCGTCCGGATCCGATCGGTCAACAGCGCGTACCCCTCGGAGGAGACGCGCATCCGCGAGATGGGGTCGTGGCGGTGCGCGTCGAACCCCGCCGAGACGATCAGCAGGTCGGGGTCGAACCGGTCGACCGCGGGCGCGATCCCCTCGTCGACGGCGTACAGGTAGTCGGCGTCTCCGGCGCCGGCCGCCAGCGGGAGGTTCGCGGTGGTCCCCTCGCCGTCCCCTTCGCCGGTCTCGTCGAGGTCGCCCGTGTCCGGGTACAGCCCGTCCTCGTGGATCGACGCGTAGAACACGTCGCCGCGGTCGTAGAAGATGTCCTGCGTGCCGTTCCCGTGGTGGACGTCCCAGTCGAAGATCGCGACGCGGTCGGCGAGGTCCTCGTCGAGCGCGGTCTGGGCCGCGACGGCGGCGTTGTTGAAAAAGCAGAACCCCATCGCGTCGTCGGTGACGGCGTGGTGGCCCGGCGGGCGGCCGATGGCGAACGGCGTCCGTCGACCGGTCGAGCCGTCGAGCGCCTCGCGGGCGGCCCACTGGGCGAGCCCGGCCGAGGTGAGCGCGGCGTCCCACGTCCCGTCGCTGGCGACGGTGTCGGGGTCCCAGCTCCCGCCGCCGTCCGCCACGAACGACTCCAGCTCGTCGACGTAGTCGGCGTCGTGGACCGCCGTGACCGCCGCCTTCTCCGCGGGGTCCGCCTCGACGTACTCGACGCCGTGTCGCTTCGTGAGGCCGCGGCGGATCGCGCGGAGCCGGTCCGGGTTCTCCGGGTGTCGCTCGCCGGTGTCGTGGTCGAGACACCGCTCGCTGTAGCCGAACCGCATCTACTCGAAGAGGGCGAAGTACGTCTCGATGTCCTCGGCCTGTACCGTTCGTCGGTCCGCGTGGCGGGCCAGCGTCGCGGCCGCGCTCGCGACGTTGTCGGCGTAGTCCTCTAAGATGTCGGCCAGCGCGACCCGCGCGTCGACGCCGACCCGGTACCGGTCGTCGATCCGGAGCCGAGCGATCCGGTCGATGGGCGCGACCGGCAGCGTGAGGTCTTCCCGGCTGACGACCTGCTCGACGCCGAAATCCGCGGCCATCAGCGTCTTTCGACCGTCGGCGGTCGCCCGCTCGGCCGCGTCGACGGCCAGCTCCGCGCCGTGCGACTGGATCCGTCGCGCGAGCTCCTCGGCGGCGTCCGCGCTGACGCGGAGTTCCCCCGCGTTCCGCCGGATGATCCCGTCGACCGGCGCGAACGGCAACTCGACACTCATACACACAGACGCGTCCGTGTATCGTATAACGCTTTCCGTTAGCCGCATCCCCGCCGGATCCGGACGGGGACCGCCGGGGCCAGAAGACGCGTCCGCCTCAGAACACGTCGTCGGCGTCGATGGTGCCGTCGCGCTCCGGCCCGCGGACGGTCACCTCCTCGCCGAGCCGGAGGCTCGCGTCGGTGTCCACCGTCTTCGTCCGCTGGCCGTCGTCGAGGACGACCGGGTCGCCGGTCTGGACGACCGTCCCGGTGAACTCGACGTCCTCGCTCGACCGCTCCGCCGTCGCGGCCGCGGCGCCGCCGCCCGCGCTCCCCGCTTCGCCCTCGCCGCTCTCGCCGGCGACGGCCTCGGCGGCCGCCTTCCGTCCGTCCTCGGCGAAGGCGCCGAGACCGGTCTCGTCCGCGTCGCGGTCGCCGCCGTCGCCGCCGGCCCGGTTCCCCCCCGAGGCGCCGGATCCGGTCGCGCCGTCCGCGGCGCCGGCCGCCGCGTCGCTCCCCTCGTCGAGGACGGTGACGGTCGAGCGCCAGTTGGCGGACGCCTCCAGGTCGTCCTGCCAGCCGTCCTGGATCTCGACGTCGGTGAAGACGACGCGGTCGGCGAGGTCGATCTCGCGGTCGGCCTTGTCGCCCCACAGCGCGACGCGGATCTCGCCCGTCTCGTCTTTGATCCGGACGTTGCGCACCTGCCCCTCGCTGCCGTCGTCGCGGTCGAAGGTGCGCACCGGGTCCGTCTCGATGACGCCGCCGCCGACGTCGACGGTTTCGCCGATCTCCAGGTCGGCGATGTCCGTCGTCTCCGGGACGTACTCGACGTCCTCGTCGACGCGCTCGACGGTGCCGCGGTCGCCGACGTGGAGCTCCAAGTCCCCGTCGCGCTCGCGGACGTAGCCGTCGCCGACCTCGACGACCTCGCCGGCCTCGAACTCCTCGGCGAGGTCGGCCTTGCCGTCCCACAGCGTTACGCGCACGCGCCCCGTCTCGTCGCCGACGGTGAGGTTCGCTACGCGCCCCTCGCTGCCGTCGTCGCGGTCGAACGTCCGGATCGAGTCAGTGTCGAGCACCTGTCCGACGAGGTTGACGTCGGAGGCGCCGAGCGTGAGGTCCTCGACGCGGTAGGTGTCGAGTACCTGCACGTCGACCTCGGCGTCCTCGTCGGGTTCGACCTTGTCCGCGCTCACTTCGAGCCCGCTGTACCCCTCCTTCGGGCGGCCCATGACGCGGAGCACCTGTCCGACCTCCAACTGCTCCTCGGCGGCGGCGGCCATCTCGTCCCACAGCGCGACCCGGACAGAGCCCGAGGCGTCCGCGACGTCGATGTTACACACGCGGCCCTCCTCGGCCTCCTCGTCGTCGCGCTCGAAGGTTTTGACCTCGCCGATGGCGGTCACCTTGCCGAGGAACTTCACGTCGTTCATCCCCGGCTCGATGTCGGCGATGGTGTCGGCCTCCTCGTCGCGCAGCTCGTGCGCGATGAGCATCGCGGCGGTCTCCTCGTCGGCGAGCCCGCCCATCTGCTCGACTTTGTCCTCGACAGCGGCCTCGAACTCCTCGAACTCGACATCCGTGTCGAGGTCCTCGTACACCTCCTCTATGGCTCCCATACGCGTACCTCCGTACTCTGTGAGTTCGCAGATAAGCGTTGCCGTCGGTCCGGGCTCGCGCCGGAGTCCGCCCGACCTGCGGAGCGACCGGTTCGGGTCGCGGTCGCGGCTCGAAGGCGTCTCATAGAGGCGCATGGGGCCCGTTGGTACAAAAGGTGTTCATCCCGCGCCGCGAGTGCGCGTTCGTCTACTCCACCCTTCGTCCCGCGCCGCGTGCGTGCGGACCGCAGGCACGCGGCCGCCGGACCGTAACCGTCTTAAGTTCTACCGCGGTACGTGGAGATGAGTCCTGGTAGGGTAGTGGACTATCCTCTTGGCTTGCGGAGCCAGGGACCGGAGTTCAAATCTCCGTCAGGACGTTTCTTTCAGCACAACGCTGCGAGCGTAGCGAGCAGCACGTGCTGAAAGAAACTCCGCGGAGATTTGAGCAGGAAAGTCGCAGCGGCCGAGCGAAGCGAGGCCGACCGTCTTTCCGAGTTCAAATCTCCGTCAGGACGTGCCTCACGCTCGCTTCGCTCGCGTGAGACTCCGTCAGGACGTTCTTTAGTCATTATCTCACGACGATTGCGAGCAGTGTGTAGGTCTTGCGCGACATACTCAGTCAATTCTTGTTTTGAAAAGCGGTGGCGCGCGCCTCCGAGCGCCCATCGGGCGCGAGGAGCGCGTGCGAGGGAGTCGGCCGGCCGGAGCGAAGCGGAGGCCGGTCGACGAGGCTGGGGAGGCGTGAGGTGCGGTGTTGTGCGGTGCGGGGCGGGACTCAAAGGGGCAGCCGGGAGGGCCCCGCAGGCGACGCAAGCACCGCAGGGAGCGAACGGAGTGAGCGACCGAGGAGCGCAGCGAGCGTACGGGGCCCTCCCGGCTGGGGCTTTGGCGGTGTTCGCCGCCGATCCGTAGTCGGTTGTTTATAACTGAGTGGCTGGAGGTTAGGCGGTGTCCGCCACCGATTCGAGGTAAGCCATTTATAAGTGTCCGGCTGGAGGTTAGGCGGTCGTCATCGCCGTTTCTCGGCTCGCCGTTTATAAGCGAGGTGTCGGAGATTGAGCCGGAGTCACCGAATCAGCTCCGCCCATTTATAAATGACCGACCGCCAGTGCGACGCACCGTACCCTCGCTTAGTAGCCGACCCGAACCACCCACTCTACGTCTTAATCGTGCGGGTGGAAGCGGTCCATCGCTTGGCGGACCGCGTCGGTGTCGCCGATGAACGTCACGTGGTCGCCGATTTCGAGGACGGTGTCCGCGGAGGGGACGTGGTTCTCGCCGTCGCGGCTGACGACGGCGACGAAGGTGCCGTCGGGGATCTGCGCGTTGAGGTCGCGGATCGTCTTGCCCGCGAACTCCTTCGAGGTCACCTCGACCTCTTGGACGTCGTGGCTGTCGCCGAGCTCATTCATCCAGTGGGTGAGCGCGGGTCGCTCGATCTCGTCGTCGATGGCGACCGCGGTCGCCGTCGAGGCGTCGATGCCGGTGACGCCGATGCTGTCGAAGGCGTCGACGTTGTCCGGGTCGTTCACCCGCGAGTACACCGAGGCGACGTCGAACTTGGTGATCGCGAGCTGGCACGCGAGGAGGTTGATGTCGTCGTCGCTCGTCGTCGTGATGAACCGCTTGGCGTCCTCGATGTGGGCGCCGCGCAGCGTCTCCGTGTCACTGCCGTCCCCCTCGTAGACGGTGTACCCCTCCGAGCGCGCGCGCTCGGCGACGTCCGGGTCCGACTCGACGACCACGACGTACTCGCCCCTGTTCTCCAGTCGCGTGGCGAGCGCCTGACCGACCCGACCCCCGCCGATGATTATCGTACGCATTGGTGACACTCCGAGGAACTCTCCGATCTGCCGCGCGAGCCCCGCCTCGACGAGGACCGTCGCGAAGATGACCGCGAACACCGTGCCGACGAGCAGTTCGCCGGCGGCGATACTGCCCGCGAGCTCCAACTCGATGGCGAACAGCGTCGCCACGCTCGCCGGGATGATCCCCCGCGGTCCGACGCTCGCGATGAACAGCCGCTCCGGCCGGGTGAACCGCTCGACGCCAACGGTCGCGAGGAACGCCCCCAGCGGCCGGAGAACGAGCATGATGACGGCGACGAGCGCGACCACGCCGAGGCCGAGCCCCGCGATCGCCTCGACGTCGATCAGCGCCGCGAGCGAGATGAACACGAACGAGAGGACGATCGAAGTGGTGTTCTCCGCGAACTTCTCTATCTCCTCGCGGTTGTCGATCCCGAGGTTCCCGAGGAGGATCCCGCTCGTCGCCGCCGCCGCGATGCCAGCCTCCGCGGCGACGGCCTCCGCGGCCGCGAACGACCCGATCGCGGCCGACAACACGAGGAACTGCGACGCCTGCACGTCGCGTTCGGGGACGAGGTCGCTGTCCAGCAACACGTAGATGATGACGGTGGCGAGCAGCCCCGCGGCGACGCCGACGCCGAACCGCTGGAGGAAGGATAGCACCGTCGCGGGGACGCCGAGGTCGTCGAGCAGCAGCGTTTCGAAGATGACGACCGCGACGATCGCGGCCGTCACGTCGTTGACGATCCCCTCCGTCTCCAGCGCGGTCGCGACGTGGTCCCGGACCCGGACCACGTTGAGGATCGGCGTGATGACGGTCGGCCCGGTCGCCACCAGCAGCGCGCCGATCAGCAGTGCGATCTCCCACGTGCCGTCGGTGAAGGCGCGGACCGCCGCCGCGGTGCCGAGGAACATCACGACCGCGCTGATCGTCACCAGCCGGAGCGACACCGTCGACGCGCGCCGGATCCGGTCGAACTGAAGCGCGAACGCCCCCTCGAAGACGATGATCGCGACGCTGAGTCCGACGATGATCTCCAGTCCGTCGCCGAACGTCTCCAGCGTGACCAGCCCCAGCAGCTCGGGCCCCAACACCACCCCGATCGCGAGGTAGAAGATGACGCTCGGCACCCGGAGCCGGTGAGCGAGGAGCTGGACCGCGAGCCCCGACACGAGTACCACCGCGATCACCGGCAGCAGGCTACTGGACACGTCTACCGGGGATACGCGCCCCGTCTCCCTTAGTGTACTGGTGGGCGTGCCGGTCGGCCGGACCGGGGCGACAGGGAAAGCACGCTATTGTATCACACACACAAACAACTATTAATTCGGTTCCGTTACTCGGTGGTACCACGCCCGGCAGGTCCCCCCACCGCCGGGTCGAACCCATGACCGTCCGCGACCCCATCCCCACGTTCGCCCCCCGCCGGAGCGTCCGGAAACGGGCCCGCGGACCGGTCGCCGCTCTCCTCGGCGCCGTCGCCGCGTGACCCCGACGCGGGGACGGCCGACTCGTCCGCCGTGACGAGCGCCGTCTTCTCCCGACGCCCCGAGACCCCGCTCCGCCGTCAGTGTCCCGCTGCGCGCGGGCAGAGGCGGCCGAACCGACACCCTGCGAGGCGTCCGCCTCGCACCGCACCCACGATCCGACGATGAACGCAGACCGATCCCCCTCCAGACGCACCGACCACCCCGACTACCCCGACGCGAACGCGGGCCCGCACCCGGCCGAACCGCTCCCGTCGCGCGGCGCGATGATCGCCTTCGCGGCGCTGCCGGTAATGACGATCGCGGTCCTCTCGTTCCCGGTCGCCGCCGCGGTCGCGCTGGCGGCCCTCTGCGGCGCCGTCGCCGGCGCGGCGCTCGCCCGACGGTACCCGAGCGCGGTCAGCCGGACGCTCCGCCTCCCGGCCGACGACGGCGCCGTCCGAGAGGCCTGACCGCCGGCAGGGGCAATCGACTCGCCGACTCACCGCTGACGGTTCGCCCCTCCTTCCCCGCTGACGCTTCCCTCTCCGCTTTCCCGACCCCAGAACTCGCCATTTATCACTCGCCGCCGCCGACCGCGAGGCGTGACCGACCGCGACTCCGCTCCGGACCGAGGCGCGCGCGACGCCCTCTCCGCGTCAGTCGCGATCACCGCCGGCGCCGCGCTGTTCAACGAGGGGGAGTTCCTCGCGGCGCGCGACATCTGGGAAAGTAAATGGCAGCCATCGGACGACGGCGATAGCGACGACGGCGAGCGACTGCGTCGGGGGCTGGCCGCGACCGCGGCGGCGACGCACCGCACGAGCGACGGCGACCGCTCCGGGGCGGCGGAGCGCGCGGACGACGCCGTCGCGGCGCTGGCGAGCGTCTCCGATCCGCGTGGGGTCGCGCTGGGGCCCGTTCGGGAGTGGGCGGAGCGGCTCGCTTCGGCCCCCGAAAGGGCGGATTCGGCGACCGCGCCGCGGATCCGGATCGACGACGAGACGCCTGACTTCGACGGTCTATCGCTCGCTGCGGCCGGGGTCGCGGCGCCGGCGCTCGCGAGGGCTGACGAGCCGGGCGACCCCAAGGTACTCGCGACCGCGGCGGAGTTCGCTCGCGAGGAGCGCGGAACGGGACGGACCGAGTTCGCCGAGCTGCTGTTCGCGTACCTCCGGACGCCGGACGCGCGGCCGCAAGTGGCCGCGCGGCTGGGCGATCACGTCGAGCGCGAGGCGCGGAAGCGGCGCGACGTCGACGGCCTGTTTTAGCCGATTCGACCCGAGAAGCGGGCAACGGCCCGTCGAACCGGTCAGGCGTCGTCCGGGTCGGCGGGGAAGTTGGGTTCGGCGGGCGACTCGGGTGCGGGCCGATCGGCGTCCGACGCGAACGAGTCGTCGTCGTAGCGATCGCCGTCTGCCTCGGTGTCGCTGTCGGACTTTGGTTTGCCCTCGAAGGTGTAGTCGGCGGAGTTGTCGGCGGGGTCGTAGCCGAGCGCCTCACGGGCGCGCTCGATGGAGTAGTAGCGACGGTCGTTGTTCGAGATGCCGTACACGATCTCGTAGCCGTACTCGGCTTGGAGACAGCGGTCGAACAGGTGCGCGCAGTCGCGGTGCGAGAGCCACATCGCCTGCCCCCGCTCGTACTCTCGGGGTGGGTGGTCCTTGGTGAGGTTCCCGATGCGGACGCAGACGACGCTCATGTCGAACTCGTCGTGGTAGAAGCGCCCGAGCGACTCGCCGGCCGCCTTCGAGACGCCGTAGAGGTTGCCGGGGCGGGGGAGCTCGCTGCCGTCGAGCCGGTAGTCGTCCTCGGGGCGGTAGAGGTCCGGGGTCCGCTCGTCCGTCTCGTAGCCGCCGACGGCGTGGTTCGAGGAGGCGAACGCGAACCGCTCGACGCCCGCCTCGGCGGCCGCGCGCATCACGACCTGCGTCCCGTCGATGTTGTTCCGGAGGACGGAGTCCCACGGCGCGGTCTTCCGTGGGTCGCCGGCGAGGTGGATCACCGCGCCGACGTCGGCGACCGCCTCGCGGACGGCCCGCTCGTCGGTGATGTCAGCGACGTACCGGTCGGCGTCGGTGACCCCGTCGGGCACCTTCGCGGCCGGGAGCGGCTCGCGGTCGAGGAGCCGCCAGTCGTACTCGTCGCCGAGACCGCGGAGGATGGCCTGTCCCACCCGTCCGCCGGCGCCCGTCAGCAGGACCGGCTCGTCCATTCGACTCTACGTGGGCGGGAGAACGGCATATATGACACGGTTCGACCGGTGGGACCGAATCGGGTGCGGAAAAGCGAGATCGCGAACGGAGAGACGGACCGAGACCGCCTGACTGCGGCGCTTACAGCTTCTGCCGTGAGACCTTCACGCCGGTCGGAGTGACGATGATCTGGTCGTCGCCCTTCTGGACGATGTCGCCGTCGACCTCCTCGACCACCTGGCGGAGCTCGTCGTAGACGTGTTCTATCGTCCGGTCCGACGTGGAGTGGCGGGTGATGTCAGCGATGACGAAGTCGCCGTCGTACACCGCGTCCTTGATCGGGATGACGTCGCTCTGGTCGCCGATCTCGGCGAAGTGTACCTGCGTGCCCGTCTCCGCGTGCGCGTCGGCGAAGTCGTCCGCGTCGAGCTCGACGTAATCGTCGACGGAGCGGCTCCCACCCCCGCCGAGGATCTTGCTCATGATGCCCATACACACCACACGACGAGGTTAGACATTAGTTCTTACGTCAGACGCACCCGAATCGGGCGCTCGGATCCCGGCGGGTCAGTCCAGCCGGTCCTGCCACTCCTGGACCCGCGAGAGCAGCTCCACCGGGGGGGTCTCCGCGACGTCGACGTCGCTCAGCTCCTCGATCACGGCGCGGGCCTCGGGGTCGAACTGCTCCGCCGTCCCGGCGTCGGAGCCGGACGCTCCGGGTGTCGACGTCGCGTCAGCTGCGGCGTCGCCGTTCCGCGAGGCAGGGCTTGGATCCGCCTCGGAGCCGGCCTCCCCGGAGCCCGCGAACGACCCCGACGAGAGGTCAAAAACGACCTGCTGCGTGCCTTCGCCGCCGTCGCCGTCGGAAGATGCACCGTCGCCGACCTCCCCGCTCCGCGAGCCGCGGGCCTCGATCGCCTTCTCCTCCCGGAGCCGGTCGAGGACCTCGTCCGCGCGCGAGACGACGGGGTCGGGGACGCCCGCGAGGTCGGCGACGTGGACCCCGTACGAGCGGTTCGTCGGGCCGTCGCGGACGGTGCGGAGGAAGGTCACTTCGCCGTCACGCTCGTCGACGGCGACGTGGACGTTCGCGACGCGCGGGAGGTGGTCGGCCAGCGTCGTCAACTCGTGATAGTGGGTGGCGAAGAGGGTCCGCGCCCGGACCTCGTTGTGGAGGTACTCGGTCGCGGCCCACGCGATGGAGATGCCGTCGTAGGTGGCCGTGCCGCGGCCGACCTCGTCCAAGATCACGAGGGAGTCCTCGGTCGCCGAGTGGAGGATGTTCGACAGCTCCTGCATCTCGACCATGAACGTCGAGCGGCCCTGCGCCAGCTCGTCGAGCGCGCCCACGCGGGTGTAGATGCCGTCGACGAGCCCCACCTCGGCGGCGCGGGCGGGGACGAACGACCCGGCCTGCGCGAGCAGCTGGATCAGCGCGGCCTGGCGCATGTACGTCGACTTCCCGCTCATGTTCGGGCCGGTGACGATCAGGAAGCCGCGCTCGGCGTCGAGCCGGAGGTCGTTCGGGACGAAGTCGGTCGTCCCCTCGACGACGGGGTGGCGCCCGGCCTCGACGTCGAGCCGGCGCTCGTCGGTGAGCTCCGGGCGCGTCCAATCCCGCTTGGCGGCGTGGGTCGCGAGCGAGGCGAGCGCGTCGAGCTCCGCGATCGCCCGCCCGGCGTCCTGGAGCAGCTCGGCGCGCTCGGCGACGCGCTCGCGCAGCGCCTCGAACAGTTCGTACTCCAGCTCGCCGCGGGCCTCCTCCAGGCGGAGGACCTCCCGCTCCTTCTCGTCGAGCTCGTCGGTGACGAACCGCTTCGAGTTCTTCAGCGTCTTGATCTCCCGGTAGTGTTCCGGGACCTGATCCGCGACCGACTTCCCGACCTGAATGTAGTAGCCGTCCGTCTTGTTGCGGTCGACGGTGACGTGGCTGAGCCCGTGCTCTCGCTTCTCGCGCTCCGCGAGCCCGTCGAGCCACGACTTCGCGGACTCGTGGCGCTCGATCAGCTCGTCGAGCTCCTCGTCGTACCCCTCCTTCAGCAGTCCGCCGCCCGTCTTCGCCTTCGGCGGGTCCTCCGCGAGCGCCTCGGCGAGCTCATCGCGCAGGTCGGCCGCGGCGTCGCGGTCGACGCGGTCGAGGACGGCGGCCGCGGGCGAGTCGGCGAGCGCGGTCCCCCCTATCGCGTCGGCGAGGTCCGGGAGCAGCGCGAGCGTGTCGCGGACCGAGAGCAGTTCGCGCGCGCCCGCGCTCCCGCTCGTCGTGCGCGCCGCGAGCCGTTCGAGGTCGTACGCGTCGCCGAGCACCTCGCGGAGCCGGTCGCGGGCGAGCGCCGCAGACGCCAGCGCCTCGACCGCGTCGAGGCGGTCGGCGAGCGTCTCGCGGTCGCGCCGCGGGCGGGTGAGCCACTCGCGGAGCAGGCGCCCGCCGGCGGCCGTGACGGTGTGGTCGACGGTGTCGAACAGCGATCCGTCGGCGTCGCCCCGCATCGTCTCCGTGATTTCGAGGTTGCGCTGCGTGGTCGCGTCGACGTCAACGCGGTCGTCGGCGCCGTAGGCGGTGAGGCGCGTCATCGAGGCCAGCACGCCTGCACCCGTCTCCTCGACGTACGAGAGGACCGCGCCCGCGGCCCGGACCGCGAGCTCGGAGTCGAGCCCGACGCTGTCGGTCGTCTCGCGGCCGAACTGCTCGCGCACGGCGTGCTGCGCGCGGCCGGTCGCGAACGCCTCGCCGTCGAAGGCGGTCACGCGCCCCGAGAGGTCCTCGCGGACCGCCCCGAGGAGGTCGTCGTCGTTGCGGACCTGCGGCCCGGGAAGCACCTCCGCAGGGTCGAACCGGTACAGCTCGGCGCGCAGGTCGCCGCCGTCGTCGACCGTCGTCGCGAGGAACCGCCCCGTGGTCACGTCCGCGAACGCGAGCCCGTAGGGGCCGTCGGCGTCGGAATCGGTCCCCTCGTACCGCACCACCGCCGCGAGGTAGCGCGCGTCGTCGTCGCTCGTCTCGAGGACGGTGCCGGGCGTGACGACCCGGACGATTTCGCGGGCGTGGTCGCCGCCGTCGGTCTCGTACTGGTCGGCGACCGCGACGCGGTAGCCGCGCTCGACGAGGGCGTTCACGTACGGCGTCAGCTCCGACAGCGGCACGCCCGCCATCGGGTACGACGAGCCGTGGGAGGACTTCTGCGAGATGCTCAGGTCGAGCTCGTCCGCGACGAGCTCCGCGTCGTCCGCGAAGAACTCGTAGAAGTCGCCGCACTGCATCGCGAGGACGTCCGCGTCCGTCTCCGCCTTGAGATCGAGGAACTCCCCGACGATCCCCGTTGCCATATGTCCGTACTCCCGCCGTGTGAGCGTAAAACCCTGCGGGTGTCGGGCCGAGCTGGAACTATCCGATCCGGTTGCGGCGCGTCACCGTTCGGTGGATCAGACCGGAGACGCCGAACACGAGCGCGAAAAGCGTCGCGTACGCGTACCCCGAGACCGCGCCGAACGGGACGGTACCGACCCACGCCGCCGTCGCCAGCAGCCCGCACACGACCGCGAGCCCGACGTAGTACTCGCTCCAGAGGATCTCGTTGTCCGAGACGATCTCCAGGTACACCTCCAGCTGGCGGCTCTCCTCGGTGAGCGACACCAACCCCCGGTCGGACTCGTAGTCGATGAAGCCGCTGGCGGCCAGCTTCGGGAGGTGCGACTGGTGAAGCGCCGTGTACACTCGCTTGCGCTGCTTGTACGTCACTTCGGGGATCTCGAGGTCGTTCTCCCACGCCGCCAGCTGCTCGGCGATGTCGCGGACGCGCGCCTCGGCGCCGTTAGTTTTCAGATACTTGATCACGTTCCGACGCCGCGCGTTGCTCAGCGCCGTGAACACCTCGTCGCGCGACGGACCGTCCGCGTCAGCGAGCGAGCGCTCTTCCGACCCAATGAGTTGCGGTGTCATGGCTCACCCATTTGTATTGTAAGTAGATTAAGCCGACATTACATATCACTTTCTGTTAGTGTGGCAGCGAGTGCGATCGCAATAAATCCGGTTCGAAGAAGACTCAGAAAACAGTTTGAAAGCCGATATAATGGTGATTTTGAAATAAAGGCGCTATTTAGCGAGCTGATTTTGCCCGATATCATAATTATTCTGTAACGATCGGATCGGGGATGAGGCCCGCGGCGGCAGTAGCGGCGTACGCGGCGGCAGTAGGCGGCGCACGCGGTGGTAGGCGGCGCATACATAGGCGGGTAGGCGCCGTTCGAGCGGTATGAACGCGTCACGAGACACGGCCGCAGGTCGCCTTCGAGAGCCCGCGCGCGTCGCCGTCGATCGACTCCGACAGCCCGAGTACACCGGGGAGAACCGCTGTCTCCCCTGTACGATCGTCAACGTCGGGATCGCGGCGGTCGGGGCGACCGCGGTGGCCGCGGTCGGTGCGCCACTCCTCGGCGCGGCCGGGTTCGGCGCCGCGCTCGCGGCGATCTGGCTGCGCGGCTACCTCGTGCCGGGTACGCCCGAACTCACGAAGCGGTACCTCCCCGAGCGCGTCCTCGCGCTGTTCGGGAAAACGCCCGGTTCGAGGGGGATAATCGCCCGTCCGTCGGGCGAGGTCGATCCGGAGACGTACCTGCTCGACGCCGACATCCTCGTCGAGACGCCCGCCGCCGACGACTTCGTGTTCGCGCCCGAGTTCGCGTCGGCGTGGCGGGCGGCGGCGACGGGCGAGCCGAGGGACACTGGCGTCGACGGGGACCGAAGCGACCGCGATGACGTGGCGGCGCTCGCGACGCTTACCGGGATCGACGCCGACGAGCTGGCGATCGACTGGTACGAGGGCGTCGGGTTCGCGTACGCGGGCGACGAGAAGATCGGTCACTGGGAGTCGCGCGCGGCGTTCCGGGCGGACGTCGCGGCCGACCGAGTGCTGACGGCGACCCGCGGCGACTGGACGACGCTGGCGCTCGCGGACCGCAGCGCGGTGCTCGGCGCGCTCAGGCTGTTCGTCGATGAGTGTCCGAGCTGCGCCGGCGAAGTCGGGCTCGAAGAGCGCGTCGTCGAGTCCTGCTGTTCGAGCTACGACGTGGTCGCCGGACGATGCGCCGGCTGCGACGCGCGGCTGTTCGAACTGCGCCTCCCCGAGTCGGTCGCGGCCGCCGCCGAGTAGGGGAGACCGACGGTTCGGATACGAGAGCGGAGTACGACGGAGAAGGAGTCCTTTTTCGAGCCCGTCACCGGAGCCGAAGCTGCCGGAGCACCGAGAAGCGGTTGACCCACAGCTGGACCGCGCTGGCGGCGGCGAAGGCGCCGAGTCCGAGGCTGGTCCAGAGGATCGGGTCGACGGCCGACACGAGCGGGACGTCGAGGAGCGCCGCGAGCACGACGAGCAGCGAGCCCACGGCGAGCGCGCGGTAGAGTTCCGACCACGTCGCGCCGCCGGGCGCGAGGATCTCCGTGTAGAGCCGCACGTCGCGCGCGCGGCGAGAGAGTTCGATGGTCTGCGTCTCGCGGTCGTACGCTATCACGCCCGCGTCCGCCAGCTTCGGCAGGTGCGTCTGGACCAGCGAGGTGTACACGCTCTCGCGAGCGCGCTTCGGCGGCGGGCTCTCGCCGGTCTCGCGGCCCGCGACGAGCGTCGACAGCTCGTTGACCGAGACGGGCCCGCCGACGGAGCTGAGCTGTTCGATCGCGCGCCGTCGGCGCTCGTTCGCGAGGATGGAATACACTTGTTCGGCCGGTAACACGTCGTTTCGGAGTTTCATGAGGTAGGGGTCCGAAGGCCGCGCTCGGCGGCGTCCGGGTTCTGTCACTCAGTGCGACTGATGAGGGTATATGTATGCGCTCGATACCCGTGGGAGCCGCCGATCGAGGGGGGAAAGTACGGCGTCCCTGTCGGATCCGACCCAACAAGTACGGTCTCCGTGCCGCGTTCGGCGGCAGCGGTACGGCGCACCTACCGGCAATAACCACCGGAGTAGGGACGCCGGACCGTCGGTCGAACGGACTCTTTGACCTGCGGCGTGAGACGTTCTATCGGTTGGAATCGGGCGTTCGACGGTGACGTGGATGTTCGTAACTACGTGGGTACCCCCCGGAGGAGAGAGTAACCGATTCGGTCAGCCCAGCGCGGACGGGGGGCGAGTCGGGAGAGAAACCATGAGCCAAGACACAAACGACACAATCGGACTCTCGCGGCGCAAGGTGCTCGCGGGCCTCGGCGCCGTCGGCGTCGCGTCCGCGGGCGCGGGACTCGGTACTACGGCGTACTTCAACGACACCGAGTCGTTCACTAACAACACGCTCACCGCGGGCGAGCTCGACCTGAAGCTGGATTACAAGTCGACGTACCTCGGCGGTCCCGGCCGTTTGGACGACATTCGGGCGATGGGGTACGCCGGCGGCGACGAAGAGTTCTTAGCGCAGGATCTCGGCGACGGACAGTACCTGATCGGCCAAGCGCCCAGCCCCGGGGACATGCAAGAATGGGAAAACTACGTGCAGGACGACGAGATGTTCGACTTCTGTTCGCCCGAGGCGGACGAGTTCCTCGTCAACGGCGACGGGATCCCGATCTTCACGCTCGACGACGTGAAGCCCGGCGACTCCGGCGAGGTCACGATCAGCATTCACATCTGTGACAACCCCGCGTACCTCTACCTCGCGGGCGAGCTGACCGAGAACGCGGAGAACGGTCAGTCCGAGCCCGAACTGGAAGACGAGGGCGAAGACACCGACGGAGTCGGCGAACTCGCCGACGCCATCGAGGTCTGCGTCTGGTACGACGAGGACTGCGACAACGTGTACGAGCCCACCGGCACGGGCCAGCAGCAGGAGCTGGAGGTCGCCTTAGTCAGCGACGTTTCCGGCTCGATGGGCGGATCCGCGCTCTCCTCGCTGAAGACGGCCGCGACCAGCTTCGTCGGGAACCTCTCGTCGCCCGACGAGGCCGCGGCGATCTCGTTCAATTCCGGCGCGTTGACCGACCAGGAGCTGACGACCAACTACCAGGCTGTTCAGAACGCGATCAACAACTACACCGCGGGCGGCGGCACCTCGATCGCCGCCGGTATCATCGAGGGCGAAGACGAGCTCCTCAACGGCACCATCGCCACGCCGGGCGCGTCGAAGGTGATGATCCTGCTGAGCGACGGGCAGTCTAACGAGACCGCCGCGACCGACGCCGCGACCGACGCCAAAAACAACGGGATCCGCATCTTCACCATCGCGCTCGGGAACGCCGACACCGGTCTGTTGGAGAGCGTCGCCAGCTCTTCCGACGACGCCTTCGTCGCGCCCGACCCGTCCGACCTCGACACCGTCTACGCCGAGATCGCGCAGATCGTCCTCGCGGGCGAACAGAAGATCCTCTCCGGCACGATGAGCGAGGTCTTCGCGGAACTGGCCGACGGCGAGGCGCTCGACGGCAACCGCCAGGAGGAGGGTCGGCAGCCGTACCCCGGCGCGACCACGCAGTGCATCGGCTTCGAGTGGACGCTCCCGGCGGAGGTCGGCAACGAGATCCAGACCGACTCCGTGAGCTTCGATCTGGCCGTCTACGCCGAGCAGTCGCGGCACAACGACAACCCGCAGGTGGCGTTCAACGGGACCGACGTGAACAGCACCAGCCCCGGTCCCGCCCCCAACGGCACCGGCAACGTGAGCGATCCGAACTAGCTCCTCGGAGCGACGCGGCCCCGGACGACACCTTCGTCCGGTTCCCGGCTCGGCGCCTTCGGGCGGCCGACGCGGCGGTTCGCGACCGCCGCCGGGAGTTCCCTTCGGGGATGATACACAATGAACGACGACAAAATCGGACTATCGCGGCGCAAGATGCTGGTCGGACTCGGTGCGGTCGGCGTGGCCTCCGCGGGCGCGGGCCTCGGCACCACGGCGTACTTCAACGACACGGAGACGTTCGAGAACAACACCCTGACTGCGGGCTCGCTCGACTTGTTCGTCAACTACGACGCCTCGTACGACAGCGACGGGACGGTAGTGAACCAGGCCGAAACGGCGGCCGGTGAGCAGGACGGCACCCCCGCGGGAATGTTCTACGACCTTGAAGACGTGAAGCCCGGCGACTCCGGCGAGGTGAAGTTCTGCTTCGAGATCGTCGACAACCCCTCGTACATGTGGGCGTGCGGTGACCTCTCGCAGGCGGAGAACGGCATCAACGAACCCGAGTCGGCCGTCGACGACACGCCCGACCTCGGCGAGCTCGGCGACTCGATCGTTGCGAGTCTCGCCTACTGTGACGAGGACGGCGAACCGCTCGCAGACGGAGAGATCGTCTCCGGCTCGCTCGTCGACGTCATCGCGGCGATCTCCAGCGGCGCGGCCCTCGACGGCGACGGGATGGCCGGCCTCGTTCCCGGCGAGCAGGCGGAGTACGCCGACGTGGTCGAGCCCGACGAGGGCGAGGCGTTCATCACCGGCCCGTGCGTGTGCCTCTCGTGGGAGATCCCGACGACGGTCGGCAACGAGATCCAGTCGGACTCGCTGACGATGAACTTCGAGTTCCACGCGGTCCAGTCGCGCCACAACGACGGCACGGCGAACCCGTGTGAACCCTCTATCACGACTACGACCGGCGAGGGCTTCGCCAAGCAGGAGGAGTTCGACACCGAACAGGAGACCTCCTTCGCCCGCGGCCGCTTCGGTGGCCAGAACACGTGGGAGGTCGCGGTCGGCCCCGACGTCGGGAGCGCCAGCACGGCCGACTACGTCTGGACGCCCGGGAACCCCGTCCCGTTCAGCTACACCTACGACGGCAGCGGTAACGCCTCGTTCACCCTTGACGGCGTGAACGTGGCTAGCACGATTCCCGCCCCCAGCGGGAAGCTCGGCATCACGACGAAGGCCGACGAGGCGACCGTCTCCGTGACGGACCTCGCACTGGACCTGGACGGCACCCCCGTGTCGCTCAGCGGTCCCGACGCGATCTCCGCGTCGAATGACGACGACGGTTCCGACCGCGATGTCACCTACCTCGTGTTCGACACCGACGCCGCGGACGTCGCGAACGCGTTCACCATCAGCGGCAACGTGGAGGTCAACCTTCAGGGAGACTACGACATGACCGCAGAGGAGGGCGTCGCCTTCGACATCAGCGTCGAATAAGCGTCGCCGAACGCGCAACGTCCGCCCGATCGCGGGCGGGACTGCGCGCTCGCGACGAATTCCGACCACCACCCATTCCGGACCCGCGCGGGCGGCCGGGACGACGGTTCGACTCCGTCGGTGGGACTCCCCTCGGGGATTCACAATCATGACAGACAACAAGAAATTCGACACGATCGGACTGTCGCGGCGCAAGATGCTGGCGGGCCTCGGCGCGGTCGGCGTGGCCTCCGCGGGCGCCGGCCTCGGCACCACGGCGTACTTCAACGACACCGAGTCGTTCGACGGGAACACCCTCACCGCGGGCCAGCTCGACCTGCTCGTCGACTGGCAGCAGACGTACGACTTCGGCGAGGGCCGCCAGTTCGTCAGCGCGCACCCGGACCACGACGGCGACGGCGAGCAGTCGATCGAGATCGACGGCGAGGTGTCCAAGTACAGCGACTTCCCGGACGAGACCGACGAGGACAGCAACGGGGCGAACCTCCCGGTGCTGACCTGCGACAACATCCCGCCGCTCTCGGAGGCGGACTTCGGCACGGACCCCGTCACCGGCGAGGAGATGGAGACGCTGGTCCAGCTCACCGACGTGAAGCCCGGCGACTCCGGCGAGATCACCTTCTCGCTCCACCTCTGTGACAACCCCGGTTACATCTGGATGCAGGCGGGCAACGTCAGCGAGGACGGCGGCGCCGGCACCGAACCGGAAATGCTCGTCGACCCCGATAACCTCGGCGACCTCGGCGACGCGATCCAGGCGACGCTCTGGTACGACGAGGACTGCGACAACGTCTACGACCCGGCCGAGCCGGTCGACATCATGCTGACGCTCGACTTCTCGGGCTCGATGCTGTACGAGGAGTACGGCGGCCTCGTCAGCGAGGACGACATCACGGTCGGTGGGACCACCTACACCGAGACGACGAAGATCGACCTCGTCGAGCTCGGCACCCGCCAGTTCGTCAGCTACCTCCAGTCGCAGGGGTCCGACGTTCAGGTCGGCGTCGCGTACTTCGACGGCGAGGGGAGCGACGACTCCGTGCCGCGGACGGGGATCCTCCAAGGCCTGACGAGCGACCTCTCCGTGGTGGACGCACAGCTGACGGATCTCCGGCAGAAGCTCGCGGACGTGGTGACCGGTTCCAGCCCCTCGTCGCCGGGCGACGGCGACGGCGACCCCGACCCGTTCGCGAACGCGAGCGGCATCGCGACGGGCACCTACATCGGCGAGGGCGTCGACGACGCGCAGGCCGAACTCGACGCGAACGGACGCAGCGGCGTCGAGTACCGGAACATCGTCCTCTCCGACGGCGAGTCGTTCAACGGGACCGGCAGCACGTCGTTTTCCTCGCCCACCGGCGCGGCGGCCGACGCCCGCGCGGCGTCGCCGAACCCCGCGACGAACGTGTACACGATCAACGTCGACGGCAGCGCGAGCACGCTCCAGGCGATGGCCGGCGCGGCCGGCGGTCCGGGCGGCGATCCGGCGTTCTTCAACGACGTCAGCGATCCGCTCAACATCCCGACGGTGTTCGGTAACCTCGCGGCACAGACCGCACAGGAGAAGAAGATCATGGAGGACTCGCTCGGCAACGTCCTCGCGGCGCTCGCCGACGGGAACGGCGTGCCGCTCGACGGGAACCGGTCGACGCCGTACGACGAGCTCGGCGACGACCCCGACAACGGGAACCGCGATCCGTTCCGCGGCGACGGCGTGATGCACTGCGTCGCACTCGAGTGGGAGCTCCCGATCGGCGTGGGCAACGAGATCCAGGGCGACACGCTCGCCTTCGATCTGGGCTTCTACACCGAACAGGCGCGCCACAACGACGGCGCCGGGCCGTCGCTGTCGGCCTGATCGGGGGTTTCGGACCCATCGCGACGTGACGGTCGAAGCCGATCGACGGTGGAACCGATCGGGCGACCGCGGTGGCGTACGGTGTCCGTACCGCCGGGTACGGTCACCGGACCGGTCGGGTATGACGCGTATACATACGACTACGGCGACGGTAGAGAGGGCAGAGACGGGGTATCACATCGACGACACGGCCGTTCGGAGCCGCAACGACACACAATGACACAGAAGGAATCAGGACTTACGCGGCGGGAGGCACTCGCGGGCGTCGGAGCCGTCGGCTTCGCGGCCCTCGGGGCCGCCTCCGGACGGCCGACGGGAACGGACAGCTGGGGTGAGTACACGGACTACACCTACGCGCAGACCGACCGGCCGTGGGACCTGCTCGTCGGCTGGCGGCAGACCGAGAACGGGACGGTCGTCGATTCGAGCCCGACGGACGCCGAAGACGACGTCGAGGCGGCCGGAATCCGTCTCGTCGACGTCGACAACGCCCTGCCCCACGACACCGGGACCGCGAGCGTGGGCCTCCGCTTGGAGGACCCCGCGGGCGTAGCGCCCGACGGCGTCCGGGTGTGGCTGAAGATCGGCCCGGCCCTCGACGGCCCCGAAGTGAGCGCGGTCGACCGCGCGCTCGCCGACCGCATCCGGCTGGAGGTCCGGTACGACACCGGCCTCCTCGGGGTCGGCGCGTGCGCGGGCGCCGAGAGCGACTTCGCCGGCTACGGCGAGCTGATCGCCGCCGGCACGCTCGCGGAACTCAACGCCGACCCGGTGGCGACGGGAATCGAACTCGATCCCACGCTGCTCGGGAACGGCTGTCTCACGACCGAGGAGCGCCGCTGTCTGACCTTCACCTGGGAGTTCGACGGGGAGGGCGGTAACGCCGGACAGGGCGGTGCCGTCGACTTCGACGTGCGGTTCGCCGCCGACGACTGCTCGGCCGAGGGGAACCCCTTCGCGATGAGCGCCTCGACCGGCGGCGACACCACCGAGGTGGGACAATGACCCCCGGAGACGATTCGGGACGGCGCCCGAGCGGGCTGAGCCGCCGCCGGCTGCTCGCCGGGATCGGCGGCGTCGGCGCGGTCGGGATGGCGAGCGGCATCGGCACGGGCGCGTACCTCGCGGACCGGGAGACGTTCGCGAACAACGTCTTCGGCGCCGGCGAGGTCGGGCTGACGGTGGACGGCGAACCCACGGACGGGACCGTCACCGTCGGTCCGTTCGCGGTCGACCGGACGACGTTCGACGGGCGCCCAGACCCTGAGGGGTTCGAAATCGGTGCGTCGGCGAACCCGGTCCGGGTGTGGCTCGCGACGGAGTGCCCGGACGGCGACCGGCTCGGGAACGCCCTCGAAGTCGAGGTCGTCGTCGACGGCGAGTCGCTGACGGGCGGCTACCGGCCGCTCGTCGAGGTCGAGCGCCTCCTCGCGACCGGGGTGCGGATCGACGACGGCTGCCTCGCGGCCGGCCCCGACGGCGGTTCGATCGCCGTCGAGGTCGCCCCGTACCTCCCGGCGGGCTCGCCCGACGTGGGCGGGGAGACGACCGAGCTGACGGTCCGGCTGTACGCCGAGCAGTGTCGCCACGTCACGGAGGAGCAGGCGAACGCGCCGGGAGCGAACCCCTTCGCGGATGTCGTCTGCGACGAGACGGAGACGGAGTGCCCCGAGTGCGTCCCGTTCGGCAAGGCCGACTTCGGCGGGTCGACCGCGCCGGGCGACGTCCTGTCGCTGGAGATGATCCTCGACGGCGCGGGGCCACACGAGATCGAGATCACCGAGGTCGAGACGAAGGACGACGGCGAGGTCGTCGGCGTCGCGTTCCGGGTTCAGGACGCCGACGGGAACCCGGGGCCGGACATGTGCTCCGTGGCGGTCAAGGGCGGACCGGACCGCGACCCCGAGGGCGTCGATATCGATCCGGTGGCTCCGGAGACGGGGGCAGTCGTGTTCGCGCCGCAAAAACCCGGAGAGGATAAGCGGTACGGGGTCAGCAACGTCACGATCAGCGTCTGCGCCAGCGACGGTAACGGTGAAGAGGAACACGGCGACGACCGCACCGATGACGGCGGCAGTAGCGGGACCGGTAACAGCGGCGAAAACGGCAACAGCGGCAAAAACGGCAACAGCGGCAAAAACGGCCGAAAAGACAGCGGAACGTCCGGGAACCCCGACGGCAAATCCGCGAACGCCGGCGGCGACGGTCGAAGCGACGGCGGCGGAATCGACGGCACGGAGGCGAACTGATGACAACTATACTCACATCACCACGGACGAAGCGCGCGGCGAACGTACTCGGGATCGTCCTGCTGATCGCGCTCGTCGCGCCGTTCGCGGCCTACGCGGCCCCCGAGGTCGTCGGCGCCGACGAGAGCTTCGTCGTGCTCACGGCGAGCATGACGCCCGCCATCGCGCCGGGCGACGTGGTTATCGTCGCCGACCGCGACCCGGCCGCGATCGCCGAGGGGGACGTGATCACGTTCATGCGGGGCACCAGCGAGGTGCCGGTGACGCACCGCGTGATCGACGTTGTCGACGAGGGCGGGGCGCTCGCCTTCGAGACGATGGGCGACGCCAACGAGGGGCCGGACCCCGGGCTCGTCTCGGCCGGGAGCCTCGTCGGTGTCGTGACGTTGACGATCCCGTACATCGGGTACGTGATCCAGTTCGCGGGCACCCGGGTCGGGTTCGTGGCGCTGGTGCTGCTCCCGTTCGGCCTGCTCGCGGTCACCGAGGTCTGGTCGATCGTCCGTGGCCGCGACGGCGCGGAGTCGCCGGCCACCGCGACCGCCGATCCGGACGGAGAGCCGGTCGGCGGAGGGGACGCCGAGACGGCGGCGTTCGAGTTCGCAGCCGAGCCCGATCCCACCCCGACGGCCGCAGCGACCGCCGCGAGCGGTTCCGGTGGCGTCTCGGTCGACGCGGTCGGCGGCGCGGCGGCGGTACTCGCCGTCTTCGCTCCGTACGCGGCGTACGTCGCGTTCGAGCTCCGGAGCGCCGCCGCGATCGCGGTTGCTGTGGCGACCGCGACGCTCCTGTTCGGCGCGCTCGCGATGTGGGTGCCGGCGAGCGGCGTGCTCGACCGGAGCGTTCAGAGCGTCGCGTCGGAGTCGGACGGCGACGCGTCGGAAACGGCCGCCGACGGCGGGGTCTCCGAGAGCGACGCGGATTCCGACGAGACGGACTCGGCGGCGGTCGCGACTGGCGAAGAGCGCGTGGAACCGGACGAGTCGGCACCGGTACGGACGCCGACAGCACGCCCCGACGCCGCCGGAGAGGTGGACTGATGCCCGCGAACCGCGGGCTCGTCGCGCTCGTCGCGCTGGCCGTGTTGGTGTGGAGCGTCGTGTTCGCCGGCGGGGCCACGGTGGCGGTCCTCTCGGCGAGCGTCGACGTGACGACGACGTTCGAGACGCCGGAGGAACTGAGCGAGGTCAACGAGTCGAGCGGGAGCGGGTTCACCGTGGCGACCGTGCCTGTCGAGAACGGGACGACCGCTGTGGGAGAGAACGGGACATCGGCGGCGGCGAACGGCACGGAGACCGTCGGGAACACCACGGTCCCGCCCACTGAACAGAACGCCACGGTCCCGCCCACTGAACAGAACGCCACGGCCCCACCCACTGAACAGAACGCCACGGTCCCGCCGACGGACCAAAACGACTCGGCGACGACGACGAACGAAACTAAACCGGACGAAAACGACTCGGCGACGACAACGAACGAAACCGAGACGGACGAAAACAACTCGGCGCCAAAGACGAACGAAACCGAGACGGACCAAAACGACTCGGCGCCGGCCGATCCGACGGGAGACCAGTCGAGCCGGCCGAGTGAGGAGACGGTGACGAACGAGTCGGCTCCGGCGGGGAACGCGACCGTCGAGGGGTCGACCACGCCCGACGCGAACAACGTCGATGCGGTCGCCGTTCGTCACCCCACGGATCCGTCGCGGTCCGGCCAGGGAGCGCGAACGTGACCGTACCGAGCCGGCAGCGGGAGCGTCTCGGGAAGGGCGACGCACGGTCCGACGGGCGCTGCTCCGGCCCCGGGGCGAAACTCACCGCGCTGTTGCTGCTCGTCGCGTTGCTTCTCTTCGTGTTCCTCGCCAGCGTCGTTCGGATGTTCGGGTGAACTCGCAAACGGCGCGGCCGGGAGGCGGTTCTCAGCCGGTGGCCGCGCCCGCCGGAGTTATGGGCGGTACCGGCGTACGATCAGCCGACGAATGATTGCCCTCG
The DNA here is from genome assembly GCF_000296615.1 of Halorubrum sp. T3. Lineage (NCBI taxonomy): Archaea > Methanobacteriati > Methanobacteriota > Halobacteria > Halobacteriales > Haloferacaceae > Halorubrum > Halorubrum sp. T3. The sequence goes on along the minus strand of NZ_ALWQ01000008.1, from coordinate 71,827 downwards.
ACGCCTACGCGTTCGTCTTCGTCGCCGGGCTGATCACGGCGCTGGCGACCGGGATCGGTGCGCTCCCCTTCTTTTTTTTCGAGACGATCAGCGACCGCGGGAACGTGGCGCTGTGGGGGTTCGCGTCGGGGATCATGGTCGCGGCGTCGCTGTTCGGACTGGTCCAAGAGGGGCTCGCGGAGGGGACGCCCGTCGAGATCGGGGTCGGGATGCTCGCGGGCGTCGCGCTCGTCGTCCTCGCGCACGAGGTGCTGATGGACGCCGAGATCGATCCCAGAGAGTACGAGGAGGCCGACTTCAAGAAGCTGATTCTGATCCTCGGCGTGCTGACGGTCCACAGCTTCCCGGAGGGGATCGCGGTCGGCGTCTCCTTCGCGGACCTCGGGCTGTCGGGCGGCACCGCGCTGTTCGGCTTCACGGTCCCGCTGCTCGCCGTGTTCATGACGGTCGCCATCTCGATCCACAACGTCCCCGAGGGGACGGCCATCTCGATCCCGCTGCGGGCGATGGGCGTCTCGAAGTGGAAGATGGTGTGGTGGTCGATCTTCTCCAGCCTCCCGCAGCCGATCGGCGCCGTGATCGCCTTCGCGTTCGTGCGGTACGCCCGCGATTTCCTCCCGTACGGCTTCGGCTTCGCGGCGGGCGCGATGATCTACCTCGTCCTCTCGGAGTTCATCCCCGAGGCGCTCGAAACGGGCGCCGACCTCCCGCACGGCGGCAAGCGGGTCCTCGTCGGCGGCGTCGCGCTCGGCGTCGCGCTGATGGTTCCGCTGGCGTATTTATAAGCGGCCGAGGGGGCGACGACGCGGTAGTTTAAATGAGCGTCACCGGCTGCGACGATCATTTATAAATGAACGGTGCGGTGGCGCGTGCCGACGAGCGCCCGGTAGGGCGCGAGTCGCACGCGCGAGGGAGTCAGTCGCCGGAGCGAAGCGGAGGCGACTGACGAGGCTGGGGAGGCGTGAGGCGCTGTGCGGTTGCGGGCGGGTGGGACTCAAAGGGGCAGCCGTGAGGCGGGCGCAGGCGACGTAAGCACCGCAAGGAGCGAGCAGCGCGAGCGACTGAGGCGCGCAGCAAGCGTGCGCCCGCCTCACGGCTGGGGCTTTGGAGGTGTTCTCCGTCGATCCGCAATCAATTATTTATAAACAAGAGACTGGGGCTTTAGCGGTGTCATCCACCGATTCGCAGGCGATTATTTATAAACAATCACCCGATTCGACGGCTCACTCCTCGCCCAACACCGTCGGGTTGACCGCGCCCGGCCCGTCGCCGACATCGTAGCCGCGCCGGACCGCCTCAGTCATCTCCTCGACCGCGGCGCCGACCGCTCCACGAACCGACTCCCCACGCGCCAGCCGCGCCGCGATCGCGCTCGATAGCGCGCAGCCGGAGCCGTGCGTCGCGTCGGTGTCGATCCGGGGCGTCTCGAAGCGGTCGACGGTCGGCTCGCTCTCACCCCCACCCGCACCCGCTGCGCGAACGAGCGTGTCGACGACGACGCCCTCCTCGACCGCCTCGCCGTCGAGGTGCCCGCCCTTCACCAATGCCGCGTCCGCGCCGAGCCCGACGAGCTCCCGCCCGGCCGCCTCGGCATCGACCGAGGTCTCGACCGGCTCGCCGGTCAGCACCGCGGCCTCATCGGCGTTCGGCGTGACGAGCGTCGCGGCCGCGATCAGGTCCTCGTAGGCGTCCTCCGCGGCGGGCGAGAGCAGTCGGTCGCCGGTCGCAGCGACCATCACGGGGTCGACGACGAGGGGCGCATCGGCGTCCGCGACTGCCTCGGTCACCGTCTCGACGATTTCGGCGGTCGCCAGCATCCCCGTCTTGATCGCGCCGACGTCGAAGTCGTCGGCGACCGCCGCGTACTGGCTCGCGACGTGGTCGGCCGGGAGCGGGTGAACGTCCTCGACGCCGCGCGTGTGCTGGGCAGTCGTCGCCGTCACGACCGACGCGCCGAAGACGTCGTGCGCGCGCATCGCCGTCAGGTCCGCCTGAATCCCCGCCCCGCCGCCGCTGTCGCTGCCGGCGACCGTCAGCGCGACCGGCGGGTCGACCGGATCGTACTCGGGCATACGCGGTGATACAACCTAATAATATTAATTGGTGGTGGTCCGGCGATTCGGCCGCGCGGATCGTCCCGCCAACCGCCTGCCGTCGCCGAACAACCTTTTCGGCTCCGCGGCGTAGCGGGCGGCATGGCAACCGACTCCGACGCCGCGTCCGGCGCCGACGAGCCCGAGGCGATCACCGTCTACTCCGACTACGTCTGTCCGTTCTGCTTCCTCGGACGGCGGTCGCTCGCGAACTACCAAGAGACGCGCGAGGAACCGCTCGACATCGACTGGCACCCGTTCGACCTCCGCGCCGGCCAGCGCGGTCCCGACGGGGAGATAGATCACGACGCCGACACCGGGAAAGACGAGGAGTACTACGAGCAGGCGCGCGAGAACGTCCGCCGGCTTCAGGAGGAGTACGGCGCCGACGAGATGCAGCTCGAGCTCGCGACCGACGTCGACTCGCTGCCCGCGCAGGTCGTCTCGGTCCGCGTGCGCGAGACCGCGCCGGACGCGTGGCTCGCGTTCGACGAGGGCGTCTTCGACGCGCTGTGGCTGGAGGGGCGCGACATCGGCGACCGCGACGTGTTGGCCGACATCGCGGCCGACATCGACGGACTCGACGCCGCCGTGGTCGACGAGGCGCTCGGCGACGACGACCTCCGCGAGCGCGTGACCGACATGTTCGACGCAGCGCGGCGACAGGGCGTCACGGGCGTCCCGACGTTCGCGTACGACGGCCACGCCGCCCGAGGCGCGGTCCCGCCGGAGCAGCTCGAACGCCTCGTCGAAGGGGTCTGAGGTCGGGGAAAACGGGCGCACCGCTCAGTCGTCCGCGCCGGTCCCCGACCCGGGACGCTCTCCCCCCGCGTCGTCGCTCACTTCTGCGGCGTCGCCCCGCGGGTCCACGACGCGGTACGCGAGCGCGACGCAGCCGAACGCGAGCGCGAAGCCGGCGACGACGTCGGTGAGCCAGTGGATGCCGAGGTACATCGTCGCGATCACGACCGACAGCGAGAGCGGGACCGCGACCGCCGTCCACCGCGGGTACTCCTCGCGAGTCAGCACCGCGAACGTCCCCACGGTGACCGAAAGCGAGGTGTGGAGCGACGGGAAGACGTTCGAGTTCTCGTTCACCTCGCTCGCGAGCAGTATCACGTCCGGCTGGTTGGTGAACAGCAGCGGCGTCACCATGTCGGGCATCACGTTCCGCGGGCCGTGCGCGAACACCAGCGTGTAGAGGACCAGTCCGATCCCGTAGTTGAGCGCGTACGCGACGAGCAGCCGCCTGAGATCCGCGGTTCGAGGCAGCGCGAGGTACGCGATCGCCGGGAACGCGACGAGGAACGCGTACCCGTACACGTACACCCGCGAGAAGTACGCGGTCAGCGCGGGCGACGCGAACGTCGCCTGGATCCACGCGACGAACCCGCCCTCCAGCCCGTAGATGAACGCCGTCGCCTGAATGCCGAACAGCCTGGAGACGTTCAAAAGCGCCGGGCGGCCGACCGCGCTGGCGAGAAGCACCACGCAGACGAGCGCGACGGCCCGACGCGCGTCCCAGAGCCGGTCGCGGAGCCCGCTCCACGTCTCGCGGAGCCGGGCGGGCCCGACAATCGCGACCGACGCGACGGCGAGCATCACCGCGACCCACCCCACGACCGACGAGAGGACGGAGAGGAACGGACTCATTGCCCCCGCGAGAGCAGCCGCCCTTCGCTGTCGAAGCGATACCCGATGTCCCGCAGCGCCGCCCGAGCGGCCTCGACGTCCAGCGACCCCTCGTCGTCGAAGAACGGGTGAACGGGGTCGGTTCCGTCAGTCCACGCCAGCGAGTCGGGGACCGCGTCCGGCGACGCCGCGAGCGGGGAGGCCGCCGCCCGCGCGTACCCGTCGAACGCCTCGTCGACGACCGCGGACTTGTCGATCAGCCGCGCGATGACCGCCCGGAATCGCGGGTTCGACAGCGGGCTCCGCCGCGCGTTGTAGCCGACGTGGTAGAACGCCGCCGACCGGCCGCTCACGAGCCGCGCGTCGTCCGAGCGGCCGATCCGCGGGACCGACTGGGGGCCGAGGTTCGAGACGGTCGCGTCCGCGAGCCCCTGGGCGACCGCCTCCACGGCAGAGATGTCCGACGGGGACACCTCGATTCGGAGCCGGTCGAACGCCGGCTTGCCGTGGTACCGGGGTGGAATCCCCGCTCGCGGGTCCGTCGTCTCCTCCGAGGCCTCCGCGTCGGCGTCGGCCGCCGAGCGGACGAGGAAGTGGTCGGGGTTGCGCTCGAAGACGACCGACTCCCCGGCGGTCGCCTCAACGAACCGCAGCGGGCCGCTCCCGACCGGGTCGGGGTTGTTCGTGACGACCGCCTCCGTCGTCTCGAAGTCGAACTCGAACCCCCCGATCGTCGCCGCGTCGGTCCGCTCGGACCAGACGTGTTCCGGGAGGATCGGCACCCGGAGCGCCCGCGCGGCGACCGTCTCGTTGACGTCGGAGACGGTGAGTCGGACCGTCGCGTCGTCGAGGACCCGCTCGTCCTCGACGAGGGAGCTCCGCCCGCGGAACCGCGGCGTCGGCACCGACGTCTCGACGCTCCCCAGCGAGGTGTCTCGGAGGAACCGGTAGGTGAACGCGACGTCGCTCGCCGTCACGGGCTCGCCGTCGTGCCACCGGGCGTCGCGGAGCGCGACATCGACGGTGTTCGCGCCGGGGCGCTCCCAGTCGGCCGCCAGCCACGGGACGGTCGACTCGCCGTCCGTGCGGACGAGCGGGTCGTACAACAGGCCGGTGAACGTGCCGTACTTCCGGTACTCGGCGGCGATCGGGTTCCAGTTCTCCGTGATTCGGTCGTCGGTCGTCACCAGTCGGAGGGTGGCCCCGCCCTCGGCGTCCGCGCCGTCCGCCGTCGCCGACGAGGTCGTGTTGCCGCCGTCCGCCGTCGCGTTGCCGCCGTCCGACCCCCCGTCTCCCGCCGAGTCGGCGTCGGGGACGGCGTCGAGGCCGAGGAGCCCGGTGACCGACACCGGCTGCCGGTCCTGGGTCCACCCCTCGAACCGGGCCCCCTGGACGGCGGTGAGCGCGTCGGGGAACGCGACGACGGAGAAGGGCTGGAGGTCACACACCGTCTCCTGAAGCGCGTCGACGGCGTCGGACCGGTCGCTCCCGGCCGCCCGGCGCTGTTCCTCCAGCAGGTCGTCGACCGCGATCTCCGTGAGCCCGAAGGGGTTCTGCCACCCCGGCTCCGCGACGAACTGCGAGTGCGTCAGCCCGTACAGCGCGTCCGAATCGAACGGCTCCGTCTCCACGAACTGGCCGACGTAGAGGTCGAAGTTCTGGTTCACGAGCACCTTCCGCCACAGGTCGGTCTGTCCGACCGTGTTGAGTCGGACGTCGATGCCGACCGCGGTCAGGTGCTCTTCGAGCTGTCTCGCGATCCGGATCCCGTTGGGGTCGCCGTCGGCCGGCGTGGTGTTGATCTCCAGGGTCAGCTGCGAGTGCGGGTTCCGTCCGGCGATGTTCTCCGTACGACCGAGGCAGCCGGCGCTGGCGGCCGCGAGGCCGAGCCCTGCGAGCGCCGCTCGTCGACTGATCGGTCGCGTCATTCTTCGTTTCTCCCTGTTTTCCGTCACCGTGTATATCTCTTCTGTGCTGTCGCCGCGCCGAGAGGTCGCGTCGGCGCGTCGGATCCCCCGCATGCGGCCGCCTCGGCCCCGTCAGATCACGTCCGCCAGCGGGAGCGCGAGCCCGATCGCCCACGCCAGCAGTCCGACGACGGTGACCGGCCGGTCCGCGGCCGCCCGCCCGATCGCGACGACGCCGAGCGCGGCGAGCAGCGCGAACCGGTGGACGATGAGGTCGGCGGGAACCGCCACCCCGAGCGCCGCGAAGTCGGCGACGAAGCCGCCGCCGAGCCCGACGACGACGGCCAACGCGGCCGCCTCGGGAGTAGATCGCGGCGCGCGCCAGACGACCAGCGCGGGCAGCCCGACCGCGAGGACGAGGTACAGCGGCGCCGCGATCGCCTTCGGCGACACGCCGGGGAGCGCCGTCTCCAGGGTCACGCCCGCGAAGCGGACGCCGACGAGGACGACGCCGAGTGCGAGCCCCAGCGTCGCGGCCGCGGCGTGTCGCTCCGCGTCGGCGCGGAGCCGGCGGAAGAGGTCGACGGCCGCCTCGCGGGTCCGCCGCCCGAGGAGCGCCCCGGCGAGCGCCGCCGTCGCCGCCAGTTCGATCACGGAGAGCCAGCCGTCGCTGTGGCCGCCGTCGATGCCGCGGTACTCGCGTCGCACGTCGTTCGCGCGGTCCGACTCGATGAACTCGTCCTCCAGCCGCGTCGCGGGCGCGTCTATCTCCGGAACGGTGTGGCGGAGCCGGAACCAGTCGTAGTACTCCTCGTGGGCCTGTATCGCGGTGTAGGCGCCGTCGGGCGACTCGTACGCCCGGAGGTGGTCGCGGACCCCGAGGTACGCCCCGTCGTGGAGCTCGAACGTCTCTGTGAGCCACACGCCGCCGCTCGGCCCCTCGACGTAGGAGTAGCGGAGCGAACTATGGGCGTCCCGCCAGTCGCGGCCGACGAACTCCCGGACCTGGTCGTCGCCGGCGGTCGCCGCGGCCTCCTCGGGTTCGGTCTCCTGCCAGTCCGCGGCCGCGTCGCCCTCGATCGCGGCCCGGGTCGCCGCCGCGTCGGCGTGGAACACCACGTTGATCGCGAGCGTCCGGCCCTCGACGGTCCGGGTCCGGCTGGTGTACGGCCAGAGCCGGTAGTCGCCGTCGACCGCGATGAGGCGGTCGTCGGCCACGTCGTCGACCGCCGGCTCCTCGGCGACCCCGGCGAAGAACCCGGAGAGCACGAGTCCGACCCCGACCACGAGGAGGAGGGCGACAACGACGGCGGCCCGCTTCATGCGCCTCATCAGAACCCCGGGACAGAAACGTATTCGGGTGGGATCGCAGCGCTACCGCTGGAATCCCGCACGAACTCGGCGGTCACCACGTCTCGACGACGCCGTCGCGGACGTCCTCGGCGCACCCCTCGCAGTCGGGGTGACCCGACTCGAAGCAGGCCGGTCGCCCCTCGGCGTCGACCGGGACTGTCCGGCGCTCCGCGTGGCGGCGGCAGACGATGCGGGCGCGCCCGGAGTCGTCCGTCGGGAGGTCGAACCGCGCCGCCGCGGCCGCGTCGCCCTCCGGATCGTCGCGCCCCTCGGCGTAGGCGCGTCTGGCCTCCTCGAACTGCTTGCCCGCCTTCCGGAGCTGCTGGCGGATGACGCGTTCGAGCCGGTCGTCCATACCGCCCGTTTCGGCGCGGCGGATATAGGTCCGTTGGCGGAGCGGGGCGCGGCCGCTCCTCGCCGCGTCGCGGGGCAGCGAGAACCGCGAACCGCGGCCCGGGAAACCTTGATGAGACGCCCGAGCGATCGCTCGGGTATGTCCGACGACTGCATCTTCTGTTCGATCGTCGCCGGGGACATCCCGGCGCGCACCGTCTACGAGACCGACGCCGTGCTGGCGTTCCTCGACGCGAACCCGCTCGCGCGCGGGCACACGCTGGTGATACCGAAGTCGCACGCGAAGCACGTCGGCGACCTCGACGCCGACCTCGCGAGCGACCTGTTCGACGCGGTCGCGTCGCTCACGCCGAAGATTCAGGACGCGGTCGACGCCGACGGGGCCAACGTCGGCGTCAACGACGGGGAGGCCGCCGGCCAGGAGGTCCCGCACGTCCACGTCCACGTCGTCCCGCGGTTCGAGGGCGACGGCGGCGCGCCGATCCACGCGGTGGCGGGCGCTCGACCGGACCTCTCGGACGACGAGCTCGACGCCGTCGCCGACGAGGTCGCGGCCGCGATCGACGGCTGACGGGAGCGGCCTTGCCTCTCCAAGTAAAGCGGTCAGCCGCCGACAGGGGCGTCGTGGACTGATTGGTCACCGACTTTTTGGGATTTTCTCGATTAGTCCGAAATGTTGATGACTGACTGTCGAATCCGTATCTTAGGCCTCGGATCGCCCAGTTACGGTGAGTGTCGACAGATCAGCACCATCGCCTTCTTCAGCCGAGTCCTCGGACTGTTCCTGTAATTCAAGCACATAGTCACGAAGAGCGACAAGTTGGCCCTTGCTGAGGTAGGCTGGTGTCCCGCCTTCTGCGTCGAATCCTGCTTGGTCACCCAGCCACTCTACAAGTTCTTTGTTCGTCATGTCGTCAGATGACCGGACAGCACAGTCGCTACACTGGTCGAGGGCATCACCGGGGTCACTGAATATCCGGTGTTCTCGTTCGTCGAAGTCGATTCCGCACTCCGTCTCCGTGTGATTCGACGAACTGACGTGGTGGTACTTAACCGGGCTGTCGTTCGGAATCAGGACGTATTCTCGGTCCGGCGTTTCCTCACCAGTCAGTGACACCTGCGTTCCGGTATCTTCCTTTTCGTCTATGGAGTCATCTGGTTCAGACTCCACCTCATCTAACCAGATCTCTACCGTCCGGTTATTGGAGTTGAGGCCCAGTTTTTCACGACAACTCTTGGGCATACCAACACCCGCTCGATCAGAGTACGAATTACGCTCGTACAGGATCCAACGACCGTTAGCCTCAGCGTATACCCTGATTGGGTCTCCCGGCTCGGCTCCAACTGCCTTCAGATCACTTTCGTTTAATCTGATGGAGCCGTTCAAGCCGTCTCCGGCGGTTTTGTCATTGCGCAGTTCAAACTCTTTACAGTGGTGCTTATAAGCCGGATCTGGCTCATCGGCACCTTTTTCATCGATGTGACCGTAACTAATCATGGCTTCTGTAGGGGAGCCACCGGGCGAATCCTACTGGAACTGGGGTCGCCCGGTCGTTCTCTGAACTCCCTTCACCTTTAGCATGGGCCATGGCACAAATAAATCTACCGTCCGATCAGGAGCAAATCGGCGCACCGGTTTGTTTTGCCACGTACAACGTGCCGGGGATCTCAAGCGCACCGACGGCTCCGTGTTTAGAGTAAAATCGGGATAGATTTAGATTTAATTTCGTTTATATATCGTAGAGACACCTCCGGCGTATCTCTTGGTTTCGCACTTCTTTCTCCCTGTCGTAGTGCCTGGTCAAAATTTCAACATACACACCACACTCATCCGACACCATGCGTTTCGGGACATCGTTGTCAAGATGTGCGTGCGTGATTGAACTACGACGGAAGGGATGTCTAGTTGTAGCACCGAGACATTCGCCTGCCTTATCGCGGTTACTCCGGACTTTACACTCTGCCGAGTTTTCGCCGAACGGACACGCGGCACCGTACTCACAAGGGCGCGTAACAGCCGAATGTCGCCTGAATTGTGTTCTTCGTGACTAACCCTTGTTTCGTCATGAACAACGGGTTTCGATTATGATCGTCAACCACACCAAAGAGGTTCGTATCAAAATAATCTCGGAAGACGAACACCGGGCCGCCTTCGACGCGATGAACCGCGAACTCGGGCTCTTGATCGCGCCGACCGGTCCTGCTGAGTGCCTCGTCGGTTCACCTACAACCTTGACAGGAACCCTGGCGTCAAGCACCGCGCCGATCCACGCGGTTGCCGGCGGGCGGCCCAACCTCTCCGACAACGAACTCGACTCGGCACCGACAAGGTTGCGGCGGCGATAGACGGCTGACCGCGGCCACGCCGTTCTCCAGTTGAAACGAACGAGCGACGCCACGCCGCCGCTCGGCTTCGATCTTTTTAAGAAGCACCTCCGGCGAGGCCGGGACATGCAGGCGACGACGCTCGCGCTCGTCGGGGCGACCGGCGGCGCGGGGACGACGCGGACCGCTGTCGAGTTGGCGGCGATGGGCGCGCGCGACGGCGACGACGTCGCGGTCGTCGACGCCGCGTTCACGACGCAAGGCCTGTCCGAGTACGTTTCCGGACGGATCGACCCCGACCTCACCGCGCTCCTCACCGAGGATCCGGACGCGGCGCTGTCGGCGGCGGCGTACCCCCTCGCCGGAACCGGTGCGAGCGCCGAGCGGTCGGGGTTCGGCGGGGGGAGCGGCGGCGACGGGAGCGAGGACGACGCGCCGGACCTCCCGGGACGCGTCGACGCGATACCCGCGAGGGCGCCGTTCGAGCGCGTCGCGCGGGCGAAGACCGCGGAGGCCGCCCGAAAGCTTGAGCGGCGGATCGACGAGGCGGCGACGACGTACGACGCGGTGGTCGTCGACGCCGCGCCCGTCGGGTCGAACGAGGCGGTCGCGGCCGCGACGACCGTCGACCGCGCGGTCGCCGTCAGGCCGGCGACGGCCCACGGGCGCGACGCGGCCCAGCGGCTCCGCGGGCGGATCGCCGACGTGGGGGGAAGCCTCGACGCGACGCTCGCGGTCGAGCGAGCGGGGGTCGACGGCGAGAGTGACGAGGACGAGCGCGACGACGGCGCCGGCGGCGTCGTCCGCGTGCCGACGACCGATCCCGCGGTGGCTGCCGCGCCGACCGCGGCGACGGGAGACGACGCGTACGCGCGGGCGATCGCGGCCGCCTACGAGACCGCGTTCGACGCGTCGCTCGGCGTGGAGTTCCCAGAGCCGGGGCTCGTCGAACGGTTCACGCCCTGAGATAACTCGAGGAGAGTCCGAACTCAGCGGAGCCCGTCGCCGGCGCCGAGCGCGTCGCCGAGGGGGTCGTCGGCGCCGAGCCCCTCGCCGAGCGGCGCGGAGCCGGCGACCTGCGCGTCGACCGCCTCCGCGACGGGCTCGACCGGGTCGTGCGTCTCGACGTACGTCGCCAGCGCGAAGTCGGCCTCGTCGCCGCCGGTGAGCTCGACGGCCTCGCTGCGGGCGGTCCGGCCCGCCAGCCAGTCGCGGACGACGTCGCGGCCGGTCGGCGACAGCGGGCAGACGCCTGCGACGCCGCACCGGTGGAGCGCCTTCGCGGCCGTCATCGGGGAGACGCCCGCCTCGCGGGCCGCGTCGCCGACACTCCGCCCGGCGGTGTAGGCGTCGACGAGCGTGGCGGTCGCCTCGGGCGTACACGGGAGCGACTCGGCGTGATCCGACAGGCGGTCGACGAGCGGCGTGTCCGTGTCGTCCGCGAGCGCGACCCCCTGATCGCGCTGGCGCGAGGTCACCTCGACCCCCGCCGCGATCTCCGACAGCGTCATGCGAGCAGATGGCCCGGCCGGAGGGTTAAAACCACCGTACTGCGGCGCCCTCGACCGCCCGATCACCGACCGATAACCGGTCGGTTCGCGCGCCGCGATCCGGCCGATCGACCGCCGATTCGCCCGGGTTTAAGTAAGGCATCGGGCCGGAGTTCGACGTGTGATGAGTGACGCACCCTCGACCCGCGTTCGTTCGCCCCGGACCGAGACCGACGATACCGCGACCGCCGACCGCGCTGCGACCGCTGACCGCGCGGCGACCACGGAGCAGGTCTCGGCGGGCGAGGAGTCCGAGACGCCGGCCGCCGAGGAGAGCGGCGACCGCGAGACGTGTCCCGAGTGCGGCGGCCGCACGCGCGTCGACGGCGCGGAGCGCGTCTGCGCCGACTGCGGGCTCGTCGTCGAGGCCGACCGGATCGACCACGGCCCCGAGTGGCGGTCGTTCGACGACGACGATACGAACCCCAAGCGCACCGGCGCCCCCCTGACGCGCTCCCGCCACGACCGCGGGCTCTCGACTGAGATCGGCCGCTCGACGAAGGTGAAGGGGCGCAAGCGCCGCCGGCTCGCCCGGATGCGGACCCAGCACAACCGCGCGCAGATCTCGACGAAGCGCGACCGGAACAAGGTGTACGCCTACACCGAGATCCGGCGGCTCACCGGGGTCATGGGGTTACCCGACAGCGTCCGCGACGCCGCCTGCGCGCTGTTCGACTCGGCGCAAGAGGAGAGCCTGCTCCGCGGGCGCTCGCTCGAAGGGTTCGCCGCGGCCTGCGTCTACGTCGCCTGCCGCACCGCCGACGTGGCCCGTACCGTCGGCGAGGTGTGCGCCGAGGCGAAGGCGACGGAGGCCGAGCACCGGGCCGCCTTCGACGCCATGAACCGCGAGCTCGGCCTGCCGATCGCCCCGAGCGGTCCCGCGGAGTACCTCCCGCGGTTCGCCAGCGACCTCGGCTGCGACCCGGCCGTCGAGCGCCGCGCAGGCGAACTGGCCGAGCGCGCCGTCGAGGAGGGGATCGCGAACGGCCGCAACCCCGTCGGCGTCGCCGCCGCCTGCCTCTACACCGCGGCCCGCGAGCTCGACGAAGAGTGTACCCAGCAGGAGGCCGCCGACGTCGCCGACGTGACGCCCGTGACGGTCCGACGGACGTACGTGGACCTAACCGAGGAGTCAGTGACCCACGACTGAAGTCGTGGGCTTGTCAGTGGACTCCCCTTCTGTCGTCGAATCGACGCTGGCGGTGAATCCGCCCTTCAGGTTCAGCGTCCCTGACTTTAGCGCACACTGACAGCGTGCGCCTCCATCCGAAGACGTCTGCCCCGAATGGAGTCGTTTCAACAGTTTCCGAGCGATGTTCTTGCTCGCGTTGTAATCCGCGTTCAGTTCGTACTCGCACTTCTGACACGCGAACTGGTGTTTCGACCCCCGATTTCTCTCGTGTGTGAAGCCGCACTTCGAACACCGCTGAGACGTATATGCGGGACTCACCTGCTCGACTTCAATCTCGAGCATCTCTGCTTTGTACTCGACGTACTCGTACAAGCGTCGGAACGCCCACGCGTGGAATCGCTTCGCACCAGTCATCCGATCCCGGATATCGGTCAAGTTCTCGAACGCGACGTGCGTACATCCGTGATCGCGAGCTTCGTCGAGAATCTGGTTCGAAGCACGATGGAGTTCGTTCTGTATCCAGCGGTGTTCGCGGTCGTCCATCGACTGGATCGACAGGTGTGCCGACCGCGTGCCCGTCTGTTGCATCGACCCGCGGGTCTTCTCGAACTCGCGGCGTCGATGGTTCATCTCGTCGGCGTTCCCGATGAACGCGCCCGTCGAAGTCACGGCGAGCGAGCCGTCCACGTTCAAATCGACGCCAAGGACTGTTCTGTGCTCGGCGTCAGAAGCAGCAGCCGTGGACTGCTCGTGTTCCTCGCGTTCAGTACGGCGCATCCGCGCGTGGAGGTAGAATGAGTCGGTCGAGCGGTCGTACTGGAGCGTGGACATCCGAAACTCGTAGTCCTCGTTCAGCAAGTACTCGCCGATCGGTGTTCCCATGGGATCGTCAGGGATCACGTACTCACACTCGACGCGCCCGTTCACTGTTGAAAGAGAGACGTGGTCGCGGTGGAACGTCGCGGAGCGCTTGTCGTAGACCACGCTCCACGCGTCGAACTGTGGTTGGCTGGTGTTTTCGCCCTTTTTGAGTCGGGCGACACCGCTTTTTGTGGCTTCGATAGCGCGTCGAATCCCTTTCTGGACGAGGTTCGCAGTCAACTCCGTTTCGTCGCGAAGTTGGTCGTAGAGCGCGTTCTCGGCTTGTTGTTTCGAGGTGACGCAATGTCCATCTCGATGTCTCCACGCCCACGCTGCGGTCGTGTTCGCACAGTGGAGGAACTGCTCTTTGGTCTGATGGAGGTCGTCGCACCGCTCGTTGGGCACGTCGAGTTTGACTTTGACGGTGCGAATCACATCCCCCATCTACATTTCACATGTTGATCTATTTATTCATAAATTCTGCGGCTGGTAGTGGGGGGTCAGGTTGCTATCGCTCAAGGTATGTTGCGGGGAGTGTCGGATTCCTCCCACGTCATCAGAACTCTATGAGTTCTGATTGGCTAACGAGACGCTTTGCGTCTCGTGAACGGCTGAAGCCGTGGGCTTCCTGCTCGTTCCTCTGTGAACGAAAGAGCGGAGGAACGGCGACGGCGGGGCCGTCGCTTCGTGACGGTCCGCCGGGCGGGCGCGGCGGCGTCAGCGGGGGCCGGTCGCCGCGAGAGGGAGCGGCGGCGACCGGCGACCGATAGCGGACAGGCGGGGTGGAGGGCGGGGAGGGCGCCCCGACCGTCCGGCGGGCGTCACGCATCTAAATCGAAGCGCGGGGGATAATTCTACGTTAGCCGTCGATAGTACGGACAGACCGAACAGCGCGTTCGAATCGGATGAGTCGCGTCGTACGTGTCGACCGGTCGACGCTCGTGGGACGAGCGAAGCCCCGCTACTCCTCTATCTTGTGCTTGAACGCGAAGAAGACGCGACGACCGGTCTCCGTGAGCCGGACCGTGTCGGAGCGGCCGACGTCCTCTAATTCGACGTAGCCGCGGTCGCGCAGCGGCGAGAGCACGTGCGTCTCTAAGGCGCGGTACTTCGCCGTCCGGCTCTCGCCCGCCTCGCGCAGGAACGCGAGGTCGCGCTCGCGCGCCCACTCGATGAGGTTCCACTTGTCGGTGGTGACGTTCTCCTCGGCGCGCTCGTGGAGGCGACCGAGGACGGCGACCTGATCGGTCGTGGGCGCGTCCATCGGGTAGATCGGGAGGTCGACGGTGCGGGCGACGCCCTCGGTGAGCGGCTCCTCGCGCCGGTCGTGGCGGTGGCGCTCGGGCTCGACGCTGTAGGGGCGCGCGCCGACGATCATACACGCCAGCGCGACGCCGACGGCGGCGATCCGCGGCCCGGTCGAGACGTTCCCGAAGAGGCGGTCGCCGTCCGCCGCGCTCGCCTGATGGCGGGCGGCGACCGTCGTCGTCACGCCGAGCACGTCGTACACGTCCGCGAGCGCGACGGGGATCGGTCGGACCGCGGCGAACTCGGCGGCGGCCGTCCACGCGTCGCGCTGGTAGTCCGTGAGCCCGTCGGGGTCGACGCGGGTGTCCGCGGGGTCGGCGGCGCTGGCGGCCTCGAAGTCCACGTCGCCGCGGGCCCCCTCGCGGTCGGGGGCGTCGACGAGGAGGTAGGCGACGTCGGCGCCGTGGCGGCGGAGGGGTTCGACGATCCGGTCGCGCTCGTAGCCGAGCGGGACGACGTGGACGCGGCGTTCGGCGACGCTGGGGACCGAGGTGTCCATACCCTCCTTGTCCGCGGGGATCGGATAAATAGCCCGCCGGAGCGCTCCCGGAGAGGGACGGCCGATCACGAGTCGTGGGGTCACGTACCACGAAAACCGTTAAGCCGAGTCCTCGCCTACGAGGGGACATGAGCGCTGACCGGTCCGCCCTCAGGCGGGCCATCGAGCGCGGCGAACGGGACGGCGGTGCCATCGAGTTCAAGGAGCGGCTGACCCGGGAGGTCCACCTCGCCGACGGGCGCATGGAGTCGCTCGTGGCCCAGCTCCGCCACCGCGTCCTCTCCGGGGACGGCGAGGCGACCTACGTCCTCGGCGTCACCGACGACGGCGGGCTTGCCGGAATCTCCCCCGAGGCCTTCTCGGAGACGATGGACGTGCTGTCGCTGCTCGCGGACGAGGCGGACGCCCACATCGCCGACGTCGAGACGTGGAGCGCCGGCTCCGGCGGCGACGGCGACGAGGCTGGGCTGGTCGGGCTCGCCACGCTCCGCGACGGCGGCGTGTTCGAGGCCGACGAAGACCACCTCGTGGTCGGCACCGCGGGCCACGTCGACCACGGGAAGTCGACGCTCGTCGGCACGCTCGTCACCGGCAGGGCCGACGACGGGCAGGGCGGCACGCGCGGCTTCCTCGACGTCCAGCCCCACGAGGTCGAGCGCGGCCTCTCCGCGGACCTCTCGTACGCGGTGTACGGGTTCGCCGACGGCGCCGACGAGCCGGTCCGGATGGATAACCCCCACCGCAAGGCCGACCGCGCGGGCGTCGTCGAGGCGGCGGACCGGCTCGTCTCCTTCGTCGACACCGTCGGCCACGAGCCGTGGCTCCGGACGACGATCCGCGGGCTCGTGGGCCAGAAGCTCGACTACGGGCTGCTCGTCGTCGCCGCCGACGACGGCCCGACGAAGACCACCCGCGAACACCTCGGGATCCTCCTCGCGACCGAGCTGCCGACGATCGTCGCGATCACGAAGGCGGACGCCGTGAGCGACGAGCGGCTCGCCGAGGTCGAGCGCGAGACGGAGTCGATGCTGCGCGACGCGGGACAGACCCCCCTCCTCGTCGACCGCCACGGGGTCGACACCGCGGTCGCTGAGGTCGGCGACGGCGTCGTCCCCCTGCTGCGGACCAGCGCGGTGACGAAGGACGGGGTCGAGACGCTCGATCAGCTGTTCGAGCGCCTTCCCAAGCGCGCGACGCCCGACCGCGAGACCTTCCGGATGTACGTCGACCGCAGCTACAAGGTGACGGGCGTGGGCGCGGTGGCATCCGGCACGGTGAACTCGGGGACCGTCGAGACGGGCGACGAGCTCCTGCTCGGTCCCATGCCCGACGGGTCCTTCCGCGAGGTGGAGGCGCGGTCGATCGAGATGCACTACCATCGGGTCGACAAGGCGACCGCGGGGCGGATCGTCGGCATCGCGCTGAAGGGCGTCGACGAGGCGGAGATCGAACGCGGGATGGCCTTAGTGCCCCGCGGGAGCGACCCCGAGCCGGTCCGCGAGTTCGACGCCGAGGTGATGGTCCTGAACCACCCGACCCGGATCCAGGAGGGGTACGAGCCGGTGGTCCACCTCGAAACCGTCTCCGAGGCGGCCGCGTTCTACCCCGAGGAGGGACGGTTGCTCCCGGGCGACACGGGGGAGGCCCGCGTCCGCTTCAAGTTCCGGCCGTACCTGATCGAGGAGGGGCAGCGGTTCGTCTTCCGCGAGGGGTCGAGCAAGGGAGTCGGAACCGTGACGGGCACCGGAGACGCGGCCGAGGACCCGCCGCCGCGCGGTCGCTGACTCGCGACTCGCCGGTGACTCGCGGCCCGGCGATAATTCGCGGCCCGGCGATAATTCGCGACTCGGCGATAATTCGCGACTCGCGGCCGGCGTTCCGGCCGCTCGGCGCGCGAGAGCATCAGATATTTTATTTTATGCTTTCGACTGCGGATCGATCGGTGGATTTCGGATCGCGGCAGTCGTTTCTTCCTCATTCGGACGACGTTTGGGGGTGAGGGTGCGCAAAAAAGGACAACGAAGCGACCAGAGGTGACCGTACGGACACGGTGACCCAAAATACTTATTAGAGTGAAACAAGAGGTCGGCTGTATGCGTCGACAACACACACAACGCATTTCGCGACGGAAGCTCCTCGCCAGCGGGGCGGCCGGTACCTCCTTCATGCTCGCCGGGTGTACCGGCGGGGGAGACGGCGGTGACGGTTCCGACGGCTCCGACGGCGGCGACGGCTCCGACGGCAGCGACGGCTCCGACGGCGGCGACGGCTCCGACGGCGGGAGCGCCCCGACGCTGTACTTCTCGCAGGTGAAGGGCCCGCTCGACCTCGATCCGGTCGTCCTGAACGACGTGCCGTCCGCACAGATCGCCGGGCGGATATTCGACGGGATCTACGAGTACGACGACGCCCTCGGGATCGAACCGAAGATCGCGGCCGATCAGCCCACCATCGAGCGCGACGGCACGCGCTACATCGTCCCGATCCGCGAGGACGCCGAGTTCCAGAACGGCGACCCCGTCACCGCGGAGGACGTCATCCACACGATGCGGGCCCCCGTGGAAGAGGAGACGGGGAACGCCGCCGAGGTCGACATGGTCGACACGGCGGAGGCGATCGACGAACACACCGCGCAGTTCGACCTGTCGTACCCCTACGGCGCGTTCCAGATCGCGATGATCCGCAACGTCGTCAACGCCGAGGTCCGGCAGGAGGACACGGACGCGTACAACGAGGACCCGGTCACCTCGGGGCCGTTCCAGCTCGTCGAGTGGGAGCCGGAGTCCTACGCCACCGTCGAGCGGTGGGACGACTACTGGGACGGCGACAACCTCCCGGAGATCGGTGGGATCGAGTTCGAACCGATCGAAGAGCAGACCACCCGCGTGACCGAGCTCGAAACGGGGAACGTCGACATCATCGAGACGATCCCGCCGCAGCTGTACGAGACGGTCCAGTCGAACCAGAACGCCAGCATCACTGAGGTCCCGGGGATCGGATACTTCTACCTGGCGTTCAACTGCGCCGAGGGGCCGACGAGCGACCCCCTCGTCCGAGAGGCGGTCGACTACTGCGTCTCGATGGATCAGGCGGTCGAGAACTTCGTCGAACCGGCCGGCGTGCGGCAGGTCAGCCCGTACCCGGCGTCCATCTCCGAGGAGTGGAACTTCCCCGTCGACGAGTGGTCCGACATCCAGCACGGCCAGGACCTCGAACAGGCGCAGGCGCTGTTCGATGAGGCCGGCGTGCCGATGGACTACAACTGGCGGATCATCGTGCCGCCGGACGACAAGCGCGAACAGATCGGCATCTCCATCGGAGACGGCCTCCAGAACGCCGGCTTCCAGAACGTGGAGGTCCAGCGCCTCGACTGGGGGACGTTCCTCGACGCGTACCTCACCGGCAACGAGGACGACTACAACATGTACACGCTCGGCTGGTCGGGCTCTCCGGACCCGGACACGTTCGCGTACAACCTGCTGAGCCAGGAGACGAACGGCGTCACCAACGGGACGTTCCACGGCTACGACGAGGCGTCGGCGAAGCTGACGCAGGCCCGCGAGTCCGCCGACCGCGAGGAGCGCCGCCAGCTGTACATCGACGCGACGACGACGCTGCTCGAAGGGCGCGTCCACCTTCCCGCGTACAACCTGAACAACTCCTACGGCGTTCGCAGCGTCGTCGACGGGTTCAGCGCACACCCGATCTCGTCTGAGATCCAGATGGACGACGTCACGGTCAACCGGTAACCCGACCGACAGGCGGGACGCGGTCTCCGCGTCTCGTCCGTGACGACGAACGCAGGGAGTTCTCGGCGCGGCGGTGAACGCGGACGCTCCCGGACGGTCGCGCCGCGTTCGGCCGTCCGTCTACGGCCGCCAGACCGACGCGTCAGCGGGAGCGAAACGGATAAGCGACAGCAAAAACCGAATCGAAGCAACGAGGAATCCACGACAGTGAGTCTACTTCGGTACACACTCCGGCGGTTCGCACAGGCGATACCCGTACTGATAGGTATCGTGACGATAACGTTCTTCCTGGCAAACCAGATCCCCGGCGACCCGGTCGAGATCATGCTGGGGCCGACGCCGGCACAGGAGCAAGTCGAGGCGATCCGCGCCCAGTACGGCCTCGATCGGCCGATATACGTACGGTACTTCGCGTACCTCAGCAGCGTCGCGACGGGCGACCTCGGGCTCAGTATCTACTACGATCGCCCCGTCCTCGAGATGATCATCCTCCGGCTGCCGGTGACGCTGCTGCTCATGCTGTCGGCGTTCGCGTTCGCGGTCATCACCGCGATCCCGCTGGGCGTCATCTCGGCGAAGCGGCGGAACGAGCCGGCCGACCACGTCTCCCGGATCGTCTCGCTGATCGGCGTCTCGACGCCGTCGTTCTGGATCGGGCTGGTGTTGATCATCGTCTTCGCGTTCCACCTCGGGTGGTTCCCCGCGCGGGGGCTCGTCCTCCCGTGGGCGAACCCGGCGGACGTCCGCGGCGCGGCGACGCGGTTCCAAGTGATACGCCAGTCGATGCATCACCTCTTCCTCCCGATGATCGGACTCGGAACGCTCCAGATGGCGCAGATAACGCGGATCGAGCGCTCGTCGATGGTCGATTCCCTCCAAGGCGAGTACGTGAAGCTCGCCCGGGCGTACGGCGTGCCCGAGTCGACGATCGTCCGTAAGCACGCGTTCCAAGTGGCACAGCTCCCGGTGATCACCATCATCGGGCTCGGGCTCTCGACCGCGCTCGGCGGCGCCGTCCTCACGGAGACCGTCTTCGGAATCCAGGGGATGGGGAGACTGATCATTACGGCGATCCAAAACCAGGACTACCAGCTGATCATGGGGACGACGCTCGTGTTCGGGTTCGTCTACGTGATCGGCGTGATCATCACGGACATCACGTACAGCTACCTCGACCCGCGGGTCACCTACGACGAGGAATAATGTCTGTTAACAGCGCAACTTCGGACGACGACACGGCGGACGGCGGCGACGAGAGCGGCGGGCCCGACGAGGTCGAGGCCCGCGTCGGCCTGCGGTACACCCTGAAGCAGGTCAGACAGGACACGACGGCGCGGATCGGGACCTACGTCGTCGGGTTCATGACCTTCGTCGCGGTGTTCGCCGCGTTCGACTACTACGTCCTCGATTACGCGATCGCGGAGGCGGTGCTGTACAACCCCGAGACCGATCCGGAGCGGGTCAGGCGCCTCCTCCCGCCGGTCGGCATGGAGAACCAGTTCGGGACGGGGACGATCGAGCATCCGCTCGGCACCGACCACCGGGGTCGCGACCTGCTCTCCCGGACCATCTACGGGACGCGGATCGCAATGACGGTCGGGTTCCTCGCGACCGCCATCGGCCTCGGCGGCGGCACCGTCATCGGCGCGGTCTCCGGCTACTACGGCGGCTGGATCGACGACGTGCTCCAGCGGGTCACCGAGACCATCTACGCGATCCCGTTCCTCGTCCTGGTCATCGCGTTCATGACCGCGTTCGGACGCGACCTCACGTTCGCGATGATCGGCGTCGGGATCACGGCGATTCCCGTGTTCAACCGCCTCATCCGGTCGCGGGTGGTCTCCATCCGCGAGGAGGACTACATCGAGGCCGCGCGGGCGGCCGGGGTGAAAGACCGAAACATCATCTTCCGACACATCATCCCGAACAGCTTCGCGCCGGTGCTCGTTCAGGCGACGCTTCAGGTCGGGGTGAGCATCCTCATCGTGGCCGGCCTCTCGTTCCTCGGCTTCGGCGCGCAGCCGCCGACGCCGTCGTGGGGGCAGATGCTGTCCGCCTCGCGCGCCTACATGCTCCCCGCGCCGACGTTCAGCATCTTCCCGGGAATCGCCATTCTGATCACCGTCATCGGCTTCAACATCCTCGGCGACGGTCTACAGGACGCCCTCGATCCGCGGATCAACAACTGATATGAGCGAACCACTACTCAGCGTACGCGATCTCAAGACACAGTTCTTCACCGAGGACGGCACGGTCCGCGCCGTCGACGGCATCTCCTTCGACGTCAACGAGGGGGAGATCGTCGGGCTCGTCGGCGAGTCGGGCGCCGGAAAGTCCGTCGCGACCTCCAGTATCCTCCGACTCGTCGACAGTCCCGGCGAGATCGTCGGCGGCGAGATTGAGTTCAAAGGCGAGACGATCTTCGGGCTCGAAGAGGGCGACGACGGCGAGCTGCGCCCCCGCGACGAGATGCTCACCGAAGAGGAGATGCGGAAGCGGATCCGCGGCCGCGAGATCGCGATCATCTTCCAGGACCCGATGGAGTCGCTGAACCCCGTGTTCACCGTCGGGGGACAGCTCCGGGAGTTCATCGAGATCAACCGCGACTTAGGGGCCAAGGAGGCGAAAGAAGAGGCGATCGACATGCTCAGAGAGGTGGGGATCCCGGCGCCGGAGTCCCGGTACGACGAGTACCCGCACCAGTTCTCCGGCGGGATGCGACAGCGCGTGCTGATCGCGATGGCGCTCGCCTGCCAGCCCGACCTGATCATCGCCGACGAGCCGACGACCGCGCTCGACGTCACCGTCGAGGGCGAGATCCTCGAGATGGTGACCGATCTCCAGGACAAGTACGACACCTCGTTCATCTGGGTCACCCACGACATGAGCGTCGTCGCGGAGATCTGCGACCGCGTCAACGTGATGTACCTCGGCGAGATCATCGAACAGGCCGAGGTGGACGACCTGTTCTACGACACGAAACACCCGTACACGTCGGCGCTGCTCGACTCGATGCCCCGTCCCGACGAGACCGTCGGCGAGCTCAACCCGATCAAGGGGGTGATGCCGGAGGCGATCGACCCGCCCGCCGGCTGTCGGTTCCACTCGCGGTGTCCCGAGGCGCGCGAGGTGTGCCGCGAGGTCCACCCCGAGCCGCGGGACCTGAGCGAGGACGGCGAGGCGCCGCACACGGCCGCGTGCGTGAAACACGACGCGTTCGACGTGGGGTACGACGGGAGCCCACCCATCGAGACGGAGGCCACCGGCGGGTTCTCCGCCGGCTTCACCGAGACCGGGGGTGAGGCGGAATGACGGAAGTCGGCCCGCCGGAGTCGGACCCCGAGGCGCTGTTGCAGGTCCGGGACCTCTGCAAGTACTTCGACAACGAGAGCGGGCTGTTCGCCGGCGTCCAGTTCGACGACGAGTTCCCGTACGTCTCCCGGTCGACCTCCGACGTCCGCGCCGTCGACGGCGTGAGCTTCGACATCAAGGAGGGGGAGACGCTCGGGCTCGTCGGCGAGTCCGGCTGCGGGAAGTCGACGCTCGCGCGCACCGTCCTCCGGCTGCTCGAACCGACCAGCGGGAGCGTCTACTTCCAGGGCGAGGACCTCGCCGAGCTGTCCGGCGAGCCGCTGCGGCGGATGCGGAAGGACATGCAGATGATCTTCCAGGACCCGCAGTCGTCGCTCGACCCGCGGATGAAGGTCGGGCCCATCGTCGAGGAGCCGATGAAGGCCCACGACATGCTCGACGAGGAGGGGCGGGAGGCCCGCGCGAAGGAGCTGTTGGAGAAGGTCGGGCTCGACCCGCAACACTACAACCGGTACCCGCACGCGTTCTCCGGCGGGCAGCGCCAGCGCGTGAACCTCGCGCGGGCGCTGTCGGTGAACCCCGACTTCATCGTCTGCGACGAGCCGGTGTCGGCGCTCGACGTGTCGATCCAAGCGCAGGTGCTCAACACGATGGAGGAGCTCCAAGAGGAGTTCGACCTCACGTACCTGTTCATCGCGCACGACCTGAGCGTCATCCGCCACATCTCCGACCGCGTGGCGGTGATGTACCTCGGGAACATCGTCGAGCTGGCCGACAAAGAGGAGCTGTTCGAGAACCCGAAACACCCGTACACCCGGGCGCTGCTCGACGCGATTCCCGTCCCGGACCCGCGGAGCGGCGGGCGGAAGGCGTTGCTGTCCGGCGACGTGCCGTCGCCGATCGACCCGCCCTCCGGCTGCCGGTTCCGGACACGGTGCCCGGAGGTGATCCAGCCGGACGAGTACGACATGACGGAGGACGCCTGGCGGAACGTCGTGGAGTTCCAGCGCGCGGTCGAGCGCCGGGCGTTCGAGGAGACCGACCCCGACACCCTCCGGTCGCGGTACTTCGGAAACGCGGTGCCGAGCGGCGACGCCGGCACCCTGCTCGACGAGGCGCTCGGGCACATCGAGCGCGATGAATGGGACGACGCCGAACAGATCCTCAGCGAGCGGTTCGCGGACCAGAGCGTCTGCGCGACGACGACGCCCGCCTACGAGGTGCCGTCCGACCTCACCGACGGCCGTCACTACTCGGCGTGTCACCTGCGTCGCGACGAGGCGCTCGCGAGCGCCGTCGACGAGCCCGCGGTCGACGACGCGGCCCGCTCCGGCGCGGGAGCGACCGAAGCGGACGACTGACCGCCCTCCTTTTTCGCCGCTCGGTTCGGCAGAGAAGCTGACAGCCGACCGGCGACCGCCAGCTATCGGATCCGGATCTGCGTGGCGTCCTCGTGGCGCTCGTCGGCGTCGGGGACCGGGACGAACACGGAGACCGTGTGGTCGCCGCGCTCGGCCCGGACGGACCGATCGAGGCCGTCGTCGTCGGAGCGGCGGAACCGCCCGTTCCACGTGACCGTCGCGCGCTTCGTCTCGCCGGCCCGGAGCGACAGCGAGGACTCCTCGGCGGACACGTAGCGCCGCTCGTCGGTGGCCTCTAAGACGCCGTCGACAGCCCACCCCCACAGGCGGCGGGTCGTCGTGGGGACCTCGACCGGGACGGGCAGGCGGTTGCGGATCGCGACGGTGATCGCGACCGGCTCGTCGGGCGCGTACTCGGCGGCGTCCGTGCTGACGGTCACCTCGATCGCTCGCCGCGCCACCGAACGGGGCACGACGCGGCCGAGGGCCTCGGAGAGGTAGTTCTTCGTCTCGTCGAAGCCGGTTCGGTCCGTCCGACCGTCGTGTCGTCTGTCGACCATGTGGGTCTCTGAAAGCGGGAGATCGGGAGCGTCGACCGCCGTTCGGCTCGCCGTAGACGGTTCGCGGTACTAAGCGTTCGGGTCGGCGGCGGGCGACGAGTCGGCGTCGCCGGAGCCCGACCGGCCGCCGTCGACCACCTCAACGAGCTTCATCAGGGGATAGCCGTCCTCCATCTCCATCCGCGTGCGGACGGTGACGCCCTCGTAGGCGATCCGCATCCGGACGTCCATCAGCGAGCCGGTGAGCTCGGTGTAGCCGTTCTCGTGGTCGATTGCGTCCGCGACGCGGTCGTCGTGGACCGTCACGTCGACCGCCTCGCAGTGCGGCTGGTTCTCGATCGCCTCCGCCATCGCGGCCTCTAGGCTCCGCGCGCTCGACGGGCTGACGGGCGTGCCGGCGAACTGGTGGTACAGCGAGCCGAACTTGATCCCCGCCTCGAAACACGCCTGCTGGGCGTCGGTTGCCATGCCGGAACGCGGCCGCGGGCGGGCAAGAAGGTTCGGACGGCGAGCGGAGGTGCGCGCCGAGGTGCGGGACGGACCGCGGTCAGCGGCCGACGATCAGCGGAAGCAGCCCGCCGTCGTCGTCGCCAGAGTCGTCGTCGCTCGTGTTGTCGTCCCCGGAGCCGCCGTCGCTCGTGTTGTCGCCGCCACCGTCACTGGTGTTTTCGCCGTCGTCGGTCGTGTTTTCACCGTCGCTCGTTCCGTCGTCGGAGCCGTCGGAGTCGGTCGAGTTCCCGGCGTCGCTCCCCTCGCCTCGGTCGAGCCCCTCGTCGAAGATGTCCGTCTCGATCGTCTCCTCGTATGTCAGCGCGTCCAGCGGGACGGTGAGCTCCTCGCCGGAGGGGAGCTCGACCACCGCGTAGAACTCGATCCGGAGGTCGCTCACCTGGTGGCCGTTGTCCGACTCGTTCAGGTGGGTCACCCACCACTCGTCGAGGCGCTCGTTGCGGAGCGCGGCGGACAGCTCGACCGTCTCGGAGCCGTACGAGGGGATGACGTACTCCGAGTCGGTCGAGCCGGAGCCCATCTCGACGTCGTTCATCGTCACGTCGTAGCCGATCTCGGAGACCACGTACGGTTCGAGGTTGGGATTGTACACGTCGAACTCCATCTCGATCGGCGTCTCTGCCTCGCTCACCGTTCCCCACCGCCCGCGCGTCTCGTTGACGTAGAGGACCGGGTCGTCGACGAGCGGCGCGTCGGCGTTCACGGGTCGCGTCTCCTCGGAAGCGAACGCGCCGATGAGGTCCGTCTCGACCTGCCGGGTGCGGGTGAGGTTCGTGCCCCGACCGAGGAGGTCGGAGGTGATCCGCGCGTCGATCGCGACCGTCGTCCGCTCGTCGTTCCGGACGTGGCTGGTCCACCACGGCGGGATCGCGTCGTTGTCCAGGTCGGTCTCGAACGCGATCGAGGAGTTCCCGGAGGCGACGCTGACCCCCTCGCGGCCGCCGCTCGCCATCTCGACGTCGTTCATCGAGACGGTGTAATCGATCGAGACGCCGTCGAGGCCGACCCCGATCGGGTTCGGGTTCGAGACGACTAAGTCGGTCTCGACGACCGTCGTCTCGTTGGTCACGTCGCCGAAGGAGTTGTTCACGGCGGCGACGCTCGGGACGCCGAGGACGCCGAGGGCGAACGCCCCGCCGACCGCGGCGGCGACGACCGCCAGCGCGACGACGGCGATCCGGAGCTTCCCCGCGGTGAGTGCCGAAACGATGCGGTCGAGAGCCATGTCCGTTCGTTTCGAGCGGCAGATAAAACCGTATCGTTCGCGAAAAACGGGCTCGGCGAGCGGATCGGTCGTCAGCCGGGGTCGACGGACGCGGTCGACGCGCGCGGTCGTCGGGCGCAGTCGACGCGCGGGGACGAGGAACCGAAGGCGTTTGGTGCGGCGGGCGGAACGGGCGGACATGAACCAGCTCCGCGTGAGCAGCGGACGAGTGCTCCGGCCCGACGGCCGGGTCGAGCGGGCGGACGTCGCGGTCGACCGCGACGAGGGAACGATCCGGGCCGTGGGGTCGCCGGACGAGGTCGACGACACGCTCGACGGGGCGGCCGCCGAGGCGCTCGACGCGTCGGGGTCGCTCGTGATCCCGGGGCTCGTCAACGCGCACACGCACGTCGCGATGACGCTGCTCCGCGGGTACGCCGACGACAAGCCGCTCGACCCGTGGCTCCGCGAGGACATCTGGCCGGCGGAGGCCGAACTGACGCCCGACGACGTCGAGGCGGGG
This sequence comes from Halorubrum sp. T3, assembly GCF_000296615.1. NCBI lineage: Archaea > Methanobacteriati > Methanobacteriota > Halobacteria > Halobacteriales > Haloferacaceae > Halorubrum > Halorubrum sp. T3. The sequence goes on along the minus strand of NZ_ALWQ01000008.1, from coordinate 45,594 downwards.
GCCGAGCTCGGCGCCGTAGAGATGATCCGGTCGGGGACGACCGCGTTCGCGGACATGTACTTCGCGATGGACCGGGTCGCCGACGCCGTCGACCGCGCCGGGCTGCGCGCGCGGCTCGGCCACGGCGTCGTCACGGTCGGGAAGGACGACGCGGACGCCCGCGCGGACGTCGAGGAGAGCCTCGCGGTCGCCCGCGAGCTCGACGGCGCCGCGGACGGCCGGATCCGGACCGCGTTCATGCCGCACTCGCTGACGACGGTCGGCGAGGAGTTCCTGCGCGAGGGCGTCGCCGAGGCGCGCGAGGCGGGCGTCCCGGTCCACCTCCACGCCAACGAGACGACCGACGAGGTCGATCCGATCGTCGAGGAGCGCGGGGAGCGACCGATCGCGTACGCCGACGACCTCGACGCGCTCGGCCCGGACGACTTCTTCGCGCACGGCGTCCACGTCGACGACTCCGAAATCGACCGGCTCGCCGCGGCGGGGACTGCGGTCGTCCACTGCCCGGCCTCGAACATGAAGCTCGCCAGCGGGATGGCCCCGGTCCAGCGCCTGCGAGAGGGGGGCGTGACGGTCGCGCTCGGCACCGACGGGGCGGCCTCGAACAACGACCTCGACCTCTTCGACGAGATGCGCGACGCCGCAATGTTAGGGAAGCTGGCCGCGGACGACGCGAGCGCGGTGCCCGCCGAGGCCGTCGTGGAGATGGCGACGCAGGGCGGCGCGGACGCTCTGAACCTCCCCGGCGGCCGGATCGAGGAAGGCGCGGCCGCCGACCTCGCGGTCGTCGACCTCGACGCGCCGCACCTGACGCCGGTCCACGACCCCGTCTCGCACCTCGCGTACGCGGCGCGCGGGAGCGACGTTCGCCACACGGTCTGCGACGGCCAGGTCCTCATGCGCGACCGCGAGGTCCTGACGCTCAACGCCGAAGCGGTCCAGAAGCGCGCCGCGGCCGCCGCGAGCGACCTCGTCGACCGCGTCGAATCGGCGTAGCGAGCAGTGCGACCGCGACCGAACGCGACACGCAAAGCCGACCCACGTCGGCAGTATTTAAATGTCGAACCGGGGTTCGCGTCCTATTTATAAATGAACGTGCGGTGGCGCGTGCCTGCGAGCGGCCGCCTCCAGCGGCCGCGAGCAGCACGCGCGAGGGACGCGGTGAGCGCTCGAAGAGCGCGAACCGCGAGGTTGGGGAGGTGTGAGGCGCTGTGCTGTGCGGGGCGGGACTCAAAGGGGCAGCCGCGAGGGCGGCGCAGGTGACGCAAGGACCGCAAGGAGGGAGCGGTAGCGACCGACTGAGGACCGCAGCGAGCGTGCGCCGCCCTCGCGGCTGGGGCTTTGGAGGTGTTCGCTGTCGATCCGCTATCAACCGTTTATAAGCGAACGGCTGAGGCTTTGGAGGTCATCCCCGCGAGATAGTCGCCTGCTTATAAACGAGGGAACACAACTCGGTCGAGCGCGGCAGTCCCGGAGACGTATCGCGCGCGAGCGGCGACAGACCCGAAGTTGGGAACGAACCCGGCACCGATCACCGTCGAAACCGCCGCGGAACCGCGATTCACCAAAACAAACGTCTCAGAGCCGTTAACCCGGATACAAACCGAATTAAACCGCGTTAAGGGACTTCTCTTTTTATAGGGTAACAGGCAGTGGACCCGAGTGGACATGAGCGAACGCACGACAGCCATCCTACTGATCGCGGTCGTCGCGCTCGGCGCGATGACCGGTGTCGCGGCCGCCGACGGACAGCTCGACGTGGCCGTCGACACGGACGCGGACGGGACGTCGACGGTCACGGTGACCGAGAACGACACCGCGGTCGAGAACGCCACGGTCGTCGTGAGCGTCGTCGACGCGGAGAACGAGTCGTACGCGGGAGCGGGCGAGTACGAGACGGACGCCAACGGCACCGTCGACCTCGAAGCGCCAGAGGAGGACGTGACGGTCGAGGTCACGGCCGCCGCGGATAACGACACCGCCGCGACGACGGTCGACCTCGAAGCCCCTGACGGCCTCGAACTCGACGTGGCGGACACCGACGGCGAGCCGGTCGTCACCGTGACGGACAACGACACCGCGGTCGAGAACGCGACGGTGAACGTCACCGTTGCCGACCCCGCGAACGAGTCGTACGCCGGCACGGGCGACTACGAGACCGACGAGAACGGCACCGTCGGACTCCCCGCCGCCGAGGAGGACGTCACGGTTGACGTGACCGCGACGTACGAGAACGAGAGCGTCTCCGAGACGGTCGAGATCGAGGCGCCCGACGGCCTCGAACTCGACGTGGAGAACACCGACGGCGAGCCGATCGTCACGGTGACGAACGACGACGAGGCGGCCGAGAACGCCTCGGTCACCGTCGAACTCGCCGACGATGCGGGCGAGAACGCCTCCTACGCCGGCACGGGCGACTACGAGACCGACGAGAACGGCACCGTCGATCTCCCCGCCGCCGAGGAGGACGTCACGGTCGAGATCACCGCTGAGTACGAGAACGAGAGCGTCTCGACGACCGCCGACCTCACCGTCGGCGACGAGGGCGACGAGGCCGACGAGCAGGCGTTCGGCCAGCTCGTTCAGGAGTTCATCGACGGGCTCGAGAACCGCGACGGCGGCATCGGCAGCGCGGTCTCGGACTTCGTGACGGAGAACAACCCCGGTAACGCCCCGGACCACGCGGGCGGCCCCGGCGGCCCGGACGAGGCCGACGATGACGACGATGAAAACGAGAGCGACGCGCCGGGCAACGCGCCCGACCACGCGGGCGGCCCCGACGGCGAGGACGACGGCGAGCGCGGCCCGCCGGCCCACGCCGGTCCGGGCGGTGACGACGCGGATGACGACGATGCGGACGACGAGGAGGACGACGCCGACGAGGACGAGACGGAGAACGATGCGGACGATGAGGACGAGACGGAGGACGACGAGGCCGAAGAAGACGAAGCCGAAGCGGAAGACGGCGACGATGACGATGACGACGAAGACGAGACGGAAGATGACGACGACGACGGCGAGAGCGGCCCGCCGGACCACGCCGGCGGCCCCGGCGGTAACTGACGGCTCGAATCGATCGCCGAACTGACGGCTCGAACCGGCCGTCCCTCGAACGACGCGGATTTCTTTTCGCGGTCTCGGTCCGGTGTCGGCAGGGTTTAATGCGCCGTGAGCGAAGCGAGAGGTATGAGCGAAACCGCGTATCCGCCGGTGTCACAGCACCTCTCGGACGTCGAAGCCGCCCGGGAGGAGGGGCGCCGGAAGATGGACTGGGCGCTCCAGCACATGCCGATCCTCAACGCGCTCCGCGACGAGTTCGTCGACGAGCAGCCGCTCGACGGCGAGACGATCGCGATGGCGATGCACGTGGAGGCGAAGACCGCGAACCTCGTCGAGCTGCTCGCCGAGGGGGGCGCCGAGGTGGCGATCACCGGCTGTAACCCCCTCTCGACGCACGACGACGTGTCGGCGGCGCTCGACGCCCACGAGTCGATCACCTCCTACGCGGTCCGCGGCGTCGACGACGAGGAGTACTACGACGCGATGCACGCCTGCATCGCCCACGGGCCCACCATCACCGTCGACGACGGGATGGACATGGTGAAGCTCGTCCACGAGGAGTACCCCGACCTCATCGACTCCATCGTCGGCGGCGCCGAGGAGACGACCACCGGCGTCGACCGCCTGCGCGCGATGGACGCCGACGGCGAGCTGCACTACCCCGTCTTCGCCGTGAACGACACGCCGATGAAGCAGCTGTTCGACAACGTCCACGGCACGGGCGAGTCGTCGCTCGCGACGATCGCGATGACGACGAACCTCTCGTGGGCCGGGAAAAACGTCGTCGTCGGCGGCTACGGCCAGTGCGGGAAAGGCGTCGCGAAGAAGGCCTCCGGCCAGAACGCGAACGTCATCGTCTGCGAGGTCGACCCCCGGAAGGCCTTAGAGGCCCACATGGAGGGGTACGAGGTGCTCCCGATGACGGAGGCCGCGAAGAAGGGCGACGTGTTCATCACGACGACGGGCAACCGCGACGTGATCACCCGCGAGCACTTCGAGGAGATGGACGACGGCGTCCTCCTCGCGAACGCCGGCCACTTCGACGTGGAAGTCAACCTCGACGACCTCGACGACCTCGCGGTCGACCGCTACGAGGTCCGCGACGGCGTCGAGGGGTTCGAGATGGAAGACGGCCGCGTCCTGAACGTCATCGCCGAGGGGCGGCTCGTCAACCTCGCGGCGCCCATCGCCCTCGGCCACCCGGTCGAGGTGATGGACCAGAGCTTCGGCGTCCAGGCGGTCGTCGTCCGCGAGCTCGCGGCGAACGGCGACGCGTACGACGCCGGCGTCCACGACGTGCCCGACGAGCTCGACCGCGAGGTCGCGGACATCAAGCTCGCCGCCGAGGGCGTCGAATACGACGAGCTCAGCGACGAGCAGCGCGAGTACATGGGGAGCTGGGAGCACGGGACGTGAACTACCCCTGCCTACTCGCCGCCTTCGGCGGCTCCTTGAGACAGGGGCTTCCTGCTTCCACGACACGCTTTGCAGGAACCGGGGTAGTTCCCGCAGGGAGCGCAGTCTCCACAGGCGTTTCTTCGGAGTGACCCACTCCTAGTTCGGTGAGTCCGCGAGAGAGAATGTTCCACGCTGCGTTTGCGTCTCTGTCTGCCTCGAAGCCACAGGCAGGACAGGAATGTTCTCGAACCCACAGCGGTTTGTCGGTTTCGACGCCACACTGAGCGCACTCTTTGGTGGTGCCATCTGGATCGACTTCCACGAAGTGCGTGCCTTCCCGTTCACACTTCGTTTCGAGCATGTCGGTGAAGGTAGTCCACGCAGCTGACGCCGTGTTGCGGCTGTTTCGCGGCGATTCGAGCATCCCTTTGACCTCAAGGTCTTCGACGGCAACCAGTTCGTACTCCCGAGCGTAGTAGTTCGAGAGTTTGTGTAGGAAATCATTCCGCTTGCGCTTGATGGCGAGATGGCACTCAGCGACACGCCGACGTTGGTTCTCCCAATTGTTCGACCCACGCTCTTTCCGGGAGAGTTTCCGTTGCTCCCATTCGAGCCTGTCACGTTCTTCAGAGAGGTCGAGTGATTCGACCGCTGTGCCGTCTGTATCGTGGGCATACTTCAGAATACCCACGTCAATCCCGACCATCTCGTCAGTGTCAATATCCTCCAGCGGTGGCTTGGCTGGCGGTTCTGTGTCCATCTCGATGCCGAAGATGGCGAACCACTCGCCAGTTTTCTCCTTTTTGAGCGTGACTTCCTTGACCGTAGCGTCGTCAGGCAGCGGTCGGTGGAACTCGATGGGGATGGCTGCGAGTTTCGACAGTGACAACACAGTCTGCCCACTCTTCTTGTCGAGTTCGAAGCCAGACTGGTTGTACGTAAAACTGCGAAACTCCCGAGGTGACTTCCACCGAAGTTCACCGACTTTGTAGCCCTGCTCTTTGAGGTTTCCGAGAGCTTTGACGTTCTTGGCGACCCGCATGACGGTGGGCTGGAGTACCTTCGAGTAGACATCAGTGAGTGCATCCCACCAGTCTTTGAGATCGGGAAGCTCGTCACGGATTTTGCGGACACGCTGTTTGACGGTACCCTCGTCTTCGGGGATTTGGTTGAAGCGGTACAGGGCGTGGTTATAGAGTTGTCTACAGGTATCGCGGTGGTAGTCCAGCGTCTCGCGCTGGTCTTCTGTCGGCTTGAGGCGATACCTGTAGTTGTAGTTCATCGGTTACTCGTCAGGCTCAGAGGTTCTGACGATTTTTACGTCTGCGCCACGCCACCGTTTTGGGACGAGGACGTGTGCGCCGTTGCCAGTGGCTTTCACCTCGCCGTCGATGACTTCGTGGCCTTCGATTTCGTGTCTATCCATCACCTGTGTTTAAACTTTGTTTCAACATAACTGTGTCGGTGCGTTGGCCTGTGGGTTGGGAATAGAAGAGTGTATTGACGATGATGACGGCGGTGTATCCCCTCCCTACTGCGCTACTCGGCCTTCGGCCTGCGTTGCTCCTTGAGGAAGGGAGCTTACCGCCTACATTCAGCTAATTCGAGCGCCGGCATCCGAGAAAGGATTTTGTGAGTCTGTATACAACCGCATACCATTCGTCTTTAGTTAAGCTTGATAGTAATACAATTCCGAAAAGTATGCTTGTCAGTATTAGATGTAGGAGAAGCCACAGATGAGACACCAGTACCGGCGAGATCGAGCGATAAGCAACCATCACAAACGGCGTTTTCTTGCCGTATCTGGTGTGGCTGGGCCGTATTTGAGCAAAAACCACAGCTATCGAGTATTACTGAAGATATTAACTAAAGACGAATGAACCGCATACTCATGGCGAAGAGCATCCGCCTCTCCGAGGAGGCCTACGATCGGCTCACCGCCCACAAGCGGGAGGACGAGACGTTCTCCGACGTCGTTCTCCGGCTCGCCGGCGAGCGATCACTGCTCGAACTCGCCGGCATTCTGAGCGACGACGAGGCCGACGCGCTCCGTGAAGCCGTCGAAGAGCGGCGCGATCGGCGCGCGGCCGAGATAGATTAAACCGACCACACCGCCGCCTTCGACCGGCTTTTGTGCGGCGCGACCGTACCGATCCCATGAACCTGACCGCGGTGTTACACGCCGGGTTCGGCGTATCGGTTCTGGCCGGGATCCTCGTGTCGGACACGACGCTCCGAATTGCCGCCTTCGCGCTCGGCGTCGTCCTCTTCGTCGCCGGCATCGTCGTCTCGCGACGCGGCGACTGAGCGCAACCGAGACGGCGCGCGCCCTTTTTCACTCGCAACCGCCTACGAACCTCAGTGACAGTCACGAGCGTCCACGACCCGAGCCACCGTGAGGCCCTCTGGGAGCTTGAGGACGCCTTCGAGCGCGGCGACCTCGTCAGCGCCTTCGGCACCTGTACAGTCTCGTACGAGGGCCGCGCCGCCTCGGACCTCGGCCCCGGCGACCGGCTGCTCGTGTTGAAGCCCGACGGCGCCGCCCTCGTCCACACCGACGAGGGGCGCAAACCGGTCAACTGGCAGCCCCCGGGGTCGGAACACCACGCCGCGGTGCGCGAGGGGCGACTCCGCGTGCGCTCGACCCGAAGCAACCCCGACGAGAGCCTGACGGTCCGCTTCTCGGACGTCCACCAGCTCTCCGCGATGTCCGTGACGGGCGGCCGCGACCTCACCCTCCACGGCAGCGAGGAGGACCTCCGGACCCGAATCTTAGAGCGCCCCGAACTCGTCGAGCCGGGGTTCGAACCCCGCGAGACCGAACGCCCCTCCAGCGCCGGCCCGATGGACGTTTTCGGCGTCGACGCCGACGGCACGCCGATCGTCGTCGAGCTGAAGCGTCGCCGTGTCGGGCCGGACGCCGTGGGGCAACTGGCGCGCTACGTCCGGGCGCTCCGCGAGGAACTCGGGGTCGATGACACCGCGGGAGGCGACGATGCCGACGGCGACGACGCCCCCGCAGTCCGCGGCGTCCTCGTCGCGCCGTCGGTCACCGACCGGGCCGCGGAGCGGCTCGCGGATCGCGGGTTCGACCACGTCGCGCTCGATCCGACGCCGGAGGAGTGAGCCGGGCGGCGTGTCAACGCGGACCGCGATTCGAGGCGGAACGCCGCCGCTGCCCGCCGAGGAGCCGACGACGCCGCCTCGCTATCGAAGGGTTTATCGCCGCAGCGGGGGCTACATCGGACAAGTAGCCATGTCTGACAAACCCGCCTCTATGTATCGGACGATCGACAAGCCGTCGTACACCCGCCGCGAGTACATCACGGGCATCCCCGGCTCGAAGATCGCTCAGCACAACATGGGCGACCTCTCCGCGGAGCCGGACGACTACCCCGTCCAGATCAGCCTCCGCGTCGAGGAAGAGCTCCAGGTCCGACACGGCTCCTTAGAGAGCGCGCGCCTCTCGGCGAACCGCCACCTGATCAAGGAGCTCGGCGAGGGCAACTACAAGATGACCCTCCGCAAGTTCCCGCATCAGGTCATCCGAGAGAACAAGCAGGCGACCGGCGCCGGCGCGGACCGCGTCTCCGACGGGATGCGCCAGGCGTTCGGCAAGCCGGTCGGCACCGCCGCGCGGCTCGACAAGAACGACGTCGTCTTCACCGCGTACTGCGACGTCGAGCAGGCGTCCGTCGTGAAGGAGGCGTTCCGCCGCGCCTACAACAAGCTCTCGCCGCCGTGCCGGATCACGGTCGACCGCGGCGAGAAGCTGCTCGTCTCGTAGATCCCTCGACCCGACCCCGTCCGTGAGGCGGGTTCTTTTCCGCGCGTTCGCGTGACGCAGCCGCGGCGCCGCGCGTCTCCGAACCGGTTCCGATCCCCGAGCCGAACACCTGAAATACCTCGCTCGCGTACCGAATCGCAGTGTCACAGCAGCTGGCCGAGGTCGAGACGCTGTTCCTCCACGAGGCGCGGAGCGACTACACCGTCGTCGCGAACCGCGACGGCAAGCGCGTGCTCCGCGGGCGGCTCGAACTCAAGGAGACCTCCGCGGGCCCGCGCCCGGGGAAGTTCCGCGTGATCCGCGACGGCGAGGACCACCCCCGCCAGCCGGACGAGTTCGTCGACCTCGCGCGCGCGGCCGGCCGGATCCGCATCTCCGAGCAGACCTCCCCCGAGAACCGGACGCGGCTGAAAGAGATGCTCGACGGCTACCAGCTGGAGGCGACGGCGGTCCGGACCTGCCGGCGCTGCGCGAGCGACGGGCGGTACGGGCCGATAACGAGCGAGGACGCCATCGAACACAACGGCGAGCTGATCTGCCGGGACTGCGCCCGCCGGGAGTTAGAGCGGGAGCTGTCCTATAAGGGCGAGTTCACGGGCGCGGCCGAGGAGCGCTTGGAGGAGCTGCTGTACGAGTCGGGCGACTTAGACCGGATCGTGAGCCTTCTCCAAGGCGGGCTCGACCCCGATCTCACGAAGTACGACGAGGTGTCCGCGAACGTCGACGACGTCTCGCCCGTCCGGACCGAGGACCTCGACCTCCACCCGGACCTCTCTTCGCACCTCCAGGGACGGTTCGAGGAGCTGCTCCCGGTCCAGAGCCTCTCCGTGCGGAACGGCCTGCTCGACGGCGACGACCAACTGGTCGTGAGCGCGACCGCGACGGGGAAGACGCTCGTCGGCGAGCTGACCGGGATCGACCGCGCGTTGAAGGGCGACGGGAAGCTCCTGTTTCTGGTCCCCCTCGTCGCGCTCGCCAACCAGAAGCACGAGGACTTCGAGGACCGCTACGGCGACCTGCTGGACGTCTCCATCCGCGTCGGCTCCTCGCGGGTGAACGACGACGGGAACCGCTTCGACCCGGGCGCCGACGTGATCGTCGGCACCTACGAGGGGATCGACCACGCGCTCCGGACCGGCAAGGACCTCGGCGACGTGGGGACGGTCGTCATCGACGAGGTCCACACCCTGAAGGAGGGCGAGCGCGGCCACCGCCTCGACGGGCTCATCTCGCGGCTGAAGTACTACAGCGAGAACCGGATGGAGACGCATTCGGGCTACGACGGCACCCAGTTCGTCTACCTCTCGGCGACCGTCGGGAACCCCGAGTGGCTCGCCGAGCGGCTCCGCGCGACCCTCATCGAGTACGAGGAGCGCCCCGTCCCCATCGAGCGGCACGTCACGTTCGCGGACAGCCGGGAGAAGGCGCAGATCGCCGACAAGCTCGTCAAGCGGGAGTTCGACACGAAGTCGTCGAAGGGGTACCGCGGGCAGACGATCATCTTCACCAACTCGCGGCGGCGCTGCCACGAGATCAGCCGCAAGCTGCGGTACGACTCCGCGCCGTACCACGCCGGGCTCGACTACGGGCGCCGGAAGAAGGTCGAGCGCATGTTCGGGAATCAGGACCTCTCGGCGGTCGTCACCACCGCGGCGCTGGCGGCCGGGGTCGACTTCCCCGCCTCGCAGGTGATCTTCGACTCGCTGGCGATGGGGATCGAGTGGCTCTCGGTCCAGGAGTTCTCGCAGATGCTCGGGCGCGCGGGCCGACCGGACTACCACGACCGCGGCCGCGTCTACCTCCTCGTCGAGCCCGACGGCGTCTACCACGGCTCGATGGACCGCACGGAGGACGAGGTGGCGTTCACCCTCCTGAAAGGCGAGATGGAGGACGTGGCGACCCACTACGACGAGACCGCGGCCGCCGAGGAGACGCTCGCGAACGTCGTCGTGGCCGGCAAGAAGGCCAAGCGCCTCAACGACCGCATGATCGGCGAGGTCCCCACGAAGCACGCGCTCGGGAAGCTGTTAGAGTGGAACTTCATCGACGGCTTCGAGCCGACGCCGCTCGGCCGGGGCGTCACCAGACACTTCCTCGCGCCCGACGAGGCGTTCTTCATCCTCGACTCGGTCCGGAAGGGGACCGACCCGTACGACATCGTCGCCGACCTCGAACTGCGCGACGACGAGGAGTGAGGCGAGCGCGGCGCGGAGCGCAACGAAACCCTTTAGCGGCTCTTCGGGGTACGTAGGAGTACGGGACCGTGGGTTAGTGGTATACTCCGAGCCTTGGGTGCTCGTGACCCCGGTTCGAATCCGGGCGGTCCCACTTTTGCGGCGCGAGCAAGTCCGCGAGCGCCGCAGCCGTGGAGCGGATTCGAACCCTACCGGGCGCGCGCAGTGAGCGTAGCGAACGAGCACGTCCGGGTCCGGTTCGAATCCGGGCGGTCCCACTCTGCTCCTGCGAATAGCCTATGAGCAGCGGTGACGGTTTATAAGTAAAGAGGCGGTGGCGCGTGCCTCCGAGTGGCCGCCGGAGGCGGCCGCGAGGAGCACGCGCGAGGGAGTCAGTCGCCGGAGCGAAGCGGAGGCGACTGACGAGGCTGGGGAGGTGTGAGGCGCGGTCGCGGTGCGGGGTGGGACTCAAAGGGGCAGCCGGGAGGCGGGCGCAGGCGACGTAAGCACCGCAACGAGGGAGCGAACGAAGTGAGCGACCGAGTGAGGCGCACAGCGAGCGTGCGCCCGCCTCCCGGCTGGGGCTTTGGCGGTGTCCACCGCCGATCCACCAGCGACTATTTATAAGCAAGCTGCTGGGACTTTGGGATCGGTCAACATACCGGCGGTCACCACCTAAAAAAGATCTCAGGCCAAGTCAGTCAGCGACTGCTGTTCGTACACGTCGGGGTCAGCGGGTGGCGCGTCGCGGACCTCGGGGTAGTACTCCCGGATCTGATTCGCCAATTCTTCGCCCAACCGGACCGGAACCGCGTTGCCGATCTGTTTCATCACATCGGTCTTCGTCCCCTCGAAGACGAACTCGTCCGGGAACGTCTGGAGCCGCGCCATCTCGCGGGGGGTGAGGTAGCGGTCCTCGGTCGGGTGGATGAAGACGTTCGTGCTCACCGTCAGCGAGGGCTCGTCGGGGTCGAGCCGGCGGAGGTACGTCCCGTACCGCTTGACGATCTCCGGCTCGTGGGGGCAGGTGTCCGTGTCCTCGCAGTCGCACTGGTACTTCTTCGTCTTCAGCCGGTCGGGGAGGTCGCGGTAGTAACCGCCCGGCGGGACGTGGCGGATGCGTTCGAGCGTCTTCTCGCCGGTGTCCGCGTACGTCATGTTCGGGAGGTCGTCGCTCGCGTCCGCGAGCGCCTCGCCGGCGGTGCGCCAGTTCCCCTCGGGCGTCGTCGGCTCCGGGAACCGGATCGGCACGTCGCGGTCGGTCCCCATGAAGAAGATCCGGCGGCGCTTCTGGGGGACGCCGTACTGCTCGGCCTCAAGCACGCGGTACTCGCACTTGTAGCCGTGCGCCGCGAACTCGTCGACGATGAGGTCCTTCACGTACCGGTCGTCGCTGGTCTGCCGGTTGATAAGGTCGCGGACGTTCTCCATCAACACCAGCTGCGGTTCGAGGACGGAGACGACCCGGAGGAACTCCTCGAAGAGAGTGTTCCGGCGGTCCTTCTCCATCTCGTCGAGCTCGATCTGCTCGTTGTTGAGCCGGCTGAACCCCTGACAGGGCGGCCCGCCGATCACCACGTCGATCCCGTCGGGGTCGTAGCCAGCGCCTGCGACCGCCTCGCGGATCGCCGGAGCGTCGAGCTCGCGGACGTCCTCCTCGACGAACTCGGTGTCGGGGAAGTTGCGTCGGTACGTCTGCGCGGCCGGCTCCCACTGGTCGCTGCCGAGGGCGACGTCGAAGCCGGCGCGCTCGAAGCCTAAATCGAGGCCGCCGCAGCCGGAGAAGAAGCCGGCGACGACCGGCGCGTCGGCGTCGTCGCTCGCGGCGCGCGCGCCGTCCGCGTCGCTCGCGCCGTCCGACCCGGCGTCGCCGTCAGCGCCCACCGACACCACCTCGCCCGACCGCGGGCGCGCGTGCTCGGTCCATTCGTGACCGGATTCGCCACGGGCGTATAAAAACGTCACACCTCGGGCAGCAGAGGGGGAAGCCGCTCGACGCCGCCCGGATCAGGCGCGGCGCTCGCTGATCTCCTCGGCGATGCGCTCGTCGGGGCGGCGGAGCTCGCCGGACTCGACCTCGTAGACGTAGCCGGAGACGGTCGTGTCGTCCGGGATGAACTCCGATTCACGGAGGTACTCGACCTGCGCCGCGCAGGCCGCGTCGATGTCGTCGGTCATTTTCACCCAGTCGAGCAGGTCGGCGTCGCCGATGTTCAGCTCGGGGAGCGAGGGGTCGAGGTCGGCGTTGTCGAGGTCACCGGTCTGCGCTTCGAGCCCCTCGCGGACCGCCTCGTCGGGCGCGCTCATCATGCCGCAGTCGGTGTGGTTGATCACGACGATCTCGTCGGTGTCGAAGAAGTTCGTCGTGAGCGCGGCCGACCGGATCACGTCGTCGGTCACATTGCCGCCCGCGTTGCGGAACACCTGCGCGTCGCCGAGGTCGATGCCGAGCGCCTCCTCAATCGGGATTCGCTCGTCCATACAGGCGACGACGAGGAGGTTCTCGTCGGTCGGGATCCCCTTGCGGCGGCGGCGCGCCCAGTCGTCGCGCGCGTCGACCGCGGCGTCGAGCGTCTCGTGGTGCGTGTCGTGGGCGTCGTGGTCGTGGTCGTCGTGAGATGCCATCAAGAGACCGGAGGGGCGCGAGAAAGGGGGCGGTTGCGGAAACCACGATCCGCGCCGTCGACCCGGATCGACGGCGATATCGTCCGATACCGAGGAACCGAACTGGTGTGTGGGCCCGCAGATCCGAACGACGCGAGCGGGAGCCGCCCGCAGCCTTTCGAAATCCTTTTGTCTCGAATCGGCGTTGGTCCGAGTGCGAGCCGCCTTAGCTCAGACTGGGAGAGCACTCGACTGAAGATCGAGCTGTCCCCCGTTCAAATCGGGGAGGCGGCATTTTCCTGCGAACCTACGAGGGAGCGCAGCGACCGAGTCGTGAGCAGCGAAAATGCTCCCGACCCGATTTGAGCAGACGAGTCGCGAGCCCGAGCGGAGCGAGGGCGAGCGTCTCGGCGAGTTCAAATCGGGGAGGCGGCATAGCTTTTCAGCGCGATCTACATTCGTTAGCCTTGACTGAAGATCGAGCTGTCCCCCGTCCCCGCGAGCGGAGCGAGCGGGGAACAGTGAGACGACCGGAGGGAGTCTCACGCGTTTCAAATCGGGGAGGCGGCATTTTCCTGCGAACCTACGAGGGAGCGCAGCGACCGAGTCGTGAGCAGCGAAAATGCTCCCGACCCGATTTGAGCAGACGAGTCGCGAGCCCGAGCGGAGCGAGGGCGAGCGTCTCGGCGAGTTCAAATCGGGGAGGCGGCATAGCTTTTCAGCGCGATCTACATTCGTTAGCCTTGACTGAAGATCGAGCTGTCCCCCGTCCCCGCGAGCGGAGCGAGCGGGTGAAGAAACGACGCCGTGCGGCCCCCACCGGACCTACTCGCTCGGGGGCGCAGCGAGATCGAGGCCGACGGGATGTCCCCGGTCCCACTCGACCGCGAGGACGACGTCTCGGAGCGAGTCGAGGCGTCGCTCGACGACGTCCAGCGGATGTGAGTCGATGAACTGCGCCGGCTCGTGCGCGGCGGGCGTCGCGCCGTCGTTGACTTGTAGATGAACCGGACCGAGGTCATCGTGCGTGTCGTCCTGATGCCAACCCACCAGCAGCCTTCGGTCTGGCTCGATCCAGTTGAACCAGTAGTACTCGTGCGGCTCACCAGTCTGTAGTTGAAACCCGATCTCGATCCGCGCAGCCGTCACCGGGTACTCGTCGTCGTCCAAGAACTGCCGCGGGTTCACGTCGGCGACGACACGGTACGGGCCCGCTTCGCGCGGCTCGGTACGTCTCCGTCTGACGTTGTCGAACTCGCCGCCGAGCCGATTCGCGATGCGGTCGTGGAGCCGCTTGCTCTGAAGGTTCGTCCGGTCAGCGAGGAAAACGACCATTAGGCGAACGTCGAGGGAGAGTCAGTCCGCGGCGAGGAGAGTTCGAGGACGTCATCGTACAGCCTGAGGGCGTGCTTCACGAGCCCGAGTTCCGTGTTGATCGCCTCCCACGTGGCGATCACGTTGCGACGCTCACGGAGTTCCGCGGCCGAGAGCTCCTCGTCAGCGAGGCGGTCTCGAAACTCGTCGAGCGAACCGGCGTCGTACTCCGCCGCCAGCTCTTCCTGGTCCTCCTTCAGCCCCGTGAGTCGACGCTCCAGTTCCTCACGCGAGTGGGCGTCAATCAGGTCCGTCACCTCGTCGAAGAGCATCCGCACGGGATTCAGGTCGTAGGCTTTCGTCCCGTCGACGGTCGTCTCAGTAACCCAGTCGTCGCTCTCCAGTCGACGAAGTTCATCGTCGGCCGTCGCGCGCGAGACGTCCGCCCGGTCTGCGATTTCCTGTACCGGCGTCGGCCCGTCCAGCAGCTCCGCGACGTGCCGGACGCGCTCACGCCCGCTCATGGTCTCTCTCCACGGTTCGGACTCCGAGTCGGCCATTCGACCGGACGTTGTACCGCTCGGCTCAAATAATTTTGTATGGTTCAGATATTCAGACGGGACCGGTTCCGCGAACGCAGACACCGGAGCGGGCGCTAATTCGGCCCTAACGGCGCCGCACACTCGCGACAGTAAACGAATTCGGCCGCGTTTTCGGCGCCGCACTGCGGACACGTCGAGGGCGTCGCTCCGTCGGTCTCCGGGTCCGCCGGGTCGCGGTCGTAGACGGGATCCTCGGTGTACCGCTCGATCTCGCCCTCGCGCCGCTTGCGGCTCCGCTCGCGGCCCTCGCGGAAGATCGCGATGAGGGCCCGAGCCCCGACTCCCAGCGCGACGAGCAGCAGCGCGCCGGTCGCGACGAGGTAGGCCGTACCGACATCGAGCATGAGGGCTACTACGCGCCGGAGACGTAGATACTGTGGGGTGCCAACACGGAACACGAGCAGACAGGGGCTCCCAGCGGACGAGCCTCGACCCCGGGCGACCGACCGCGGCTCACTCGTCGCCGACGAAGACGGTCGCGAGCCGGTCGCCGCAGTGCGGGCAGTTCAGTGTCTGCCACGTGTCGGGGTCGAGGTCGCCGAACGGCTCGGAGCGGCGGGCGTCCGCGACGGCGACGCTCGCGCCGCACGTCTCGCAGTCGTAGGTGTCGGCGTCGGTCATTCTCCGAGCGAGTACAGCGCGGTCGCCGCGAGGATGCCCGCGGTCTGCCCGGCGCCGACGAGCGCGATTCCCGCGACGGTGCCGCTCTGAGTACCCGCGAGCGCGGCGACGGCCGCGCCCGCGACTGAACACGCGGCCGCGACGTGATGAACGATCGAGCGCGGGACCGTCGGGTCGCGCAGGCCCGTGTAGACGAACGCGGGCGCGGGCAGCAGCATCCAGCCGTAGAAGGCGACGGCGAGGAGCGCGTCGGCCGGGACCGCGCTCGCGAGCGCGGTCCCGTCGCGCGCGAGGAATCCGGCGACGCCCGCGAGCGTCACCGGCGTGCCCGCGAGGATGACCAGCTTCCACGCGCGGAGGACGCCCGTCGCCATGTCGCGCCACGAGGCGGCGACGAAGGCGACGAGCAGGACGCTCATGACGACGTGGGCGACGAACAGCGCGTGCGAAGAGACGACGCCGAGGACCGCCCCGGCGGCGACGCCCCACGCTGCCGGGACCAACAGCGCGGGACTGTTCTCGCGGAGCGTTAAGCCGGGGCCGCCCGCTCGGTGCGCGTGAGACACACGCGTCGCTTTCGCGGCCGGAAGTATAAACGTCGGCGTCGGACGGGACGAGAGAGAACCCGACGGAGCGAACAAGATGTCGTCTCGAATCCACCGCACAGTCAGTTGTCGTCCATGAAACTGGAGCTTTTCGAAGACAAACGTTCGTCGAGCGTCGTGGTAACTGTACACTCGCAATTCTTATCCCCGGTCGGGGACTCTCTATGAACGCAATGGCGACCGGAAAGGTTGATTTCTTCAACGACACTGGCGGCTACGGATTTATTGAGACTGACGACGCGGACGACGACGTGTTCTTCCACATGGAAGACGTCGGCGGCCCGGACCTCGAAGAGGGCCAGGAGCTCGAGTTCGACATCGAGTCCTCCGAGAAGGGCCCCCGCGCGACCAACGTCGTTCGGCAGTAAGCCGATCCGAGAAGGTGGGTCGGTCCGGCTGACGCCGAACGCGACTCTGACACACGGTACCAAACGTTTTCGTCCGCGTCGCGGGCTCACGTCCGCCGCGGCCGTATTTTATTCCTGACGAGCGCGTCGCTCGTCGCGTGCGCCGCGGTCCGTAAAAGGATCGACGAGAGCGTCGCGGCCGCGCTCAGATGTGTTGGCCGAAGAGCCCGCGGCCCTTCGTCACCTCGACGTCTCCCTCGACTTTCGTCTGACACGCGAGGCGGACGTCGTGGCTCGGGTGGTGGGGCGGGAACCAGAGGCGGGCGCGCTCCTTCTTGCTCGGCTCACTGACCTCGCCGTCGACCTGGACCGCACAGGAGCCGCACGATCCGGCGCCGCGGCAGTTGAGCTGCTCCATCTTGCCGTTGTAGACGGAGAGACCGGCCTCCTTGAGCACGTCGCGCAGGTTGGCGCCCTTCTCGCACTCGATTTCCTCGCCCTTGTAGGATACGGTAGGCATGTGAGTACACGGTACGCGAGCGATCCACAAAGAGTCTGTGTCCGCGGCGCGCGGCGCGAAACCGAGCACGGCGACCGCGTCGTCCCGCGATACCGGTCGTGTGCCGAGCGTCGGACGCCGACGGGGCGTTTTTTACCCTCGGCACCGCAGGGTGGCACAATGGGACTCAGGTGTCTGCTCGGACACGACTTCGGCGAACCCGAACTCCAGCGAGAGCGCGAGGAGGAGGGCGACGAGGTCGTCACGACCGTCAAGGAGGTGAAGACCTGCGCTCGCTGCGGCGAGACGCAGATCGTCAGCGAAAACACCGAGGTGACGACGATGGAGCAGCTCGCGGACGAGGTCGCCGCGAACGCGGCCGGCGGGAGCGACGCGGGCGCGGCCGCAACGCCGGAAGGCGGCAGCGGGCCGGCCCCCACCGAAGGCTCGACGCCGGGGACGGCGTCGGGGGCCGACGGCGCGGACGACGCCGCGACCGGCACGGGAGGGCTGACGCTCGACGAGGAGCCCGAAGCCGGGAGCGACGACGCGGTGATCCTCGATGACGACGCCGACGACGCGGGCGACGAGGCCCCCGAAACGGCCGCGGGAGCGTCCCCGGAAGGGAGCGACGCACCGGCGAGCGCGTCGGAGCGCTCCGACGCCGCGGGGGCGCCTGACGCTTCGGGCGGTCCGGACCCGGCGGACGAGGACGCGGAGCTGTTGGACGCGGGCGAGGAGTCGGCGTCGGCCTCGTCCGCCTCCGCCGCGTCGTCCTCAACGGACGCCGCATCGGAATCTGAGTCGAGCGACGAGACAGACGCGGAGAGCGACGACGGCGTGATACTCGACGAGGGCGGAGAGGACGCCGACGACAGGGAGCGCGGCGCGTGGCCCGAGGTCGACGAGGACGAAGCCGACGGCGATGGGTCGGCCGCCTGGCCCGACCACGGCGGCGAGGACGAGGGGTTCAGCGCGGAGGTCGGCGAGGGCGGCGACGCTGGCGTCGAGTTCGGCGGCGGGCTCACCCCGGAGGCCGCGGACCGGCAGGAGGAGGAAGACGGGGGAGAGACGGAGTACGTCGAGGCCCCCGACGACACGGAGAGCGTCGCGTTCGACGCCGGCGACGAGGGCGAGACGGGCATCACCCGCGGCGAGAGCCCCGAGCTGGAGACGATAGGCGACGACGGGCCGACGGAGTACTACTGTCCCGAGTGCGGGATGGTCCGGGCCGCGGACGGGAGCTCGATGCGCGCGGGCGACATCTGTCCGGAGTGCAAGCGCGGGTACGTCGACGAGCGGCCGCAGTAGTCGACGTTAAAAAGCGCCGCGTCGGCGGTCGAAGCCGCCGAGCGGCCGTGACGAAACTGGTTTACGCCGGCCTGTCGAACGGTCGCGGCATGAAAGAGTACAAGATGCGCCGCGGCGAGCATCTGGACGACCGCATGCCGGACCTGAAGGGTTCCATCGAGGAGTACTTCGGCGAGGTCACGGGCACCGAGGAGTGGCAGGGCCACGAACTGTACGTCGTCGCGGACCCCGAGAACCCGGTGTTCGACCGGATCGTCGCGGGCGCCGCCGAGTACGGGAGCAAGAAGGACAAGCTGGCGGTCCACTTCGAGGAGCGCCCCGCCGAGGACGTCATCGCCGAAGGCAACGCCGACGCCGCCGCTGACGCCGTCGACGCGAAAAACGAGTTCCTCTTAGAAGCGACCGGCCGCGACGCGAAGTCCCGACGCGACTCGTTGAAGCGCGAAGTCGAGGACGACGCGCCCGACTACTGATCGGATCCGCCACCGTTTTGCCGTCGTGAGCCGCTCTCGGAGCCGATAGTCTCTCGGTCGACCGAACGCCGAGGAGCGACTGCTCGCGCCCGCGAGAGTGTCAGGATCGATCGGTAAAATATTTATTCAGATTTGAGTTAATACTCCGTCAGAGTTAAATTGGTCGGAGGCGAAAGGCGTGTATGAGCATCGAAACAGTTGTGTTAGCGGTCGGCAGCGAAGACGAAAAACGGACCGAGCGGCTCGCGGAGGAGATCATCGCGCTCGCTGGGCCGTCGGACGCCGAGGTCGTGTTGACCCACGTGTTCGGCGAGGAGGAGTTTGACGAGACCCGCGCGAAGTTAGGCTTCGACCCGGACAGCGAGAACGCGACGCCCGACGAGGTCGCGGAGCGACACCGGACCACCCGAGACCTCTCGAAGGCGCTGTCGGCGGCCGGCGTGCGGCACTCCGTCCGCGGCGCGGTCGGCGACCTCGCGGACGAGGTCGTCGAGACCGCCGAGGGACTTCAGGCCGACCGCGTCGTCGTCGGCGGCCGGCGGCGCTCGCCGACCGGGAAGGCTGTCTTCGGCAGCGCGGCGCAGGAGGTCATGCTCTCGTCGCCGTGTCCGGTAACGTTCGTCCGCGAGACCGCCTCGTAACGCGGTTTCGCGGAAACGGCTCGGTTCTTTTCCCTCGCTCGACCGCCCGAAGCGTCCCGCTTAAGTGAGACGGGTCCGCGCTTACACCCGATGTACTACGTGGGCGTCGATCTCGGGGCGACGAACGTCCGGGCGGTCGTCGGCGACGAGACCGCGGCGGTCCTCGGCTCCGCGTCGCGAGGCACCCCGCGGGGACCGAACGGCATCGCCGTCACGGAGGCCGTCCTGGAAGTGGTTCGTGGGGCCTGTACCGACGCGGGAATCGCGCCGAGCGAGGCGGTCGCGGCCGGGATCGGCTCGATCGGCCCGCTCGACCTCGCGGAGGGAGTGGTCCAGGGGCCAGCGAACCTCCCGGACACCGTCGAGCGCATCCCGCTCGTCGGGCCGGTCGGGCGACTGCTCGACACCGACGAGGTGTACCTCCACAACGACACGATCGCGGGCGTCATCGGCGAGCGGTTCCACTCCGAACGCAACCCCGACGACATGGTGTACCTCACCATCTCCTCGGGGATCGGCGCGGGCGTCGCCGTCGACGGCAACGTGCTCTCGGGGTGGGACGGCAACGCCGGCGAGGTCGGCCACATGACCGTCGACCCGCACGGGTTCATGACCTGCGGCTGCGGGCTCGACGGCCACTGGGAGGGGTACTGCTCCGGCAACAACATCCCGAAGTACGCCCGCGAGCTGTACGAGGAGGACCCGATCGAGACGAGCCTCCCGATCGAGGACCCCGACTTCTCCGCGGTCGACGTGTTCGAGGCCGCGGGCGAGGACACTTTCGCCGACCACGTGATCGATCAGGTCGCCCACTGGAACGCCATGGGGATCGCTAACGTCATTCACGCGTACGCGCCGCTCGTCGTGAGCGTCGGCGGCGCGGTCGCGCTCAACAACCCCGACCGGATACTCGATCCCATCCGCGAGAAGCTCCCGGAGATGGTGTTCATCAACGTCCCGGAGGTGCGGCTCACCGACCTCGGCGACGACGTCGTGGTGAAAGGCGCCCTCGCGAGCGCGCTGACTGGCGGCACCGGCGACCGCTCGCGGGTCGAAAAGGCGCCCTGACGGCGGAAGGCGGAAACGAGGCCGGTTTCGCCCTTACTGTTCGAACTCGTCGAGCTCCGGTTCGACGTCCTCGCCCACCTCGTCGCGCGTGTCGAGGTACGCGTCGCGGTACCGCCAGATCTTCCGGAGGAGGACGTACCCGAACGCGCCCTGGAAGACCACGACGAAGCCGAACAGCGCGACGACCTGCGGGAGGCCGAGCAGCTGCGAGGCGACGCCCGTCACCGGGCCGACGAGCGTGTTGTACAGCGCGTGGATCGCCGCCGCGAGGACGAGCCCCTTGACGATGATGGGGCCGCGGTTCCCGGGGTTGAACTTCGCGAGCCCGAGGTAGTAGCCCGCGAACGCCGAGTAGACGACGTGGCCGGGGCCCGCGAGCGCCCGGAGCGCGGCGATGCCGTCGCCGGCGCCGAGCGCCGCGATCCCGACCGTCAGCTCCGCCATGTCGACGTTCTGGGCGATGTACACGAAGTTCTCGATGACGACGAATCCGAGCCCCGCGATGGCGCCGTAGACGGCGCCGTCGATGACGGCGTCGAACCGGGCGTCGGTGTACGCGTACAGCCGCACCGCGAGCAGCTTCACCGACTCCTCTATCGGGCCGACGACGACGAAGAAGAACACGACGAGCCCGAGGAAGCCGAACGGCCGGAAGTACGGCTGGAGCACGCTGTTCAGGACCGCCGCGAACGTCGCGGTGAGGATCGAAAGCAGGAACGTCGCCACGAGGAGCGACAGCGGCTCGGCGGTCGTGACGTCCGAGACGTACACGTAGGCGGCGAGGCCGAGCGCGGGGACGGCGGAGAGCCCGAGGAGGATCGCGATGGCCGGGTCGAAGACGAGCCCCAGCCCGAACGAGCCGACGATCGCGAGGAGTCCGACGAAGGCGACGAAGACGACCAGCGCCTTCGCCGAGCGAGTAATGAACCAGTGTAACGCGACCGACAGCCCGTCGAGGGAGGTCCGTTCCTCCCAGGTCGCGACGTCGTAGAGGTCGCGGTCGTCGTCGGCCCGGGACGCGATCGGGTCCTCGTCGGATGGCATGGCTCCCGTTTGCCACCCGGGTGACTTAATTACTGGGCGGCACCCGAGCGGCGTCCGGCGATGAGCGGGCGGAAGCGGCGCAGCCGACAGCGTTGAAACGGCGGCGCCCGAAGGCGGGGTATGCACTTCGATCCACGGGTCCAGCGCGCCCTCCGAGAGGCCGGGCTGGACGCGGACGCCGTCGCCGACGCCTCGGACCGCGTCGCCGAGCTCGTCGCCCGCGACGCCGACCGGCTCCGAGCGTTCTTCGACGCGGACGCACCCTACTACTCCGACATGGAGATGGCGCACAGCGCGTCGGAGACGCAGGAACACGCGACCGCCGACGTCGACCTGTTCACCCACGGGAGCGACCTCCGCGGCTACCTCTCGCTCGACGGGTGGGGCGTCCCGGTCGAGGGCGGACGGATCCTCCGCGAGGACGACGGCGGCGACCCGGTCGTCGTCGAGCTCTCGCTCGGCGACACGGTGAACGACCGGGTCCGGTTCGCACACGAGCGCGAGGACCTCTGAGGATGGCCCGAGCCCGCGTTCGCGGCATCTACGCGACGGCGCTCACCGCGCGCCTGCTCGACGACGGCCACGAGGTCGTCGACGCCTCGCCGCCGATCCGGCGGCGCTTCGACGCCGCGTTCGGAACCGACCCGCCGGAGGTCCGGATCGAGACGAGCGGCGACCGGCAGGGCGTCGGCGCGCACGGCGACCCCGACGCGCTCGACGCGCTCCGCGGACTCCTGACCGACGCGGGCCGCGACGCGCTCGCGTGGCCCGACCCGACACCGCCCGGCGCGGTCCTCGACGGGGAGGTGACGGAGACGCTCGGCGGCGGCGCCGTCGTCGATCTCCGCGTCGGCGACGATACCGCCGAGGGGTACCTCCCGTACGGGAGCGTCGACGCCCGGGTGGAGACGGGGGACCCGGTCCGGGTTCAGGTGCGCGAGTCGGCGGCGCCGTGGACGGACCGGCGTCCGGAACTCGCGGGGCATCTCCGCGTCGGCGGCGACCTCGTCGCGCTTGAGCCGGGCTCCGGGACGCGGGTCGATGTCCGGGACGACGAGGCCGCCCGCGAGCTGTCGGGGATGCTCGACCTGCTCGACCTCGACCCGCCGGACGGGTGGCGCGCGGTGTGGCAGCCGCCGGCCGTGGACGCCGACACGGAGGCGCTGACCGCGGGGCTAGACGCCGCGGTCGACGCCGCCGAGGAGCTGCGCGCGGCGATCGCTCCGAAGGGCGGGACGGAATCGGAGCTCGGCGTCCTCGACGACCCGAGCCGGCTCCGCGACGCGCCGGTCGCCGCGCCGAACGCCGGCGTCTGGGTCTGGTTCGGCCGCGAGAGCCGGTTCGGGCTCGATGACGCGCGCCGGACCGCGACCGCGACGATACCGGGTCACCACCGCGTGAAGGCGGGCTCGGCGGACGCCTCGGCCGGCGTCGACCTCGCGGAGGCGCTCTGCGAGCCCGCCCCCGACGCCGAGTTCCCGTTCGCGGTCGTGACCGACGCGTTCGGCCCGAGCGAGGGCGACGCGCTCCGGATCGACCACGGGAAGCCGGACGGGCGGCTGATCACCCTCGGCGAGGGGACCGTGACGGGAATCGACTCCGACGGGACCGTGGCCGTCGAGCGCGAGATGACCGGCGGCGGGACCTACGACGGGCTGGGCGTCGACCGCGTGGCGGGCGACATCGCCGAGACGAGCCTGAAGGAGGGCCGGTGGTGGTACCCGACGACGTACCGCGGCCGCGACGGGACCGTCCGCGGGACGTACGTCAACGTCTGTACGCCCGTGGAGGTGTTCCCCGACGCCGCCCGGTACGTCGACCTCCACGTCGACGTGGTGAAGCGGCCGGACGGAGGGGTCGAACGCGTCGACGACGACGAGCTCGACGCGGCGGTCGCGGCCGGAACGGTCCCCGAACCGCTGGCGGAGAAGGCGCGGAGCGTCGCGTCGGCGCTGGAGAACGCGCTGTGAGGCGCCCAACGCCGCGAACAGTCCTCCCGAGGGAACTCGTCGACTCGGTCGTTTCGTAATTCAATCACTTTGCTGCGTTACAATAACATTATTATTCGTCGTATACACGGTGCGGACGGAATGAGTGAAAAACGATCACAGCAATCGTTTGACGGATCGACGCGGCGGGGGTTCCTCGGGAGCGTGGGGGCGCTGGTGGCGGCGGCCGCCTACTCGCGGGACGTGTCGGCCGACGACGCCGCACCAGTGGCGAACGGCGAGGACGACCCGGTCCAGCGGATCGAGTCGCCGGACGGATCGATCGCGGTCACCCTCGACGTCTCGGACGGCGTCCCGACCTACGAGGTCGCCCGGAACGGGACGACGTACGTCGGCTCGTCGGAGCTCGGGTTCGACTTCCGGAACCAGCCGGCGTTCGGCGCGAGCGCCGGGAGCGAGGACGGCCCGGTGGCCGTCACCGGGACCGAGCGCGAGTCGGCGACCGAGGCGTGGGAACCGGTGTGGGGCGCCTACGACGAGGTCTCGGCCGAGTACAACGCCCTCAGCGTCGGGCTCGCGGACGCCGACTCGGAGGGCGGCGACGGCCCCGGCAGCGACGCGGTGGACGGTCGGACCGCGACCCTCCAGATCCGCGTGTTCGACGACGGGATCGGGTTCCGAACAGTGCTGGGCGAGGGATTCGCGAGCAACTCGGAGAAGGCGGTGATCGACTCGGAGAACACCGGCGTCGACTTCGCGGACGACTACGACGCCTGGTGGATCGCGAACGCGGTGACGAACCCGCGGTTCGAACAGGAGTACGCCGAGACGCCCCTGTCGGAGATTCCCGGCGGGAGCGATCCGCGGCGGCCGAACGACACGCCGATGCGCGACGGGGCGCACACGCCGCTCACCGTCGACGCGGGCGACGCGTACCTCAGCGTCCACGAGGCGAACCTCGACGACTACGCGGCCGCGACGCTCGCGCCCCGCAGCGACGACGGCGGGACGACGTTCGCAACGGAACTCACGCCGCTGCCCGACGGGTCGCGGGCCTCGCTCGACCTCCCGGCGGCGACGCCGTGGCGGACGATTCAGGTCGTCGACCGGCCGGGCGAGCTGATCGAGTCGCAGCTGGTCCCGCTGCTCTCCGACCCGCTCGACGAGGCGGCGCTCCCGACCGCCGGCGGCGCGCCCGACACTGACTGGATCGAGCCCCGGAAGTACGTCGGCATCTGGTGGACGATGATCGCGGGGTCGGCGAACTGGGAGTACCGGGCCGACGAGTCGTTCGACAGTCCGACGGACGCGGCCGGCTACGTCCACGGCGCCCGGACCGAGCGGATGAAGCGGTATATGCGGTTCGCGAGCGAGAACGGCATCGACAGCGTGCTCGTCGAGGGGTGGAACGAGGGGTGGGACACGTATCCCGGGGACGGCTCCGGGCTGGAGTTCGGCGTCGATGACTCCTACCCCGACTTCGACGTGCGGGAAGTGACCGACTTCGGCGCCTCGCTGCCGGAGCCCGTCGAGATGACGGCCCACAACGAGACCGCCGGCAACATCCCGAACTACGAGGACGCGGTCCTCGACGGCGACGCCTTCGCGGGCTACGACGACGTCGGCATCAACTCGATCAAGAACGGCTACGTCGCCGACAGAGGGCTCGGCATCGAGGGCGACGGCACCGTGGCGACCCACAATCACCACAACCAGCTCGCGGTGAACCACCACCGGCGCGTGATCCGCGAGGCGGCCGCGAACCGCCAGCAGCTGGAGATCCACGAGGGGATCAAGCCGACCGGCGAGATCCGAACTTACCCGAACGTAGCGAACCGGGAGGTCGTGAAGGCGCAGGAGTACGACGGGTTCGGGCAGCTCGGATCGAACGTCGGCCGCGACCACCACGTCACGCTGCCGTTCACCCGGAACCTCGCCGGCCCGGTGAGCTACCAGCCAGGGATCTTCGACATCACGTTCAACGACGAGCGCGGCGACCAGATCCAGACGACCCGCGCCAAGCAGCTCGCGATGTACCCGACGTACCTCAGCGGCCTCCAGATGGCGGCCGACCGGATCGAGGGGTACATCGACGAGACGTTCGCGGTCGGCGAGGCGCTCCAGGCCGCTGCCGGCGAGCTCGACGGGCTCGTCACTGACGACTCCTACCGGGACGCGTTCGGCACCAACTTCGTCGCCGTCGACCCCAACCGCGCGCCCAGCGGCTCGTCGGTGTCGTTCACGGTTGAGGACGTGCCGAGCGCCGGGACGTACGACCTCCACCTGCGCTACGCGAGCGACGCGGAGGAGAACACGGGCCGCGTGATCGACGCCGGCACCCCGCGGGCGACGCTCCGCGTCAACGACGAGCGCCGAACCATCGAGCCTGACTTCACCGACTACTGGGACGACTGGCAGGTGTTCACGACCGAGGTCGAGTTCGACGCGGGCGACAACGAGGTCGCGATCGAGCTCGACTACGCGCAGGGCGACGACGGATTCAGCGGCGACGTCGGCGGCTTCAATCTCAACACCGTCGCCGTCACCGAGTCGGGCGAGCCGTCGCCGGTCCCGGCCGAGTACGAGGGGTACACGCCGGAAAAGGAGAACTTCGACGCCGAGCCGGAGTTCGGCTTCATCGAGTCGGTCCCGGCCGCCGGCTGGGACGAGACGCGCGTCGTCGGCGCCGCGATCGGCGACTACCTCGCGATCGCCCGCCGGCACGGCGACGAGTGGTACGTCGGCGTCATGACCGACGACGACGGCCGCGCGGTCGACGTGCCGCTCGACTTCCTCGCGCCCGGTAATTCGGGCGGGAAGGGGAACGGCAACGGAAACGGCAGAGGCAACTCCGGAAACGGCCGAAACGGCCCGAAGTACGTCGCGGAGATCTACTCGGACGCGGTCGGGGCCGGCGTCGACCTCGACCCGACCGGCGTCCGCATCGACGAGGCGGTGGTCGACCCGTCGACCACGCTGCTCGCGTCGCTCGCGCCGAGCGGCGGGACGGCAGTGAAACTGCGTCCGGCGCGGGGCCGCGAGATCAACCGTCTCCCCGAGTACGAGCGCCCGGAGCAGACGATCTCGGTGTCGATTGCCGACGAGGCCGACCTCGGCGAGTCGTTCATCACCGCGACCGGCTCGAACGACGCCGCCTTCGTCGGCGCGACGACGGTCGAGGTCGTCTTGGACGGCGAGGTCGTCTCGCGCGACACCGTCCGACTCCCGCCGAACGCGACGGACGAGACGGTGGAACTCGGCTTCAGCACTGCGCGGATCGGTACCTTCGACGTCGTCGTCCGCGAGGCCGACGGCGGGACCGAACTCGGCTCCGAAACCGTCACGGTCGCGCCCGGTGACCTCGTGGGGCAGCTGAGCGATCCCGCGGGCGACGACGACGGACCCGGCGAGTACGTCTATCCCACGGACGGCGCGTTTCAGGACGGCGCGTTCGACCTGCGCTCGTTCCGCGTGTTGGAGACCGACGAGGAGTACCGGTTCGCCTTCGGCGTCGAGAACCTGTACAGAGGGTTCGGCGGGACGTTCTCGCCCCAGTACTTCGTCGTCTACCTGCGCGATCCCGACGGCGACGGCGGGCGGACGACCGAGCTCGGTGACCTGAGCGTCACCGCCGAGTTCGACGACCCGTGGCAGTACCGGGTTAGCTCCGACGGCTTCGGCGGCGGGACCGTCGTCGACGACGAGGGCACCGGGCTCGGCTCGGTGACCCGGTTCGCCGACCTCGAATCGAACGTCGCCGTCGTCTCGATTCCGAAGACGGCGCTCGGCGGGACAGACATCGCCGACTGGGAGGTCCTCCCGGTCGTTGGCTCGGCGAACTTCGGCGCGTTCCGCGACGTACAGGTCGAGGCCGGCGGGTTCGTCTTCGGTGGTGCCAAAGAGGGCGCGGCCGGCAACGCGCCTCGGGTGATCGACATGATCACGCCGGAGGGAACCTCGCAGGCCGAGGCGCTCGCCTACGACGCCGACACGCTCGCAACGCTGCCGTTCACGTCGCTGTAGGCGGTCAGGGCGGGGTGAGCCGAGAGAGCCGGAAGCGTCGCTCTCACCGGAACGCGCTCGTCCGCTTTTTCCGCGGATCGGGAGGTTTGGCACGAATAGATAAAACTGGTTCAAAAAGAGAGTATGCCAGCTGTTTGTGCGCTTAATTCACGTATTCTTAATCGGAGCCAAACATATATCACCATTTTTCCGGTGATATTGGCACAAACGTTATTACAGCACAGTGATGATTCGATGGCGTGCTAGTTAATATCACACACTTGCGATCGGACGAGTGGGAGGGAGACGACGGTCCGGCCGGCGAGCCGTGAGCGACGCGGCCGAGGCGGACGGGTCGGGGCGCGGATCGACGGGCGGGACCGGCCCGACGCGACGCAGCGTCGAGGTCGAGTACTGGGTGATCGACGACGACGGGCGGCTCACCGATCCCCGCGGGCTCGTCGACGCGTCTCCCGGGGTCGAGCGCGAGTTCGTCAGCCCGCTCCTCGAGATCAAGACGACGCCGTGCGAGTCGACGGCGGAGCTCCGCGAGGAGCTGTTCGACCGCGTCGGCCGGGTCCTGCGACGGGCCGACGAGCTCGACAAGGGGCTCGTCCCGCTGGCGACGCCGATCCACGACGGCGAGATCGCCGACCGAGAGAGCGAGCGGACGCGGATCCAAGACCGCGTGGTCGGAGACCGCTTCGAGTACGTCCGACACTGCGCCGGCACGCACGTTCACATCGAACAGCGGCCGGGGCATGCGGTCGACCAGCTGAACACCCTCACCGCGCTCGACCCGGCGTTGGCGCTCGTCAGCTCCTCGCCGTACTTCGAACGGGAGCCGCTCGCCGCCAGCGCCCGATCGGTGCTGTACAGGCGGCTCGCGTACGAGCACCTCCCGAAGCAGGGGAAACTGTGGCCGTATCTCGAAGATACCGAGGAGTGGGCGAGGCGGCTCGAACGGCGGTACGAGGCCTTCGTCACCGAAGCGATCGCGTCCGGCTGCGACCGGGAGACGGTCGAGGGCTGTTTCATCCCGGAGGGCGCGGTGTGGGTCCCCGTCAAGCTCCGGGCGGCGTTCTCGACGGTCGAGTGGCGGTCGCCGGACACCGCGCTCCCGAGCCAGGTCGTTCGGCTGGCGGACGACCTCGTCGAGGCCGTCGACCGCGGCGTGAGAACGGAGGTACGGATCGAGGGCGACACGGGGCGTGTGACGGACGACGCGGTCGTGCTTCCGTCGTTCGACGCGGTCGAAGAGCACGTCGAGGCCGCCGTCCGCGACGGGCTCGACTCGGAGGCGGTGCGGTCGTACCTCGGTCGGATGGGGTTCGACGTGGACGCGTACGACCCGCTCTCGGCGGAGCTACGAGGGGCCGGGGCGCTCTCGGCGGCGGAAGCGAGGGAGACGCGGATCGACTACGCGGACCGGTTAAAACGCGACATCGGTCGTCGACAAGCGGTGAGCGGGGACTGAGGCGAGAGACTCGCGCCCGCGCCGCCGAGCGTCACGCGGAGAGACCCGGATAAGTCGCGCTCAGAAGTGGTTCGCGGACTCGGTCTCGTGTTTGAGTTCGCCGCCGCGGCCGCCCTCGACGGTGGAGGCGCCGTTGTCGCCGGAGGAGGCGGTCCGCACGGTGACGTTGTCGACCTCCTCGAAGTCCATGATGAGGTCGCGGCGGATGTTGTCGGCGGTGATGTTCGAGATGCCGCAGCCGGAGCAGGTGCCGCCGAGCTCGACGACGACCTCGCCGGTCTCGGGGTCCGCCTCGCGCACGACGCTCGTGCCGCCGTGCATCTGGATGATCGGCATCTGCCCGACCATCCACTGCTCTACCCGGTCCGCGAGGCTTTCGTCGCTCTCGTCGCTCATTACCTCCAGTACAGCGCCGACGGTATGGAAAGTTGCGGTTTAGGAGCTTTCGAGCGCGGCGAAAGGAACTGTGTCATCGTCGATGAGACGGAACGGCGCCAAGTGGGGCCGCGATCTGTCGGCGGGAGCGTCCGCCGTCGATTCCGGTCGCCGGCGTCGAGCGACTACCGGTCCGGGTCGTCGCCCGAGTCCGCCGACTCGCCGGACTGGCTCGGGAGCCGGGTGGGGTCGGCCGCGTCGTCGCCGTTCATCGAGTCGTCGCGTTCGAGCAGGTACAGCAGGGGGCCGAGCGCGGTCAACACGAGGACGCCGGGCAGGGGCGCGTCGGGGACGAGGACCAGCGTGACGAGGCTCGCGCCGCCGGTGCAGACGACCAGCGCGGCCCAGGCCGCCGGCGAACCGAGGTCGACGCCGACGCGGACCGCGTCGCGGTAGACGGCCGCGGCGATCAGCGCGACGGCGACGCCCCCGCCGCCGGCGACGAGCGCCGTGGTGACGGACATACGATGGGTTGGGACGAGACGCGAAAAAGGGTGTCGCGAGCGAACGCGGTGAGAGAAGACGGGAGCGAGGGCGCGGACGCGCGACCGGCGCTACGGCGCCTCGCCCGTCTCGATGCTGAAGGAGTCGCGGGGGTAGGCGACGCAGGTGAGCGTGTAGCCGTCGTCGATCTCGGCCTCCTCGAGCATCTGCTGGTTGTCGTGCTCGACGAAGTCCTCCGAGGGGCCGTCCGTGATTTGGCCGGCACAGGAGACACACTGGCCCTGCCGACAGGCGTACGGGAGGTCCCACCCCTCGTCTTCGCCCTGTTCGAGGATGGGCTGGTCGTTGGAGAGCTCGACCGTCTCGCCCTGCTTGACGAACTCGACCTCGAAGTACTCCACCTCGTCTTCGGGGATGTCACCGGGGCCAGAGCTTCCGGTGCCGCCCTCCTCGAGCTCGCCCTCCTCGCCCTCGGCGCCGCCGGCCGGGATGGCGCCGCCGCCGCCACCGCCGCCGACCGCGCGGTTGCCCGGCTCCGGGAACTCCGTCTCGGGGACCGCGGACGCGCGGTGTTCGAGGACTTCGTCCGAGATGTCGGTCGTGGGTTCCCACCCCGTCCCTCGCACCGAGGTGACGAGGACCATGAGCAGCGTCGCGATCGCCGCGAGCACGATCGCGGGCGGGTTCACGATCGCCGCGAACACGATCGCCAGTGGGTTGAGCATACGAGGGGATATGGAGAGGTGGATTAAGACCGTTTTGATCGGTCCAACCGGACGAGACCGGCGTGAGGCCGAAACCACGGCGCGATCGCCCGCGCCCACGCCGCGGAGCGGTCCATTTATCGGCCGAGCGGTCGACGGGACGCGCATGGAAGTGAAATCCCGGCACCACCTCCGGAGCGACGAGATCACGGCGATCCAAGAGGCGGTCGCCGACCACCTCGGGGTCGACATCGACGGGGACACCTTCGAGTTCGTCGAGTTCGTCGACGCCGGCTACGAGCTCGTCTTAGTCGACGGCGACCCCGCCGTCTTCTACGTCGACGACGACGAGCCGTTCCTCACGGTTCGGGGCGCGAACGACTACGAGCCGGAGACGGGGGTCGTCACGGTCGACGCCGGCGCGATCTCCTTCGTCTCGGACGGCGCCGACGTGATGCGCCCGGGGATCGTCGAGGCCGACGAAGCGATCCGCGAGGGCGACCTCGTCGTCGTCGCCGAGGAGACCCACGGGAAGGTGCTGGCGGTGGGCCGGGCGATGGTCGACGGCGACGAGATGGTCGGCGACAGCGGGAAGGTGGTCGAGTCGATCCACCACGTCGGCGACGACCTCTACGAGTTCTCGGTCTGAGCGCAGGCGGCGGCGCTATTTATAAATAGAACCGCGGTGGCGCGTGCCTGCGAGGCCGCTTCGCGGCCGAGCAGCACCGCGCGAGGGAGTTAGTCGCCTGAGCGGAGCGAAGGCGACTGACGAGGCTGGGGAGGCGTGAGGTGCCGTGCGGTGCGGGGTGGGACTCGAAGGGGCAGCCGGGAAGCGGCCGTAGGCGATGTAAGCACCACAGGGAGTGAGCGAAGCGAACGAGCGAGGAGCGCAGCGAGCGTACGGCCGCTTCCCGGCTGGGGCTTCGGAGCGGTTTTCGGACCTCGTGGTCGGGGCTTCGAGGCGGTTCTTGGGAACGGTATCGGTCACGTATCGCCGAGCGGCCGGGGCTTCGGGGGTGTTCGCCGCTGATCCGAACGCACTCAATTATAAATAATCGACAGCACACCCACCGATGACGACCCGAGCGAACGCGTGATCCCTCCGCGCCTTTTAATCGCCTCGCCCGCGACCCCAGAGGTAATGACCGGGATCCGGGTGCTCAGCTACAACGTCCGCTACGCCAACCGCGGCGACCACCACGACGCCTGGCACGACCGCCGCGACGCCGTCGCGCGACTCGTCCGGTTCCACCGCCCCGACGTCGCCGCGTTCCAGGAGCCGCTCCCCGAGCAGCGCGAGGACCTCCGCGAGCGGCTCCCGGCGTACGAGTTCGTCGGGCGCGGCCGCGAGGCCGGCGGCGAGGGCGAGGGGTGCCCGATCGCGGTCCGGAGCGAGCGCTGGGAGATCGTCGACAGCGACACGTTCTGGCTCTCGGAGACCCCGGGAGAGCCCTCGACCGGCTGGGACGCCTCGCACCCGCGGATCGCGACGTGGGCCCGAGTGCGCGCCCGCGACGGCGACGCGAGACTCCTCGTCGTCAACACGCACTTCGACCACGTCAGCGCGCACGCGCGACGCAAGTCCGCCCGCCTGCTCCGCGAGCGGGTGCCGGAGATAGCGGCGGCGAACGGGATCAGCGGCGACTCCGACGAGACGCTCCCGGTCGTCCTCGTCGGCGACCTCAACTGCACGCCGGGGTCGGAGCCGCACCGGGTCCTCGTCGGCGACGACCCGAAACGAGACGAGAAAGACTCCGCGACGCCGGCCGACGACGCCCGCTCGCTCCGCGACGCCGCTGCCGCCGCCGACCTCCGGCACGGCCCGGAGACGAGCCTCACCGACTTCGCTCGCCTCATCGACGGCCGCCGGATCGACCACGCGCTCGTCTCGCCCGATATGGCGGTCGACGCGTTTGCGACACTCGCGGACCGGGACGACCGCGGCCGGTACCCGTCCGACCATCTGCCGATCCTCGCGCGGCTGTCGATGTAGGGAAAGGTCGTTACTCCGTGTCGGCGTCCGTCCCCTCGTCGCCCTCGGCGGCCTCGCCGCTGTCGTCCCCGCCGTCCTCCTCCTCGGCGTACTTCTCCAAGATCGTCTCGTAGCCGCGTTTCGCGGTCTCGTACGTCTCGCGGAGGTCGGCCACCGGCGTCTCGCTCGCGTCGACCCGGAGGTCGTTGTAGTACGGGTCGTCCGCGTCCTCCTCCGTGTTACGCACGAGCAGCGCCGCGGACTGGACTTCGAGGTCTTCCCGTTTGTCGCCGCCCGCTGCGTGCCCGGCCGCGAGGGCGTCGATCAGTCGCTCGGCGAGCGGCGCGTCGCCGTGGGCGTCGGACTCGTAGGCGGCCGCGGTGTCCTCGATCACGTCCTCGCCGGTCAGGAGATTGCCCGCGACGGTGTAGTTCTGTCCCTCGCGGTGGCCATACCAGTCGTTACACTCGTCGCCGGAGAACGCGAACGTCCCGTCGGCGTCGACGCCGTGGAGCTGGCGCTGGGCGCTCCCCTCGTCGGCGTTCAACAGGGCCTCCAAGGCGTCGTCGACCGCGAGCCCGTCGCCGAGGTACTCGATCCCCTTCCGACCCAACTCGACGTTGACGAGCGACTGGGTCGCCACCGCGCCGTCGGACGACGCGAAGGGACACAGCGTGCCGACGCCGGGCAGCCGGGTGGTCACCCCCACGCCGAACCGGACCTGGTCGCCGCCGTCTTCGTCGGTGTACCGCTCGCGAACGCAGATGCTGAACGTCACACGTCCACTGGGTCGGCGTCCCGCAAAAGGGTGGGTTCCGGGGGCGAGCTTTCCGGTTCTCGGGCGGGGGAGCGGCGGAGTGAAACGGCCGGCGCGCGCGAGCGATTCGCGGGGACCCACGCCCGCCGTGGATCTCACGAACCCCGGATAAAACCGGCCGACGGACCGTCACCGATCGGGGCGAATCCGGGGACTGCGACGGTACCGAACGGATCGAGTGGGGTGTGAACAGGCGACATACTTATCCGTGGCAATCCCTCTCACATATATAGCCTCGGATACGGGCGAGGCGTTCACCGGCACCGACGCGCACCCCGACGACGCGCCGCTCGGGGGTCGACGAGCTGCCGACACGCGCACGGAGAGCGACAGCTCCGTGCGGCGCGACCCGCGCCGGCGACGCCGACCCCGCCGTCCGAGCGAACGTGATACGATGGCAGACCAACACACGCTCGAACGGCTCAGCGAGGAGTACCGGACGGCGGTCCCCGACGACCTCAGAGCCGCGCGCTCGTTCGACTGGTACCTCGACGCGCTGTACGACGACCCCGAAATCGCGCGGAACGCGCACCAGCGCGTCGCGGACATGTTCGACCACTACGGGACGCGCTACGACGAGGAACGCGGCGTCGTCGAGTACGCGCTCGCCGCCGAGGACCCGCTCCACGACGGCGAGAACGTCTTCTACGGCCGCGAGGTACACGAGGCGATCCACGAGTTCGTCAACAAGGTGAAGTCCGGGGCCCGCGGGCTCGGCCCCGAAAAACGGATCAAGCTCCTCTTGGGGCCGGTCGGCTCCGGCAAGTCCCACTTCGACTGGCTCGTCCGACGGTACTTCGAGGCGTACACCCGCGAGGACGCCGGCCGCATGTACACCTTCCGATGGGTCGACCTCTGTTCGGTGATCGACGATCAGGACCCCGACGACGACGCGGTCCGCTCGCCGATGAGCCAGGACCCGCTCGTCCTCCTCCCGAAGCCGCAGCGACAGGCGGTGGTCGACGACCTCAACGAACGGCTCGATGCCCCCTACACCCTCCGGAACGACCAGCACCCCGATCCGGCCTCGGAGTTCTACCTGAACGAGCTGCTCGCGCACTACGACGACGACTTGGAGCGCGTCCTCGACGAGCACGTTGAGGTCGTCCGGCTGGTCGCCGACGAGAACCGCCGGGAGTGTATCGAGACGTTCGAGCCGAAAGACAAGAAGAACCAGGACGAAACGGAACTCACCGGCGACGTCAACTACGCGAAGCTCGCCGTCTACGGCGAGTCCGACCCGCGCGCGTTCGACTACGCCGGCGCGTTCTGCAACGCGAACCGGGGGCTGTTCTCCGGCGAGGAGCTGTTGAAGCTCCAGCGGGAGTTCCTCTACGACTTCCTCCACGCCTCCCAGGAGTCGACGATCAAGCCGAAGAACAACCCGCGTATCGACATCGACCAGGTGATCGTCGGCCGGACGAACATGCCGGAGTACCGCGAGAAGACCGGCGACGAGAAGATGGAGGCGTTCAACGACCGCACCAAGCGGATCGACTACCCGTACGTGTTAGAGTACGAGAGCGAGGCGAAGATCTACGAGAAGATGCTCGCCAACGCCGACGTGCCCAACGTCCACGTCGAGCCCCACGCCTTGGAGATGGCCGGGCTCTTCGGCGTGCTCACCCGCTTGGAGGAGCCGACCGACGAGACGGTGACGCTCGTGGAGAAGGCGAAGGCGTACAACGGGGAGTTAGAAGACGAGGAGATCGACCGGCGGAAGCTCCGCGAGGACGCCGCCGAGTCCGCCGACGTCGGCGAGGGGATGGACGGCATCTCCGCGCGGTTCGTCGGCGACGAGATCGCGGAGGCGATCATGGACGCCACCCACCGCGAGCGGGGGTACCTCTCGCCGCTGTCCGTCTTCGACCACTTCGAGGCGAACCTCGGTGGCCACGGCTCGATCGCGGCCGAGGACCTCGACCGCTACGAGCGCCTGCTCGACCGCGTCCGCGAGGAGTACCGCGAGCGCGCCATCGAGGACGTGCGCCACGCGTTAGCGTACGACGTCGACGAGCTCCGCCGCCAGGGCGAGAAGTACATGGACCACGTGATGGCGTACATCGACGACGACACCGTCGACGACGAGCTGACCGGGCGGGAGACGGAGCCGGACGAGACGTTCTTACGCGCCGTCGAAGAGCAGCTCGACGTCCCCTCCGACCGGAAGGACGACTTCCGACAGGAGGTGTCGAACTGGGTCTCCCGGCGCGCCCGCGAGGGGCGCGGCTTCGACCCGCGGGAGAACGACCGGCTCCGCCGCGCCCTCGAACGGAAGCTGTGGGAGGACAAGAAGCACAACATCAACTTCTCGGCGCTGGTGTCCGCGACCGACCTCGACGACGAGGACCGGAGCGCGTGGGTTTCGGCATTGGTCGACCGCGGCTACTCCGAGGACGGCGCCGCCGAGGTGTTGGAGTACGCGGGCGCGGCGGTCGCGCGTTCGGAGATCGAGGACGGTGGCTGAGATGAGCGACCGCACCCGATCGGACGGCGAGGGGTTCCTCGACGCGGCCGACGAGGCGCTCCGGGGGGCGTACGACCCGCCGATGAGCCTCGCCTCGTACGTCGACCGCGTGTTGGAGAACCCGACCGCGGCCGCCTCCGGCGCGGGGTACGTCCTCGCGGCCGTCGAGTCGTTCGGAACCCGCGAGGTCCACGAGCGCGGCGAGACGCTCGACCGGTACCGCTTCTTCGACGACCCGGCGAACGACGGCGAACACGCCGTCCTCGGCAACACCCGCGCGCTCAACGGGTTCGTCGACGACCTCCGCGCAGCCGCGACCGGGCGGGGCGGCGACGAGACGATAGTCTGGGTCGACGGGCCGACCGCGACGGGGAAATCGGAGTTCAAGCGGTGCCTAATCAACGGGCTCCGCGCGTTCTCGAAGACGGACGCCGGCCGGCGGTACACCGTCGAGTGGAACGTCACGGGTGCCGGGGCCGGCGTCGGCGGGGGCGGCGGCGCGGGCGCGGCGTCGCTCTCGTACGGCGACGGCGGCGACGCCGGGGAGTGGTACCGCAGTCCGGTCCAGTCGCATCCGCTGTCGGTGTTCCCCGCGGGGGTCAGGGAGTCGATCGCCGACGCGGTCGGCGGCGACGCCTACCCGATCGCCGCCGACGTGGAGCTGGATCCGTTCAGCCGCGAGGCGTACGACCACCTGGAGTCGGCCTACCGCGAGCGCGGGCGCCGCGACCTCTTCTCGGCGATCACCGACCGGGACCACCTCCGGGTGACCAGCTACGTGGTCGACGTCGGCCAGGGAGTGGGGGTCCTCCACGCCGAGGACGACGGGACGCCGAAAGAGCGGCTCGTCGGCTCGTGGATGGGCGGCATGCTGCGCGAGCTCGACTCGCGCGGCCGGAAGAACCCGCAGGCGTTCAGCTACGACGGCGTGCTCTCGCAGGGGAACGGCGTCGCTACGGTCGTCGAGGACGCGAGCCAGCACGCGGACCTGCTCCGGCGGCTGCTCAACGTCCCCGACGAGCGGCGGGTGAAGTTAGACAAGGGGATCGGGATGGACCTTGACACCCAGCTGATCGTCATTTCGAATCCAGACCTCGACGCGGAGTTAGACCGGCACGCCGAGCGCGGCGACGCCGACCCGCTGAAGGCGCTGAAGCGCCGGCTCTCGAAACACGAGTTCCGCTACCTCACGAACCGCCGGCTGGAGGCGCGGCTCCTCCGCAGAGAGATCGCCGGCGCGACGGCGGTGGAGGGGGCGGGCGACGCGGACGACGCGACGGTCGGAGCGGGCGCCATCGCGGGGGGCGACAGCGGCGACGACGCGGCGGGCGCGCGCGCCGACCCCGGCGCGGCGCCGCTGTCGATCGAGGTCCGGGAGTCGGACGGCGCGGCCGTCGAGCGCGAGATCGCGCCCCACGCGGTCGGGGCCGCCGCGCTGTACGCGGTCGTCACGCGGCTCGACGCCGACGACTCGCCGGGCGACCTCGACCTGATCGAGACGGCGGAGCTGTACGAGACGGGCGAGGTCCGGCGCGGCGACGACGCGGTCACCGTCGACGACGTCACCCTCGCCGCGGGGGACGGCCGTAACGGGATCCCGGTCACCTACGCCCGCGACGCGGTCGCCGACCTGCTCGCGACGACGGCCGACCGCAGCCATCCCGACCTCCCCGTCGAGCACGTCGTCACCCCGACGGACGTGCTCGACGCGATGGCGGACGGGCTCGCCGACGCGCCGGTCTTCTCGCGGGCCGAGGCCGCGGAGTTCGAGGGGCGCCGCGGACCGGTCGCCGAGCGGGTCCGCGAGCGCCAGCGCGAGGACGTGATCGACGCGATACTCGCCGAGGAGACCGTCTCGACGGAGACCGTCGCGGAGTACGTCGAACACGTGTACGCGTGGGACGAGGACGACCCGACCGACCGCGAGCGCGCCGACGAGGCGCCGGACCCGCTCGCGATGAAGGTGTTCGAGACGGAGACGCTCGGGCGGTTCGACGAGAGCGACTACCGCGGGACCGACCCGACCCGCGACGTCGAGCGCTTCCGGCGCGAGCGGGTGATCCGCGGACTCACGCGGTACGCGTGGCGCAACCGCGGCGAGGAGTTCAGCGTCGACGACGTCGACCTCGCAGAGGTGCCGGAGCTGAAGGCGGTGATCGACGCGAACGACCTGGAAGACGTGAAGCGGCGGTTCCCCGACCTCGACCCCGCCGCGTGGGCCGACCCGCCGACCGACACAGAGACGGAGCGCGTGAAGGCCGAGACGGTCGAGCGGCTCCGCGAGCGCGGCTACAGCCGCGCGTCGGCGGAGCTGACGAGTCGGGCGGTGATGGTGGACGTGCGCGAGGAGTGGCCCGACGTCGACGCCGGCCGCGCCGGCGACGAGGGGCCGGACGACGCCGACCGGAACGGGGGTGGTGACCCGTGGGACTGACGGAGGACCGCGAGCGGTTCCGCGAGGTGGGCGAGAGCCGTCGGGAGGACCTCGCGGAGTTCATCAGCCACGGCGACCTCGGCGGCTCCGACGCCGACCGGGTCAAGATTCCGGTGAAGGTGGTCGACCTCCCCGCCTTCGAGTACGACCAGCGGTCGGCCGGCGGCGTGGGGCAGGGCGGCGACGGCCAGCCCCAGCCCGGCCAGCCGGTCGAGCCAGAGCCGGGCGATGGCGACGAGGAGGGCGACCCGGGCGAGGAGGGCGGCGACCACGAGTACTACGAGATGGACCCCGAGGAGTTCGCCCGCGAGCTCGACGAGGCGCTCGGGCTCGACCTCGAACCGAAGGGGAAGCGGGTGGTCGAGGAGGTGGAGGGCGACTTCACCGACACCGCTCGCTCCGGGCCGCGCGGCACCCTCGACGTCGACGAGTTCTTCAAGCGCGGACTGAAGCGGCACCTCGCGACCGACTTCGACGGGGAGTACGTCCGCGAGGGGCTGTTCGTCGACGGCGCCGACGTCGACGACGTGTTCGCGTGGGCGCGCGGCGAGGGGATCCCCGTCTCCCGGGCGTGGATCGCCGACGCGGCCGCGACGCTCGAAGACGAGCGCGGCGAACCGGTCGCGGCGCTCGACCGCTGGGAGAGCTTCGACGCGCTCGACGACGGCGTCGACCGCGAGCCCGTGAGCCACCGGATCCGACGCGACGGGCTCGACAGCGTCCCGTTCCGCCGGGAGGACGAGCGGTTCCGCCACCCGGAGGTGATCGAGAAGCGCGAGCGCAACGTCGTCGTCGTCAACGTCCGCGACGCCTCCGGCTCGATGCGCGAGACGAAGCGCGAACTCGTCGAGCGCGTGTTCACCCCGATGGACTGGTACCTGACCGGGAAGTACGACGCCGCCGAGTTCCGGTACGTCGTCCACGACGCGGAGGCGTGGGAGGTCGACCGCGAGGAGTTCTTCGGGATTCAGTCCGGGGGCGGCACCCGCATCTCCAGCGCGTACGACCTCGTCGAGGAGATCCTCGAGGAGTACCCGTACAGCGAGTGGAACCGGTACGTGTTCGCCGCGGGCGACTCCGAGAACGCCGGCAGCGACACCACCGAGCGCGTGATCCCGAAGATGGAGTCGATCGACGCCAACCTCCACGCGTACGTCGAGACCCAGCCCGGCGACGGCGCGGCGAACGCCCGCCACGCCGACGAGGTCGAGGCCGCGTTCGGCGACGCCGACGACGTGGCCGTCGCGCGCGTCTCGGAGCCGGACGACGTGACGGACGCCATCTACGAGATCCTCAGCACCGAGTCGTCGGGCGACGGCGCCGGGGACGCGGGCGGGGCCGCCCGCGGCCGGACCGACGGAGGTGGCGGCCGATGAGAGACGACCGCGTCGAGGCGAAACGCGAGGCCGAGTCGCTCGACGAGCCGGCCCGCGAGGCCCGCGAGCTGGCCGAGCGGCTCGGGTTGGCGCCGTACCCGGTGCGGTACTGGATCGTCGACCACGACCAGATGAACGAGCTGATCGCCTACGGCGGGTTCCAGCGGCGGTACCCGCACTGGCGGTGGGGGATGAACTACGAGCGGCAGTCGAAGTTGGACCGTCACGGGCTGGGGAAGGCGTTCGAGATCGTCAACAACGACGACCCGGCGCACGCGTTCCTCCAGGAGTCGAACTCGGCGGCCGACCAGAAGGCCGTCATCACCCACGTGGAGGCGCACGCCGACTTCTTCGCGAACAACGAGTGGTTCGGGCTGTACGCCGACCGCGGCGAGGACGGCCCGAACGCGGCGGCGCGGTTGGAGCGCAACGCCGACCGGATCGCGGCGATCGCGAATCGGACGGACGTCGACCGCGACGAGGTGGAGCGGCTGATCGACGCCGTGAGCGCCCTCGAAGACACGATCGACCAGCACAGCCCGGTCGACGCCGCCCGCTCCGTGGAGGACCCGGGCGTCGCCGCGGACGTGAGCGACGGCGACGAGGACCCGCTGGCGGCGATCGAAGCCCGGATCGACGACCTCGACCTCTCCGAGGAGGTGCGCCGCGACGTGTTCGACGACGAGTGGCTCGAAGCGAGAGGCGAGGGCGTCGAGCCCGAGGAGCCGCGGCCGGACGTGCTCGCGTTCCTGCGCGACCACGGGAAGCGGTACGACCCCGAGAGCGGGAAGGCGGTCGACCGCGAGCCCTGGGAGACGACCGTCATCGACGCGATCCGCGAGGAGGCGTACTACTTCGCCGGGCAGAAGCAGACGAAGGTGATGAACGAGGGGTGGGCGACGTACTGGGAGTCGGTGATGATGGGCGGCGAGGGGTTCGCCGGGCCCGACGAGTTCCTCACGTACGCCGACCACATGTCCCGGGTGCTCGGCTCGCCCGGGCTCAACCCGTACAAGCTCGGCTTCGAGCTGTGGACGCACGTGGAGCTGCGGGCCGCCCGCCGAGAGGTAACCGACAAGCTGCTCCGCGTCGAGGGGGTGACCGCCGAGAACTTCCACTCGCGGGTCGACCTCGACGAGGTCGCGGCCCTGCTCGAACCGCACCCGGCGATCGCGGGCGCCGGTCCGGCGACGCTCGACGAGCTCGCCGATCTGGCCGCCGCCGGCGACTCTCGCGTGGACGCCGAAGCGGTCGACCGGGCGCTCTCCGCTCGGGACGGCTCCGGCAGCGGTCCCGGTGAGGGCGAGACGGGCGGCGACGGCGACGAGATGGACGTCGAGCGCTACCCGTGGAAGCTGCTCACCCGCGAGGGACTCGCGGAGCGACACTACGTCCTCTCGCGTCCGGAACACAGGGGCGCGCTCCGGAACGTCTCCCGGGAGGCGCTCGAAGAGCAGGCCCGGTACCTGTTCGACGTGGACCGGTACGAGACGGTCGCGGAGGCCGTCGCGGACGTCGACCGCACGGCCGGCTGGGAGCGCATGTTCGAGGTGCGCGAGAGCC
The DNA here is from genome assembly GCF_000296615.1 of Halorubrum sp. T3. Taxonomy (NCBI): domain Archaea; kingdom Methanobacteriati; phylum Methanobacteriota; class Halobacteria; order Halobacteriales; family Haloferacaceae; genus Halorubrum; species Halorubrum sp. T3. The sequence goes on along the minus strand of NZ_ALWQ01000008.1, from coordinate 4,406 downwards.
ACAACGACGTGACGTTCGTCGACGCGTTCCTCACGGACGAGTTCGTCCGCGAGGGGAACTACTTCACCTACGAGTACAGCCGCGCCGCCGAGGAGCACCGCGTCGCCAGCGTCGACGCCGACGACGTGCGGAAGAAGCTGCTCCTCCGATTCACGAACTTCGGGAAGCCAACGATCGTCGTGTTGGACGGGAACTTCCGGAACCGGGGGGAGCTCCTCTTGGGCCACCGGTACAACGGCGTCGCGCTCGACGAGGAGCGCGCGAAGGCGACCCTGAAGCGCGTATTCGAGCTGTGGGGCCGCCCGGTGAATCTCGCGACGATCCGCGTCGAGTACGACGACGGCGAGGTCCGGCGCGCCAAGCGGCGCGGCGAGGAGCCGGAGGGCACCGAGGTCGGCGTGCGGCTCCAGTACGACGGCGGCGAGGTGACGGAACACGACCTCGACGCCGAGACCGAATCCCGGATCGCGGCCGACGACGTCGACTACGACACGAAGCCCGACGACTGGCTGGCGTGAGGCGGCCGCGGGCGGCCCCGATATTCGCCGCTCCGGCCTTCGGACCGACACTTATGGCCGGCGGGCGACAAGGACGGACATGGACGCTCCGGAGACGGAGGCCGCCGAGCGCGGCGCCGACGGATCGCGCCCGCTCCCGGAGGGGACGCCGCTCGCGTTCGCGGACCGGGACCCGACCGCGATCGACGACGCGACCGAGCTGTACCTGCTGGACCGGCACTCGGCCGCGGACGGCACCGTCAGGGTCCAGGTGGTAGACTGGGAGCGCGACGGTGACCTGGTCCGCGTCGCCTACGCGCTCCCGACCGGCGAGCGCCTGCGCGACCGCTACCGCTGGCCGACCGCGGGCCGGTACGACGAGAGCGACTTCCTCGCGTTAGTCCGCGGGCTCGGCTACCCGCCGGGCGCCGCCGACCTGATCGCCGGGGAGTTCGCCCGCGCGCGCAGCGAGAACGGCCGCTGGCGGATCGTGACCGGGCGGCGGTCGGCCGGGGAGCGGGACTCCGACGCTGCGAGCGGCGCGAGCGGCGGGGAGCGGGCCGAACCCGCGACCGTGGCGGGCGAACGCGCCGGCGCGTCCGACGCGCCGTCCGCACTCGGGGAGCGCGTGCGGCGCCTCGACCCGATGGTGACGGGGAGCGCCGCGGTGGTCCTCCTCGTCCTCGCGGTCGTGATCCCGGCGACGCTGGCGACGCTGACGGGGGGACTCACGGCCGCGTCGGCCGCACTCGGCGGAGTCCTCGGGGCCGCCGCGCTGGCGACGCTGCGACTGTCGATCGCCGCGGTGTCGTGACAGGCATTCGAGAAACGGAGCGCGGCTACGGGAGCGACGCGATCAGCTCCGACACCGCCGCGACCTCGTCGTCGTTGATCCCGTGGCCCATCCCCTCGTAGATCCGCTCGTCGACGTCGGCGCCGAGCGCCTCCAGCACCTCGGTCGTCTCGTGGACCCGCTCCTCGGGGATGTGCGGGTCGACGTCGCTGCAGCCGAGGAACGCGGGAGTGCCGGCGAGCGGGCCGTCCCCGTCCGCCGCGTCGCCGTCCGAGAGGTAGTCGTCGACGGCGACCGTCTCGCCGATCAGCCCGCCGCTGAAGACGGCGAGCCCGCCGTAGCGGGTCGGATTGCGGGCGACGAACTCGCTCGCGAGGCAGGCGCCCTGCGAGAAGCCGCCGACGAGGACGCGCTCACGGGCGATCCCGGCGTCGACCGCGCGGTCGACCGCGGCGCCGACCGCCCGGAGGCCGGAACTCCGACCCGGCTCGTTGTCTTCGACCGGGGCGAGGAAGGAGTTCGGATACCAGGTGTTGCCGGCCGCGGCAGGCGCCAACAGCGCGACGTCGCGGTCGCCGGCCAACTGTTCACCCAGGTCGACGACGCTCCGAGCGGTCGCGCCGCGGCCGTGAATGAGTACGAGCGCCGCGTCGGCGTCGGCGAGCGGCGTCCCGGCCGTGACCAGCGGCTCGTCGCCGTGGGGGTCGTCGCCGGCGTTCGGGTCCGGAGCGCTGCCGGTCATCTCAGACCCCCACGCCGGCGTCGGCGTCGGGCAGGTCGTGTTTGTTCACCGGGAGTCCGAGCTCCTCGAGGGCCCCCTCCATGTGGCGGTCCTGCGCGAAGTCGGCGCCGTCCTCCTCGCGGAGGCGCTGCGCGGTCGCGAGCACCTCGCCCTTCCGGTCGTCGGGGATCTCGTACTTGTCGGCCGACAGCTCGATGACGAGCCCGTTGTTGTCCTGGGTGTAAATCGAGTGGAAGATGCCGCGGTCGAACACGTTGTACCCCTTGCCCGCCTCCTCAAGCGCCGCCATGATATCCTCGTACTCGTCGGGCTCGACGCTGAAACACAGGTGGTGGACGGCGCCCGTGTTGACGCGCTGACCGCGCGCGGACGCCCGCTCGTCGCTCACGAACACCGTGAGAATCCGGCCGTCGCCGGTGTCGAAGAAGAGGTGCGTCTGCGAGGGGTCGTCGAGGTTCGGCTGGCGCAACACGAGCGGCATCCCGAGCAGGTCGCGGTAGAAGGCGAGCGTGTCCTCCTCGTTGCTCCCCCAGACCGTGATGTGATCGGTGCCGCTGGTGTGGAACGGTGCGTCCGGGAGCTCCGACGTGACCGGAGCCGGCTTCTCGTCGCTCATACCGATCGAAAGGCGACCGAGGCGTATAAAAGCGAGAGGGACGGGACGGTGACCGGCTGACACCGGTGTTATCCGGCCGACTTCCTCCGAGGAGGTAGCCATCGGACTCCCCTCGGGACCGCCGTCACCGCTGCCAGACGGGCGGGGCGACGCCGAGCGCCCGAACGACGACGGGATACGCGACGGCGATAGCCAAGACGATCAGCAGCGACGCCGCGAGCCCGAGCCCGCCGAGGACGCGCTCGACGACCGCCAGCGCGGCGAACATAGCGACGAACATCACCGCCCAGTGGGGTGCGAGCTGTCGCACCTTCTCCATTGCCGAACTCATGGTCTCGGTAGCGGTCCCGACAGGTAGTGACTGTCGGTTGAACGGAGCGGACCCGAATGAAAACGCCGGTCGGCGGTCAGTACCGCGACGGGATGAACGCCATCCCGGCGAGCATGATCGACGACAGGACCGAGAGGACGAGGACGCGCGAGAGACCGCTGTTGTACTGGTTGAACCGTTCTATCTCGGTGACCTGCGCCTCGTACGCCTCGATGTCGGTCGACATCCGAAGCGTCGACGCGTCGGGGAAGTGCGCGACGTACTCCGTGTCTCCGATCGTCACCGTCGACTGCTGGGCGAGCTCGACCGTCTCCGTCTCGGTGGTCTCCCACACGAGGACGGCCCCGTCGGCCGTCACGTCGTCGATTGTGACCGTCTGCCCGTCGTACTCGAGCGTCTCGCCCGTCGCGTACGACCGCTCTTCGGGCGCGGGGAAGTACTCGTCGACGGGCACCAGCGTCCGATCGCCGTTCTCGTCGGTCACCGCGACATACTCGCCGTCCTCGAGGGTGACCGTCTCGTTTTCCGCATCGTCGTCGGCCTCGAGGATCGCCTGCCGGTCGAGCACCTCGACGAGCGTGAACTCGCTGGCGTTCTCCCCGGCGATCTCGACGCGCCACTCGCGGTCGTCGACCGAGACGGTCGACTCGTTCGCCCACGTTTCGGATGTCTCCGCCGTGAACTCGCGTTCGAGCGTGCCCGAGATGACCGTCTGGCCATCGTCGTTCTCGCTTTCAGAGATGGCGGCCATGACGTACGTCTCGCCGCCGACATCGATCGAGTCGTTCACTGAGGCGTCGACTTCCGGGTTTTCGAGCGCTATCTCCGGAGTCTCGGCCGTCGCGGTCAGCGCACCCGCCACGCCCGCGACGGCGAGGAACAGCGCGACAAACACGGCCACAGCGCGTCGTTGCATAGTTCACGCATGGGTCACCCGGTGTTTAACGGTTACTAAGCGGGTCAGTTCGTGGGACCGATCGGCCGGTCCGTCTCGAAAAAGTCGAAAGCCAAGGGCCGGATTTGAACCGGCGTTGGGCGGCTCTGCAGGCCGCTGCGTCTGACCAGACTCTGCCACCTTGGCGCCAAGCGAAGGTACCGCTGTCGAGCGTTTAAGTTTAGCGGTCGGATGCGAGCGCGGTGGCTCGCTGGATATGAAAAAAGCCCACGGACACAACGTCCGTGGGCTTGGTGGGATGGGTCCCGTATGAGTGGGCAGGCGGCGACTCGTGGTTCCCAGAGGATCGCTCACTCCAGTACTTCACGATACGCTGGTGGGCTTAACTTCCGTGTTCGGAATGGGTACGGGTGTTTCCCCACCGCTCTGGCCGCCTTTATGCCGACTCTCGGAGTTGAACCGAGACTCGCTGTAGCCTCTACAGCGAGACGCCTGTGTCGGTCTGGTTCGATACCAACCGTGTATACGTGCG
>NZ_JH815330.1:1111217-1273711 GCF_000296615.1 Halorubrum sp. T3 | reverse complement strand
ATCACCGCTTACGCCGGAGCGCAGGGGGCGTGATCCTCATCGGATGAGTCGGACGAGCCGACTCTGCGAAACCGGGCCGAGTTGAACGGCCCGAGTCCGCGGTGCGTTCTTCGCGTATTGACCGAACGGGCTTATACACTTAAGCACGTCGGAACGCTTCGACCGGCCGCGTCAACGGCCGGTCGGTGCCCCCTCGGCGGGGGCGCCTCGCATTTCTTCGAATGCCCGGGTTGTATTTAACCCCGTCGAAGCATCTACGCTACGTCATGCGGTTTCATGGGACAGTTCACAACGAGTTGATCCATCTGTGAGTGGTGACGACCGGAGACGGCCGGCGCCAGCGAGCGGTCGGATAGGAACTCGTGATCGGGCAATATATCAGAATAATATCATAGTAGCTCAGGCTACGTGGGGTCTCACGCGTACGCGGGATGAGAGACAATCCGTTTCGGGACGGACCGGTCGTTTATACCACGGGCGTTTATAAGGGAGGGGGACACATATAAAAGCGAACGATGACGAACCCTGCAGACTCGATCGAGATTCAGAACGTTGTTGCATCGACGGGTATCGGTCAGGAGCTCGATTTGGAGGCGCTCGCGGAAGACCTCCCGGGCGCGGATTTCAACCCGGACAACTTCCCCGGCCTCGTGTACCGGACCCAGGAGCCGAAGGCGGCCGCGCTCATCTTCCGCTCGGGGAAGATCGTCTGTACGGGCGCGAAGAGTATCGACGACGTCCACGAGGCGCTCGGGATCATCTTCGAGAAGCTGCGCGGCCTCCAGATCCCCGTCGAAGACGACCCGGAGATCACCGTTCAGAACATCGTGTCGAGCGCGGACCTCGGGCACAACCTCAACCTCAACGCCCTCGCGATCGGGCTCGGCCTCGAGGACGTCGAGTACGAACCGGAGCAGTTCCCCGGGCTCGTCTACCGGATGGACGAACCCGAAGTCGTCATTCTGCTCTTCGGGAGCGGAAAGATCGTTATCACCGGCGGCAAGCGGACCGACGACGCCGAGGAAGCGGTCGAGGAGATCGTCGAGCGCATCGAAGGGCTTGGCCTGCTCGGCTGAAGTTGAATCGATCGGTCTGTTCGGTTCCCACCGCCTCGGTATAAGGCGGTAATCGGTGTCGAGCGGCCGTCAGTCAGTGTCGAGCGGGCGAGTACGGTTCGGTTACGTTTCGGCGTCGTCCTCGGTGAGGACCTCTTTGACGACGCTCGGATCCTCGAGGAGCTGGTGTTTGGTGTAGCTCCCCTCGGCGCTGCCGCCGCTGTGTTTCGACTGTTCGATGATGTCGAGGAACGCGTGTTCCTTCAGGAGGTCGCGGACGCGTCGCAGCGAGAGGCTATCGGAGCCCTCCTGTCGACAGATGTTCTCGTAGATCTCATACACGCGACTCGTCCGGAATCCGTCCTGGCGACCGTTCGAGAGCGAGAGCAGCGCGAGCGCCTGAAGCACGTACCGCGAGTGGGGCGTTGACCCGCGGATGAGCTCCCGGAAGCGGTCGGTTTCGGCTCGCTCGCGCGCCTGCGTGACGAACTCCTCGCGGACCGTGGGTTCCCCGTTCGCCTGTGCGATCTCGCCCGCGTATCGGAGGATGTCGATGGCCTTCCGCGCATCTCCGTGTTCGCGCGCGGCGAGCGCGGCGGCGCGGGGGATCGTCGATGGTTCGAGTACGTCGTCGTGGAACGCGTCCGCGCGAGCCTGCATGATCTCCCGTAGCTGATTCGCGTCGTACGGCGGGAAGACGAACTCGCGCTCGCAGAGGCTCGACTTGACGCGTTCGTCCATCCGGTCTTTGTACTGGATCTTGTTGCTGATCCCGACGACGCCCAGCTTACAGTCGGTGATCTTTCCGGCCTCGCCCGCGCGGGACAGCTGCATCAGGATGGCGTCGTCGTCGAGCTTGTCGATCTCGTCGAGCAGGATCAGGACGACGTCGTACCGCTGGTCGAGTATCCGCCAGAGCCGCTTGTAGTACGTGGAGGTGGAGAGCCCCTTGTCTGGGACGTTGATTCCGGTCTCCTCGGGGTCGTTGACGCCCTCGGCGATCGTCTGGACCGCCTGCGTCTCCGTGGTGTCCTGCGCGCAGTCGACGTAGGCGAACGTCGCCGTGACGCCCTCCTCGCTCGCGGTCGAGACGAGTCGCTTGGAGACGTACTTCGCACACAGCGACTTCCCCGTACCAGTCTTCCCGTAGATGAGGACGTTGCTCGGGCTCTGCCCGAAGATGGCCGGATTGACCGCCGTCGCCAAGTCGGCGATCTCGTCGTCTCGGCCGACGATTCGGCCCTCGCCCGGCAGGTGACTGATCTCGAGGAGCTCCTTGTTCGCGAAGATGGGGTCCTCCCTCGTGAAGAGGTCGTCCGCTGCGTCCATGAGAGAGACACCGGGTTTCCGGTGAAATGAGTTCTGTTTCGCGGCCGCGTGTGGGGCGCGGGCGCGGGGCGGTCGGGGGACGGGTTGGTCCGTCGAGACACACACCGTGTTTCCGGTGAAAACGGGGGCTGGGGAGGGGAGGGTTGGGAAAGGTCTGAGGAGGGATGAGCTGGGAAAGGCCTGAGGAAGGGTGGGTTGGGAGAGATCCAGGGAGACAGGTCGAGAGAGGACTGATGGGGTGAACGGACGACGAGAGCAGGTGCGAGTTAACGAGAGCGGATGCGAGTTAACGAGAGTACGACGAGAGCACGTGGAGGCGGTGTCAGCAGACAACACCGGAGGGAAAGGCGGCCCGAAACTGAGTGAACGAGGTTAACAACGGGGACGATCGTCGGCCGGTTTCACCGGAAACACGGTGTTCGACGAGCTGAGGGTCGACACCATCACGGGAGAGACCACGTTTCCGGTGAAACGCCCGTCATGGCTCGGCGAGCACTCGCCAACTTGGCTTGGCGAGCTTTACTCTGAGACGGGTAATAAAACCTGTTGTTTTAATACGGTCAGAAACTGCGGTTTCTCAGACGACATGTCCCGCCCACGCACCGACCGCACCCAGCCACACCCCGATTTCACCGGAAACACGGTGTGTCTCTCCGCTCATATCACTCACCATTCGCACCTACCTGTGAGTCGCCCCGCGCGTGACCCGCACGGCGTCCCGCTCGCACTCGCGCTCAGTGACGGACTCAGCGGTCGAGGGAGTCGCGAACCTCGTACCGCACGCCGTCTTCGCGGAGCCGAGTCGTGTGCCGAGAGAGTTCGTCGGTCGACACGAGCAAGAGCACGTCCAGGCCGCGAAGGGCGGCCTGAGAGACGCCCGTCGCCGACCCGAACCGCACGTCGGGCCGCAGTCCGGTACGGGTCGCGAGGGCGTAGGCCTCGGTTCCGCCGACCGCGACGAGGTCTGCCCCGGTGGCACGGTCCCTGATCACGTCTGGAGAAGGAGGCTCCCCCTCAGTCACGGCGGGGACGGGAACGACCGTCACCACGCCCGGGTCGTACTCGACGACGCCTTCGAAGTCGGTGACGCCGACCGCCTCTCCCGCCTCGCCGCCCGTGACGACGACCGCCGTCGCCGCCGCGCCGCCCTCGGGGACGGCGTGTAACACGCCGTCGCGCATCTCCAGTCCGACGTCGTCCCCCTCCGCGAGCGCGTCGGTCGCCACCGCGGCGTCGACGTCGACGCTTCCCAAGACGTCGTCGGACACCCGGGAGACGAACTCCGAGAGGGCGTCGGTCCGCGTGATGATCCAGTCGACGCCCTCCTTCGTCACCTCGTACCGACCGCGACCGCGCTTCTCCACGAACCCGCCGTCGACCAGATCGCGGACGTAGTCGCTGACCGCCTGCGACGTCACGCCGATGACGTCGGCGATCTCCTCCTGGCTCACCGCCGGCTGTCGCGCGGCGATCTCGACGAGAACCCGGTACCGAGTCGCGTCGCGCCTGTTGTCGAGCACTCGCGGCCCGGTCGGTTCGTCCGGATCCTCGCTCGGTCCCATACCAATACTGTCGTAGTCGGAAACAAGTAAAATTGGTGTGCCGAGCGCCGGGCTGCGACCGATGAACTACTCCTGCGCGTCCACGACCGCGACGCTGGCGAGGTTGACGATGTCTTTCACCTCGTCGCCCCGCTGGAGGACGTGGACCGGCTCGTCCATGCCGACGAGCATCGGCCCGATGGCTTCGGCGCCGCCGAGGCGCTGGAGCAGCTTGTACCCGATGTTCCCGGCTTCGAGGTTCGGGAACACGAGGACGTTGGCGGCCTCGTCGAGCTGGGAGAACTCGTAGGTCCCGTTGAGGATGTCGTCGACGACCGCGGTGTCGGCCTGCATCTCGCCGTCGACCGGGAAGTCGACCGCGTCGTCGGACTGGAGGATGTCGACCGCGTCGCGCGGCTTCCGGGTCCCCTCGTTGTCGACGCTCCCGAAGTTGGAGTACGACAGCATCGCCGCGCGCGGTTCGACGTTGAACCGGCGCGCGAGGTCGGCAGTGTGTCGCGTGACCTCCGCCAGCGTCTCCGCGTCCGGGTCCTGATTGACGGTCGTGTCCGCACAGAAGATGACCCGGTTCTTGAACGTGAGCATGTACACGCCGGCGACGGTGTCGGTGTCGGCCGCGGACCCGACTATCTGGAGCGGCGGCCGGAGCGCGGACGGGTAGTGGTGGGTGAGCCCGGTGAGCATCGCGTCGACGTCGCCGGTCTCGACCATCACGCTTCCGAGGTAGTTCGTGTCCCGCTTCACCAAGTCGTCAGCTTCGCGCTTCGTGATTCCCTTGCGCTTCCGGAGCTCGTACAGCCGGTCGCCGTACCCGGAGACGTCGCGGTCGTCGGGGTCGACCACTTCGGGGCGGAACGAGAGGCCGAGTTCGGCCGCGGTCTGCGAGATGGTGTCGGCGTCGCCGAGCAGCACCGGCTCCGCGATCCCCTGCTCGGAGAGCTGGTAGGCGGCGCGGATCATCTTCTCGTCGGTGCCCTCCGCGAGCGCGATCCGCTTCGGGTCGCTCTTCGCCTTGTTCAACACGACCCGCATCATCTCGCGGGACTTCCCGAGCCGCGCTTCGAGCCGCTCCCGGTACTTTTCTAAGTCGATCTCGGTCCGCGCGGATCCGGATTCCATCGCCGCCTCCGCGACCCGCGGCGCCACCTCGAACAGCACGCGGGGGTCGAGCGGCTTCGGGATGACGTAGTCGGGGCCGAACTGAAGGGGCTCGTCGCCGTACGCCTTCACGACCGCGTCCGGGACGTCCTTGCGCGCGAGGTCGGCGAGCGCCTCCGCGGCGGCCGCCTTCATCTCCTCGTTGATCTCCGTCGCGCGCACGTCGAGCGCCCCGCGGAACAGGAAGGGGAACCCGAGCACGTTGTTCACCATGTTCGGGTAGTCGGACCGGCCAGTCGCCATGATCACCGTGTCGTCGCGCGCCTCTTTCGCGTCCTCGTAGGTGATCTCCGGGTCGGGGTTCGCCATCGCGAAGATGATCGGGTCGTCGCCCATCGAGCGGACCATCTCTTGGGAGACGATCCCGCCGACGGAGAGCCCGACGAACACGTCCGCGCCCGCCATCGCGTCCGCGAGGTCGCCGTCCTCGACGGGCGTGGCGAACTGGCTCTTGTACTCGTTGACCTCGCCGGCCTCGACGCGCTTCTCGGTGATGATCCCCGAGGAGTCGCACATCGTGATGTTCTCCTTGCGCGCGCCCAGTGAGACGTAGAACCGGGCCGTCGCGATGGCCGACGCACCGGCGCCGGAGAAGACGATCTCGAGCTCCGAGAGGTCCTTATCCGAGATGTCGACCGCGTTCATCAGCGCCGCGCCGGAGATGATCGCGGTGCCGTGCTGGTCGTCGTGGAACACCGGAACGTCCATCTCCTCGCGGAGCCGCTCCTCGATTTTGAAGCACTCGGGCGCCTTGATGTCCTCGAGGTTGATCCCGCCGAACGTCGGCTCCATCGCCTTCACCGCCTCGCAGAACGGGTCGACGGAGTCGATGTCGAGCTCGATGTCGAACACGTCGATGTCGGCGAACCGCTTGAACAGCACGCCCTTCCCTTCCATGACGGGCTTCGAGGCGGCGGCGCCGATGTCGCCGAGCCCGAGGACGGCCGAGCCGTTCGAGACAACGGCGACGAGGTTCCCCTTCGCCGTGTACTCGAAGACGGACTCTGGGTCGGCCGCGATGTCGCGACACGGCGCCGCGACCCCCGGCGAGTACGCCAGCGAGAGGTCTCGCTGCGTGTTCGTGGGCTTCGTGGTCTCGATCGCTATCTTTCCGGGCGGCTCCTGTCGGTGGTACTCCCGCGCGTCGTCGTCTAATCCCATGTCTCTCTCCATTCGTGAACGGAGTAAAAAGGTATCCTATGGTGTCGAATATACGATTCGACGTTCGACGATCATTCGACGTTCGCTATACGATGCCGAGAACCCTGACGACGCGCGACCATCGATAAATTCCCCCCAGCGATGCGCCATCACCACAGAATCACCCTCAGCAGCCCGCCATCACCACCGAATCACTCCCCCACTGATGCCGATTCGTCGCGCGCGATGAGCGCCGTCGACAAGGGGGCCAAGTCGGGATCGACCCCGGCAAGCGTCGAGACCTCGTACGCGGTCAGGTACGTCCTCACGAGCAAGGTGACCGGGAGCGTCAGGACCACGACGGCGACGACCGCGCAACCCAGAACGGTCGCGAGAACGATCACCCCCGCGGTCGTCCCGATCAGCGCCTCGACGCCGCCGAGGGAAACCGCCGCGAGGAGGAGCGCGACGAGACCCGCCACCGCGACGCCGCCGCCGACGAACGCGACGGCGACGGCCTGAACGATCCCGACACCGGCCGCGAGGACGAAGTGAACCGCGACGTAGACGACCACCTCTGCCCACGATCCGCGGAACGACGCCCAGACCGCCCGCCACCCGTCGACGACGCCGACGTCTCGGGCGACCATCGCCGGCGCGACGAACTCGAACGTGAGCCGTGAAACGACGGTCCCGGCGAGCGCGACGGCGGCCGCAAGCGCGCCCAACACTGCGAACGCGGAGGTGGCCGCCGGCGATCGCCCGGAGAGCGCGCCGACGGAGACGCCGAGGACTCGCAGCGCGTCGGGGTCGAGCGCCACCGCGAGCGCGGCCGCGGGGAGCACGGTGACGACCGCGGTTACCAGCGAGAAGCCGAGGAGTCCCAGCGCCTGTCCGAACCGGTCGCGGAACGGCCGCCAGATCGCGACCTCGGTCGTCGCGAGCGCGTCGTAGAAGGCGAGCCGGAAGGTGATGGAACACGCGAACAGGACGACCCCAACGAACAGGACACCGACGGCGACCCCGGCCAGCAGCGCGGGGTCGAGCTCGGCGAGACGCTCGAAACCCGCGCTCACGGTGCCTTCGAAGCCCGAGGGCACCGCCTCGCCGGAGTCCGGGGCGACGTCGTTCCAAGCGCCGACGCCGCCAGCGGGGGCGCCGAGAGAGGACGTCGCCCCGCCCGACATCCCGGCGCCGCCGCCGAGCATGAAGAGCGCGAGGAACGCGAGCTTCACCCACCGCACCGCCTCGAAGGGAAAGAGGAGCCGCCGCGTCGCGTCAACGGCGCGGTCGAGCGCGTCGACGGCGTGCCAAGTCATACCGACCGTTCGCCGGAGAGCGTCAAATAGGCTGGCCACGGACACCGTCGCTCGCTTCGCGAACTGACCGTCGACCCGCAGTCGTTTAGGGCGGAGGCGACGAACCGCCCGGTATGAAGGTCCGCGGTGAACGCGAGTGTCAGTCCTGCGGCACGCGGTGGTCGTACTACGAGACGGGCTCCGTCGCGTGTCCAAGCTGCGGCGACCTCCGCAGCGTCGGCGTCGACGCCCGCACCGCCCACACCGACACCTCCGCCTCGCTCGACCTCGCCGCCCACCGCGAGCGGTTCGGCGACGCGCCCGAGACCCTCCCCCGGTCGGGGACCGACGATCTCCAGTCCGACCTCCGGGAGTACTGCCGGAAGCGCGGGTTCATCGACGGCGGCCGGCTCGCCCCGCTCGACGAGACGTACCTCGCGGCCCGCGAACTGCTGGAGGCCGTCGACTGCTTCGAGCGACTGCGCGACCCGACCGACGCCGACCGCGAGTACCTCCTCGCGCTGCTCGCCGGCGCCGACGACGGCGACCGACCGCCGGCGGACGAGGTCCCGACAGCGCTCCGCGAGGCCCGCGGGATGGCGGCCGTGCGCGCGGTCGAAGCGTACCGGAGCGACGCGCTCGACTTCCTCGACGAACTCGAAGCCGGCACCGACCGAAACGACGCCGACCGAGACAACGCCGAAAGCGGCGATACCGAAAGCAACGACGCCGAAATCGACCAGACAGAGAGCGACGAAGACGCCCCGACGGTCACCGTCGACGGAGAGAATCCGGAAGCGAGGATCGGCCCCGCCCGCGACGCGTTCGAACGCCTCCGCGACCGCGTCACGCGCGTCGACGCCCTCGGTGGCGACGTGCCGCCCGCGGCCGCGGACGCCCTCGTCGAGGCGGCCGACGCGCTCGGAGCGTACGTCCGGACCGGCGACGAGACGGCGCTAACGAACGCCGACGACCTGATCGACGACGCGAGCGTCGACGACCTCGACCCCGCGGGCAGCTGATCTCAGTCGACGCCCGCTTAGCTGAACTCGGAGACGCTACTCCGGGTCCGGCGCGACCACCGCGTTCGAGAGCGTGCCGACCCCCTCGTAGGTGATCTCGACGCGCTCGCCGGGCTCGACGAGACCGGGATTCGCGGGGCTACCGAACGCGATACAGTCGCCGGGCTCGAAGGTGAACCGCTTCGAGAGGTACGAGACGATTTCGTACGGTCCGAACAACATCAGCTCCGTGTTGGCGTCCTGTCTCCTCTCGCCGCCCACGGTCGTCTCGATGTCGAGTCCCGTCGGGTCCACGTCGGTCTCGATCCACGGCCCGAGCGGCGCCGAGCCGTCGAACGCCTTGCGCGCGGTCCGCCCCTGTTGGTCGAGCGCGTCGACGTCGTTCATGACCGTGTAGCCGCGCACGGCGTCCGGGACCTCCTCGGGGTCGAGGTCGCGGCACCGCTCGTCGATCACCGCGACCAGTTCGCCGGCGTACGTCAGCTCGTCGGTCCACTCCGGATAGCGGATCGGCTCGCCGTGCGCGAGCAGGCTCGCCGGCGGCTTGACGAAGAAGTCCGGCTCCTCGGGGCGCTCGTACTCCATCTGGTCGAGCGTCTCGGCGTAGTTCCGACCGACGCAGTAGAGCGCGGTGGGGTCACAGGGCGGGAGCAGTCGCCCGTCGCGACCGACCTCGTAGCGGCCGTCGTCGGCGACGACCGCGCCGTCGACGTAGCGGCCGGCGACGGGTCCGTCCGGCGTGAGCAGTCGAGCGAGTCGCATGCGGGAACGTCCGCGCTGCGGTCCGAAAAGGCGTCGATGACGGCAGGACTCGGATCAGTCGCCTTCTTCGTCCGCATTCACGCCGATGACGACCCCGGACCGGATCTCCAGCGCCGTGTCGAACTCCTCCCGGCGACCGCTCCCGGAGCCGATCCGCTCGACCGCGGCCTCGTGAGCGCGGACCACGGCGTCGCGCTCGCGCTCGGTGAGCCCGACGCGGTCGGCCACCGCCTCCCAGTGGTCCGGCTCGACGAGGAACGTCTCCCGGCCCGGCTCGGCCGCGATTCGCTCGTAGCGCCGGCGGTACGCGTCGATTCTGGGCCCGAGATCGGCTTGGACGCGCGTGAGCAGGGCGGGCACGCGGGCCGCAGGCACGCTCGCGAGCGCGGCCGTCTTCACCAGCGCGGTGCCCTCGATCGGATACGGCCCCGTCTCTCCCTCACCGTCGTCGGCGTCGCCGGACATCACCCGCCTGCGCGCATCGCCTTCTGCCGGTACTTGGGGAGCAATTCGGCGAGGACTTCGGGGTCGCCCGCGAACTCGGCGGTCACCTCCGTGAGTTTGATCGCGGCCGCGGCGGTCACCTTCTCGGCGCTGAGGGTCACCCGCCAGCCGTCGCCGTCCACGCGGGTCGCCGCCGCGGGGTCGTCAGTCCCCACGAGCTTCCCGCCCAGATTCCGGAGGTAGTGGGCCGCAAGCCGCCGGGAGATGCCGCGGTACGCCACCGTCTCGCGCTCCCACCCCTCCTCCGCGGGCGGAAGATCGGGAGAACCGGAGCTCGCGTCGTCCCCGGCCTCCTCCGCCGTCGTCGACCCGTCGTCGCTCATGAACCCCCCGCGACCGGCGGGAACACGGAGAGCCGGTCGCCGTCCGCCATCTGCGTGTCGAGCCCGTCGAGGTGGAGCACCTCGCGGCCGTTCTTCAGGACGTTGATCTGCGGGGCGAGGTCGCCGTCGACGATCAGTCGGCCCTCCATCCCCTCGTACTCCGACTCCAGGTCGCGCAGCACGTCGCCGACCGTGGAGCCGTCGGCGAACTCCGCGTTCACCGTCTTCCCGCCGGCGGCCTCGCGAAACGTCGCGAAGAACCGCAGTTCCAGTTCCATACCCGTACGTCGTGTCGCGGCGGCTTAAAAGCGGCCGGCCGCGGAAGGCGACGGTCGAGAAGTCGACGCGTCGCCGACTACAGGTCGGAGAGGCGGATCCCGTCTTCGACCAGCCGGAAGTTGCGCTCGCGGTCGAGGTCGTCGGCGAGCCACTCGTGGTCGTACAGCTGGCCGATCAGCTCGAGGTAGAGGTTCCGCCACGCGATCGCGTAGATGGGCGACTGCCCCCACGCGCGCAGCTCCGGGACGAACTCGTGGTACGTGCTCGCCTGCGACTCCATGCGCTCGACCGCGTCCGCGACGACCTCGGCCGCCTCGTCCGGATCCGCCTCGTCGAGCGCGTCGTTCAACCGCGACTGGATGCCGGTGATGGCACGTCGCATGTCTCGTTCGGCGGTCCCCTCCTCCTCCGGGAGCGACTCGACGACGCCCTTCGGGACGCCGAGTTCGATCTCTGGCATGCGATCCCCTCGGGGGAGCGCGCTCAAAAAACCCGCTCACCCGGCAACGTCGAGCGCGGCGGAGCGGACACTCTCCGAGCCGGCGGTCGACACCGATCGCGACCGGATGTCCCGGTTCGCCGCTCCCCGCTCCGAGAGCCACGTTCCGGTCGCGTTCCCGACCGCTCGCCGGCTGGCGTCCGGCGACAGCGACGCGGGATCGTCGCCGGGCTGTGGTCCGTACGCGCCGAATCCGGCGTGGTTGACGCCGTCGAGTTCGACGATCCGAGCGTCCGCCGGCAGGTTCGACCGAGACGCGCGCTCGCGCTCGGCGTCGATCACCCCGTCGGCGCCGCCCAAGACCGAGAGCGCGTCGAGGCCGCTCTCGGAGACGTCGCGGTCGCAGTACGCGGCGTGGAGGACGAGCGCGTCGTACGCCTCGGCGTTTCCGGCCGCGTGTCGGCAGGCCATGGCGCCGCCGAGCGAGTGGCCGCCGACCGCCCACGCGTCCACCTCGGGGTAGCGTTCGCGGACGCGCTCGGCGCGGTCCGGCGCGAGGACGGCCAGGTTGAGCGGCATGTCCACCACGACGACGAGCGCGGCGCGATCGGACGCCGCCACGATCTCGGCGGCGGTGGGAACGTAGCTCTCGTGATCCACCCGCCCGCCCGGATAGTAGACGAGCCCGACGGTCGACGACGTCACCGGCCCGTCGCGGACCGCGGTCCCGACCGCCATCCGGTCCACGGAGACGTTCGGGTCGGCCTCGACGGCCGCGACCGCGTCCGCGTCCGGCCCCAGGCCGGCGGCGAAGTACGCGGCGCCGCCGGCGACGACGAGCCCGACGAGGAGGACGACCGCACCCCCGGCGAACGCGAGCGTCCGGCGCTCGGGCAGTCGACGCGCTATCGCGTCGAGGACGCCCCTCACGGCGTCGGCGCGGCCTTCTGGAGCGCGGTCTCGGCGATGTTGCCGCCGTAGTCGGCCGAGCGAAGCACGGAGTCGACGACGAGCCCCAGCAATTGCGCGCGCGTCGGATCAAGATCACGTAGAAGCTCGTCGATGGCGCGCACCCGCTCGTCGATCGCCCTGACCATCGTCCGCGCCTCGTTGGCCCGTCGGGTCGCCTCGTCGGTGTCGTCGTCGAACAGCGCGTCCATCGCGGTGTCGATCACCTCGACCGCGTCGCCGTGGAGGTCGCTCACCGCCTCGACGACCTCGTCGGGAAGGGGCTCGTCGATGTTCAGCGTCAGGTGCGCGATCTTCGTCGCGTGGTCGCCGATCCGCTCTAACTGACGAGCGCTGGAGTGGTAGTCGAAACACTCCTCGCGCGGAAGTCCGAGCTCCTCGGCGGCCTTCGGCGTCCGCAGCGTGGCGCGGAAGATCCGCGAGACGACGAGCCACAGCCGGTCGAGGTCGTCGTCGCGGCCGATCACGTCGCGCGCGAGGTCATGGTCGTGTTCCGCGAGCGCGGTGATCGCGTCTTCGAGCATCGACAGCGAGATCAGCCGCATCCGCGTGACCGCGTTGTGGATCGAAAGCTCCGAGGAGTCGAGGAGGTCCTGAACGACGAGCCTGTCGCGCGTCTCCTCTAACACCTCCAGGCCGACGAGGCTCTGGACCGCGTCGCGGATCGTCGACCGCTGCTCGGTGCTGATCTCCGCGGCCTCCAGCTCGATGACGTCGAAGCCGCTGACGTACATTGTCGTCACCGCGCGCTGGAGCGCTTGCCCCGTCAGGTCGGCGATGTCCAGCGTCCCCCGCGTCCGCTCTTCGTCGGACCGCGGGGTGAGGACCAGCGAGTCGCCGTCGGGGTGGAACTCGATCTCCGTCCCCGCCTCGACGTCGTTGTCGGTCGCCCACGTCTTCGGGATCGAGACCGTGTACGTCGAACCGCCGGTGACCTGGACCTTCCGCGTTTCCATGGTTCGCCCTCCGGAGCGGAACACCTTAATCTTGATCAAAAATATATACTTCGACGTACATGTGAGGATTCATCCGATGTCCGCCACCCCAGTCGCTACTTTTGAACCGTATCAGACCCTCTATTAGGATAATATTAGCGCTATATACTTCTATATATTTCACACCGGCCGCGAAACTCCCTGGTCTCGCCTCAGACGACCCGGTTCCGAAGCTCGTCGCCGGCGTCAAGCCGCGCGACGTTGTCAGCCAGGATGTCCGCGACGCGCTCGTAGTACTCGGGCGTGTGGCCGGCGTTGTGCGGCGTGATCGTCGCGTTCGACAGGCCCCACAGCGGGTGGTCCTCCGGGAGGGGCTCCGGGTCCGTGACGTCCAGCGCCGCGCCGCGGATGCGGTTGTTCCGGAGCTCCGTCACCAAGGCGTCGGTGTCGACGATCGGCCCGCGTGCGATGTTGACGAGGACGGCGTCGGGCCGCATCGTCCGGAGCGCGTCGGCGTCGACGAGCCCCCGCGTCGTCTCCGTGAGCGGACACGCCAGCACGACGTACTCGGCGTCCGTGACGGCCTCGTGGAACTCGTCGAACCCGTACACATCGTCGGTCGGACCGCCCTTCTCCGGGGAGTAGCGCACGCCGACCGTATCGACGTCGAACGACTCCAGCCGATCGACGACGGCCTGCCCGATGGCGCCGAGCCCCACCACGGCGACGGTCGAGCCGTACACCTCCGTCGTCTCGTAGGTGCGCCACTCGCGGCGGGACTGCTGGCGGTACGCCCGGTGGAACTGCCGCGCGTGCGCGATCATCGAGCCAATGACGTGCTCGGCGATGTTCGAACCGTGGACGCCCGACGCGTTCGTCACGGCGACCCCGTGGTCGTCGAGCAGGTCGCGCGGCAGGTGCCCCGTCCCCGCGAACACGCAGGCGAACAGCTCTAACTCCTCGGCGGCCGCGAGCAGCTCCTCGTCGATGGTGAGCCCGACGGCGACCCGCGCGGTCCGGATCAGGTCGCGCTCCTCAGCGGGAGTCCGCGCCCGCGTGACCTCCGCGTCGGGGAGTCGATCGCGGATCGCCGCCACCAGTTCGTCGGGGCCCAGCCCGTGGATCGTCTGTCGAAGCACCAGAACGTCTGGATCGCTCATGTGGGCAGTCTCGGCGGAACCGATAAAAATGGTGTCAGTCGGCCGGCGCCGGACGCGACCTCCCGTTCCGGAGAGCCCGCTACGACAGCGCCGCGTCGAACGCCGCTTGGAGGTCAGCCTTCATGTCGTCGACGTGTTCGATCCCCACGGACACCCGGATGAGGCCGTCGGTGAGCCCGGCCGCGAGCCGCTCCTCGCGCGGGATCGCGGCGTGGGTCATCGCGGCGGGCTGCTCGATGAGGCTCTCGACGCCGCCGAGCGACTCCGCGAGCGTGAACACCTCCGTCTCGCTCACGACCGTCGACGCCTCTTCGAGGGTGCCGTCCAGCTCGAAGGAGAGCATGCCGCCGAAGTCGTCCATCTGCTCGGCGGCCAGCTCGTGATCGGGATGCGACTCCAGCCCGGGGTAGTAGACGCGCTCGACCGCGTCGTGGTCCTCCAGCCATTCGGCGAGCGCCATCGCGTTCTCGCAGTGGCGGTCCATCCGCACCGGGAGCGTCTTCGTCCCGCGGAGGACGAGGAACGCGTCGAACGGGCCGGGCGTTGCGCCGACGGAGTTCTGGTAGAAGCCGAGCCGCTCGTCCAACTCCTCGTCGTCGACGATGAGGGCGCCGCCGATGGTGTCCGAGTGGCCGCCGAGGTACTTCGTCAGCGACTGGCAGACGACGTCCGCGCCGTGTTCGAGCGGGCGCTGGAGGTACGGGGTCGCGAACGTGTTGTCGACCGCGCAGAGCGCGTCGCCCTCGTGGGCGATGTCGGCGAGCGCACCGATGTCGTTGACGTTCATCAGGGGGTTCGTCGGCGTCTCGACCCACACTAACTCGGTCTCCTCGCGCATCGCGTCCCGGACCGCGTCGTGGTCCGTCGTGTCGACGAAGCTGGTCTCGATGTCGTACTCGTCGTACACCTGCGTCAGGATGCGGTGCGTCCCGCCGTACACGTCGTCGCCCGCGACGACGTGGTCGCCCGCCGAGAGGAGGTTGAGGACGGTGTTGATCGCGCCCATGCCGGAGGAGAAACAGCGCGCGAGGCTGCCCGACTCCAGCGAGGCGAGGTTCGCTTCGAGGTCACTGCGCGTCGGGTTCCCCGTGCGGCTGTACTCGTAGCCGCGGTGGTCACCCGGCCCGTCCTGCTCGTACGTCGAGTTCGCGTGAATCGGCGTCATCAACGCGCCCGTCTCCGGGTCCGGCTCTTGGCCGGCGTGGATCGCGCGGGTCTCGAAGCGGCGGTCGTCGGCGCCGCCGTAACCCCCGTCGCCGCCGCGGCCGTCGCCTCCGTCACCGTCGCCGCCGTCGGATCGGTCGCTCATACCCGATGCTCCGCCACCGACGGCCGTGATTCTTCCCCTTCGGACTGACCGGAGAACGGAACGGACGACCGGAGAACGAGACGCGTCGCTCGCGGTGTGAGAGTGGATGCTCGGTCAGGGATTTGAACCCTGGTCGTCGGCTGACTTCCGAACCGGCGCCGAGGCGCCGCGTCCGCCGAAAGGCCAACATGATTGGCCGGACTACACCAACCGAGCGCGATTATCGCTTACGGCGGGGATGATTTATATCTTCTTAACTCCCCCCGACGTGGGAGGGTCGAACACGGGACGGGGGAACCCGGACCGACTACTCGTCGACGTCGACCTTCTCGATCTCGACGGCCTCTCGGGGGTCGTCGTTGCGCCCGGTCGGCACGCCGCCGATCTCCTCGACGACATCCATCCCGTCGATGACCTGCCCGAAGACGGCGTGTTTGCCGTCGAGGTGCGGGGTCGCGTCGAGCGTGATGAAGAACTGCGAACCGTTCGTGTTCGGGCCGGAGTTCGCCATCGAGAGGATCCCGGGCCCGTCGTGGGTGAGGTCGTCGTGGAACTCGTCGTCGAACTGGTAGCCGGGGCCGCCGCGACCGTTCTCCATCGGGTCGCCGCCCTGGATCATGAAGTCGTCGATGACGCGGTGGAAGACGATGCCCTCGTACAGCGAGTCGCCGCGGACCTCGCCGCTTTTCGGGTCCTCCCAGGTGTTTGTGTCGCGCGCGGGCTCCGCGTCGGCGGCGGGGTCGTGGCGGGCCAGCCCGAGGAAGTTCTCGACCGTCTTCGGCGCGCGGTCGGCGAACAGCTCGACGACGATGTCGCCGTGGTTGGTCTGGAGCGTCACCTGCGGGTTGTCGGGGTCGGAAACCTCTCGTGCCATGTCCGCGAGGAGGGACGCGCGTCGGAAAACCCTGCCCATCCGTGCGAGCAGCGCACCGGGAGCGAGCATCGCACTTATAAATAAGCGCCGCGGACGCGTCGACACAGGCCCGCACTTCGTTCTGTCCGTCGCTGCGATCCGACCGTACCGGACCTCAGTCCAACCGCTTCAACGGCCGGTATCGTTTTCCGCCGGGCGCGAGCAGTACCGCGTATGTACGACGACATCCTCCTGCCCGTCGCGCCCGGCGGGGAGGCGAACGACGCCATCCCGCACGCCGCCAGCCTCGCCGAGCGATACGACGCGACGGTCCACGTCCTCTCGGCCGCCGATACCGCAGTCGACACGCTCGCCGGCCCGCGGACCGGCGTGTTCTCCGACCGGCTCGCGGAGGCGGCCGAGGAACGCGTCGAGGCGGTGACCGCAGAACTGGAAGCGGCCGGCGTCGAGGCAGTCGGAAGCGTCGTCCGCGGCGACCCGCTGGACGTCATCGAGAACGCGATCGACGACGGCGCTGACATCGTCGTCATGCCGAGTCACACCCGCCGCGGGATCCGCCGGCTGCTCCTCGGGAGCGTCACCGAGAAGGTCGTCCGCGTCGCGTCGGTGCCGGTAGTGACCGTCCCGATGGCCGATCCCGACGGGGCGGACGGAGAGACGGAGTCGACCGATACCGACGAAGGCGCGGGCAACGCGACGGGCGGCGGCGACGCGACGGACGGCGGCGACGCGTCCGACGATCAGTGACGGCCGCGTCGAACGGTCACGGGACGGTTACCCGCGCCTTCCGGGTCGCGTACGACGGCCGAGAGTACGCCGGCTTCCAGCGCCAGCCGCACGCCCGCACGGTCGCGGACGCGCTCCTCGAAGCGCTCGCGGAACACGGCGTGGTCGATCGCGGCGACGGGTCGACCCACGCCACGCCGCC
Source organism: Halorubrum sp. T3 (assembly GCF_000296615.1). NCBI lineage: Archaea > Methanobacteriati > Methanobacteriota > Halobacteria > Halobacteriales > Haloferacaceae > Halorubrum > Halorubrum sp. T3. The sequence goes on along the minus strand of NZ_JH815330.1, from coordinate 1,256,665 downwards.
CGGCTACGCCGCGGCGGGCCGGACCGACGCCGGCGTCTCAGCGGTTGCCCAGACCGTCGCCTTCGAGGCGCCGCCGTGGCTCACGCCGCGCGCGTTCAACGGCCACCTGCCGGGATCGGTCCGCGTGTGGGCCGCCGCCGACGTCGCAGACGGCTTTCACGCGACGCACGACGCGGTCCGGCGGACCTACCGGTACCACCTCTACGCGCCCGAATCGAGTTCCGAATCCGGCTCGGACCGCGCGCGCCGAGACCCGGAACACGCGGTCGACGACGACCGGTTCCGGGCCGCGCTCGCGCGCTTCGACGGCGAGCACGACTTCCACAACCTGACGACCGACGAGACGGGGACGGTCCGCGACCTCGACGCGCGGGCGACCCGCGAGGGCGACGCGCTCGTCGTCGAACTCTCGGCGGACGGGTTCCCGCGCGCGCTCGTCCGGCGGGTCGTCGCCGCCGCTCGCGCCGTCGGTCGCGGAACCGCCGACCTCGCGTGGATCGACCGGCTGCTCGCCGCCGAGCCGATCCCGGGAGACCGCGGCGTCGGTCCCGCGCCCCCGGAACCGCTCGTGTTGTGGGACGTGACCTACCCCGACGCGGAGTTCACCGTCGACCGCGAGGCGGCGGAGAGCGCGCGCGTCGCCTTCGGCGAGCGACACCGGGACGCGCGTCACGCCGCGGCCGCGACCGATGCGGTCCGCGACAGGCTGTTCTCCGCGGTCGACGAGGAGTGAATCGGGCTTCCGGACGGCCGCGGCTCTGGTCCCCGCTCAGGCCCCCGTTCAGGATCCCACTCAGGCGGCCGACCCCCCCGCCGGCGTCTCCATGCCGTCGACGCGGACCAGGAGGCTGTTGCCGTCGACGTTCGTCGCGTCGACGACGCCGGAGAGCCGCAGCCCGGTGGCGGGCGTCGGCCCGACGGTCACGTGATCGCCCGCGTCGAAGGGGCCGACCGGGCCGCGGATCACGAGTTCGGCGCGACACAGCTCCGGATTTGCGACGCTCGACAGGTCTATCTCCGCGACGGTGACGTCCTCGACGGGGTCGCCCTCGCGCTCGACCGGCGTCGTCGCGGCGTCCTCTAAGCGCTCGATGCCGAGCGTGTCGTACGCCTCGTCGGTCGGGATGTAGCCGCCGTCGGGCCCGGCAACGCCCTTGACGAGCCCGAGCGTGCTGAGGCTCCCCATGCGGTTCCGCACCGTTCCCGGATTGCGGTCGATCGCGTCGGCGATCTCGCGGCCCTGTACCGGCGCCTCCCGGCCCTCGGAGAGGTTCACGAGCGCGGTGAGCACGCGTTCCTGACTCGAACTCAGCTGGATGCGTGACATGGACAAATCGAACTCTATCTAACTAATAAATGTTCGTATATAATCACATTATATGCTTAGAACGATTATTCTGTGACTAATTTCTATTCAAACGTACTCAAATTGGGCGTGTTATTTTGGGAGACGAGTTATTCCTTCGTTCAGCGGCATCGAAGTTCAAGTATATTAGATTATTCCGATTCTAATCGCACGTACATCGTGCTTCACGAGTAACTCTACTCCACTCAGCCGTAACTGTACCAATTCCTTATACGATCCACACCGCAAGTATTTACCAGCGCAAACGGAAGCGGCGGCCGACTGATGACGATCCAACGCGACGCTCGCGAACGCCCGCAGAGACGCACCCGCGCTCCCTCACGAGCCGTCGGCGGACAGGCCCGTCGGCGGACGATTCGGACGGGGCGGACGGCCCGCGCCGGAGGAGGAGATGGCTGACCCGGAGTCGGCGTTCGATTCGGACGGGGCCGCCGCCGAGCGTTCGGCGGGAGGGGCGGTGTCGAACCACGAGCGAGACGCCGCCAGTTCTCACTCCCTTCCCGCCTCGCTGCTCCCGGACCGGGATCCCGCGGTCGAACGCGACCGAGTCCGGTCGTTCGTCGCCGACCGGGTCGCCGCCGCGGGCGCCGACGGCGTGGTCGTGAACATGAGTGGCGGGCTCGACTCGACGGTGACGGCGGCGCTCGCGGTCGAAGCGCTCGGCGCTGACCGCGTGTACGGGCTGATACTTCCGTGTAACAAGATCGGCGCGCCGCACGCCCGCGACGCCGAGGCGCTCGCGGAGGCGCTGGGTATCGACCACGACACGGTCCACCTTCAGCCGCTGTTCGCGCAGTTCGGCGCCGTCGCCCCGGACCGCTTCGACCTCCATGACGAGCCGGTCCGGTCCGGCAACGCCGTCGCGCGGCTCCGGATGGCCGTCGCCTACCTCGCTGCCAACGCGACGAACCGCCTCGTCTGCGGCACCGCGAACCGGAGCGAGCTCCTCCTGGGCTACCTGACGAAACACGGCGACGGCGCGGCAGACCTGTTCCCGCTGGGCCACCTCTACAAGACGGACGTCCGGGGGCTCGCGGCCGAGCTTGACGTGCCGGAGTTCGTCGTCGAGAAGGCGCCGACCGCGGGGTTCCTGCCGGGGCAGCGCGACGCGGACGACCTCGGCGCCCCCTACGAGGTCATCGACCCGGTCCTCCACCTCGGCGTTGACCGCGGGCTGGACCCGGAGGCGGTCGTCGAGCGGATCGAGGGAGCCGACGCCGACCTCGATGTCGACCGCGAACTCGTCGCGGACCTGCTCGGACGCCACCGCGCGACGGCCCACAAGCGGCTTCCGCCGCCGACGCCGGACGCGGACGTGGAGTGACCGGGCGGGCGGTCGCTCCGCCCTGCGGCCGCTCCGCGACCGCCCCGCTCAGTCCCAGTCGGCCGGCCAGAGGTCGGCCGCGCGCATCCCGGTCTCGAAGTCGGCCTCGCGGAACGCGGCCGCGAGCTCGTCGCGGTCCAGCCGCGGAAGGTCGCGCTCGGGCGCCGCGAACTCGGCGACGAGCAGCGCGATCAGCATCGCGTGTTCGCGGACGTTCCGGTCGTCGACCTTGTCACGGGTGTCCGCGTGGGTGTGGCCCCACCCTCGCCCGCGGTCGCCCGAGTCGCTGTGGAGCTGGAGCGCCGGCACGCCGCGGCGCACGAACGGCCACTGGTCGGAGAACGGGTGCGGCTGCGCGTCGACCGCGATCGGCTGGCGCGTCGCGGTCGACACTGCCTCTGCGACCGACGCGGCCGCCGTGGAGGCGTGCGCGAGCGCGACCAGGTCGCGGAACCGTCCCGCGCCGTCGACGTTGACCACGCCCTTCACGCGATTGAGGTCGAGGCGGTCCGCGAGGTGCTCCGCGCCGAGTAGTCCCACCTCCTCCGCACCGACTGCGACGACGTCGACGCCGAGGGGGAGGTCCGCGTCGGCGAGGATCTCGGCCGCGGTCGCGACCGTCGCGATCCCGCAGCCGTTGTCGAGCGCGCCCTCCGCGATGTCGTGGGCGTCGTAGTGGGCGAGCAGGAGGACTCGCTCGTCGGTGTCGGGGCCTGCTCTCCCGATCACGTTGCGGCTCTCGCCCGGCGTCGTCGACGCTTCGACCGACAGTTCAGCCTGTGCGACCGGTTCGGAGTCCGGGCTGGCTGAATCGCCCCCGACCGCGTACTCGCGGAGCCACGCGCCGGTCTCCTTCGAGACGCCGACCGCGACCGCCTCGGCCTCCTCGCCGAACGTGAGCGATCCGGTGGGCGGCAGCTGCCCGTCGAGGTGGTTGACGAACACGAAGCCGACGGCGCCGGCGTCGATCGCGTAGCCGAACTTCTCCATGCGGTGGACGAACCGCCCGCCCTCGGGGGTGGTGGTCGAGGCGACCGCGATCCGCCCCTCCACGTCGCGCTCGTCGATCTCTCTCGGGGTGCCGTACCCCACGTCGACGAGCTCGCCCGCGACGCTTCCTGACGGCGAGTACGGGAGCGCCAGCGCCTCGAACGAGCGCGTCGCCGGCTCGCCGTCCCGCCCCGAGACGGTCACGTCGAGCGACGCCGACCCGCGCTCCCACGCGGGCAGGTCGAACGGCTCCGTGCGCACGTCCGCGAGCCCCGCCCGCTCGAAGGCGTCGGCGACGAGGCTGGCGGCCCGGCGCTCACCCTCGCTGCCGGCCATGCGACTCCCGATCGCCGTGAGGTCGGTGAGGAAGCGCCACGGCTCGTCGTCGGTCCAGGTCGCGCCGAGCGCGGGCGCGAGGTCGGCCGCGCGCTCTCGCACGCGATCGACCGTGTCTGCGGCGTCCGTTCGCGTTGCGTCCGCTGCGTCGTCGGTCATGGCCGTGCCTTCGTCGGCGGCCGCTTAATCGTGTGGCTCGCGGCACTCGGCGTCGGTGGTCGGGGTCCGCCGAAACGCTACGTTCAAGTGGGACGGTCGGGTACCTCGAATCGAGCACCGTTGGTCCAGTGGTAGGACATTAGCTTCCCAAGCTAATAGCCCGGGTTCAATTCCCGGACGGTGCATTTCTCGAACGCAGTGAGAGAAATCACCGGACGGAATTGAACCCTATCAGTCGCGCGCAGCGAGTGAAACGAGCGAGCACGTCTGATTTCGGTTCAATTCCCGGACGGTGCACTTCCTTCGGTCGTGCCCCGTCCGTTGTCCCGTTCGCTCCGTCGCCGGCGCTTTGCGCCGGCTTCCAGAGGGACCGTAGGTCCCTCGCCGCTCACGGGACTCCCGGACGGTGTATTTCTGCGACGATCAGCTCGCAAGCGCCGGCGCTCGCCGAAGACAGAGGACCCACTCTTATACTGTCTGGATGGTGACCGGACGCTATGGCAGACGTACAGCGATATCGGGACCGACTGCTGATCGAAATCATCGCCGAGAAGCTCGGTTTCGGGCGGCTATCGGACACGCTCACCGGCGGAGACGTCTATCCGCCGTATCTGCTCGTCGCGGTCGGACTGTTCGTCGAGTACGGGCTGTTCGACGTGTACAACTTCCTCGTGTCGGGGAAAAGCTCCTTTTTCGTACAGCCGAACTCGCTCGCCATCCCCGCGATGACGGTCCTCGGCGTGTTCGGGCTCCGGTACATCCACGAGAGCTACGCCGACGCGATGATCGCGCTCGGTATCGACGACGAACACGTCGACATCGACGCGTCGATGCGGCGGCAGTTCGAGGGGCTCGTCTCCCTCCGGACGCGGACGGCGGCCTACGTCGTCGCCCTCGTCGCCTTCTACGCCTTCGGGGCGTTCGTGCTCGGATTCCCGCGTCTCATCGAAACGGACGGGATCGGCCTCGTCTTGTACGCACAGGCGGTCTCGTTCCCGCTCATCACGATCCCGATCTTGGTTGAGCTCGGGGTGTCCTACGTCGCCGTTCACCTCGCTGTCCCACGCCGGCTCGCCAAGGCGGACTTCGGACTCTTCTACTACGACCCCCGGAACCTCGGCGGGTTCGAACCGGTCGGAGAGCTCCTCAAACGCTCGTATTACATCTATACGGGGGTCCTGCTGTTGTGGTTTCTCCAGACCCACATCCCGGTCATCCTCTCGCAGTACCTCTCGTCGCCGTATCCGGCTCCCGGGCCGGGTTTCCAAGCGGTTCTCTCGGCCGTCTGGTTCGTCGGCGTGCTGACGATCGGGTACTCGATGTACAGGGTCCACGCAATCATGAAGAGCAAAAAGCGAGCGAAGATCCGATCGCTGGAACGGGAGCTTAAGCGGTCGGTGAGCGACCCGTTCGACGCCACGCTCACGGATATTGAGAACAGGGAGCAGTACGAGAACGCACAGGAGACGCTCGCGCACGTCGAAAGCACCGGAACGTATCCGACGACGTTCGCCATGTGGTCGCAGATATTCGTCAGCGTCCTACTTCCGCAGGCGTTGAACTTGGTCGTTCAGCTCCCCGGATAGGTTCGGAGCCGCCCGCGGCCCGCGAGGGCTCAGAAGATGTTCGCCTGATCGTACACGGAGATCCCGGTGTCGGTGATGTCGTACGGCTTCGTCTCGCGGGAGTGGTTCGCGTCGCGGATCTTCTGGATCTCGACGGCGAGGCGGGTCTCGCGGAAGTCCGAGCCGCGGACGTACTGGAGGACGAACACGGCGTCGGTGAGGTACTCGACGATGCCGTGCCGGGAGGCGTACGGCGTCTCCTCGCTCGCCTCGGAGGTGAGCAGCGTCGTGACGCCCGACTCCTTCAGCGAGCGCGTGAACCCGAACACCTCAGAGCGTCGCTTCGCGGGGTGGTCGTACATCATCTCCAAGAGGGAGACGGAGTCGAGCACCAGCCGGTCCGCGTCGAACTCAGCGATGAGCCGGACGAGGTCGTTTCGGATCGACGACAGCGAGTTGGCCATCTCGATGGGGTCGATGGCGACGACCGCGAGGCGGTCCTCCGCCGCGTGCTCGCGGAACGACCACCCCTTCTCGGTCGCCGTGTCGAGAATCGACTCGCGGGTCTGTTCAAGCGTGATGTAGATCCCCTTCTCGCCCGATTCGAGCGCGTGGTTGAGAAACTGGAGCGCGAACGTCGTCTTCCCGGTGCCGGCCCCGCCGATGACCGACAGCAGCGACCGGCTGGGGACGCCGCCGAGGATCATGTCGTCGAGCCCCTCGATCCCGATGTCGGTCCGCTCGATTTCGGACTCGAACTCGTCGGGGTCGACGTCGAAGTCGGTCGTCCCGCCGGCGTCCGCGTCGCCGCCGAACTCACCGAATCCGAAGTCGTCGTCGTCTCCGCCCGTACTCCCGCGGTAGCCGCCGAACGGATCGCCGCCACCGCCCGCCGCTCCACCGTCACCGGCGCCGCTTGACCGGCCGTCGGACCCGCCACCACTCCGACTCCCGCCGAAGGGGTCGTCCGCGCCGAACGGGTCCGTCGCGCCGCCGTCGCCGCCAGCGTCGAGGTCGTCGGTACCCGCTTCATCGCCGCCGAAGGGGTCGTCTTCGCCGAAGGAGTCGAACCCGGAGTCGGCGTCGACGTCGCCGAACGCGTCCGCCGGAATGCCACCGCTCGCCGCGTCGTCGCCGCCGAATTCACCGTCGCCGAACTCGCCTCCGTCGGACTCGTCGCCCTCCCCGGCGTCGCCGGCGAAGGGGTCTCCGTCGCCCGCCTCGGCGCCCGTCTCGTCGCCGGCACCGCCGAACGGGTCGGCCGGTTCGGCGTCGTCGCTCGCGGCCTCCGTTTCCCCCGCAGGGTCGTCCGCACTGGCTTCCGAGTCGTCCGCGTCGCCATCCGGATCGGCGGACCCGTCTTCCGCACCGTCTGAACCGCCCTCCACGCCATCGGACCCGCCCTCTGCACCGCCCACCGGCGGCTCGTCGGACTCCTCGTCGGTCTCGCGCAGCGCGCGCTCGAACCAGTCGTCCTCCTCGCTCATCGTTTCCGCCGCCCGTGGGGGGTCGACATGGACCGAGCAACGCGGCCGAGCGGCTTGAAACTTTCCGGCGAGGTTTCAGGTCTCGGGAACCCGGTGCCGCCCGATGTCCGCACGCTTTTATCCGGGGCTCGGGATGGATTCCGCATGGAAGTGGGCATCGTGGCGCGAAAGGGAAGCGAGCGGGCGGCGTCGCTCGCGGCGACCCTCCGAGACGTCGTCGTCGACGCGGGCGAGAGCGTTTGGCTGGACGAGGAGACCGCTGCCGCGCTCGACGCCGGCGACGACGCCCGACCGGTCGACGCGTTCGGCGACTGCGACCTCGTCGTCGCGGTCGGCGGCGACGGGACGTTCCTGTTCGTCGCGCGCAACGCGGGCGACACCCCGATCGTCGGGGTGAACCTCGGCGAGGTGGGCTTTCTCAACGCCGTCCCGCCGGCGGACGCCGCGACCGCGCTCCGCGCCGAGATCCGGGCGTTCCGCAACGGCGGCTTAGACGTCCGCGAGGCGCCGCGGCTCACCGCGAGCACCGGCGACTGGACCTCGACGCCGGCCGCGAACGAGGTGGTCGTCCAAGGCGACCGGCGCGGCCCGGGTGGCGGGATCGACTACGAGGTGCGCGTCGACGGGTCCCGGTACGCTGGCGGCCACGCCGACGGGGTCCTCGTGGCCACGCCGACCGGGTCGACCGCGTACAACCTCTCCGAGCGCGGGCCCCTCGTCCACCCCGAGGTCGGGGGGTTAGTCGTCAACGAGATGGTCGCCGAGGAGGGGATGCCGCCGCTCGTGGTGGACGCCGACGCGACGGTCACCGTCTCGGTCGCGGACGACGCGGGCGCGACGGTCGTCAGCGACGGCCGCGACACCGAGACCCTCGACGGGCCGGTTGAGGTGACAGTCGAGCGCGCCGCGCCGCCGATACGCATTGCCGGCCCGCCCTCGGACTTCTTCGAGGCGCTCGGAAAGCTGTCGTGAGCCGGACGCGCAGACCTTCGGCTCCCGCTCGAACGCACCCACAAAGCGTTTACCGGGCGCCCGCGGACCGGCGAGCGTGAATCGCCGGTCGACGCTCGGGCGGTACGCGGTCGCGGGCGCCGTCGTCGCCGCGCTGGCGGCGCTCGCGCTCGCGGTCTCCCCCGAGGGGGCGCTCTCGCGGCTCCGCTGGCTCGCGACCGATCCGCTCCGGTTCGGGGTCGCCGTCGTCGCGCTCGCCGCCGTGCGGCCCCTGCTCGCGTGGCCGACGACCCTCCTCGCCGTCGCCGTCGGCTTCGGGTACGGCTGGGTCGGGGCGCCGTTCGCGCTCGCGCTCGTCGTCGGCACCGCCCTCCCGCCGTACGCGCTCGCTCGGGCGGGGCGGCTCCGAATTCGCGACGGTTCCGAGACGGGCGAGGAGCCGGGCATCGCAGACCGGTTCTGCCGGGCCGGCGAGCGCTTCGCGGCGGAGTCCGGCAGCGTGCGCGCCGTGGCCGGGACCCGCCTGCTGCCGCTCCCCTCCGACGCTGTGACGGCCGGGGCCGCGGCCGCCGGCGTCGGGGTCCGGCCGTTCCTGGTCGGCACGGCGCTGGGCGAGTTGCCGTGGGTCCTCGCCGGGGTCGCGGTCGGCGTCTCGCTCGACCGACTCGCGGCGAGCGGCGGGTCGCTCGTCGACCCGACCGTGATCCTCGGGATGGCCGCGGTCGGCGCGCTGGTCCTCGCCGGACCGCTCTATCGGACGTTCGTGCGGCCGGACGCGGCGACTGCCTGACTCCTCGCGGTATGAAAAGGCCGAAAGGCGAACGGATCGGAGAAAGCGGAGACCGCCCGAACGCGTCGTCGTACGGGCGATCGTGCGGGTCGTGTGCCTCTGACGGCGTCTGCCTCGGATCGGGGACCGACCGCAACGGCGCGCGCATTCCCCCGGTCCCCGAATCCCGGGAACCGACCCAGCCCTGACCCCGAAGCCGCGGCGCGGGCCGCGCTCGCTCCGCGCGAGCGACGGGTGCGGCCGCGACTCCAACGGGGGACCGGGGGACTGCGGCGTCGCTACGAGTCGTCGGTCTCGTTGTCGCCGCTCGATCCGTCGTCGTCCGAGTCCGACGACTCCTCGTACTCCACCTCGATGCCACTCGGTACCGGTCGGAGGAGGTAGCGGCCGTTCCCGCGCAGCACCGGCGCGAAGTCCGCGGTGAACGTCGTCCGCGTGTTCTCCCGGATCTCGAACGCTTCGTTGAACTTCAGCGGCGCGTTGCCCGGGAGGTCGACGGTCGCGTCGCTCCCGTCGGTGAGCGTCCCGTCCGCCGACGACACGTCGATCTGGAGGTACGGGTACTCCCCCGTCTGGAGCTCGCGCTCGTCGATCAGCTGCGTCTCGCCGTTCTGGAGTTCGACGAGGTCGGCCTCTTGGGCCTCGTCGAACTCGAAGTACTCGCGGCCGGCGTCCTCCTCGTCGTCGGCCTCGTCGCCCGCGTCCGTCTCGTTGCCGTCGGCAGTCTCGTTGTCGCCAGCGTCGTCGCCGCCATCGTCCGTGTCGGTCTCGTTGCCGTCGGCGTCCTCGCTGTCCGGCTCGGCGCCCTCCGGCCCGAGCCAGAACCCCTCGACGGTGACGACGAGCGACTCGAAGTCGCCGATGTCGGCCGGCTGGTCGGTGACCCGCGTCGCGAGCGTCCCGCTCGCCCGGCCGACGCAGCCGGCCAGGCCGGCCGCGCCGAGCGCGGCGGCGCCGGTCGCACGGAGGTACGTTCGGCGGTCGAGCGCGAGGCGGTCGGACGTGCGGTCCGTCACGTTACGCCCCCTCCTCGTCGGTGTCGGTTCCGTCGTCTGCGTCGCCCTCGCCGGCGCCGTTCCCGGCGACCTCGCTCACGGTCTCGCCGAGGTCGTCGACGCCGCCGTCGAGGAACTCGTTCACGCTATCGAGGACCCCGCCGACGAAGTCCGGCACCTGGTCCGGGAGGTCGCTCGGTGGGCCCGCGTCGCCCGAGGCGTTGTCCGGGCCGGGCGTCGCCGCGACGGCACCGGCGGCCGCGCCGGTCCCGATCAGTACCACCGTGGCCAGCGCCACGAGCAGCGTCGTTCGGAGTGCGTTCATAGCAACTTCCCCTCGGGGCCCGACTCCCTTTAATGACGCAAGCCGTTCAGCCGAATTACGCCCAATTTAATTCGGTTTAACGGGCGTGAGAGACTTTGAAACCCGAATCTCGTCAGATCGGCAGGCATCTTATAAAAGACGGCGAACGCCGAGCGGTTCGATTGTCGCTCGCGCGACGGAATTGGATCCCGACCGCGCAGCCGCGCATCGGGGAGCGGACGGAACGAGCCTCGACGGTCCGGATCGGTTCGGTCCCGCTACGGCTCCAGCCGGTTCGGGTCGCGCGGGAACATGATCGCCTCCTTGATGTTGTCGAGGTCGGCGACCTTCTGGACGAGGCGGTCGATGCCGAGCCCGTAGCCGCCGTGCGGGGGCGTGCCGTAGCTCAGCGCCTCGATGTAGAACTCGAAGTTCGCGGTCTCGACGCCCTCCTCCTCCATGACCTCGACCATGCGCTCGACGTCGTGCTCGCGCTGGCCGCCCGAGGAGAGCTCCTGTCCTTTATATATCAGGTCGAACTTCCGGGAGGCGATCTCGTCGTCGGGCACGTCCTGCATGTAGTAGAACTTCTCGTCGGGGTAGCCGACGACGAAGAACGCCGGGTGTCCCTGCTCCTCGAAGTGCTCGCCGAGCAGCTTCTCCCCTTTCGTGTCGAGGTCGGTCGGGTCGTCCGGGAAGTGGCCGTACTCGGTTTCGAGGATGTCGAGCGCCTCGTCGAAGGTGATCCGCGGGAAGTCCTCTTCGGGCACGTCAAGGTCGACGTCGAGCAGGTCGAGCTCGCGCTCGGCGTTCTCCGCGACCTCGCTGAGCGCGTAGCGCAGCGACTCCTCTTGGACGTCCATCACGTCGTCCTCGTCGTCGATGTACGCCAGCTCCACGTCGAACATCGCGATCTCGGAGACGTGGCGAGAAGTGGCGAAGTCCTCGGCGCGGAACGCGGTGCCCGTCTCGTAGACGGCCTCGTACCCCGACGCCATCAGCATCTGCTTGTACAGCTGGGGGCTCTGCGAGAGGAACGCGTCCTGGTTGTAGTAGAGGATCGGGAACAGCTCGGCGCCGCCCTCGGCGCCGCCCTTCGAGATCAGGGGCGTCTTGATGTCGACGTACCCCTCGTCTTCGAACCACTCCTCCATCGCGGTGATGAGCTCCGAGCGCAGGGTGAACACCGCGAGCGTCTCCGGCTTGCGGAGGTCGAGCGCGCGGTTGTCGAGCCGGGTCGAGAGGTCGACCTCGATGTCCTTCGAGATTTCGAGGGGGAGCGGGGAGTCGGCCTCGTCGATGACCTCGTACTCGGTGGGCGCGATCTCGACGCCGCCGGGCGCCTGGTCGCTCTCCAGCGGCTCGCCGACGACGCGGACCACGTCCTCGGCGCCCACGTCCTGGACGGCCTCGAACAGCTCGGGCTCGCGCTCCTCCTTGAAAACGATCTGGATGAGCCCCTCGCGGTCGCGCACGATGAGGAAGACGAGGCCTCCCAGGTCGCGGATCTCGTGGACGTGGCCGGCGATGGCGACCTCGTCCGCGTCCGGTTCGACGTCCGACGTGTGAATTCGCTCGATCATGACGGTGGCTGCTTACGCGCAACTGGTCGGGCGTTCGGCATAGGCCTGTCGTCTCGGCGTCGACGGAACGGCTCGCCCGCGGCCGCTCCGGCGGATTCTCGGGGACTTCCGGGCCGAATTCACCGTGGCATGTGGTCGCATAACTAACATAATTTTAATACGAAACCGATACAGGAGGCTGATAACGGCGCTTCCCGCGCCGCGGATCCCGACCATGACCCGTTCCACCACCTCGACGCTCGGCCGGTCCGCGAGCGTCGCGTTCCTCGGGTGGATCGGGATCGGGTATTCGGCTCCGAACCCACGGTCCGTCCGCCCGACCGCGTGACGCGCGTCGGCTGGGGAGCTTTCCCCGCGGGACGGACCATCTCCCGTTCTCTCCAGCCGCCGCTGTCCGTCATGCGCGTCGAGTGAGACGACCGTCACCCTCGCGAGCGTCGCCGTCGGCGACCCCCGTCGTCGCCGGCGCGGCGTTCGAGGACGCGGATCGGTCGCCTCCCGGGGTCGGCCCGGGACGCCGACCGGCCGCCCCGCGTTCGACTCGCGGCGAGGGCGTATGGCGGCAGCCATCCACACGCCGTCGGTCGAGGCCACGGTGACCGTCCGCGTCTCGCAGGCGGCCGCCGGCGACCTCGTCGCCGGCGCCAGAGCACAGATCGAGCGAATCGACGGCCTCAGCGTCGAGGAGCTTGAAATCGCCGGCCTCCGGCCCGGCCTCAACGACACCACGGTCGAGGCGGTCGCCACCCTCGCGGTCGACGAGGAGGCGGTTCGGGCGGCCGAGCTCGGCGCGGACGAGGCGGTCGTCGCTGACCGCGTCCGGGAGCGCCTCGCCGACGGGTTCGGCGTCGACCCCGAGCGCGTCGAGCGAGTCGACCCGCCCGACTGACGGGGCGGGGGCTCGGTCTTCCGAACCTAACCGTCGTCGAGCCGCTCCCGCACGTCGGCCTCGGCGCGCCGGAGCACCTCCCGGATCGGGAGGCCCGTCGCCTCGGCGACCGCGGCCGCGTCGTCGTACTCCGCGCTGACGTCGTACACCTCCCCATCCGTCGTCGAGGCGACCTTCACGGCCACCTTGTGGTCGACGCCGTCGACCCGGAGCGTCGCCGTCTCGAACTCGCGCTCGGCGATCCAGCGGTGGGTCGCGCCCGACTGGCGCACCCCGAGCGTCCCGGTCTCCCGGGCGAGCCGCTCGGCGACCGCCTCGGCGTCCGCCGGCTTACAGATGACCTTCACGAGGTGGCCCGGGCGGGATTTCTTCATCGTCGTCGGAACGATCGTCACGTCTCGCGCGCCGGCACGCGAGAGGGTCTCCTGAAGCCCGCCGAGGACCTCCGGCGCGGCGTCGTCGAGGTTCGTCTCCAGGACGGCGATGTCGTCGCGGACGAGGCTGCCGCCTGCGGTTCGTTCCCGCGCGGTCTCGCTCGCTGACGGTCCCCCGTCGCCGACGAGCGCGCGGAGGACGTTCGGGTGGCGCTCGAACTCGGCGTCGCCCGCGCCGTAGCCAGCGCGCTCGACCGCCAGATCCGGGACCGCGTCGACGTCGTCGGCGACCGCTCCGAGGATCGCGGCGCCCGTGGGGGTGAGCAGTTCGCGGTCGATCGGCCCGCCGACGATCCGGAAGTCGGCGCGGCTCGCGATCTCGGTCGTCGCCGGGGCCGGAACCGGGTACGTCCCGTGGCTCATCTCGACCGTGCCGCCCCCGGCAGCGACCGGCGTGGTGAGAACGCGGTCGGGATCGAGGTCCGCGAGCAGCAGCGCGGCGCCGACCACGTCGGCGATCGCGTCGTCCGCGCCCACCTCGTGGAAGTGCGTGTCGTCGAGGTCGGTGCCGTGGACCGACGCCTCGGCGCGGCCGAGCAGTTCGAAGGCGTCGAGCGCGGTCGACTCGACCGCGTCGGGGAGCCCCATCGACTCGACGAGATCGATCACCTCGCGGTAGGAGCGGTGGACGCCGGCGCCCTCGGCGTGGGTGTCGTCTTGGGCGGCCTCCGTCTCGTGGTCGTGGCCGTGACTGTGGTCGTGGTTGTGACCGTGGTCGTGGTCATGCGTGTGATCGTGGCCGTGATCGTGACCGTGGCTGTCGTCCGCGCCTGTCTCGACCGCTCCGTCGTCCTCGCCGTCGACGAGGACGTCGACCGTGGTCGCCCGAATCCCGTTCTTCTCCGTCTCTCCGACCTCGTATCGTATCGGGAGGGCGTCGCTGACGGGGGCGAGGACGTCGGGGTCGGCGCCGGCCGCGATCAGCGCGGCGCAGATCATGTCGCCGGCGGCGCCGGTCCGACCGTCGAAGACGAGCGTTCGCATGGTGCTCCCGAGGCGACTGGCGGACAAATACCTCGGGATTGACGCCGCCGAATCAGTCGGATATTCGTTTATAACTGTCCGGCCAGTAGCTGTTTATCATTTATAAATGAATAACGCCGCTGCGCTAAACACCACCGAGGCCTCGGTCGCTCATTTATCAACCGATGATTACGAATCGACGGAGAACATCTCCAAAGCCCCAGCCGCGAGGGCTCGCGCGACTCGCTGCGCTCCTCAGTCAGTCGCTACCGCTCCTTCCCTGCGGTGCTTGCGTCGTCGTGCTTCGCCCTCGCGGCTGCCCCTTTGATTCCCACCCCGCACGGCACCGCAACCGCACCTCACGCCTCCCCAGCCTCGCCGCTCGCTCGGGGCTCCCTTCGGTCGCCCACATCGCTCGCGGCGTCCCTCGCGCGTGCTGACTCGCGGCCACCGGTGGCGGCCGCTCGCAGGCACGCGCCACCGCAAATTGTCGTTGCTATTTATAAACGCTACTCGCCGGTCGCGAACAGGTACAGCTCGCCGACGACGATGAACGCGACGACCGCGAGCGGAACGGCGAGGAAGCCACCGATATCGAGGGCGTACAGCGCGGCGCCGACGAGCGCACCGGCCACGAGGAAGGCAAGCCGGGAGAGCAGCGACCGCATCGGGTCGGAGAGGGACTCGAACACGTCTGATAGTCGCCTCGCAGGGACAAAAGGCGCCCGTCGCGACAACGCGCGAGTCGACGGCGAAAAGGCACGCTTACGACGAGGTTTTAAGAGCGGGCTTCGTATCGTGCTATATGATAACACAACATTCCGCGGGCGCTAGTCGCTCGGTGCGAAGCGGCGGCGCCGGGACGGGCAACAGGCTTATTCCCGGACCGGGTCCAGATACGACCATCCCCCGCGAGGAACCATGAACGAAGTCCAACTCGAAGTGGCGAAGGCGTACCCGAACGACTCGGGGCGCGGCATCGCCCGACTCGACCCCGACACCCTGCTGCACCTGAAGCTCTCGCCCGGCGACATCATCGAGATCGAGGGCGCGGAGACGACCGCCGCGAAGGTCTGGCGCGCCGACCGCCAGGACTGGAACACCGACACCGTCCGCGTGGACGGGTTCACCCGACAGAACGCGGACGTCGGCATCGGCGAGCGCGTCACCATCCGGAAGGCGGAGGCGGAGAAGGCCGACAAGCTCGTGCTGGCCCCACCCGAGGAGGCGTCGGTCCAGTTCGGCTCCGACGCCGCCGGCATGGTGAAACGCCAGATCCTCAAGCGCCCGGTCGTCGAGCGCGACATCGTCCCCGTGATGTCGTCGACGAACCACCCGTTCATGCGGTCGCCCGGGCAGGCGATCCCGCTGATCGCGGTCGAAACGGAGCCGGACGGCGTCTGTCTCATCACCGAGGACACCGAGGTCGAGCTTCGCGAGGAGCCGATCTCCGGGTTCGAGAAGACCGGCGGCGGAATTACGTACGAGGACATCGGCGGGCTCCAGTCGGAGATCCAGCGCGTCCGCGAGATGGTCGAGCTGCCGATGAAACACCCGCAGATCTTCTCGAAGCTCGGCATCGAGCCGCCGCAGGGCGTCCTGCTCCACGGCCCGCCGGGCACCGGGAAGACGCTGCTCGCGAAGGCCGTCGCCAACGAGACCTCGGCGTCGTTCTTCTCGATCGCCGGCCCGGAGATCATCTCGAAGTACTACGGCGAGTCCGAACAGCAGCTCCGGGAGATCTTCGAGGATGCCAAAGAGGAGTCGCCCTCGATCATCTTCATCGACGAGCTCGACTCGATCGCGCCGAAGCGCGAGGACGTGACTGGCGAGGTCGAGCGCCGCGTCGTCGCCCAGCTGCTGACGATGATGGACGGGTTAGAGACCCGCGGACAGGTGATCGTCATCGGGGCGACGAACCGCGTCGACAGCGTCGACCCCGCGCTCCGCCGGCCGGGTCGCTTCGACCGCGAGATCGAGATCGGCGTCCCCGACGAGGTGGGCCGCAAGGAGATCCTCCAGATCCACACCCGCGGGATGCCGCTCTCCGACGACGTGAGCCTCGATCACCTCGCGGACGAGACGCACGGGTTCGTCGGCGCCGACATCGAGAGCCTCACCAAGGAGGCGGCGATGAAGGCGCTCCGGCGCTACCTCCCCGAGATCGATCTCGACGAGGAGGAGGTGCCCCCGAGCCTCATCGACCGGATGATAGTCAAGCGCGACGACTTCTCGGGCGCCCTCAACGAGGTCGAGCCGTCGGCGATGCGCGAGGTGCTCGTCGAGCTGCCGAAGATCTCGTGGGACAACGTCGGCGGGCTCGAGGACGCCAAACAGCAGGTCCAGGAGTCGGTGGAGTGGCCGCTCACCTCGCCGGAGAAGTTCGACCGGATGGGCGTCGACGCGCCGAAGGGCGTGCTGCTGTACGGCCCGCCGGGCACCGGGAAGACGCTGATGGCGAAGGCGGTCGCCAACGAGACGAACGCGAACTTCATCTCGGTGCGGGGGCCGCAGCTGCTCTCGAAGTGGGTCGGCGAGTCGGAGAAGGCGATCCGGCAGACCTTCCGGAAGGCCCGGCAGGTGAGCCCGACGATCATCTTCTTCGACGAGCTCGACAGCCTCGCGCCCTCGCGCGGGCAGGAGATGGGGAACAACGTCTCCGAGCGCGTCGTCAACCAGCTCCTGACGGAGCTCGACGGCCTCGAGGACATGGGCGACGTGATGGTGATCGGCGCGACCAACCGCCCCGACATGATCGATCCCGCGCTGCTGCGTTCCGGACGCTTCGACCGGCTCGTGATGATCGGTCAACCGGATCAGGAGGGCCGCGAGCAGATCCTCGACATCCACACCGAGGACACGCCGCTCGCGCCCGACGTGAGCCTCCGCGAGGTCGCCGAGATCACCGACGGCTACGTGGGCTCCGACCTCGAGGGGATCGCCCGCGAGGCCGCTATCGAGGCGCTGCGCGACGACGACGACGCCGAGGAGGTCGAGATGAAGCACTTCCGGCGCGCGATGGAGTCGGTGCGCCCGACGATCAACGACGACATCCTCGCGTACTACGAGGACGTCAAAGAGCAGTTCAAGGGCGGCGGCGGCGAGTCGCTCCGCGACACCGGCGGTCGGATCGGCTTCCAGTGAGCGCCTGAGTTTCGGGCCGCGGATCGCCCCGCGCCGCTCAGACCCGCCGCGACCGACCGCTTTTGCGTTCCCGCCTCGAAGGAGCGACCGGTATGTCCGACGACGTGACCGTCGACGTGGAGGTCGAGGTGGAGGTCGACCGGGACGAACTGGAGATCGAACGCGAGGACGCCGAGGTGGTCGAAGCGACCTACGAGGCGAACGGGATCGAGATCGAGGTCGAGGCCGAAGTGGAGACGCACGGCGGCGAGAGCGACGAGGGTGAAGACGACGAGAACGCGCCCGAAGCCGACGACGACGAAAGCGGCTACGAGGATCTCGAGTAGCGAACCTCGCCGTTCCCGCTCCCCCGCACCGACCCGTTCCGCTCCTTTTAACCTCGACAGCGACCAAGCGGAGCTATGTCTCAGCCCCGCGTCCCCGGCGGCGACGAGAACGCGCTGGAGCTACCCTGCGGGGAGACGATCGGCGCCGGCGACCTGGACCTCGGGATGCGCGAGTACGAGTGCGCCTGCGGCGAGACCCACGCGGTCGTGATGGACGTCCACCCGCCCGAGCGGTTCCTCCCCGACTTCCTCGTCGAGGTCCTCCGCGAGGCGATCGACACGACCAGCGAGGAGATGCCGGAGTTCGACACGCCGCACCTGCTCGGCGTCGTGTTAGAGGAGTTCCCGGAGGCGGTCGTTTCCCACGACGCCAGCGAGAACGCCGACGTGGGGTACGCGATGGTCTGGGTGACCGAGTTCGACTCCCGCCGGCTCCACGAGATCGTCGTCGAGCTCGTCGTCGAGCTGATGGAACACGCCGTCAGCCACGCCGACGACGATGAGGCGCTGTCGGCGTTCGAACAGGAGATGGTCGAGTTCGACGTGAGCGAGTTCGTCGAGCAGTACCGGTCGGAGCGCGACCTCGAAGCCGAAGACCCGTACGCCTGAGCGAAACCCGACTCGTTCCCGTCGCGTCTCGGCAAACGGCTCAAACGGCCGAAAACAACCGCGAGAGAACTCGTGTCAGACAACCGTCCGACTCCTGTCTCACTGAACCCTATATGTTCGGAGACCCTACGTAAGACGTATGAGCGCCGGCGAATACGACCGGTTCGACCGGATCCGCGGCGTGCTCGCCGAGGCCGACGAGCCGCTGACGGCGCGGGAGATCCTCGCCCTGGTCGAGGAGTGTGACGACTGCGAGGAGATCGACAGCCCGCACCGAGTCGCCACCGTGTTGGGGCGGCGGGCCGAGCGCGGCGAGGTCGAGGTCATTTCGGGCCAGCCGTACCGGTACCGGATCGAAACCTGAGGGCGGCCGGCGTCCGGGAGGCCTCCGTCCGTGTCGAGGGGGCGGTGTGCGGTCGGCCGGCGACGGTCCGCGAGATTTCTACGGCGTGACGATCAGGTCGAACCGATAGACTCCGTCTCGGTACTCGACGACGACGTTCCGGAAGTCGACGCGGTCGTCGTAGCTCTCGATCGGTTCGAGGTCATCGGCGATGCCGAGCGCGTCGAGGGCCTCGTCGAGGTTGGCCGACGGCGGCGCGCCCTCCTCGTAGCGGCGCGGGTCCTCGGCGATCGCGTCGTCCAACACCCCGCGAGCGCCGTCCGAGAGCCCGGCCTCGCTCAGGTCGCGCTCGACGATCGCGTCTCGCGCGTACTCGGTGAATCCGCCCGGCGAGGCGGCGATCTCGTCGATTGCGTACGTCCACTCCGGAACGTCGACGGTCCGCCGCTCCGTGACGGCTCGGAAGAATTCGTCGCTGTACTCCACGAACTCGAACGGCGGCGACGGGACGAGCGCGCTGGCGTCGGCGTCGAGCCCGTGGTGGAACTCGACGGTCTGGAGCTCGTCGAACTCCGGGTCTCCGAGGAAGCCGTCGTTGCCCGCGTACACGGCGTCGAGCGCCGCGTCGAGCACGCGCTCGTCCTGCTCGGAGAGGTCGAAGGGCGGTTCCGCGACCGCCGCGCCGTCGGGCGGCGTCTCGTCGACCCGGTCGACCGCGAAGTGCCAGCGCTCGCGTTCGAGGACGCGCTCGTCGGTGATCCGGACCTCGTAGAAGGTCCCGTCGCGTTCGAGGAACGTCGGCCGCGGTCGCGTCTCGGTTCCCCACTGGTCTCGACCGACGAGCGGCCACTGTCTGACGGTCACCATCCCGGTTTCGAACAGCTCGGAGAGGGACGCGGTCTTGGCCTCGGTCGTGAAGTCGACGCGGGTGGTGGCGTCGATGACCGTTGGGTCGGGCCACAGGTAGGGGGGTCCGATCGACGATAGGTCCAGTTCGTCGGCGATGAGCGCGTACGAGTCGAGGTCGCCGGGGCTGAGACAGCCGGCCGTCGCGGCGGTCGCGCCGGCGACGCCGAGCAGTTGGAGGGCGCGGCGGCGGGAACAGGGCATATCAGTCCCCGATTTTCTGACATCTCGGTAAATCCCTTGTGGTGGGCCTCTCAGCTCACCGATACGGAGAGGCGGCGGGAAAATCATGTGGTGTCGTACCGACCACCGTGGCACGTCGTGTCTTGCGAAAATCGCAAACTCGCTGCGAGATTCGTACTCTACCGCCGGCCTTATTACGATGAGCGTATTCCGTCCGCGTAATGAGCGAGGACCGGACGATTCTCCTTATCGGCAGCGGACCGATCCAGATCGGACAGGCGGCCGAGTTCGACTACTCCGGCGCGCAGGCGTGTCGCGCCCTCCAGGAGGAGGGCGCCCGCGTCGTCCTGGTGAACTCGAACCCGGCGACGATCATGACCGACCCGGAGACGGCCGACCGGGTGTACATCGAGCCGATCACGCCCGAGGCGATAGCGGAGGTCATCCGCATCGAGGAGCCCGACGGCGTGATCGCGGGGCTCGGCGGACAGACCGGGCTCAACGTCACCGCCGAGCTCGCCGAGGAGGGCATCTTGGAGGAGCACGACGTCGAGGTGATGGGGACGCCCCTCGACACCATCTACGCCACCGAGGACCGCGACCTCTTCCGCCAGCGCATGGAGGGGCTCGGCCAGCCGGTGCCGAAGTCGACGACCATCTCTCTGGACGACGACGAGTCGGTCACCGACTTCGACGAGGCGGCGTTCCGCGAGCGCGTCCAGGAGGCGGTCGACGCGGTGGGCGGCCTGCCCGTCATCGCGCGGACGACGTACACCCTCGGCGGCTCGGGCTCGGGCGTCGTCGACGAGTTCGAGGAGCTGGTCGAGCGGGTCCGCAAGGGGCTCCGCCTCTCGCGCAACAGCGAGGTGCTGATCACGGAGTCCATCGCGGGCTGGGTCGAGCTGGAGTACGAGGTGATGCGGGACGCCGACGACTCCTGTATCATCATCTGTAACATGGAGAACATCGACCCGATGGGGATCCACACCGGCGAGTCGACGGTCGTCACGCCGTCGCAGGTGATCCCCGACGACGGCCATCAGGAGATGCGGGACGCGGCGCTCGAAGTGATCCGCGACCTGGGCATTCAGGGCGGCTGTAACATCCAGTTCGCGTGGCACGACGACGGCACCCCCGGCGGGGAGTACCGCGTCGTCGAGGTGAACCCCCGCGTCTCGCGCTCCTCGGCGCTCGCCTCGAAGGCGACCGGGTATCCGATCGCCCGCGTCACGGCGAAGGTTGCGCTCGGCAAGCGGCTCCACGAGATCGACAACGAGATCACCGGCGAAACGACGGCGGCCTTCGAGCCCGCCATCGACTACGTGGTGACGAAGGTGCCGCGCTGGCCCATCGACAAGTTCGACGACGTGGACTTCGAGCTCGGCACGGCGATGAAGTCCACCGGCGAGGCGATGTCGATCGGCCGGACGTTCGAGGAGAGCATGGTGAAGGCGCTTCGCTCCTCGGAGTACGACCCCGCCGTCGACTTCGACGAGGTCGACGACGCGGAGCTCGAATCCGAGTATCTCGAACGCCCGACCCCCGACCGCCCGTACGCGATGTTCGAGGCGTTCGACCGCGGCTACGCCGTCGACGACGTGATCGACCTCACCGGCATCCACCGCTGGTACGTCGAGCGCTTCGAGAAGATCGCCGACGGCACCGCCGCGGCCGCCGAGGGCGACTTCACCGAGGCGGCGATGGTCGGCCGCACCGACGCCGAGATCGCGGCGACCGCGACCGCCGGCGGCGTCGACGCCGACGTGGGGCAGGTTGAGAGCGAGGTTCCGGACCGCACTTATAAACAGGTCGACACCTGCGCGGGCGAGTTCGAGGCCTCGACGCCGTACTACTACTCCGCGCGCCTCCCGGAGTTCCTCCGGGGCGCCGACACCGCCGGCGCGGCGAACGAGGTCCGCGTCGACCCCGACGTCGAGAGCGTCGTGGTCGTCGGCGGCGGCCCGATTCGCATCGGGCAGGGCGTCGAGTTCGACTACTGCGCGGTCCACGCGGTGCGCGCGCTCCGCGAGCTCGGCATCGACGCGCACGTGATCAACAACAACCCCGAGACGGTGTCGACGGACTACGACACCTCAGACGGACTCTTCTTCGAGCCCATCTCCGCCGAGGAGGTCGCCGACGTGATCGAGACCACCGGCGCCGACGGCGTGATGGTCCAGTTCGGCGGGCAGACATCCGTCAACGTGGGCGAACCGCTCCAGGCGGAGATCGAGCGCCGCGGGCTGGACT
This sequence comes from Halorubrum sp. T3, assembly GCF_000296615.1. Lineage (NCBI taxonomy): Archaea > Methanobacteriati > Methanobacteriota > Halobacteria > Halobacteriales > Haloferacaceae > Halorubrum > Halorubrum sp. T3. The sequence continues at coordinate 1,234,768 of NZ_JH815330.1, read as the reverse complement.
GCGAGATTCTGGGCACGAGCGTCGAGGCGATGGACCTCGCCGAGGACCGCGACCGGTTCAACGTCCTGATGGACGAGATGGGAATCGCGCAGCCCGAGGGCGGCACCGCGACGAGCGAGGCCGAGGCGCTGGAGCTGGCCCACGAGATCGGCTACCCCGTCCTCGTGCGTCCCTCCTACGTGCTGGGCGGCCGCGCGATGCGGGTCGTCGAGGACGACGCGGAGCTCGAGGAGTACATCGAGGAGGCGGTCCGCGTCTCGCCCGACAAGCCCATCCTCGTCGACCAGTTCCTCGACGACGCGGTCGAGCTGGACGTCGACGCCGTCGCGGACGGCGAGGACGTGCTGCTCGGCGGCGTGATGGAGCACGTCGAGAGCGCGGGCGTCCACTCGGGCGACTCCGCGTGCATGATCCCGCCGCGCTCGCTCGGCGACGAGACGCTCGGCCGGGTCCGCGAGGTCACCGAGGACATCGCCCGCGCGCTCGACACGGTCGGCCTGCTCAACGTCCAGCTCGCGGTGACTGGCGTCGAGAGCGAGGCGGAGAGCGAAGTGTACGTGTTGGAGGCGAACCCGCGCTCCTCGCGGACGGTCCCGTTCGTCTCGAAGGCGACGGGCGTCCCCATCGCCAAGCTGGCGGCGAAGGTGATGACGGACGACCTGACGCTCGCCGACCTCGACGCCGACGAGCAGATCCCCGAACACCGCTCCGTGAAGGAGGTCGTCCTGCCGTTCGACCGCCTGCCGGGCTCGGACCCGCGGCTCGGCCCGGAGATGAAGTCCACCGGCGAGGTGATGGGCACCGCGACCTCCTTCGGCAAGGCGTACGACAAGGCGCAGGACTCCACCGGGAAGCCGATCCCGGAGTCCGGCACCGCCGTCGTCGACCTCTCGGCCGAGGAGTTCCCGGACCCGGGCACCGAGGCGGGCGAGGCGCTCGTCGACGGGTACGCCGAGCACTTCGAGCTGAGCGAGGCGACGGACCTCATCGAGGCGGCGAGGCGCGGCGAGCTCGACCTCATCGTCTCGCGCCAGCGCGACCTGCTGGAGGTCGCCGTCGAGGAGGAGATCACCTACTTCTCGACGCACGCCTCCGCGAAGGCGGCGCTCGAAGCCCTCGACCACGCGGGCGACGACCTCGACGTGATGGCGGTGTCCGACCGCCCGAAGCGCGTCGAGCAGTGGGGCGCAGAGTAGTCCGCTCGCGTCGCGAAGACGGTCGGACCGAGCCGTCTGTTTAAATACCCCCGTCGCCGGTCGCCAACTTGTTTATAAAGCTTCGAGCGTCGACCGCTCCACCTCGGTCGCGGGCATCGCCTCGCCGCCGTACTCCGCGACGAACTCGTCGACGTCTCCGTCGTCGCTGAACGGGATCAGGTCCGGCCCCATCGCGCCGATCACCTCGCTGCGCGCGACGACCGTGAGGGCCGACTCTCGGGCGAACGCCTCGCTCTCGACGTGCGAGGAGAACATCGTGTCGCCGCCCTGCTCGAAGACCTCCTGTTCGACCGCCGAGTAGTCGGTGAGGAACGTCGCCAGCGGCGTCCGTCCCTCGGCCTCGGCGTCGAACCGGTAGGTGTACGTACAGGTCGCGCTACAGAACTGCGCCGGGCGACCGCCCTCCGGCTCGTCGTCCTCGAAGTGGACCTGCCCGACCGTCCCGGGGTGGTCGGCGACGATCATCCCGCACTGGTCGCAGGCCTGATCGTCGGCGATGGTGACGGGGGCGATCGAGTTCGACCCGCCGCCGGCGCAGCCGGCGACGGAACCGATCCCGGCGGCGGCGATTCCGGCGAGCAGGCGTCGCCGCGGGACGCTCTCCGTGCGAGGGCGCGCGGGCATCGAAGGGTCGTCTCTCTTCATAGTCGGATTTGGATTACTGGCCTCTTAGCCCCTCTGGACGCGTTCAAAGGCGCGTTCGAGGAACGAACCAAACGCCCTAAGTCGCCGCCGATCGAAGCGTTCGCGTGGCAGTTTTCGACCCCGCTACCGCCCGGTCGCGTCGCCTCCGCCTCGCGGTCGTCGCGCTCGTCGCGCTCGCCGCGGTCGCGACCGCCGGCGCGTTCGCCGCGGACCCGAGCGAGTCGGTCCCCGATCCGGTGCGGTTCGACGACGCGGTCCAGCTGGGGCTCTCCTCGGAGACGGACGCGCTGATGGCCGGGGACGCGACCCTCCCGCGGGTCCAGGTGTTCTACTCGCAGCTCCAGTACGTCGTCGGCTACAACGGGGTCGTCTCGTTCGTCGACTCGCGGCGGGACGGCCGGACGGAGCGGCAGTTCGGCTACCCGCTCGTCGCGTACGTCGAGACGTTCGACCACAGGGACCCGGGCACGACCGAGTCCGGGCTGTTCTCAGCGACCGGCGCGGGCGGGTGGACGCCGGTCGGTGACGCCCGGTACGTCGTCGGGAGCGACGCCCAGGGCCCCTCCGGCGAGGTCGTCGTTCCCTTCCGGGACCGCGAGGCGGCGGCGGCGTTCGCGGCCGACCACGGCGGGTCGGTCGTCGGCTGGGAGGCGGTCCGGACCCGGTCGTTCGACGTCGACTCCGCGGCGACCGTGCGGTCGCTCGCGCCGGAGCGCTGGCGGACGGCGACCGAGCGGCTCGCGGCGGCGGAGCGGCGCGCGGACCGACCGGTCTCCGTCGTCGTCGGCGAGGACGCCCCCACCATCGACGCCGCGGTCGCGGCCGCGCCGCCGAACACGACGGTCCGCGTGCCGCCCGGGACCTACGAGGAGACCGTGACGGTGAATCGGTCCGTGACGATCGCCGGCGCGGGCGCCGGCGGCGAGCGGGGCGACGCCGGCGCGACCCGCGTCGTCGGCAACGGGACCGGGTCGGTGATCACCGTCCGCGCGCCCGACGTGGCGCTCACGGGGATGCGAATCGCGGGCACGGGGAACCGCACCCGCGACCCGGACGCAGCCCGCGAGTCCCGCGACCCGGAGGGCGGAACGTGGGACACGAACATCCAGCTCGGCTACGGCCACGGTGACGCCGGGGTCAAGGCGGTCGGCGCGCCGGGGCTCGTCGTCGACGACGTCGCCGTCGACACGGACGCGAGCGGCCTCCTGCTCCGGGAGGGCTCGCACGCGACCGCGACCGGGCTCCTCGTCGACGGGACCGACGAGTGGCAGGACGGATTCATGGGCGTCACCGGGATGGAGTCGCGCGTCACCGTCACCGACAGCCGGTTCGAGGGCGGTCGGGACGGGATCTACCTCCACCGCGCGGACGGCTCCGTCGTCCGCAACTCGACGTTCGTCGACAACCGGTACGGGACGCATCTCATGTACACCGGCGACGCGCTGGTCGCGGACAACGCCTTCCGGAACGAGCTGTTCGCCGGCGTCACCGTGATGACGCGGCCGGCCGGGAACGCGATCGTCGGCAACGACGTCCGCAACTCCAGCGCTGGAATCCAGGCGTCGGGCACGCGGACCTATATCGGCTACAACACGCTGGTCGGGAACGAGCTCGGCTTCTCCACGAGCGCCCGCGGGTCGCTGTACGAACACAACGTCGTCGTCGACAACGAACTCGGGGCGCGCGCGACGACCGTCGTGCCGTCGAGCCGGGTCGTCGCGAACGACTTCGTCGGGAACGACGACCACGCCGACGCCGGGGCCGGCGCCCTGCGCGTGTGGGCCGACGGGGACCGCGGGAACTACTGGGAGGGCGCGAACGTCGGCCCGCGCGCGGCCGGCGACCGGGCGTACCGACCGACCTCGCCCGTCGACGGCGCGCTCCACCGGCATCCGAGCGCGGTCGCGGTCCGCGAGTCGCCCGCGGCGCGGCTGCTCGACCGGCTCCGCGGGACCGTCCCCGGCGCGCGCTCCGGGAGCATCATGGACCCCGTCCCCGCGGCAGAGCCGTACCACCCCGACCGGATCGACGCGGTTACGGGGGCGAACGCCGACGACGGGCCGGTTCGGGGCGACTGGCGGTCCGCGCACGGGGGCGCCGGAAACGCGAGCGTGACGCCTTCGGTACGACCGACGGCGACCGCGGAGGGGGCGGAATGAGCGAGCGCGCGCTCGCCGCGGTCGACGGCGTCACGCGGGCCTACGGCGGCGTCCCGGTCCTCGAAGGCGTCTCGCTGTCGGTCGAGGCGGGCGTCACCGCCGTGGTCGGCCCCAACGGCTCTGGCAAGTCCACGCTCCTCGGGGTGCTCGCGGGCGCGGTCGAGCCCACCGACGGGGCCGTCCGGTACCCCGAGGGCGGCCCGCGCTCCGGCTCCGAGAAGCGCGTCGGCTACCTCCCGCAGCGGGTCCCGTTCCGCGACGGGTTCACCGCGCGCGAGACGCTCGGGTTCTACGCGGCGCTCGTCGACGGGGACCCGGACGCGGCGCTGGCGGCGGTCGGGCTCGCCGACGCCGCCGACAAGCGCGTCGAGGCGCTCTCCGGCGGGATGCGGCGGCTGCTCGGGATCGCGCAGGCGACGCTCGGCGACCCGGCCGTCGTCGTCCTCGACGAGCCGACCAGCGGGCTCGATCCGGAGATGCGCGAGCGGGCCTTCCGCGCCGCGGCCCGCGCGAGCGACGACGCAGCGGTCGTCGTCAGCTCGCACGACCTCGACCTCGTCGACGCGCACGCGGACGCCGTCGTGGTCCTCCGCCGCGGACGGATCGCCGCGGCGGGGCCCCGCGAACGGCTCCTCGACGAGCACGAGGTCGACGATGTGGACGGACTGTACCGCGCCGTCGCCGGCGACGCCGACGCCATCGCACGGGGAGACAACGGCGGCGAGGCGGTCCACGTCGCGGGGGTGTCCGACCGATGAGCACCCCGTTCGACGGCGTCTGGCTCGTGTTCCGTCGCGAGCTGGTCACGGTGCGGCGGACTCCCGGCTACGCCGTCCTCGCGCTCGGGCTGCTCGTCGTCCTCGGCGGGCTCGTCGCGGTCGGCGGCGGCGGCGCGACCGGGTTCGTGCCCGCGGTCGTCGACCTGCTCTTACCGACCGAGGTGTTGGTCCCGCTGCTCGCGGTCGTGCTGGGGTACCGCGCGCTGTTCGCCGACGCCGCGAGCGGCGAACTCGCCGTGATCCGGACCTATCCCGTGAGCGCGGCCGCGTACGTCCTCGGCGTGCTGCTGGCGCGGACGGTCGCGCTCGTCGTGCTCGTCGGCGGACCGTTCGCGCTCGTCGGCGCGTACGTCTGGCTCACCGCCGCCCCGGACACGGGAATCTTCGCGACGCACGCCGGCGTCGACTCGCCGGTTCTCTTCGTCCGCTTCGTCGCGCTCGTCGTCCCGTTCGGCGCGGCGTACCTCTCGCTGTCGGCGGCGGTGTCCACGATCGCGACGAGCCGGCGGAGCGCGGTCGCGCTCGGCGTGCTCGCGCTGCTCGCCGGGGTCCTCGGCGGCGACCTCGCGGTGCTCCGGTCGCTGTCGGCCGGGGCGCCGGCGGGGGGCGTCGCGGAATCCATCGCGTTCACCCCCAACGGGGCGTTCAGGGGGCTCGTCTTCGAACACGTGATCGGGGTCGCCTTCGCGCCGGAGGGCGGCTTCGTGGACACCGGTCTCGCGGCCGCCTCGCTCGTCGGCTGGAGCGTCCTCGGGGTCGTCGCGGCGGTCGCGGCGGTCGCCTTCGGTCCGCGCGTCGACGTCGCAGTCGAGCGCCTCCGCGGGAGGCTCGACCGATAGGCGCGTCGCGGCGACGGTGGCGGTCGCTCGGTCCGAGGCGACGCCCGACTCAGTCCGAGGCGGCGTCGTCGCCGACGGCCCCGGGCGCGTGGGCGTACACGGCGTAGAGGACGAGCGCGGCGATCAGGAAGTCCAGACTGTGCGCGACGAGGTGGTGGACCGGCATCGGCACGACGCCGAGGACCGTGCCGGCGCCCACGACCGACCGGGCGAGGAGCGCGCCGACCGCGAGGGCGATCAGCCGGTACTGCGCCCGCCGCCGCCGACGGTACGCGGCGAGGCTGACGGCGAAGAGGAGAGTCGTTCCGAGCCCGGCGGCGATCACGACCGCCAAGATGGGGAGCGACCCCTCTACGGACCACCCGGCGAGCGCCGGTACCGACCCCGAGAGCGACTGCGCCACGGCGGTCCTTGGGACGCGACCGATAAGAAGCCGTTCCCCCGCGACGTTCCCAGACGGGGAGACCGCGCGGGCGCCTTTTATCCCGCGCGAGGGTAGGACGGACAGCCACGAATGTCGGACACCAGATCCCGGATCCGACGCCACGTCCGCGAGACTCCCGGCGTCCACTTCAACCGGATCGGCCGCGACCTCGACATCGCGACCGGGCAGGCGCAGTACCACCTCCGGCGACTCGTCCGCGACGGCGAGCTGGCGGTCGAGCGGATCGGCGGGCGCGCCCACTACTTCGATCCGGACGTCGACGCGCGGGACCGCCGGACCCTCGCGTTCCTCAGGCGCGAGACGGCGCGCGAGATCGTCGTCCGCCTCCACGCGGACGGCCCGACTCGCCCGGCGGCGCTCGCGGACGACCTCGGCCTCGCGAAGAGCACGGTGTCGTGGCACGTCTCGACGCTCGCCGACCACGGGATCGTCGAGAAGTCGCCCGACAGACCGATGACCGTCTCGCTGGCCCGTCCGGAGCGGACGGCCGCGCTCCTCGACGAGGTGTCGCCGTCGCTGCCCGACCGGCTCGTCGACCGCTTCGTCCGCACGGTCGACTCGCTCTTCGACGCCGAGGAGTGACGGCGTCGACGCCGTTCAGGGGGCGGACCGTCTCGGCTCCTTCACGGGCTGGCCCCGCCCCGGGTCGGTCTCGTCCGTTCGCCGATCGCACCAGATCGATTAGCGGCCTCCGGGCCGTTTCGCCGATATGTACGCTGTCAGCGCTGCGGCGCTCCGTCCGTTCCTCGCCGCCGCCGACCCGGCGACCTGCGAGCCGAGCGGCTCCCTCTACGCGACCGACTCGCTGGGCCTCGGCGTCTTCCTCCTTGTCGGGCTGCTCGGCGGCGCCCACTGTCTCGGCATGTGCGGGCCGCTCGTCACCACCTACGCCGACCGGATGCGGTCCGGGGAGGCCGCCGGCGGGCGCGGGCGGGGCGACGACCTCACCGTGCGGCAGGTCCGCCAGCACGCGCTGTTCAACCTCGGCCGGGCGACGAGCTACGCGGTCCTCGGGGGCCTCTTCGGGCTCGCCGGGAGCGTCGCGTTCGTCACGGGACGGACGATGACGACCGTCGCCGACGACGTCCACGCGCTCACCGGAATCGCCGTCGGCGGGATGATCGTCGCCGTCGGCGTTCGTTACGCGCTCCGACTCGAGTTCGAGTCCGTCCCGATCCCGGGGTTCGACCGGGTCGCGGCCGCGGTGAGCGAGCGGATCGTCGCCCGCGTCGACGCGTGGGTCGGCGACTGGCGCATCCTCGGGCTAGGTGCGGCCCACGGATTCCTCCCGTGTCCGCTCTTGTATCCCGCGTTCCTGTACGCGTTCGTTCAGGGGAGCGCGCTCGGGGGCGCCGTTTCGCTCGGCGTCCTCGGCCTCGGGACGGTGCCGGCGATGCTACTGTTCGGGACGGCCTTCCAGTCGATGCGCCTCGAAACGCGGCTCCGGTTCCACCGCGTCCTCGGGGTCGCGTTCGTCGCGCTCGGGTACGTCCCCCTCCAGCACGGGCTCGCGACGCTCGGCGTCCCGCTGCCGCATCCGCCGATCCCGTACTACGCGCCGCTTTGAGGGGCGAGCCGCCGGGCCGGGTCGCCGCTCGCTCGGCCTCGCGGGCCGCGTCGCGTCCGTTCGCCGATCGCACCAGACGCGTTATGCGCCGCTCGCTCCATCGGTCGAGCATGAAGCGCCGAACGATGCTCGCCGGCGTCGGAACGGCCGCCGCCGGCTCGGTCGCGGGCTGTACCTCTCGGCTGTTCGGCGGGAGTCCGGACGGCGTCACGCTCGATCCGCAGGAGGACCAGATCGCGGACAGCGAGGACCTCGCGTACCCCGCGTACGGGCAATCGCTCCCGTCGTTCGAACTCCCGGCCCCCCTCGCGGACGAGACGTTCGACAGCGATGAACTCGACCGGACCGCCCTCGTGACCGGCGTGTTCACCTTCTGTCCCGCGGAGTGTTCGATCCTGCTGCGGCAGTGGGTGACGGTCCAGCGCCGCGTCGCCGACGCGGGACTGACAGACGACGTGTACTTCATCCCGATAACGTTCGATCCGGAGCGCGACGACGCGGCCGCGCTGCGCGACAACGCCGAGTCGATCGGCGCCGACCTCGACGCCGGCAACTGGCTCTACCTCCGTCCAGAGACGCCCGAGCGCGCGAAGGCCGTGGTCGAGGACAAACTGGGGATCGGGTTCGAGCGGACGACCGACAGCGACCGGCTCCCCGGATACGACTTCACCCACATCGTCGTGACCATGCTCGTCAACCCTGACGGGGTCGTCGAGCGCGCGTACCGCGGCGAGCGGCTCGACCCGGAGCGGGTCGCGAGCGACATCGAGCGAGTCGCGGCCGCCTTCGACGACGAGTGACTGGGCGCGGCGTCGGCCGCGCGACGGCGCGGGGTCGGCGGGAGGGGAACGCACAAGCCGTCCGCCACCCTCCCGAGCGGTATGAACGTCGACGTGCTGCTGTACGACGGGTTCGACGAGCTCGACGGTATCGGCCCGTACGAGGTGTTCGACTACGCGTTCGGCTACGCGGCCGAGCGGGACGACGGCCAGGGAGAGTCGACGAGGGCGGGGCGCGTCCGGTACGTCACGCTCGACGAACGCGATCGGGTGACCGCGAGCCACGGGACTCGCGTGGGCGTGGACGGGACCCTTCCCGATCCGAACGCTGACGACGCGCCCGACCTGCTGGTCGTCCCCGGCGGCGGCTGGAGCGCGCGCGACGAGGACGCGAGCGCGTGGGCCGAGGCGCGGAAGGGGGACGTGCCGCGCGCGCTCGCGGCGCACCACGAGGCCGGCACGCGGATCGCCTCGGTGTGCACCGGGTCGATGCTGCTCGCGGAGGCGGGGATCACCGACGGCCGCCGGGCGGTCACGCACGCCTCGGCGATCGAGGAGCTCCGTGAGTCGGGCGCCGAGGTCGTCGACGCGCGCGTCGTCGACGACGGCGACCTCCTCTCCGCGGGCGGGGTCACCTCCGGGATCGACCTCGCGTTGTATCTCGTCGAGCGCGAGTTCGGCGAGGGGGTCGCCGGCCGGGTGGCGACCGTCATCGAGTACGAGCGGCGGTACGAGGTCGCGGAGTGATCCGAGCGGGACGCGCTCAGTCGTCGCCGTCGTTCGGGAGGGGAACGTCGCCCTCGTCGCCGCCGTCCGCCTCCTCGCCCGTGGTCTCGCCGTCGGCGCCGACGGTGATCACGGTGCAGTCGAGCTCGCCCCGGAGGAACGAGTCGATGTCCGGGTCGGAGAGCAGCTTCTGGACCATCCGCCGCCACCGGCCGGCCTGCTTCGAGCCGATGACGACGACGTCGGCCCCCTCGGCGACGATCTCTTCTAAGATCGTCTCCTCGACGAGGAAGCCGCGGCGGACGACGTAGCGCGCGCGGTCGACCCGGCCGATCCGCTCTTCGACCGCGCGCTTGAGGTCGCTGCGCGAGACGCCTCCCGAGCGCTGATATAAGTCGACGTGGAGGATCGTGAGGTCGGCGCCGCGCTCCTCGGCGATGCGAGCCGCCTCTCGGAGCGTCGCCGCCGAGTGCGACGAGGGAGGAAATCGGACCGGAACCACGACGAGCGTCATGTCAGACCGGTGGGACCCCCGACGTAAATACGCTGTCGGTGTGGCGGGCCATCGCGATCCCCGTGCGGTGACGACGGCCGGCGAAGACGCTCGGGACCGGAGGACTCGTCTCTCTGGAACGCCACGGGTTCGGAACGACGATGAACGACGACGAACGGTACGAGACGCTCTGTCGGGTGTTCAACGAGGTGCTCGCGGACGGGGAGGACGGGCCCATCGAGATCGAACTCTCCGCGGACGAGCGGGAGGTACTGGCGTCCGCGCTCGCTTACCACAGGGAGATCACCGCTCCGTACTCCGGCGACGCGGTGGGGCGGACCGAGTACCGGTGCCCGGGCTGCGGGAGCGAAGCCGAGTTCCGAGCCCGAGACGAACAGGTCGAGGTGGAGGCGGAACACCCCGACATCGGCGTCGAGGTGCGCAGGTACCACGGAATCGCGCAGTGCCGAGCGTGTCACGTACTGACTGAACTCACGCGGTTCGAAGCGATCCGAGCCGACGGGTTCGACGAGGACGCGTGGGAGGAGCTGTACGAAGCCACCTACCGCCACAGAGAGCGCGCAAAACGGGTGTAGTCGGAGGCGGTCCGCCGTCGCCGTCAGCCGTCGGCGAGGTCGAGGTGGGGATAGGAACGAGGTGTCGACGGGAGAGAGAGCGCGGGAACGAGGCGTCGACGGGAGCGAGAGAGCGCGGGAGCGAGGCGTCGACGGGAGCGAGGCGCCGACGAGGGTGACGCTCCTACGACCGGTCTCCGGTCCCCTCGGCGGAGACGGGTTCGCCCGCGCCCGTCGGCGGTTCGAGGCGGACGGTGTGTCGCGTGTGTCGAGCGTGGGTCCGCGCCCAGCGCCGCGCGGGTCGCTCCGCGAGGAACCGCTCGCCGTCGGGACAGCGGTCGCACCGAGCGATCCACGGGGTCACCCCGTCAGGGTAGTGGCCGGTGTGACGCTCGTGGTCGAGCGCGAACTGCTCGATCGCGTGGCTCCCCGGGCCGAGGTCGTCGACCTCGCTGTCGAGTACCCACTGGCGGTCGCACCGCTCGCACGAGACGGTCGGCACCTCTCGGTCGTCGTCGGAGAACGCGTCGTCGGAAAACGGGTCGTCGGTCACGGGGTCGCTTCGGGCCGCGCGCACTTGAACGGCGACCTCCGGGAGTCCGGACCCCGCCTCAAAGCGCCGGCGGCTCGTCGCGGCCGATGACTATCTCCTGGCCCTCGACGTCCTCTAAGGCGGCGACGCGGCCGCCGATCTCGACGCGGCCGCTCTCGGTCTCGACGACGAGCGAGGCCACCTCCTCCGTGTCGACGAACGCGACGTCGACCACCTTCCCGCGGACCGTCACCTCCTCGCCGGTCTCGATGTCGCGCCCCTCGACGGTCGCGTAGAACTCCTCGCCGTCGAACTCGCGGACGTCCTTCACGGCGCGGCGGATGGAGGCGTAGCGGCGCGGGAAGGGCCGCTCCTCGCCGTCGGCGGCGAGCGTCTCGGCGGTCGTCCACAGGACCGTCCCGAAGAAGCCGGAGACGAGGAAGCCGAGCGCGGAGCGGTTGAAGATGACGCCGTAGCGCTCGCGGTCGTCGCGCAGTGCGTCCTGCGTGGCGTAGACGGAGTACTCGCCGTCGCCGACCGCGAGGACCGGCGTGGTGATCCCCCGGCGGGCGCGCGCGATGGTCGCGACCTCCAGGTAGTCGAACTCCGCCGGGTCGGGCGCGTTCGACGCGGGCGTGACGAGCAGTTCGACGCTGACCCCCTCGGCCACCTTCGCGGCGAGCTCGTCGCGGAAGCGCCGGAGGAGGCCGGGGGTGAGCGACAGCGCGAGCTCGTACTCCGCGTTCTCGATCACCTCTTCGAGGTACCGGAGGATCGTCGAGCGCGACTTCACGAGCGACACCGCCTCGGTCTCGCGGGTCGGCGCGGTGTAGCGCGCCTCCAGCTCGTCGACCATCTCCGCGAACGACGAGCGCAGGTCGCCGAACGCGTCGTCGGGGTCGACCGCGACGATCTTCATCGGGCGCGACTCGCGGAGCTCGACGAGCCCGCGGTCGGAGAGGCTCCGGACGGTGTCGTACACCCGCGGCTGCGGGATGTCGGTCCGGTCGGCGATGTCGCTCGCCGTCAGTTCTCCGTGTTCCAGCACCGCGAGGTACGCGTCGATCTCGTACTCGCCGAGGTTGAACCGGTCCCCGACGCGGTCGAGGGTGTCCCGGAGATCGTCTGTCATGGTCGGACGAACGAGGGCGGGGATTATAGCTTTTTACTATGAGTCGAGTTGTACGCGTTTTCGGAGCGTGGTCCTCGCTCGGCGGCCGCCGACCGGCTACATGTACATCCGGTCGTAGCTCCCCTCGGGCTCCCGCTCTTCGATCCGCTCGGCGAGCTCCTCGTAGCGGCGCCGGATCTCCTCGGCGAACGCCTCCAGCGGGGCCGCGTCGACGCCGAGCTCGTAGATCGCGTTCGCCGTGTCGACGAGCCGCACCGCGGCGTCGACGTCGGGCGCCTGCGCGTGGACCGGCGTGACGAACACCCCGACGCCGAGCGGCGAGTCGAGGCCGCGTTCGAGCAGGCCGGCGTTGGCCCCGTCGAGGAATCCGGACTCCATCGCGGGCACGTCGACTCCGTCTCCGAGGCGGGCGGCGCGGTAGTCCTCGGTGGCGACGTGGAAGGTGCGGTGGGCGTCGGGACCGTGCGCCACGGGAACGCCCGCCAACACCGCGATCTCTCCGATCCCGTTCGCCTCCGACCAGTCGAGGAGGGCGTCCGCGAGCAGTTCGCCGAGGAACGGCGGGACGAACTGCTCGGCGACCAGGACCGTGATCTCGCGGTCCGCGTCGGTGTACAGCCGGATCGGGTGCCGCGGCGTCCCCCTCGTGAACGGCGTGATCGACGGGGCGCCGTCGATCCGGACGTGGCCGGTCTCCTCGAAGTCGAGGTCGTCGACGAGGTAGTCGACGGCGGTCAGGCCGGCGAGCCCGAACGAGGAGAAGCCGGCTATCAGGGTTTCGCCCGGCTCGGTGTCGTGTTCGACGCTGAACCTCGGTGTCGTCGGGTCCGCGGGCGGTCGAGACATACTTCCCCTTCGCTCAGCCGGGCCATAGTGGTTGCCCCGAGGCTCGCGTTCGGGGGGCCGTCGATCGCTGTGCCCGCACTTTCGCCCCCCGATCGCCACGGGGAGAAACGCTTTTTCGGATGGCCGACCGCGGATTCCCATGGTCTTCCCGGAGGGGACGCCGATCGCGGGGGTCGTCTCGCGGCTCGCGGGCCTCGGCTCTCGGCTCGCGGATCTACCGGGAGCGAGCGTGCTGACGGTCCTCGCGTCGGTCGCGGTCGGCGTCGTCGTCGCCAACTTCCTCGTCCGACTGATCGGCCGACCGGTCGCGCGCCGCGTGTCGCGACAGAGCGTCGCGCAGACGATCGTTCGCGGCGTCCGGGTGGGGACGATCGGCGCCGCGCTGCTCGTCGGGCTCGGCGCGGCCGGATTCCAGTTCTCGGACCTCCTCCTCGGGACGGCGGTGTTCTCGGCCGTCATCGGTATCGTCCTCGCCCCGCTGGTGGGGAACTTCATCAACGGCGTGTTCGTTCTCGCCGACCAGCCGTTCGAGATCGGCGACATGATCGAGTTGGAGGACGGGACGACGGGGTTCGTCGAGGACATCACGATCCGGTACACGAAGATATTCACCCTCGATAACACCTTCCTCGTGGTGCCGAACGGAACGATGCGCGAGCGCGACGTCACGAACCTCTCGGCGGAGGACGAGCGCACCCGGCGGTCGATCGACGTCCTCGTCACCTACGAGAGCGACGTCCCGGAGGCGCGCCGCCGCATCGAGCGCGCGGCGCGCGACTGCGACGCCGTCATCGACGGCGGGCCCGACATCCGCATCGGCGTGGCGCGGTACATGGCGGGCCCCGACTGCCGGCTCCACGAGTTCGGCGACAACGGGATCCTCCTGCGGCTCCGCTACTGGGTGAAGAAGCCGTACAAGCTGGCGAAGGTCCAGTCAGACGTGAACACGAAGATCCGCCAGCGGCTCGGGGACCCGGACGCGAACGTCACGATGGCGTACCCGCACCGGCACCTCGTCTTCGACGACACCTCCGGCGTCGCCCGCGTCGAGGCCGAATCCGGAACGCCGGGGGGCGTCGATCCCGACGCGCCCGCTGCCGCCACCCCGGACCTCAGCGACGACGCCGAGAGCGACCGCGACGACTTGAGCGGCGGCGGGGCGGGACAGTGACCGGATCGGAAGCCTGATAGAGCGCCCCCGGCGTTTGTACGGCAGTGAGCGACGAGCCCGCTGCCGATCCGGACGGCCCCTCCGACGACGGTTCGCCCGACGGCCCATCCGGCAACCCGCCGGACGGCCCCGTCGCCGGTCCGTCCGGTGGCCCCGGCGACGACGACGGCCCGCTCGACGACGAGTCGATCACCGAGGGGAGCCTCCTCCGACCGCTGTTCCGCCTCGCGTGGCCGATCGTCGTCATCCAGCTGCTGCAGGTGACGTACAACATCGTCGACACCCTCTACCTCGGCCGGCTCTCGGCGGAGGCCGTCGGCGCGATCAGCCTCGCGTTCCCCCTCATCTTCCTGCTGATCGCGGTCGCCGGCGGGTTCACGACCGCGGGCGCGATCCTCGTCGCGCAGTACACCGGCGCGGACGGCGAGGGGTCCGCCGGGCTCGTGGCGGGACAGACCATCTTCACCGTCTCGGTGCTGTCCGTGTTCATCGGGATCGGCGGCTACTTCTACACCCGTCCGGCGCTCGAGATCCTGCCGAGCGACGCGGACACCGCGGCGACCGTGATCCCCCTCGCGGCCGACTACATGGAGGTCATCTTCGCCGGGATCCCCCTGATGTTCGGCTTCTTCGTCTTCTCGGCGCTGATGCGCGGCTACGGCGACACGCGGACGCCGATGGCGGTCATGTTCATTTCCGTCCTCCTGAACGTCCTGCTCGACCCGTTCTTCATCTTCGGGTTCGAGGGGAACCCCCTGTTCGGGTGGCTCGCCGCGGTGCCCGGCGTCGCCGCGCTCGACCCGGTCGCGCTGGAGGCGACCCTGCTCTCGGCGACGGGGATCACCGGGATCGGCATTCAGGGCGCCGCGCTCGCGACGATCCTCTCGCGCGGCGTCGCGACCGCTATCGGGCTCTGGATCCTGTTCGGGACCGGCTACGGTCCCGACGTGACCTTCGGCCACCTCGTCCCGGACCTCGATTTTATCCGGGACATCTTCCGGCTCGGGCTCCCCTCCAGCGTCGAGCAGACGACGAGCGCGCTCGCGATGATCACCCTCACCGCGATGATCGTCACCTTCTCGCCGCCCGTCGTCGCGGCGTACGGCCTCGGCAACCGCCTCATCTCGCTCGTCTTCCTCCCCGCGATGGGGCTCGGCCGCGCTATCGACACGATGGTCGGGCAGAACCTCGGCGCCGACCGCGCCGACCGCGCCGCCAAGGCGGTGAAGTTCGCCGCCACGACCGGCGCGGGCGTGATGTTCCTCGTCGCGGTCGTCGCCGTCGCGTTCACCGAGCCGATCGTGGGGGCGTTCCTCGGCGACGTGCCGGACGCGCCCGCGACGATCTCGTACGCGGTCGAGTACGTCCGTATCCGGTCGGTCGAGTTCGCCTTCATCGGCGTCTCGCAGGTGATCTTAGGCGCGTTCCGCGGCGCCGGCAACACGAAGACCGCGATGGTCATCTCCATCCTCACCCTCTGGGTGGGGCGGGTCGCGAGCGTGGCGTACCTCGTGTTCGTCGCCGGCTGGGGCGAGACCGGCGTCTGGGTCGGCATGGCGCTCGGGAACGTCCTCGGCGCGGTCGTCGGCGTCGCGTGGTTCTCGCGCGGCACGTGGACCGAGCGCTACATCGACGACCCCGACCCCGGCGTCGACCCCGTGGGCGACGACTGACGCCCCGGATCCGTTGCGATCCGTCGCAAATGAGATATTCCGGCCCAATCGCGCTCAATACAGCGGTAGCGGCGAGCGATAGCGGGAGAAAGTATCGCAGATCGGTAGCAACAATTCGATATTTAAATAGTCGCCAGCGGCGCCGACGGTCATTTATAAACAGCCGGCGGTGGCGTCGCCGGCGGCTGCGCCGCCGGCTGCCAGAGGCGCGTCGCGCCTCGCTACGCCTGCGAGCGGCCGGAGCGAAGCGGAGGCCGCGAGCCAGCCCGCGAGGGACGCCGCGAGCGACCGGAGGGAGCGAGCGGCGAGGTTGGGGAGGCGTGAGGTGCGGTCGCTGTGCGGGGCGGGACTCAAAGGGGCAGTCGCGAGGGCGAAGCACGCCGCAGCAAGCACCGCAGCGAGGGAGCGACAGCGACCGAGCGAGGAGCACAGCAAGGCGCGCGAGCCGTCGCGGCTGGGGCTTTGGAGGCCGTCAGCGCAACGCGGCCGACCGTTTATAAACAGCCGACAGTAACACCGCTGATCTACTTATAAACGGCCACACTCACCACCTACTACACCTACTCCCGAAACTGTTCAAGAAGCACTCTTCAGCTACCAACCGCTTCAGGCGAATATATCTCTGAAGAAGGGACTTCAACGGAGCCGACGCTCGGTATAACCGGCCGCCTGTGTGCTCAGTGCTTGAACAGATAGACCGCGTCGTCGTCGCGGAGCAGGCAGAACCGGGCGCCATCGTTCTCGGGGAACGTCGTCCTCGCCTGTCGGGTGACGAACAGCCGCGAGAAGACGTCGTCGCAGACGGGACACGGCATCTCCTCGCGGTTCTCCCAGAGGCTCGTCGCGCCCGAATCGCGGAGCTGCTTCAGTTCGTGGCGGTGGTCGTGGACGTCGAACTCGGCCATATCCGGGGGTTCGGTGGAAGGGTGTTGAACGTGTCCACGCGAGTCTCAGTTCGGAGAACGGGCGGGGCGGAACCGCCGCCGTCAGCTAGCGCGGGCGGCGTCGGTCAGTTCCCGAGCCGCATCGGCTGCGCCTCGCCGTAGGTGAGCGTCCGCCACACCCACTCGACGGGACCGAACCGGAAGTACCGGAGCCAGAGCACCGAGAGGACGACCTGGACCGCCCAGATCGCGACGACGATCCCCATCGCCTCGATCCGGCTGACGTAGCCGAACAGCCCGAGGCCGTGCCCGTAGAAGATCGTCGTCGCGATCACCGTCTGGAGCAGGTAGTTCGTGAACGCGGTCCGGCCGACCGCGGCGAGCGCGCGCGTCACGACGCCCTCGCCGCGCCACCGGACGAACAGGGTGACCAGTCCGACGTACCCGCCGGCGACGAGGAGGCTCCCGACGTAGTTGAACTGCCGCCAGTACAGCGCGGCGCCCGCGCTCCAGTCGTTCGCCTCGATGTAGGCCACGCCCGCGACAACGATCCCGACGCCGACGGCGCCGCCCGCGACGAGCCGACGGTAGAACGCCGTCGACCGCTCCCCGGTCAGCACGCCGCGCTTGTACAGCGCCATACCGAGCAGCATGACGCCGCCGACGCGCCAGAAGCTCGATCCGATGAAGCCGGACGTCTGCCGCTGGAACGAGGAGTCGACGCGGTGGCTCATCTGGTCGAGCCAGCCGCCGCGGTAGGCGGCCAGCTCCTGTCGGATCGCGGCCTCCGAGGGCAGCCACTGCCCGGCGAGCGCCTCGCCGCCGATCGAGACCGCCGCGAACAGCTCGATCGCGGGGATGAAGAGCAGGAAGACTCCGGCCAGCCCGGCGAGCCGGCGCGCGTCGAGGTCGCGGACGAACAGCAGGAAGATCCCGGTGAACCCGTACGCGACGAGGATGTCGCCGTACCACAGCAGGTAGGCGTGGAGGAGTCCGACCGCGATCAGCACCGCGGTCCGGCGGAGGTGGAGCCGGACGGCATCTTGGCCCTTCTCTTCTTTGCTCTCGATGAACATGAGGACGCCCGCGCCGAACAGCGCCGAGAAGATCGTGATGAACTTCGACTGCGCGAACACGTGGCCGAGGAACCACGTCCAGTAGTTGAGCCCCGCGAAGTCGCCGTACACGTTGGGGTTGAGCAGGGTCTGCTCCGGCATCGAGAAGACGCGGATGTTGATGACGAGGATGCCGAGCAGCGCAAACCCACGGAGCGCGTCGAGGCTTGTGATCCGTTCGGAGGGCGGCGTGGGGCCGGGATCGCGGGTCACGAGTTGTCCGCGAGGACGGCCCCCAGCACCGAATAGGTTCCCATCGCGGACGATACGTGAGCGCTTTCGCCGGGAGGGATTCGGTAACTGAGGCCGTCGTGCCCTCAGGCGCTCGGCTGTACGCAGTTGCCTATAAATCGCTGATCGGCACGAACACCACCGAAGCCCCAGTCGCGAGGACGCCGCACGCTCGGGGCGGTCCTCAGTCACTCGCTTCGCTCGTTCCTTGCGGTCCTACCGTCGCCTGCGGCGTCCTCGCGACTGCCCCTTCGAGTCCCACCCCGCCCCACACCGCACCTCATACCTCCCCAGCCTCGTCGCTGGCGGCTGGCGCCGCCAGCGACTCCCTCGCGCGTGCTGTCTCGCGGCCGCCGGGGGCGGCCGCTCGCAGGCACGCGCCACCGCACTATCTTATAAAACATCGTCGCCGAGTTGGAATCTTTCCGGCTCAGTCCAGCCGAACCGCCGCGCCGGTCTCGGAGGACCGGTAGATGGCGTCGATGACGCGCTGAACGCGCAGTCCCTCCTCAACGGTGTTGAGTGTTGGCGCCTCGCCCGCGGCAACCGCTTCGAGGAACGTCGCCTGCTCGGCGGCGTGGGCGTCGCCCTCGCGCGTCTCGACGGTCGCGTCCGTGAGGTGGTGGCCGCCGCCGACGCCCGCCTCGTGGATCGTGAGGTCGTCGCTGCCGCGGTCAAACGTCGCGCCCGCCTCGGTGCCGCGAACGACGAACTCGTCCGTCGCCGGCCGGTTCGTCGCCCACGCGACCTCCAGCGACACCGTGGAGCCGTCGGCGCCGCGGATGAACGCCGACGCGGAGTCGTCGACGTCGAACCCCTCGGGCCCGGCGTCGTCGCCCCACATGTGGACGTACGCGTAGTCGTCGCGACCGCCGAACTCCGAACGCGTCTCCCCCGAGACCTCCACGACCTCGGGGTGATCGAGGAAGTAGAGGGCGAGATCGATCGCGTGGACGCCGATGTCGATGAGCGCGCCGCCGCCGGCGACCTCGCTGGACGTGAACCACGACCCGCGGCCGGGAACACCCCGTCGGCGCACGTAGTTCGCCTCGACGTGGGTCGTCTCGCCGAACCGCCCCTCGTCCTGATAGTGTTTGATCACCCGAACGGGCTCCGCGAACCGGTTGTTGAACCCGACCATACAGAACCCCTCGGCGTCGCGGGCGGCCTCGGCGATGCGCTCCGCGCTCTCGAGCGTGTGCGCCAGCGGCTTCTCCAAGAGGACGTCGAGGCCCGCTTCCAGCGCGGAGGTCGCGTACTCCTCGTGGAAGCGGTTCGGCGTGGTGATCAACACGGCGTCGCAGGCGTCGTAGAGGGCCGCCTCGTCCTCGTATGCGGGGAGGTCGAACTCCTCGTGGAACCGCGCGCGGGTGTCCGCGTCGATGTCCATCCCGCCGACGAGGTTCGCGCCGCGCTCGGCCAGCTTCGTCGCGTGGTGAGTGCCGATGCCGCCGAGACCGACGATCCCCACGGCGACGTCGTTCGGATGCGTCATGGGCGGAATTCACAACGTGTGTTGTTAAGTTTCACGTCCTGCCGGGCGCGCGAGGAACGCGACGCGTCGGGCGACGGGCTGCGGTCAGGCGACAGGGAGGCCGACGGCCGTCGCCGTCGCGGCGTCGATCACCACCGACGCGCCGTCGACCACCGCGGGCGACATCGAGTCGGCGAACTCGAAGAGCTCGCCGAGCGAGTCCGCGTTCTCGACGAGTCCGTCGCGCGCGTCGAGCAGCGCCCGGAACCGCTCCGGTTCGCGGGCGATCACGAACCGACCGACGGACGCGCCGGTCCCGAGAAACGCGAGGAGGGCGAGCGCTCGCGAGATCGCGAGCAACTTCAACAGGATCGGGAGCGCAAGTGCCAGCGCGAGCGCGGCGACCACCCCGGTGACGACCTCACCGAGGGATCCGCCGTCGGCGAGGTCGACGACGCCCGCCCCGGAGAGCAGGACGAACCCGCCCACGAGGAGCGCCAGCGAGCCCCACATGAACGCCGCCAGCAGGCGGACCGGGCCGTCGTAGCCCTTCCCGGCGTCGTCCGGGACGTCGTCGTGGACCCACGGGTTTCGCATACGAGACCTCGGGAGCCGGCGCCCATATAGATCGCTTCAGATCTCGGAAACACCCGGCGTGAAACCGAGTGGCTACTCGCCCGGTCGCGCCCCGGTCATCCACTCGCTCGCCTGCGGTTCGGCCGGGTCGGTGACGACCTCGACGAGCGCGGGGCCGTCCCGGCTGCGAGCGCGCTCGACGGCGTCGCCGACGGCGTCGCGCTCGCGGACGCGCTCCGCGGGCAGACCCATCCCCGACGCGACCGCGACGAGGTCGAGGCCGGTCTCCGCCCAGCCGTAGGCGCCCTCGGGGAACTCGTACGAGCGCTCCGCCTCCTCGCTGATGATCGCGTAGTCGTCGTTGTTGAGCGCGACGACCGTGACATCTATCCCCTCGCTCGCCAGCGTGTGAAGCTCGTGGACGCACATCATGAGCCCGCCGTCGCCGGTGAGTGCGACCACGTCGCGCTCGGGGTTCGCCAGCTTGGCGCCGATCGCCGAGGGGAGGCCGGTGCCCATCGTCGCCCACGAGCCGGGGTTGACGTACGACCGCGGCCCGGACGCGGGGAACGAGACGAGCGTCCACAGCCGGAACCCGCCCGCGTCGGCGGTCACGACCGCCTCATCGGGGACCGCGTCGCGCACCGCCGAGAGGACCTCGACGGAGCGGAGCGGGTCGTCGGGGCCGCGGTCCTCGGAGAGCGCTTCGAACCGCTCGCGGTCAGCCGCGCGGACGGCTTCGGCGCGCTCGGCGCCGGAGCGGTCACGAGACGCCGCCCGCCCGTCCTCCGTGCAGTCGTCGAGCGCGCGGAGGAAGCGGTCGGCGTCGGCGACGACGCCGAGGTCGGTCTCGTAGCCGAACCCCACGTCGTCGCCGTCGAGCGTGACGTGGACCAGCGTCTCCGGCATCGAGACGGACCACGAGGCGGTCGCGACCGCGTCGAGGTCGGAGCCGACAATGAGGCCGACGTCCGCGTCCGCGAGGAGGCCGCGGAGCTCCGCGCTCGCGCCGCCGCAGAGGACGCCGGCCGACAGCGGGTGCGACTCGGGAAGCGTCCCTTTTCCTTTATAAGTCGTTACGACCGGCGCGTCCAGCCCCTCCGCGACCGAGCGGAGCGCGTCGCTCGCGCCCGAGCGCCTGACGCCGCCACCGGCGAGGACGACGGGCGCCGTCGCGTCGGCGAGCAGTTCGGCGGCCTCTGCGACCGCCTCCGCGGGCGGCGCCGGCGGCAGTGAGGGTTCGCGTTCGCCGACCGCCGGCTGGGGCGTCCGGCCCGCGAGAACGTCTTTCGGGATCCCGACGCGGACCGGGCCCTGCGGGTGTTCACGCGCGATACGGATCGCCTCGACCACCGCGGGGACCGCGCCCGCGGGCGAGTCCACGAGGACGTTCTCCTTGACGACGGTGTCGTACGTCTCGGGCGGCGTCTCGTGGATGCCGTCGCCGCCGCGGACCGACCGCTCCGTCTCGACGGCGAGGTGGAGGAGCGGGACGCAGTCGTTCAGCGCGTTCTTCAGCCCGTTCATCGCGTTCGTGTCGCCCGGGCCGGGGACGACGCAGGTGGCGGCCATTTCGCCCGGCTCGCTCGTCTCGGCGTACCCCCACGCCTGATGGGAGACGGCGGTCTCGTGGCGGGCGACGACGAACCGCGCGTCGCGGTCCGCGAGCGCCCGGTTCAGCGGGAGAGTCTGCTTCCCGGGGATGCCGAAGACGGTCTCGACGCCGCGGTCGAGCATGGCGTCGACGACCGCCTCGGCGACGGTCGGGGGCAGGTCGTCGGTCGCGGCCGGATCGGCCGCGGGCGAGGGCTCGTCAGCGTCCATGTCGCGAAGTCACCGGAGTGTGTGTTGAAAGCTTCGCCCGACGACGGTCCGCGGTCGGGTTCGTGGCATCGACGCGGGCGCACGAAGGGAACGGCCGGGAGACGCGACGACCCCCCGCGGTACATACACACTTATACTCACGTGCGTTGTCATATGGTATGAATGCGCTTACCAGAGACACGGGACCTGTTCGCGAGAAAGCTAGAGTTTCCGGCACCCCGAAGCGAGGTGCTTGAGACGGTCGGTGACACGGAGCTGTCGCCGCCGGACGGGGAGTCCACGACGATCCGGGCGGTCGTCGATCGGTCGGACATCGAGACGTTCGACTCGGCGGACGACCTCTACGACACGCTGATGATGCTCGTCGGTGCCCAGTTCATCGGGCGCCGGTACTACGACGACCGCGGCGGAATGCCGGGCGACGAGGAGAACGAGGTGAGCTTCTGATGTCCGTCACGCTCGTGTCGGGGGTCAACGGCGTCGGCCTCTCCAGCGTCTGTCAGGCGGTCCGACGGGGACTCGGAGACGGGTACAAGCTGATCAACTTCGGCGACGTGATGCTCGAACAGGCGGCGGCGATGGGCATCACGACCGAGCGGGCCCAGCTCGGTACGCTCTCGCAGACAGAGACGCGTCGCCTCCAGCGCCGCGCGGGCGAGTTCGTCGCCGAGGAGGCGGCGACGACGAACGTGATCCTCTCGACGCACCTCGCGGTCGAAACGCAGACCGGCTACGTCCAGGGGCTCCCGGTCGAAGTCCTTCGGGACGTCTCGCCGGACGCGTTCGTCCTCGTGGAGGCGGAGCCGGCGACGATCCTCGAACGGAGGCGGGAGAGCGACCGCGACCTCGACGGGATCACCGAACGCCAGATCGACTTCGAGCAGGACCTCAACCGCTCCGCGGCGCTCCAGTACGCGAGAGACCAGAACGCGCCCGTTCGGTTCGTCGAGAACGAGGGGGAGATCGAAACGGCGGCCGAGCGCCTGGCGGACTCGCTGTAAACTACCCTACCCTACTCCCTCGGCGCTACGCGCCTCGGTCCTTGAGGGTAGGGCTTTGATGTGGACTCCCAGCAATCAGTCGCCAGCAATAGGCTGGTAACTCTCGCCGTTCAACGTCCCACCATTCACACGCACGTCTACTTGTGCGTCTCCGTCCCCCGACTTGGGCGAGGAACGGAGTTTGTGTTGTCGCTTCCGAGCGTACCGCACGCCAATATTCTTTGCGGCGTTGTAATCCGCGTTCACTTCATACCCACACTTCTGGCACTCGAACTGTTCGCCATGGCGGTTGCCGTCGTGCGTAAAGCCACAGTCCGTCCGAGAACAGCGTTGGGATGTATGGTTCGGCTTGACCTGCTCCACAGAGACTCCCTCTTCAGGGGCCTTGTAGGAGACGTACTCAAACAGGCGTCGGAACGCCCAGACGTGGTGCCACTTCGCGTGTGGAAGCCGCTCACGAATGTCGCTCAAGTCCTCGAACGCGATTACGTCGCAGTCGTGTTCGACGGCTTCCGAGACGAGTTCGTTGGCGATCGTGTGGATGTACTGTTTTCGCCAGGCTTCTTCACGCTTCCCGAGGCGAAGAAGCGCGTTGTGTGCGGCCTGCGTTTCGCGTTGTTGCATCTCGCCACGCCGCTTCTCGAACTCACGACACCAGTGGTCGTAGTCGTCTCCTTGCCAAAACGTGCCGGTTGAGGACACAGCAAGGCTGTTGACGCCGAGGTCGATACCGAGGACCGTTTGGTCGGAGTGCCCGGTATCTTCCGAAACCTCATCGTCACCGTCTGTTCGCCGCGTCGAAATGTTGAGATAGAACTCGTCAGTGGCCGCGTCGTACCGAAGCGTACTCTCGCGGAACTCGTAGTTCTCGGAGAGTACGTACCGCTCGTAGGGCGTCGGACTGTCTGCCGGGAGAACGAACGACGGTTCGACTCGGCCCTCAACAGTTGCCAGCGACACCTTGTTCCGGGAGAAGGTCGCGCTCCGGGCGTCGTAGTCCATCGTTTCGGCCGTGAACGTCGGTCGAGAGACGCGCTGTCCCTTTTTCCACCGTTCGACACACGCTTTGACGGCTTCGACAGCGCGTTTGATAGCGGCTTGGACAAGTTGGGCTTGGAGGTCCGTCTCCTCTCGGAGTTCGGTGTAGAGCGCGTCACGAACCCCTCGCTTGTTGGTCTTACACTCAGTGTAGGAGGTGTCGGACCAACAGTAGTCGGCGGTTCGGTTCGCGCAGTACAGGTATTGCTCGGCGGTTTGGTGGAGTGCGTCGCGTTGCTCGTCGGAAACAGCGAGTTTCACGACGGCGGTTCGACGCACATTCATGTTTTCAGAGAGTACCCAACGGTACTTATATACTTGGGAGTCGGTCGGTCGCGGTGTGGCGGTTGTGTCGTCCCATGTCGGTTTCCTCCTCGACCTACTCGCTCGCTCCGCTCGCTCCTTGAGGTCGGGGGCTCCACCTCGAAAATGCTGACCGGCCGCCTCGGGCCGGCCCGCACCGCGGGCCGAGGGGGTCGCGTCGCGGGCTGAGGGGTCGCGTCGCGGGCTGAGGGGTCGCGTCGCGCGCTGAGGGATCGCGTCGCGCGCTGAGGGGTCGCGTCGCGCGCTGAGGGGTCGCGTCGCGCGTTACTCCGCGACGTTCGTCTCGCGGACGCGGACGCCCTTCCGACCGAGGTGGCGCATCTGCCGCTGGGCGAACTCCTCTTCGCTCGACCCGCGCGTCGCGAGGACGTAGACTAGCGCGGAGCCGGTCGGGCGCATCGTCCGGCCCGCGCGCTGTGACCCCTGCCGGCGGGAGCCGCCGAGGCCGCTCGCGACGACCGCGAGCTCGGCGTTCGGGAGGTCGATCCCCTCGTCGCCCACGCGGGAGACGACGAGCGCGTCGAGGGCGTCGTCGCCGTCGGCGTCGCTCCCGCCGGCCTCGTCGTCTTCGGCGCGGAATCGCCGGAACAGCTCCGCGCGCTCGTGGTGCGGCGTCTCGCCGCTGATGAACGGGGCGCCGAGCGCGTCGGCGATTTCCCGCCCGTGGTCGAGGTACTCGACGAAGACGAGCGCCTTCTTATCGCGATGGGCGGCAAGCAGGTAGCGGATCTCCTCGACCTTCGCGGGGTTCTCGGCCGCGAGCCGTCTGCGCTCGCGGCCGTCCGCGGCGGCATACTCGCTCTGGGCCAGCTCGTCGCGCCACGGCACGTAGCGGATCTCGACTTCGGGCTCTTGGACGAAGCCAGCCTCGAACAGCGCGTCCCAGTCGGCGCCGATGGGTTGCCCGATCAGGGTGTAGATATCTTCCTCGCTGCCGGTCTCGCTGACGGGCGTCGCCGAGAGCCCGAGCCGGTGTTTGCTCTGGAACTCCGCGGTTCGGGAGTACACGGGGGCGGTAACGTGATGCACCTCGTCGAAGCAGATCAGCCCCCACTTCCGGGAGTCGAAGAGGCTCCGGTGGCGGTCCATCCCCGCGATCTGGTAGGTGGCGATCGTGACGGGGCTGATGTCCTTGGTTCCCCCGTGGTACAGCCCGATATCGCCCGGGTCGACCGTCGAGTGGTCGAGTAGCTCCTCGCGCCACTGGTCGGCGAGCTCGCGCGAGGGGACGAGGATGAGGGTCTCGCCGCCCACGGCCGCGATCGTCGCGATCGCGGCGACCGTCTTGCCGGAGCCGGGCGGCCCGACGTACACGCCCGACTTGCGGTCGAGGAACGTCTCCACCCACGTCGCCTGGTAGTCGCGGAGGTCCGTCGTGAGCTCGATATCGACGGGGTCGCCGGTTTCGAGGTCGCGGTCGTCCTCGACCGGGTAGCCCGCGTCGTAGAGCGCGCGCTTGATCTCGGCGACCGCGCCCTCGTTCACCCACGCCTCCGTGTCGGAGATCGGCGCGCGGAGGTGATCGTCGTCGAGGTGCTGGTCCGCGACGTTCCCCATCAGGCTCTCCGAGGCGGCCGTCAGGACGACGTAGCCGTCCTCGTGGGTCGAGAGCCGGAAGCGGTGCGCGCGGCGCCACTGGTCGCGGACCCAGTCTTCGAGGTGTTCGAAGCGGCGCGGGAGCACGGAGCGCAGCGCGTCGACGAGCGCGTCGGCGTCGTCGAACGGCGCCGCCCACACGTCTTCCTGCCGGATCCGGTAGAGGTACCCGCGGGTCCCCGGCTCGGTGCCGGTGGTGTCGACGAGGTTCGCGAACTGCGAGAGCCGCGCCCGGGTGTACTGGGTGGGGCGGTCGACGACAATCTCGCGGCGCTTCGGGAAGGCGACGACGCGCTCGCGGCTCGCCAACGCGCCCCAGTCGCGCGGGTAGAAGACGACGGGATCGGCCTCGACGTCGAGCCGGTCCACGTCGCCGCGGTCGACGAGCGCTGCGAGGGCGTCGCGGGCCGCGGCCTGCGTGGTACCGAGTCGGCGGGCCACCTCGCTCGCGGTCGCGACCGGGCGCTCCTCGGCTTCGAGCGCCTCGTGGAAGCGATCTACGGAGATATTGTCGGCGTCAGAGCTGTCGGGGTCGGGAGTCGCGTCGTCGTCGGGAGCGTCGCCTCCGGAGTCTTCGCCGGCGTCATCGCCGGTGTCGTCGGTCATCACCGACGCTTCGACCGCGACGCGGAAAGGGGTAGCGTCACCGGGTGGGCGGTCCGGTCGGCCGGTACTCGGCACAAAACATATACGGCGAATTCGAAAAACGTCCGGCCCCATGCTCGACGCTGAATTCGAAGTGTGTACCGAGTGCGGCAACCTTCACATGGAAGGCGGGGCCGGTCCCCGTGACGTATCGGAGTGCGCGGTGTGCGGCGGCCGCGTGAGCGACGTCGAACTCGACGACATCATCGGGTTGTAGACGGGCCCGGCCGAGTTGGCGCCGCCTCCGAGAGGGCAGTGAGGTGAATCATTTTTGACATCCTCCTCCGCCTGAAGGCGGAGGAATCCCGAGCGTTGGGATATTAGGGTTTGCAGACTCCCTGTTCTCTCGGTGTGAACCGTCCGCTCTCGCGGTCGAACAGGAAGACTCCGGGCTGTGCCAACCAGCCGTTATTCATATCCCCCGTCGGGGGACTCTGAGTTATCTTTCTGCGAATGTTCACCGCACCGTTCACGTCTGCGTTCATCGTCGTCTCGCACGACTCACAGACGTACAGACCGCGCTCCACACGATTCGAGCCACGAATCTGTCCGCAACACGAACACGTCTTTGAGGTGTTCTCCTCGTCCACTCGGTCAACGAGGATGCCGTGTTCCTCGGCCTTGTATTCGAGCAGGCGAACAAATCTGTCGAACTCCCATCCGTGGAGTTTCTTGTTCCCCGACTGACCCCAATTCCGCGAGTCGCCGTTCTCATCCTCGCGGATGTCACTGAGGTCGCCAACCGAGATCATCTCCACACTTTCTTCGATACACCGCTCAACAATGTGTTTCGAGAGCGTGTGGAGGAAATGGTCTTTGCGCCGGGAGAGTTTCCGGCGAGCCTTCCGCGCACGCTTTGACGGCCCGTTCTCGCCTTCGGTCTGGTACTCCTCACGGGTGAAGTAATGCTTGTCTTCTTTCAGCGTGTTCCCCGGATACAGTTCACTCTCGCCGTCCTCGTAGTCGATGGCGAGATAGTTGCTGATACCGAGGTCGATCCCCGCCGTGTTGTCACCCGGTGCGTCTTCGACTGGGATTTCTTTCTTACAGACGAGGTGGAGTTCCCACTCGTCGCCGTTCCAGACGGCACGCACTTGCTGGATGTTCTCGACTTCTACGTCGGGGCGAGTTTCGTACTCCACGAGGATGAAGTCAGACCGTGACTCTTTCAGATTGAAGCCTTTCGAGAGGCGGAGCTGGCCGTGCTTGTCGTCGTGCTTGATCGCTCGCTTCTTCCACGTCACGGTGGATCGCGGATGGATGTCGCCACGTTTCCGGTAGCCCGGTGGGTTGTTGCCGTCGTCGGAGTTGTACCAGCCGGTGAACGCTTCAGCAAGTTCTTCGAGAACTCGCTGACTTGACTGAGAATGGAGATCACTGTAGCGTTCGTGGTCTTTCAACTCCGATTTGAGTTCGGCTTCGTCGGGTATCTCACCGCCTTCGTCCCACCGTTCTTGGATGTAGTAGCGTCCGACATTCCACAGTTTGGATGCAGAGAACCCGCACTGGTCGAGGTCGTCACGAACCTGACTGTGGTTCGTGATGCGTGCGACGTAGGTGCGGGTTGTCTCCAGCATCGAACTGTCCTCATAATACATTATGAGAGAGTGTATATTAAAATTAATGACCGGACGTTGAATATCCGATTGGGGTGGCTTCAGTGGGGTGTCGGTCAGAGTGTCGGATTCATCCCGCGGCTAAAGGCGCGGGTATTCTCCTTGTTCTTTATAAGCAGCTGGGACAGCGCGGGTTCGCTCGTCCGACAGCGGCCCGAGTAGCCGCGTCGTCACCGATCTGGCGGGATCGACTCCGATAGTTCAGTTGCTGTTTATAAGTAGCCGCTCTCGCCGCGGAGAGCACTCCAAAGCCCCAGCCGCTCGCTTATAAATGGCTACTGACGGAGCGACGGTGAACGACCCCAAAGCCCCAGCCGCGAGGGCTCGGTGCGCTCGCTGCGGTCCTCGTCGTTCGCTTCGCTCACTCCTGCGGTCCTTGCGTCGCGCGCCTTCGCCCTCGCGGCTGCCCCTTTGAGTCCCACCCGACCACCCCGCACCGCAGCCTCACACCTCCCCAGCCTCGTCGCTGGCGGCTGGCGCCGCCAGCGACTCCCTCGCGCGTGCTGGCTCGCGGCCTAGCGGCCGCTCGCAGGCACGCGCCACCGCACCGCGTAGCCACTGGCAAAGAGCGTGACTACTCGGGAGTCGTTTATAAATCGCGTCGCCGGCTACCGACCCGGTGACCGCTGCCGACACCGCCGCGAGGTGATCCCCTCCTTCGAGCGGAACCGGCAGCCGCAGTCGGTACAGCGCACGAACGGCTCGCCCGGCTCGGTTTCGAGGCGGTGCTCGCCCACCTCGAACGGGCGGGTGACCGTTCTGGGGCGGATCTGGTCCGGGATCGCCGTCGACGCGGACTCGCTCAGCGCGGCGCGCACGGCGATGGTGTCGACGTCGACGCCGTCCCATCGCGAGGCTTCGAGAGCGGCGTCGCGGTCCGCGACCTCGGTCCAGCCGGTGACGACAACCGGGGAGTTCGTCTCCGTGTCGCTCACGACCACGACGAAGCGGACGCCACCCTCGACCAGCGCGAACCGCCAGCCGTCGGTGTTGTTCCACCGGAGCTGCCCCTCACGGATCGCGTCGCTCACGGTGCGCGTCGAGACGTACCGACCGGGCTGTTCGAGCCGCTCGCGGAAGTGGTCGGTGAGCGCGTACAGGGACGGGTCGCGCACGGGCGGATCCTCCGGCGTCCGGGCGGTCGCCTCCCCGCCGTGCGGCGAGTCGACCGACCGATACTCCCGGTTTCGGCCGGTCCGGTCGGTTCGGCCGGCGCGAGCGCGGCGCCGCGCGGGCGACTCCGGCGGCGACCGAGGCCGTACGTCGTCCTCTCGGCTCGCGGCGGCGGTCGTGGAAGCGGTCCGACGCTCCGTCGATCCGGGCCCGAGGGGCTCCGCGTCCCCCGACCCGCCCTGTCGGGATGCCACTACGACACCGTATCGAGCGCGCTCTTAAGTGTGTTACGGCGACACAGGGACTCGACCGTCCGGTCCGCGCCCGGCGGCTCGGGGTCCTACTCGTGACCGGAGACGCGGACCGGCTCGTACGGCTCCTCCAGCCACTCGACGTCGGAGTCGGAGAGGTCGACGTCGAGCGCCTCGACGGCGTCTTCGAGGTGTTCGACGCTGGAGGTCCCGACGATGGGCGCGTCGACGACGTCCTTGCCGGCCACCCACCGGAGCGCGATCTGCGCCATCTTCACGCCCTTCTCCTCGGCGAGCTCCTCGACGCGGCGGTTGATCTCCTCGCCGCCGCCCTCGCGGTAGGGCCTGCCGAGATCGGTCTCGTGTTCCCCCCGAGTCGTCGCGTCGTCCTGTTCGTACGGCCGTGCGAGGTACCCCGCGCCGACGGGGCTCCACGGGATCATCCCCACGTCCTTCTTCTCGCACAGCGGGGCCATCTCGCGCTCCTCCTCGCGGTACGCGAGGTTGTAGAGGTTCTGCATCGTGACGAACCGCTCGTACCCCCGCCGTTCGCTGACGCGGAGCGACTCGGCGAACTGGTGGGCCCACATCGAGGAGGCGCCGATGTACCGCACGTCGCCGCGGCGGACGGCGTCATCGAGCGTCGCGAGCGTCTCCTCGATCGGCGTGTCGTAATCCCAGCGGTGGATCTGATACAGGTCGATCGTGTCCATCCCGAGTCGGTCGAGCGAGTTCGAGAGCTCCTGCTCGATCGCCTTCCGGGAGAGCCCGCTCGCGTTGGGGTTCGACTCGTCCATCTCGCCGTACACTTTCGTGGCGACGACGAACTCGTCGCGGTCGTACTCGCCGAGGACGTCGCCGAGGGTCTCCTCGCTCTCGCCGTTCGAGTAGACGTTCGCGGTGTCGAAGAACGTGATCCCGAGCTCGATCGCGCGCTCGACCAGCTCGCGGCCCTCCTCTTCGTCGAGCATCCAGTCGTGCCCGCTCCCGAAGCTCATACAGCCCAGCGCGAGTCGGCTCACGGTCGCTCCCGTGCCGCCCAGCGTCGTGTACTCCATGTGGAATCCGCCGGCCGCGGGGGATAAAAAACGTCGCGCCGCGGCAGTCGCCTTCGGGACCGGCCGGTCCGGCGAATCGCCGGCCGGAGGGTCGTCACGGGAGCGACTCGCACGCCTCGCCGTCGCCGTCGGCGTCGAGGCCGTGCGGGTCGCCCGTGGACCGTTCCAAGACGGCGTTCGCCTCCGCGCGCGTGTCGAAGTCGTCGCAGTCGTAGTCGCCGTCGGCCGGGAGCGGCGGGAGGTCGGCATCGTCGACCTCGCTCGCGTCGGTCGGGTAGTCGGACTCGTCGAAGTTCCAGAGGCCCGCCCCGCGCTCTCTCGCGTCCGCCTCGGTCGCGGCGTACGCGTCGCGCAGCGCGAACTCGGTGTCGTACAGCCGCGCGTACCCCTCCGTGAGCAGCCGCTCGTTGAAATCCTCGCCGTCGACGTACAGCACCGCGAGGAGGCGCCCGTAGCCCCCGCGGCGGTCGCCGCCCGTGACGACCGTGACTTCCTCGCCGGCGAGCTCCGACTCCGCGAACGCCGACGCCTCGTCGCCCCACGCTTTGAGGTGCGCCCGGCCGGCGTCCGTCTCGGGGATCCCCTCGAACTCGCCGGGCGACGTCGACCCGACGCTCGTCTCGGGCGTGTCGACGCCGAGGAGCCTGACGGTGTCGACCTCGCCGTTCGGGAACTCGACCTCCATCGTGTCGCCGTCGACGACGCGCACGACGGTGCCGGTCCAGGCGGTGTCGTCCGGATCGTTCGGGTCGACGCCGTCCGGGTCGGCCGGGGGCGAGTCGAGGTCGGCAGGCGGCGAGTCGGAGCCGACGTCCGGGACCGGCGCGCCGGCGCAGCCGGCCAGCACGACGAGGAGGACGACGGCGATCGACCGCCAGAGAACGCTCATACCCGCTCGTCGGCCGGAGTGGTGAAAAGTCGGGTGGTGGCGGTGTCGGCGAAATTGAACTTTGTGAACCGTCGGTCGAACCGGCCAGTGAGGTGGTCGGCGTAGTCGTTGCGCACCACGTTGGCGTCGGCTCGCGTGCCGAATTCGACGATCCCCGTCACACACAGTTCTCCGCGATGTCCGCGCCGGTCGGGTCGAACGCGAGCGCCGGGCAGGGTTCCCCATCGTCGACGCGCGCCCCTTCGGCGGCCTCGCCGTCGACGGCGTCGGAGCCCATCTCGTCACGAAGCACCAGGGCGTCCGCGCCGGTCGGGTTGAGGTCGCAGTACCGGCCCGGCTCGTCGTCCCAGAACGGACAGGGGAGACGGTACGCGGTCGCCCGACGGTAGATCTCGCGGAGCCGTGACAGCGCGGTTCGCTCGCCCTCGTTCTCCGGCTGGAGCGCGAGGGCGGCGCCAGCTTCAGAGGCGCGCATCACCGATCACCGCCTCGATGAGGGCCGCGGCACCGATACCGAGCAGCAGCCCCTTCGCCGCGCGCTCGTAGCCGTCGAACGCCGACTCAGCGGCGGAGGCCGATTGCGCGCTCCGGCTCGCTTTATTCGCCGCGACGTAGGCCATGAAGGTGCTGTACTCGCCGAACTCGTCGACGTGGTGCCAGTAGGCGAAGTGCGGCGCCAGCTCCGGCTCGTCGTTTTCGATCGCTTCTTTTGCGTCCTCAAACTCCTCGGTCGTCGGTAGGTCAGTGGTGACCATACCGACACGTCACACGCCCGCAGTATAGTTATTATTGATTAATTAATAACTGAATAAATTGTGAAAGGGAGACGATCACTTCGTTGATTTGCTGAGACACAGAATTACAGGTATCATCAGTTGGATACATGCTTGAATTAGATTTATATGAAACGATAATCAGTTCCCAATATGGCTAATATAGTCGCTGGTGCGAAGTGTCCTCACTGTGGTTCAACAATCGAGGGTGAAAATATAGATATATTGATGGGAACTGGATCGTCTAACACGGAGGGCTATAATGGGGGTATGACGAGTAGTTCAACAACATCACTTCGCGTCTGTCCCTCTTGTAACACAATCTTAGGATAGTGTTTTATTGGTTCAGGCGGGCTGAACTGTTTTTCAAATAGAACGCGGCTTCCGTGCCGATTAGTAACTACACCCGATCGATGTGGTCGTAGACTCTCTCGGTGGTCTGGATCGTCGCATGCCTGAGCCGGTTCCGCACGTCGTTGTGACCCTCCTCAACGTTGAGCATCCGGTAGGCGATGCTGTGGCGGAGCGTGTGCGGCGTCACGTCCTTCGGGTCACCTCGCCCAGTGACCGTCATCGGTCGCACGTCGGCGCCGACGGCGGCCTCCCGGACGACGTTGCGGACCGACTCGGTCGTCATCCGATCAGACTGCCGTGACGGCCACATAGCCGCAGCCTCCTTCCAGCGACCGGCGAGATACGTCCGAAGCGTCCGGACGGTCTCGTCGGCCAGCTCAATTTCGGTGTAGTTCGGCGTGCGGTCGGTCGGGTAGTCCTTCTGGATGTCTGCCGGGAGCGCGAGAACGCCGTCGTCGAGGTCGATGTGGTCGGCCACGTCGAGCGCGACGGCCTCCGCGACGCGGAGCCCGGAGTCGTAGAGCGTCGCGATCAGCGCGTCGTTGCGAGCGGCGAGGTACGGCGCGCTCGCTTCGACGGTCGCGGAACGCATCTGGTCAACCTGCTCCGGCTTGAGCCAGACGGTCGCTTTGTCCTGAGTTTGGGTTTCCATTGTTCGGGGTGTTTCGAGGTAGCTGGTTTATAAACGGTTCAGGGGAGGTGCGAGTTTGGGTTTCTGTATAGAGAATCCCAAACTGGTCTGATGGGTACGCACACCAAATGTCAGTGAGGTCAGAGACGATACCAAAGTTAACCTTTTTGTCAATGGTGCTTGTACATTGAGGTGACAAGTTCGTATTACAATATTTAAACTGATATAATATTCAAAATGTATGGTTTTGCTCTCTCTGTCTTCGAGATTATTGGACTCATAGCTCCGCTGGTAGCAATTCTCATCATCCAGATAGTGAGGAATGAGGAGCTACGTTCTGCTATACCCGATAACTGGATTCTTGAGCTTTCTACCGGTTTGTTCATCACTGGGCTACTCCTTATTGGAGCGATATTCGGGGCAACAGCTGTCGCATCTAGATCCCTCACCAGTATTTTTGAACTAATCACTCTGTTTTTCCTAGCGAGTGGGATCGGCGGACTCGTGATCTCAGCAACAGCTATTCCAGCATTAGTTATGTTCGACTCATTGGATTTCGACGACGAGGAACAGACTGAGCTTGAGGACCACGCAGAATCACAATCGGGTAACACACAAGATGAAACAGACAGAGACTCTGGGCAAGATTTAGGTTCACAGGAAAATGACGATGAGGTACAGACGGTTGAGCCCGACACAGAGAACTGATACAGAGCCGTTCCCCTACACCAATGACAACCACTGGAATGAGCCGGTCCGAGATTCGGAATACTGCTTCCCGTCTTCGGCGGCTTTTCCTTTTCCTTGTGATCGCCTTGGGGTCGGTAGTCTTCTCTACAGCAATTAGCCATCCGGCCGCACAGATCGCATCGGTCGGGCTGTCTGCATTCTTCTTTGGCTATTTGCTCTACGTTGGTTCTCCTCTCCTCAAGCGAATAGTCTCGTAAATAAATAACAGACTGGTTCATTCTTTCCTCACGTACTCGACGACGTGTGCCGCGTTCTGCTCGTCATGGCCGACGAACCGCGTCTCGCCCGGCTCGACGTGGATCCGCTCGCTATGGTCGCACGACAGGCACGTCACCTCATAGATGCGGTGTCGACGGCGGTCAGCCGCGTCCTCGACGTCGCGCTTCCCGCGGAGGTCGACGTTCGGCGCCGCGCCCTGGACCGTCGCGTCGTTACGCATCGGCCACCCCGTCGCCGTCGCGGTCGCCGTCGACGAACGCGGTCGCAGTCCCGCACCGCGGGCAGGTCGTGGTCCGCCTCCGCTGAACGTCGTCGGTCGTCTCGACGAGCGTCCGGACCCAGTCGTGGCCGAACAGCCGGCAGCGGAGGTCACGTATCGCGGTCACCTCTGCTCTCCGCGGCTTCGACGTCGATCTCGATGTCGACCGTCTCGTCGCTGTCGCGACGAGTGCTCATGATTCACCCCGTCCACTTCGAAATTCGCACGACCGCGTCGGGGGCGTTACGAACCTTGTTGAACTCCGATTTTTCGGGGCATCTTCTGAAAACGTGGCCTAACGGCTCACATCTTCTACGGACTGAAATAGCCGGTTCTGGGTTCTACCCGGAATCGGCAAGAAGCTGCCATCTGCCCTCCCCGAATTGAACTCGCCGAGACAGTCCGGGCGTGCGGCTCGCTTCGCTCGCCGTTCCGGGCTGTGACTCGTCTGCTCAATTCGGGTCGGTCGTCCCTCTCGGTCAGCAACCGCTCGCTGTCGCTCACGGTTGCTGAGGTTCAGTCCGCCCTCCCCGAATTGAACGGGGGACAAGTCGATCTACAGTCGACTGCTCTACCAAGCTGAGCTAAGGGCGGTTACCGAAACATAGCCGCCGGATTCGACTTAAGGGTTCCCTTTCAAATCCGGTGTGATCCGCCGTACCGCGGCCCCGATCGCCAGACTCGAACGCCGCTCGTGTCGCGACCGGACCGCCTCGCCGCGCGGCAGTTAAGTCGCTCGCGGCGGGAGCGGGGACATGGCCGACGGCGACGACAGACAGGCGACGTTCGGGTCGGACGGGAGCCTCGAAACCGAGACGACGCCGGACGCGACGGGCGAGAACGACTTCGGCGAGGAGAAGGAGGCCAACGAGACCGACGGCGGGTACAGCCGCTACGTCGTCTCCAGCCTCCTCCAGAAGGCGGTCCGGCGCTCCGACGAGGAGGTCGCGGCGTGGGCGGCGTGGGAGCTGGCCCGGTCCGGGTACGCCTGGAACCTCTGGGACCGGCTCAACCTCTACGTCGTCGAGGACCTCCGCGCGGGCGACGAGGTCGCGCTCCTGATCGAGCGCTACGAGGAGCTCGCCACCGAGCGCTGGGAGCCGGCCGAATGGAAGGGCCGCCTCTGCGCGATCCACGCCGCGCTCGCGGCGGCCCGCGCGCGCTCGACCCGCGAGGCGTCGAACGCCGACGCCTACTTCTCCGCGGTGGCCGAAATCCGGGCCGAGGCCCGCGAGCGCGGCGAGGAGCCGGCACACGACTTCCCCGTCGGCGACCTCGAACCGGAGGGGACGTTCGACGCGGTGTTCGACGGGCACACCGGCGAGGGGTCGAAGCGCGGGCGCGGCACCCGATTCTTCAAGACGCACGGGGCCCGCGTCGGACCGGAGGGCGAAGACGAGCAGAGCGCGCGCTGGCAGCGGCTCGCGATGATCCTCGACGAGGCGGTCGAGTACGACGCCGACGAGCTCGACCGCGCTGTCGAACCGGTCGACCCAGACGACCCGTGGGGTGAGTCGGAGTCGGACGGCGAGGGTCCGAGCGAGAAGGACGCCACCGGAACGAGCGCGAGCGACGGCGACGACGAGGACACGGGCGACGACGGCGACGACGACGGGAGCGGTTCGCTCAGCGACTTCGCGGAGTGACCGCTCCCGAGTTCGTCGAGGCCGTCGACGACCTCGGCCTCACTCTCTCCCGGCGCGAGCGACCGCGGTCAGGCTCGCGAACGCGACGGCGACGACCGCGGCGACGGCGCCGAATCCGGGCGCCCCGTCGTCGGTGCCGTCGCTCGATCTGTCGGTCTCCTCCGTCTCGGAGTCGTTCGGTTCGGTCTCGTTCGTCTCGGTCCCGTTCGCGTCGCTCGCGACCGACTCCGGCGGCGCCGCCTCGACGGCGGCCCCCACGGCGGCCGGCGCGTCGACGACCCCGTGGCCGTACCGGGCGTCGGGCGCCGTCGCGTTCTCGGGGTGGACCGCGGTGTCGACGAGCGCCGACTCGATCGCGGGGGCCGCGACGCGACCGTCGGTCGCTGCCACCGCGAGCGCCGCGACCCCGCTCACGTGCGGTGCGGCCATGCTCGTCCCCTGTCGGAATACGTAGCTCTCACGCGTGCCGGCGGCGGCGCTGGCGATCCGGACACCCGGTGCGGTCACGTCGGGGACGACGTACGTCGCCGGCCAGTCTGCCGGATGCTCGCCGAAGGCGTCGCTTGCGTTTATCCGCTGGCCGCCCGAGAACGGCGGGACCCGTCGCTCCTCGTCGACCGCGCCGACGGCGACCGCGTCGTACGCGTTGGCGGGCGACGAGGAGGCGTTCGGGCCCTCGTTGCCGACGGCGGCGACGACGACCGTCCCCGTCGCGCGGGCGTTCCTGACCGGCCCGACGAACCCGCGGAACGTGCCGTTCGCGCCGAGGCTCAGCTGGAGCACG
Organism: Halorubrum sp. T3; assembly: GCF_000296615.1. Classification (NCBI taxonomy): domain Archaea; kingdom Methanobacteriati; phylum Methanobacteriota; class Halobacteria; order Halobacteriales; family Haloferacaceae; genus Halorubrum; species Halorubrum sp. T3. Next base: position 1,198,139 of record NZ_JH815330.1, on the reverse strand, counting down.
TCGGCGTCGGCCGCGGTCGTCGCGTGTTCCATCGACGCGACGACCGCCGCGAACGTCGCCGTCCCGTTCTCGTCGAACGCGTCGAGCCCGTAGAGGCTCGCCTCGGGCGCGACGCCGATGTACGTCCCGGAGGCGTTCCCGCCCGTCGCCGTCCCCGCGACGTGGGTCCCGTGGCCGTCCGGGTCGCTCGCGTCCGCGACGTCGTCGCTCACGAGCGTCCCGTTCTCGTCGAACGACGCCCACCCCGCGAGGTCGATGTCTCGGTGGTCCGGGTCGACCCCAGTGTCGACGACCGCGACGGTCGCACCCGCGCCCCGCGTGTCGAACTCACTCCACGCGGTCGGCGCGCCGATCCGCCGCACACCGGCCACGGCCCGACCGCTCGGGTCGGCGCCGAGCTGTGGGTTCGCAGTCGCATCGCCCCCCGACTCGGCGTCGGCCTCGATCGGCTCGATAACGACGTTCTCGTGGATCCGGGCGACGTTCTCGACCGCGCGCAGATCGGCCGCCGTCACGCGCCCCGCGTCGACGGTGACGAGCAGCGCGTTCGCCAGCCAGAACTCACGTTCCACCGTGACGCCGGGCCGCGAGGCCGCGAACGACTCGAAGGCCGCCTGCTCGGCGGCGGCGTGGTCGCGCAGGTCGGCGACGGTCGCGCTCGCGTTCGCGCCCGTCGCGGGAACGCCCTCCGTCGCGCCGAGCGCCGCGGGGTCCTCGACCGAGTCGAACCGCACCACGAGTTCGACCGTTCCGTTCTCCCCGTCCAGCGGTGACCCGCTCCGATCGGTCGTCGAGGGAGATCCGTCGTGGACCGACCCCGCGGCGGGGTCGGCGGCCGCGACGCCGGCGGCCCCGGCCGCGACCGCGACGAGGACGACGCCGGCCGCCATCGCGAGCGCGACTGCGACGCGGACGCGCGGATCGCGAGACCGAGCCCGTCCCTCCCCGAGCGACCCCCGCGTCGACCCGTTCCGCGACCGGCCGTTCATTACACGCCACCCTTCGAGGGTCGGCGCAAATACCTTCTGCTCGGTCGAGGTGGGGCCAACCGGTCGCGCGTCGGCCGGGGCAGGCCGACAGCGAGACGCGCTCGGCGCTTACCGATCCCCGCTTCCGCCAACCCTTATGCGCCGGCCGGCGTAGACGCGCACATGACGAACGTCGTAATCGTCGGCGGCGGACCCGCCGGCCTGAGCGCAGGACTGTTCGCGAGCAAGAACGGCCTCGACACCACCCTGTTCGACACGGACGGGACGTGGATGCACAAGGCGCACCTGTTCAACTACCTCGGCGTGGGCTCCGTCGGCGGCAGCGAGTTCATGGCGACCGCGCGCCAGCAGGTGGACGACTTCGGCGTCGACCGTCACCAGGGCGAGGAGGTCACCGGCGTCGAGGCGACCGGAGACGGCTTCACGGTCTCGACCGAGGACGGCGAGTACGACGCCGACTACGTCGTCCTCGCGACGGGCGCAAACCGCGACCTCGCGGAGGAGCTTGGCTGCGAGTTCGACGACGACGACACCGTCAGCGTCGGCGTCTCGATGGAGACCAGCGTCGAGGGCGCCTACGCGACCGGCGCGATGGCCCGCGCCGAGGAGTGGCAGGCGGTCATCTCCGCGGGCGACGGCGCCGCCGCCGCGCTCAACATCCTCTCGAACGAGAAGGGCGAGCACTACCACGACTTCGACGTCCCCGACACCGCGGCGTCGGTGTTCGGCGACCTGATCGACGACGAGGAGTAACCCCTTTTCGGCGCGCCCTTCCGCGCCGATCCGTTATCCGTCCCTTCAGCGACGCGACAGGCGCCGCCGTACCGCGTCGACGCTGCGTCGGATCCCCGACCCGACCCGCATCGCGGCGAACGCGCCGCGGACGAACCAGTCCGTCGGGATCCGCTCGGGGAACGTCAGCGGGCCGACCCGCGAGACGCCGACCGTTCGGGCCTCCGTGTACCGCTGAATCCCCTCCCTGCCGTGCCGGCGGCCGAGCCCGGAGTCGCCGAACCCGCCCATCGGTGCGTCGTTCGCGCCCCACGTCGCGAGGAAGGCGTCGTTGACGTTCACCGTGCCGCAGTCGATCTCGCGGGCGATCTCGGCGCCGCGCTCGCGGTCCGCGGTCCAGACGCTCGCGTTGAGTCCGTACGGGGAGTCGTTGGCGGCGTCGACCGCGGCCGCCGCATCGGGGACCAGCGTCACCGCGACCACTGGGCCGAACGTCTCCTCGCACGCGACCGTCGCGTCCGGGTCGACGCCGGTCAGTATCGTCGGCTCGTAGCAGTACGGCGCCACGTCTGGCCGGGCGCGGCCGCCGGTCTCGACGGTCGCGCCGCGCTCGCGGGCGTCCGAGACGTGCGACTCGACGCGGGCCAGCTGGTCGGCGTCGACGAGCGAGCCGAGGTCAGCGCCGTAGTCGTAGCCGGTCCCGAGCGTCAGCGCCTCCGTCTCGCGGACGAACGCGTCGAGGAAGTCCTGATACGCGGACTCGACGACGTAGATCCGCTCGGCGGAGAGGCAGAGCTGGCCCGCGTTCGAGAAGCAGGCCTGAACCGCGCCGCGGGCGACCTCCTCGACGTCGGCGTCCCCGAGTACGACGAGCGGGTTGTTGCCGCCGAGCTCCAGCGAGCAGCCGATCAGGTTCCGGCCAGCGCGCTCGGCGATCGTCCGGCCCGTCGCCGTGCTTCCGGTGAACGCGACGTAGTCGACCGCGTCGATCAGCGGCGGGCCGATCTCGGGCCCCTCGCCCGTGACGACCTGGAAGAGGTCGTCCGGGAGGCCGGCGAGCTCCAGCAGCTCTGAGAGCAACAGGGCCCCGTACGGCGTCTTCTCGTCCGGTTTGAGGACGACCGCGTTGCCCGCGGCCAGCGCGGGGATCGCGTCGGCCATCGACAGCGTGAGCGGGTAGTTCCACGGCGAGATCACGCCGACGACGCCGACCGGCTCGCGCGTGACCGTCGCGGTCGTGATCCCGGGCGCGACGCCCCGCCGCCGCTCGTCGGCGAGCGCGTCGGGCGCCTCGCTCGCGACGTACGCGCAGCCGGTCGGCACGTCGAACAGCTCCTCGACCGCGGTGCGGCGGGACTTCCCGGTCTCCAGTTGGAGGAGGTCGAGCAGCTCTTCCCGGTGGTCCGCGACGAGCTCGCCGAACCGCTCGACGACGCGGGCGCGCTCCTCCGCGGGCTTCTCAGCCCACCGCTCCTGCGCGTCCCGGGCGCGCTCGACCGCGGCCTCGACGTCGTCGGCGTCGCAGGCCGGCACGCTCCCGATCCGCTCGTCGGTCGCCGGGGCGAACACGTCGATGCGGTCGCCGTGGTCGCTCGCGTCGTCGTCCGCCGGCCGCGAGCGCGCCACGCGGTCGGCGAGTCCGTCGAGCCGTCGCGCCGCGAGCGTCGGGGCGTTGCCGACCGCGGTCGGGGGGTCCGTCGAGGACATCGGATACCGTGTCGACGGGCGGCGGAGGGAAAGCCGTACCGGCGACGGGGGCAAGTGCGGGAGCCGGTCAGTCCGTCGAATCGCGGCGCTCGGCGGTGGCGTCGGCCGAGGCGCCGGTCTCGGAGAGCATGTCGACGGTTTCGAGGAGCAGCGACACGACGAGGGGGCCGACGATGACCCCGACTGCGCCGAGCGTGAGAATGCCGCCGACGAAGCCGACGAAATACAGCCCGGGAGAGATCTTCCCGGTCCAGTCGGCGAGCTGGGTCCGGATCACCGCGTCCGGGACGAAGGCGACGACGACGAGGCCGACCACCAGCACGGCGACCGCTCGCCCGGTCTCACCCACGAGCAGGTCGCCGACCCCGAGCGCGACGATCAGCACGCTCGGGCCGACGACGGGGACGAACTGGAGGACCCCCGCGATGACGGCCAACAGGACCGGCGAGCCGTAGCCGAGGAGCCGGAACACCGCGAGCGCGAGGACGAAGGTCCCGGCCGCGGTCGCGGCCTGAAGCACGTAGATCGAGTACAGCGTCCGCCGCGTCCGCTCGTGGAGCCGAGCCGGGATGTCGTGGTACTCGGCCGGGACGACGCCGAAGACGGCCGTTCCGACCGCGTTCGGTCGGTAGAGGATCCCGTAGACGAGGAAGGTGAACACGACGAGCTCCAGGACGAGCACCGGCGCGGCGGCCGCGACCGCCAGCGCGACCTCCCGGAGCCACGCCTCGGCGGCCGCGACGAAGGGCGCGATCTCGACGACCGTCTCGAACCCGCCGACGCTGATCGGGACGACGTCCGGGATCCCCTCGAGGATCGCGATCAGCTCCGACCGGCGCCGGTACAGCGCGTACAGCAGCGGCGCCACGAGGAGCGTGGCGCCGACGAACGCAACGGCGGTGGCGACGGCGCACGCGATCCGCCGCGAGAGGCCGCGGCCGACGAGCCGCTGGCGGAGGGGGTAGAGGACGTACGCCACGGTGACCGCGAACACGACCGTCCGCAGCACCTCTGCCAGCACGGCCGCCGCGAGCGTCGCCAGCGCGACGAGCAGCACCGCCAGCAGCCGTTGCCGGGTGAGAACCATGTGTGCGAGTCACGATCGGCGAGGAAAGTCGTTGCGGTGGCCGCGGCGACCGCGAGCCTATTTTTAAAAGCCCGCGACTGGTGGCGACGATGGCTTATAAAGAACAATGCGGTCGGCGCGTGCCTCCGAGCGCCCTTTGGGCGTGAGGAGCGCGCGCGAGGGAGTCAGTCGCCGGAGCGAAGCGGAGGCGACTGACGAGGCTGGGGAGGCGTGAGGTGCGGTCGCGGTCGGGTGGGACTCAAAGGGGCAGCCGCGAGGCGGCCGCAGGCGACGCAAGCACTGGAGGGAGCGAGCAGCGCGAGCGACCGAAGCGCGCAGCGAGCGTGCGGCCGCCTCGCGGCTGGGGCGTTGGAGGAGTTCATCGCCGATCGGCGATCAGCGATTTATAAACAATCCACCGAGATTTGGACGCATTTCTCGTCGACGTATCGAAGGGGCACCACGAACACGTCAATCCGCCCCGCGGTCGCCGTGAGCAACCACAGCACCTAACCTCGCGCCGGCCCGAGGACGCCCATGCGCATCGACCCGTTCGGCCTCGAACGCTGGTTCGCGGAGCACGAACACGAGGCCGACATCATGCTGGCCGAAAGCGGCATCCGGTCGCTTGACGCGAGCCGATTCGACCTCGACCCCGGGAAGCTCGGCTACGTCATCCCGACCAACGGCGACCCCGAGTTCCGGGCGTCCGTCGGCGACCGCTACGACCGCTCCGCCGACGAAGTCCTCTTCACCTGCGGCACGCAAGAGGCGAACTTCCTAACGTTCCTCTCGCTGCTCGGCGACGAGGGCGCCGTCGACGGGGAGGGCGACGCCTCGGACGCCGACGCGGCGGGCGTCGGCTCCGGCACCCACGCCGTCGTCGTCACCCCCACCTATCAGGCGCTCCACGCCGTCCCCGACGCCTTCGGGGACGTCACCCGCGTCGAACTGGAGCCGCCGGAGTGGGAACTGGATCCCGACGCGATCGCCGACGCGGCCCGCGACGACACGGCCGTGATCGTCGTCAACAATCCGAACAACCCGACCGGGCAGTACCACGACGAGGCCGCGATGCGGGCCGTCTACGACGTCGCCGTCGAGCGCGACGCCTACCTGCTCTGCGACGAGGTGTACCGCCTGCTCGCCGACGAGCCGCAGCCGCCGGTCGCGAGCTACGGCGCGCACGGTATCTCCACCACCAGCCTCACGAAGGCGTACGGGCTCGCCGGACTGCGGTTCGGCTGGATAGCCGGCCCGGAGCCGGTCGTCGAGCGCGCGTGGCAGTGGAAGGACTACACGACCATCTCGCCGAGCCTCTTCGGCCAGCACGTCGCGAAGCAGGCGCTCGGCCGGCGCGAGGACCGGATCCTCGCCGAGAACCGCGAGCTTGCGGCCGATCACCGCGAGACGGTCGCAGAGTGGGTCGACCAGCACGACCTCGACTGGCTCGACCCGGTCGGCGTCAACGCGTTCGTCACTGTCCCTGACGGCTTCGACGACGCGGAGGCGTTCTGCCGGACGGTCGTCGAGGAGGCGAGCGTCGTCCTCGCGCCCGGAAACCTGTTCGGCTTCCCGGACCGCTTCCGGATCGGGTTCGGCCTCCCGACCGAAGAGCTGGAGGAGGGGCTCGACCGCGTGAGCCGCGTGATCGAGGACCACGCAGCGCCCTCCGACTCGGCCGCAACGACCGGAGGTGACGCCTGATGGGGCTGTTCGGCGAGCTCAAAGAGGACGTGGTCGAGTTCGTCCGCGACCCGACCGACGAGCAGAAGATACTGGTGACGGCGGCGGTCGCCATCGCGATCGCTGACCGCGCGCTCTACTTCGTCGACTTCCCGTTCGTCGTGCGGACGACGGCCGCCGTCGGCGTCGGCTTCATCGTCATGTTCCTCGTCAGCTACCTGTACACGGGACAGTTCGTCCCGCCGGACGGGAACGTCGACGACGACGAAGGGGTAGAGGAGTACGTCGACGAACTCGACCCCTGACCGCCACAGCCGAGTCCGGCGAACTCACCACGGGCGGGGACGCCACCCGGCGAACGCCCGCTCGACAGCGTTCCAAACAGTTTATACACGCGACGCGGGAATTGACGCTCATGCCGCGAGAGCAGAAGCAGGTTCGCGAACTCCAGGAGGGCAGCTACGTGATGATGGACGACGCGCCCTGTAAGATCAACCATTACAGCACCGCCAAACCCGGTAAACACGGCAGCGCGAAGGCCCGCGTCGAGGGGAAGGGCGTCTTCGACGACAAGAAGCGCTCGCTCTCGCAGCCGGTCGACGCGAAGGTGTGGGTCCCGATCATCGAGCGCAAGCAGGGACAGGTCGTCAACGTCAGCGGCGACGAGGTCCAGGTGATGGACTTAGACACCTACGACACGTTCACGATGCGGATCCCCGAGGGCGAGGACTTCACCTCGGACGACAACATCGAGTACCTCGACTACGAGGGCCAACGGAAGATCATCGGGTAGTCGGCATGTTCCCCGGGGCGACGACCGACCGCGAAGCTGCTTCCTACGTGGTCGTCGGCGCTCCGCTCGACGCCACGACCACTTTTCAGCCGGGCACCCGGTTCGGACCGGACCGGGTCCGGAAATTCGCCGAGACGTACGACGACTACGACCGCCGCACCGACAGCCGCTTCTCCGCGCTCGGCGTCCACGACGCCGGCGACGTGCGTCCGTGGGACGACGTCGAGGCGTACCTCGACCACCTCGCCGCCGAGCTGCGGAGCGTCGTCTACGACGACGCGACCCCCCTCCTCCTCGGCGGCGAACACACGGTCACGTACGCGGGCGTCGACGCCGTCGACCCCGACGTCTTAGTCGTCGCCGACGCGCATCTCGACCTCCGCGAGGCGTACGACGGGAACCCGTGGAACCACGCCTGCGTCACGCGCCGCTGCCTCGACGACCTCGGTGTCGACCGCGCGGTGATCGTCGGCGCGCGGACCGGGTCCGAGGCGGAGTGGGAGCGGGCGGCCGACGCCGACGTCGAGGTCATCCCGCCCGAGGACGCTCGCGAGTGGCTCGACGCGCTCGACGGCGAGGACGCGTTCGGAGACGACTCCGTCTACTGCTCCGTCGACGTCGACGCCCTCGATCCCGCCTACGCGCCCGGAACCGGGACGATGGAGCCGTTCGGACTGGAGCCCCGCGAGGTCCGCGACTTCGTCCGCGCGGTCGCCCCCTATGCCGACGGGTTCGACGTCGTCGAAGTGAACGACCGCGACGACGGGCAGGCGGCGGCGCTCGCGGGCAAACTGCTGCGGGAGTTCGTCTACGCGCACGCGGCCGGCGAAAACGGGCCGGGCGAGTGACGGACGAGAGCGTTACGAGACCTCGGAGAGCCGCCGCCGTGCGGCGGTCACCGCCTCCATCGCGTCGATCCACTCGCGGGGGTCGGTACACCAGATGCGGTCCCCCTCGACGCTAACACAGAAGACCGACTCGCCGGAGGGCGACAGCGTGACGCGGTCGACGTCGGGGCGGTCGCCGAGGTACGCGTCGATGAGCCGTCGGGCGGTCTCCGCCTCCGAGCGGAGGCGGTTGCCCTCGGCGTACTCGATGGCTATCTCTGCCATACGCCCAGTTTAGAACTACACGATTAATAACTGCTGTTTTCTGGCAGCGATTGCGGCTTCCCGGTCGCTCCGTCTCCTATCGGCCGTCGAACACGACCTCGCCGTCGACGACGGTCAGCGCGACGTCGATATCGTCGATCGCGTTGTCGGCCTCCCACGGCGACGCGTCGAGCGCGACGAGGTCGGCCCGCTTCCCCGGCTCGACCGTCCCGAGTCGGTCCTCGTCGAAGCCGGCGTAGGCGGCGCCGCTCGTGTACGCACGCAGCGCCTCGGTGACGGTGAGCCGCTGGGACTCGGCCGGGGCGTTGACTGCGTGATGAACGCCGAACAGCGAGTCCATCGGCATCCCGTCGGAGCCGAACGCGAGTTCGACGCCCGCGTCGAGCATCTCACGGTAGCGGTTCGTCTCGGCGGTTCGCTCGGGTCCCAGCCGCGCCTCGTAGAGGCCGTCCTCCCGCGCCCACTTCAGGAAGTTCGGCTGGACGCTCGCGACGACGCCCGTCTCGGCGAGCCGCTCGATGGCTTCGTCGTCGGCCAGCTCGACGTGTTCGATCCGGTGGCGCGCCTCGCCCGCGTCAATCCGCGAGGCGTCCTCGTAGGCGTCGAGCACGGCGTCGACCGCCTCGTCGCCGATGGCGTGGGCGGTGAACTGGAAGCCAGCCTCGGTCGCTTCCGCCACCGTCTCGTTCAGTTCCTCGGGGTCGACGACCCACTGGCCGGTCTCGTCGGGCGCGTCCGCGTACGGCTCCGAGAGCCGGGCCGTCCGGCCGCCGAGGCTCCCGTCCGTGTACGACTTGATCGCGCCGGTCTCGACCATCTCGCTTCCGGCGTTCGTCGCGAGGCCGACCTCGCGGGCCGCGTCGAGGTGGTCGCTCCAGTAGTTGATCCGGACGCGGGCGGTGAGCTCGCCGGCCGCGTCGAGGTCGCGGTAGACCCGCGGCGCGTGCGAGTCGCGGACCATGTCGTGGAAGCCGGTGATCCCGCGGGCGGCGCAGTGCTCCAGCGCGGCCTCGACGATCTCCCGCGTCTCCTCGCGGTCCGGCTCGACCGCCCGGTAGATCGGGTCGATGGCGGCTTCGAGCAGAACGCCGGTCGGCTCGCCGTCGCCGCCGATCACCTCGCCGTCGCCGCCGGTCGGCACCGTCTCGTCGGGGGCGTCGGCGAGGTCGTCCGCGAAGCGGTCGAGCGCGACGCCGTTGACCGCGGCGACGTGCATGTCCTCGCGGAACGCCGCGACCGGGCGCTCGGTCGAGACGCGGTCGAGGTCCGCGCGGGTCAGGTAGCGCGACTCGTCCCACGTCGACTCGTCGTAGCCGTAGCCCAGTACCCAGTCCTCCGCTTCCCCGTCGCCGTCCGGCGCCTCGTCGCCGCTCGACTCGGATTCCACTTCCGCCGCGCGCTCGGCGAGCAGGTCGACGGCCGCGTCCGGAGAGTCCGCCGCGGAGAGGTCCGCGTGGACGAGGTAGCGGCCGACGGTGGTGAGGTGGGTGTGCGCGTCGACGAATCCGGGGAGGAGAACGCGACCGTCGAGGTCGACCACGTCGGTGTCGACGCCGGCGAGCAGTTCCACGTCGTGGGTCCGGCCGGTTCGGACGATTTCGCCGTCGCGCACGGCGACCGCCTCGTGAACCGCGTCGCCGCCGTTGTCTGCGTCGCCGCCGTCCTCCGGGTCCGCGAGCGTGTGTACCTCTCCGTTCACGAAGATCCGGTCCGCGGCCTCGGTCATGGAAATTCGGGGGGTACACAGCGTGTTAACCGTTCGGGAAACGGCGACCGATTTATTCGGAGGCCCGACGAATCGCCGCGTATGTACGACAACGTCCTCCTGCCCACCGACGGAAGCGTCGGCGTCGACCGCGCGATCGACCACGCGATCGACGCCGCCGACCGCTACGACGCGACGCTCCACGTCCTCTACGTCGTCGACAGCGACGTGGTGAACGCTTACTCCGGCGACGAGTTCGTCGACGGCGCCGAGGGCGCCGAGGAGACGCTCGAAGAGACCGGCCGCGAGGCGCTCGACGCCGTCGCCGAGCACGCCCGTGACGCCGGCGTGGATGCGGTCACCGCGCTGCGGTACGGCGTCCCACACGAGGAGATCCTCCGGTACGCCGACGAGGAGGACGTCGACCTCACGGTGATGGGCTCGAAGACGCGCTCGGGCGACTACCGCCGGATGCTCGGCTCCGTCACCGAGCGCGTCTCGCGGCAGTCGCCCGCGCCGGTGAGCATCGTGAAGACCACGGTGGAGGCCTGAGCGCCGCGGCCATTTTATAAGCGCTCCCGCACGTCCGCCGCGACCGCCGACAGCGCCGCCTCCGCGACGTCCACCCGGTCCGCGAGGCTACAGAACCCGTGCGCCATCGCCGGGTAGTGGCGGTGTTCGACCGGCGTCCCCTCGCGCTCGAACCGCTCCGCGAGCGCGACACCGTCGTCGCGCAGGGGGTCGAACCCGGCCGTGACGACCGTCGCGGGCGGGAGGTCGCCCAGATCCGGCGCCCGGAGCGGCACCGCGTAGGGGTTCACGGCGTCCACCGGGCTCCGGAGGTACTGGTCGTAGAACCACTTCATGTCCGCGCGCGTCAGGAGCGGGCCGTCCGCGTTCTCGCGGTAGGAGTCCGTCTCGAAGTCGTACCCGGCGATCGGATAGAGGAGGAACTGACCGGCGGGCTCGGGGAGGTCGCCGAACTCCCGGGCGCGGAGCGAGGCCGCGACGGCGAGCGCGCCGCCGGCGCTGGTCCCCGAGACGCCGATCCGGTCGGAGTCGACGCCAAGCGAGTCGGCCGTCTCCGCGACCCACGCGACCGCGGCGGCGGCCTCGTCGACCGCGACCGGGAACGGGTGTTCCGGCGCGAGCCGGTAGTCGACGGAGACGACGACCGCGTCGGCGCGGGTCGCGAGCTCGCGGCAGATCCCGTCGACGGAGTCGAGCGTGCCGAGCGTCCACCCGCCGCCGTGGCAGTGGACGAGGGCACGGGCGGGCGAGTCGCGGGCGTCGCCCTCGGCGACGGTGCCTTCGGGGCGATACACCCGGACCGGCACCTCGCCGTGCGGGCCGTCGAACGCGAGATCGCGGACCTCGGCCACGGGCGGCTCGGGCGGCCCGGAAAACAGGTCGTCTTCGAGGTCGCGGGCGGCCTCAACGGAGAGGTCGCTCCACGCGGGCGGTCCCAGCGACTCGATTTCCGCGATCGCCGCCGCGAGGTCCGGATCGAGTTCGGCCGCGCGCATGGCGGACTGAGACGGTGGGCCTTTGTAAGTCGGTCGGCAACTCCGGGCGATGGACGTCCGGCTGACCTACGAGGACGGGACGATCCGGGTCGACGCGGACGCCGACCTCGGCCCGGACGCGCTCCCGCCGCTGCCCGGCGTCGAGACCGACCCGCGGACCGGAACCGGCCGCGCGCCGGCGCACCGCTACGCCGAACTCCGGCGGGCGCTCCGGGTGGCCGGCGTCTCGGTCGACGACCGGGTCCTCGACGCGAGCGACCGCGCCGCCGAGGACGCGGGGCTGCCGGACGCGCTCGCGACGGACTACGACCTCCGCGAGTACCAGCGCGAGGCGCTCGACGCGTGGCACGAGGCGGGCGACCGCGGCGTGATCGAGCTCCCGACCGGCGCCGGCAAGACCGTGATCGCGATCCGCGCGATGGTCGAGTTGGGCGTCCCGACGCTCGTCGTCGTCCCCACGGTCGACCTCCTCGACCAGTGGCAGCGGGAGTTGGAGCGCGAGTTCGACGTCCCGATCGGGCGGTTCGGCGGCGGCGAGCAGCGCCGCGAGGCGGTCACGGTGTCGACGTACGACTCGGCGTACCTGAAGGCGGACGGCGTCGGCGACGCCTTCGAGTTCGTCGTCTTCGACGAGGTCCACCACCTCGGCGGGGAGGGGTACCGCGACGCCGCGCGCCTCCTCGCCGCGCCCGCGCGGCTCGGGCTCACTGCCACCTTCGAGCGCCCGGACGGCGCCCACGAGGTCGTCGCCGACTTGGTCGGCGACCGCGTCTACGCGCTCGACGTGGACGACCTCGCGGGCGATCACCTCGCCCCCTACGACATCCGGCGGATCGAAGTCGAACTGACCGACGAGGAACGCGAGCGCTACGACGAGAAGCAGGGGACGTTCGTCGAGTACGTTCGCGACGCGGGGATCACGTTCTCCAGCGGGAGCGACTACCAAGAGCTCGTCAAGCGGTCGGGAAACGACCCAGCGGCCAGAGAGGCGCTCCTCGCGAAGCAGGACGCCCGCGAGATCATGATGAACGCCGACCGCAAGGTCGAGCAGCTCGGGGAGATCCTCGACCGCCACCGCGACGACCGCGTGATCGTGTTCACTGCCCACACCGACCTCGTCTACCGGCTCTCCGAGCGCTTCCTGCTCCCCGCGATCACCGCCGAGACGGGCGCGAAGGAGCGCCGCGAGATCCTCGAACGCTTCCGCGACGGCACCTACGGCCGGGTCGTCGCGGCGAACGTCTTAGACGAGGGGGTCGACGTGCCCGACGCGAACGTCGCGGTCCTGCTCTCCGGCTCGGGCAGCGAGCGCGAGTTCACCCAGCGGCTCGGCCGCGTGCTCCGCCCGAAGGAAGACGGCGGGCGGGCGACGCTCTACGAGCTCGTCAGCGCCGAGACCGCGGAGGAGCGGGTGGCGAGCCGGCGGCGGTAAGCCGGAACGGTTGAGATGCGATATTTAAATGACCGTGAGCGGCTGCGACGATTACTTATAAATAGCGGTGCGGTCGGCGCGTGCCTGTGAGCGCCCGAAGGGCGCGAACAGCACCGCGCGAGGGAGTCGGTCGCCGAGCGAAGCGACGGCGACCGACGAGGCTGGGGAGGCGTGAGGCTGCTGTGCGGTTGCGGTCGGGTGGGACTCAAAGGGGCAGCCGCGAGGGCGGCGCAGGCGGCGCAAGCACCGCAGGAACGAGCGGAGCGAGTGACGAGGAGCGCAGCGAGCGTGCGCCGCCCTCGCGGCTGGGGCTTTGGCGGTGTTCACCGCCGACATACGAGCAGTAGTTTATAAACGAGCGGCTGGGGCTTTGGCGGTGTTCACCGCCGACATACGAGCAGTAGTTTATAAACGAGCGGCTGGGGCTTTGGCGGTGTTCACCGCCGACATACGAGCAACGATTTATAAGCAAACGACCGGGGCTTCGGCGACAGATGCCGTCATTCCGGCATTCACGCCCGGAGACCCTACGTTTCGAACTGATTAATCGTCGCTGTCCATGTCGAGCGAGCGCTTCTCGCCGAGCTCCGCTTCGAGGCTGCCGCGTTCCCAGCTCCGGACCGCGTCTCCTTCGACCTCTGCCCGAAGCTTCTCCTCTAAGAGGTTCACCGCGACGCTGTTGGCGCCCTCCGGGATGATCACGTCGGCGTGCTTCTTCGAGGGCTCGATGAACTGCTCGTGCATCGGCTTCACCGTCGAGAGGTACTGGTCGATGACGCCTTCGAGGTCCCGCCCACGCTCGATCACGTCCCGCCGAATTCGCCGGAGAATACGCACGTCGGCGTCGGTCTCGACGAACAGCCGGAGGTCCATCATGGCGTTTATCTCCTCGTCGTACAGCGCCAGGATTCCCTCCAACACGATTACGTCCGTCGGCTCGACGGTGACGCGCTCGTCCTCGCGGTTGTGGATCTCGAAGTCGTACTGGGGCATCTCGACGGACTGCCCCTCCAAGAGGGCCTCCAAGTGTTCCCGGAGGAGTTCCCACTCGAACGCCGACGGGTGGTCGTAGTTGACCTCCTGGCGCTCCTCGAAGTCGAGGTGCGAGAGGTCCTCGTAGTAGTTGTCCAGCGGGATCCGGGTGACGCTGTCGCCGAGGTCGCGGGTGACGAGCCGGGAGACCGTCGTCTTCCCGGCGCCCGTCCCGCCCGCGATCCCGATCACGAACGAGGGAATGGCCATATCGACGTTCGAACGTCGGAGGGTTTGAACGCTCCCTTTCGCGCTTCGCGCGTGGTCGTCGGGCCCGGCTGCGGACGGGTCGCTCCTTCGGGCGGCATGCTAACCGATCTCACGAGTAGGACCGGCGCGAATAAAACGCTACCGGGGGCAGCTTTTAGCCGGTTGGAGCGGATCCGAGTCGTATGCGAACAGACACCACGGTTCGTGACGTGATGCACCGCGAGTTCCTCGGCGTCAGCGAGTCGGACTCGCTCCCGGAGGCGGCCGCGCTGCTGGTCGACGAGGAGACGAACTGCCTGGTCGTCGTGCGCGGCGGCGAGCCGGTCGGGCGCCTGGAGTCCCGCGACGCGCTCGACGCGCTGCTCTCCGCGACCGGCGTCGCCGACGACTCGGACGATACTCCCGATCCCGCCGACCGCACCGTCGGCGACGTAATGGGCCCGCCGCTGCCGACGGTTTCCCCTGACGACTCACTGGCGGCGGTCGAAGAGCGGCTCGTCTCGGAGGGAGCGGACCGCGTCGTCGCGGTCGACGACGGCGAGGCGGTCGGCGTCGTCACGGACGGCGACGCGCTCGCCGCGGGCGCCCCGCGGACCGGCGCCGGCGCCGAGGGGTTCGGCGAGGAGGCCGCGGCCGGCAGCCCCCGATCGGACGGAACGGTGCTGTCGGCTGCAGCCGCCGCGGACTCCGACGCGGAGCGGGGCGCCGAGGCGACGATGGACCCGGAAGCGGCGGAGCGCGCCGCGGCCGCGTCCCGCGACGAGCCCGCCGGTACCGACGGCGGCGCCGACTCCGTCGCGGGCGCGCCGAGCGGCGCCTCAACGCAGGGCGTCTGCGAGAACTGCGGCGCGCTGGTTCCCGACCTCGTCACCGCGAACGGGCAGGCCGTCTGCCCGAACTGCCGCGAGATCTGAGCGAACTGCCGCGAAATCCGAGTCGGCCTCGAAGCGAGCGATTCGCCGGCCGGCAGCCTCAACACGCCCCGAGCCGAAGGCGATCGCATGGGCGAGACGGACGCGCGGATCGAGCCGGCGACCGCCGACGACGTCGACGCCGTCGTCGACATGTGGGTGACGCTCGCCGCCGGTCAGCGCGAGCACGGCGCCACGCTCCGCGGCGAGGCGAACCGCACCGCGGTCCGCGAGTGCGTCGCGCAGTCGGTCGTGACGGGGGAACTGCTCGTCGCTCGCGAGCCGGCCCCCGACGCGGAGACGGACGGCAGTGGCGACCGCGACGCCGACCCGGTCGGCTTCGTCGGCTTCTCGCTCGAACGCGGCGACTACGAGCGCGACGCCGTCCGCGGGACCGTCAGTAACCTGTTTGTGGTCCCGGAGCGACGAGGGGAGGGGATCGGCGCGGCGCTGCTCGACGCGGCCGAGCGCGCGCTCGCCGAGGCGGGCGCCGACCGCGTTGCGCTGGAGGCGCTCGCCGACAACGACGGCGCCCGAGCGTTCTACGCTGAACACGGCTACGAATCACACCGCGTCGAACTCACGAAGTCGTTGAGCGGCGTCAACGGCGACGGACGCAGCGACGACGGATCGGGCGACGAAAGCGACTGACGCCGGCCGGGTTCGCGGAAAGCGACACGCACACATAGGAGGACCGAGTACGGCCGCACGCGCCAGGGGAGCATGGGTGGTTCATGCACTCGACTTGTAATCGAGACTTCCGGGGTTCAAATCCCTGCCCTGGCTCTATCACGTTTCTGAACAATCCCGCGCGGATCCGCACCCCGGTGGGGTTGTGCGTCCTGTCGAGAGTCAGGTAGTTACACTACATGCCGCAATAGCGAACACTGGAGCGGCGGCTTCGGGAACAGAGGTGACCGCGTAGATGGCGATCTGTACCGCCCTCGGTTGTACTCACGACGCCGAGTTCGTCATCTGTCTGGAGGATGGTCGCGAGCGCCCGGTCTGTCCCGACGACGCCGACGACGGTGAGGTGGTCGGCGATGTCTGAGGACGACGACGTCTCCGCCCGGGACGCACTTGCCATCGCGCAGCGGGCCCTCGCGAAGGCGAACGGCCTCGAGGCTGACCTCGACGAGGCGACCTACGAGATCGAGCGCCTCCGCGAGGACGTCACCTCACTCGAGCTGCGCCTCTCCGAACACGATGACGATCGCGACTACGCCGAACTCACCCGTGATGACAAGGTCGGGATGGTCCGCGAGCACGCCTTCCAGAAGGCGACTCGTGGCTCGGGTGTCGCCGCGCTCGACTACGACGACATCATGTGGGAGGTGTTCGACGGAGAGCCGTCGGCCGACCACTGCTACACACTGATGGAGCTCGCCGCGGACATCCGCGGCTTCGAGGTGAAGACGCCGGCCAGCGGCAACCGCAGCCTCACCGTCGACGCTAGCGAGGCGAAACGCGGCGCGGTGTTTTCGTCCGCGAATAAAACCGACATGGAGGGGGTGAGGTAGCGATGGTGGTCTTCTCGCGTGGGATTCCGCCTCCGCTTGTACTCCCTGTAGATCACCATAAACATCGCTGTGTAAGCAACTGTCCGTTAGCCACTAGGCCGTCGTTCTGGCCGACGTCTGGCCGTCATCGTCCGGCGGTCCGAGTGGTTCGACAGACTTTATTCGCGGACGAAACTCACGATGTCCACCACCCACGACCGACAAAAGGAGAACGAGACCCTAACCGAGACGCTGACCCGCTTCCTCCGGGAGCGGTACCGCGACGCGGTCGGAACGCTCGCCCAGCGCTACCCGAACGAGCGGCGGTCGCTCGTCATCGACTACGACGAGCTCTTCGAGTTCGACCACGCGATCGCGGAGGACTGTCTCGCCAAGCCGGGGCAGATGCGAGAGATCTTCGAGGAGGCGCTCCGTGCGTACGACCTCCTAGCCGACGTCGACCTCGCGAACGCACACGTTCGCGTGTCGAACCTGCCGGCCGAGCACACCTACTACCCCGGCGGCTTCTCCCCGACGGACCAGGCGAGCAACTACCGGGCGGTCACGGGCGAGGTGTCGAACGTCACCGACCAGTACTCGAAGATCGTCGAGGCGGCGTTCGAGTGCCGGCGCTGCGGGACGATGACCTACATCCCGCAGACCGACTCGGGCTTCCAGGAGCCGCACGAGAGTCAGGGCTGCGAGCGGCAAGGGCCGTTCGACGTCAACTACGACCAGTCGGCGTTCGTCGACGCCCAGCAGTTCCGTCTTGCGACGCCGCCGGAGATCGCCGAGGGGAGCGGCACCGAGATCGACGTGTTCGTCGAGGACGACCTCGCCGACATCGTCACCGCCGGCGACCGGGTCACCGTCGCCGGGACGATCCACCTCGAGCAGCAGATACAGGGCAACCAGAAGACGGGGAAGTTCGACCCCTACGTCGACGCCGGAGTTCTGGAGGTCAACGAGACAGACCACACCGACGTCGACCCGCAGCAGTCGCTCGTCGAGGTTGCCGACATTGAGCAGCTGCCCGGGACCGAGCCGTACGAGCTCCGGGAAATCGAGGTGATGCCGTCCAGTGCTGACCTCCGGCTTCAGAACAGGGAGACTGCCAGCGAGCGGATCGCCGACTTTGAGGACCGGCTCAGTGCGGTGGCCGAGCAGATTTAATCATCTCACTTCGCTCAGTCAACTATCATAAAGCGATCTCCCGATATATATCAGTAGTACTGCCAAGGCAAAGAGAAAAATAATTACGAACGCCATAGGCTCCAACACTACTCTAGAATCTTCACTAGCGGCCAAATAGAACCCAGCAAAAGCACCAAGCCCTGTTTGAGCTATGTGTCCAAACCAATCGACAATCGCTTTTCCAAGATCATTCTTATTATCTGATATAAATGCCCAGGCTCGTTCGCGTCGCGTGTCGAAATCCCTCTTTTCAAATTCTGGGTATGGTCCTTGGTCGTCTCTAGGATCAATTTGGTTAGTATCGGAACTGCTCTCAGGATCATCATCTGACCGTTCTTCCATCTCTTCTTCAGACATGTCTTCACGATAGTATTGAAAATGTAATAATTGTGTGTCCGATGATCGTCCGCTTCGCGCGGCGGGCGTGAGGCCACCAGCGCACTCCGATTCATGTCCACAACATCGACACCCTGAGTCGCATCGCTATCGAGAACGCCCAACTGCTCGCGCACGCTGTCGGGTTCGTGCTCTTCCTGGTCGCGCAGCGCTACCTCGGCCGGTGGCCCGACCTGTGGCGCGCCCGCCGAGTCGTCTTGGCCGTGCTCGACCGCCTCGCCGACGGCGACTACGACGATGAGCTTGATGTCGTCGACGAGCGCGTCGGTGTCGACCTCGAGGCCGCGGCCGACGCCCTCCCGGAGAAGACTGGCCTCCAGATCAACGCACGGACGCTCGTCAGGACGATCGACGCGCCGCCGAGTGAGGTTCGCGCCGAGCTCCGGTCGATGGAGCGCGTGTACCCGAACACGCTCGCGTCGATCCAGTACGATGTCGACGAGGAGACGGGCGAGCGCGTCTGGGAGGTCGGCTCCTACGCCTATCGGCCCGAGGGCTTCTTCGGAATGTGGCAGTATCACGTCCGGCTCACGCCGGCGGCAGGCGGGCGAGAGACGCGTCTGTGGGCGCACTACGAGCGGTCGCCCTGGAGACAGCCCGTGCGGCACCCTCCGCGGCGAGGGGTGGGACGCTGAGAGGGGCGTCCGCGAGATCGCGTCGCTGTTCGCAAGTGATAGTCGGGCAAAATAAATGGGTTGGGAGATAAGCCTCCTAGCATGGATTAACTATCTATTTCCAGCCCAGCAACTCAGACTTCATGAAACTCAAGAGTGGTATTGTAATACTAATCATGCTGGTAGCAAACACGAGTAAAAATAAACGCCGAGGTTCAATGAAATCTATTGGAGTATCAAATGTTTGCTTGTATAAGTATATCATAGACATATAAAATGAGGCAAATATGAAGAATATTGTAATACTAAGTGTGACTGGTGAGAATTCGAACCTCTTTCTATTACTTAGGACATTTAATATCAGCGCAGTCGCGGTTACTGCCAGCGAGACTCCTGTGAGGAGTTGTGAAGGCAATCCAGGAACAGTCATCGGTTTCAGTTAAGCATTATATATAATCAAGTATCAAATTAGTGATTACGTAGAAGTGTTAATTTCGCTCCCACCAATTGCCGATCTCCTGTGCCTCGATGTCGAAATTCGCGGAGACGCCACACCAGTAGTGGATGCCAACGGTGCCTGGGTGGGTCGTGATCGGCCCCTTCGTCTTACCGCAACCCGAGCAGTTGATGTTGAAGAGCGGGTATAAACCCCCCGCCGATCTGTTTGTTGTGCCTGTCGAGCGCCCGTAGCCTTTTGCGAACGGTGTTCAATAAGCCGCGTATGGAGACTGACTCCACCGCGCCGACCGCTCGCGACGGCTTTGTCACGCGCCGGCTGCTCGCGCTCGCGGCGCTGATCTTCGCGTTAAATCTCCCGACACTCACGGTGCTCGACAGTCTCGTCTGGCAGGCGGGCTTCGCCCTCCTGTATCTCGGTGGGGCGCTCGCGATCGCGAGTGCCGCGAAGGCCATGCTCATTGTCTCGCGCCACGGTATCGCCGCGCTCTCACGGTAGTTCGGCGTGCGGATTTATACGGTGTTCGCGGGCGCACTACGAACGCTCCGCGTAGCGGGCGCCGGTTCGGCACTACCGCGGCGAGGGCTGGGAGGCCGAGGAGGGCGTGCGGGAGATCGCGTCGCTGTTCGCGAGTGACGAGAGGTTTGAGGCGAGCGACCGAGCGACCATGCTTCTCGGTGGTTGACGAAACACTTCCAGTCAACTCAATACTCTTTTACGCTGGAACACGTAGGTAAGGATGCCTCGGAGCAACGTAACCCGCTCCGAATGGCACACCACGAGGTGGTTTCCAAGATGGAACACCACGACCCACCGCGATAGGGGGCCGGAGCTGATCCGGCTGCGGTGACAACACGTCCTGCTGGGCGTACCTCGTGTCGTGTCTTTTCGAAATGAGTACAGGAATGAATGCCCCGCAGAGCGGGGCCGAGGAACGTCAACCCTCGGTAGTCCTGCCTCGGAACCGGTGACCGAACTCCCGAGCAATTAACCATGTGGTCAGCAACGCAAGCACCATCATGGCGACGCCGAGAGCAGGGTACCCTGCCCAAAGCAGAGCAAGACCTCCTTTCGTGGCGATGATAGGGGTCACCGCCAGTCTGCTGGGCTTACTCATGCGTGTCTTCCGCCGACGTCGCTTGCGCTCAGCCGACTTGCGACCTCTATTACACGGCCGCCGTGTGTCAAGGAGGAACATTATCTCAAAAGTGTTGCTGTTCAAATATACGCACGGCTACGACTTTCTATATATCTCTGAACCGGTTATCGCTCCCACCAGTCGCCGATAGCCTGCGCCTCGATGTCGACACTCGCAGAGACACCACACGAGCAGTGGATGCCGACGGTGCCGGGGTTGTGGTGATCGGCCCCCTTTGTCTCGCCGCAGCCCGGGCACTCAACGTAGAAGGTTTCAGCCATTGGCGAGACATATCACTTGCGTCGGCATAGTGCTTATCACAGTGTCTCCGAGACGCTGTCGTATGAGTAGACCACCGATCGAGATCACGTTAGAAGCACTCCGAATCGATGTCTCCGGCCCAGACTGGCTCGTAGACTTCGGGTGGTGGCTGAAAGAGGGTAGTGCGACCACAGCTCTGGATCTCTACAGTATCGGAGAAGCGCTGGTCAGCGGGGTATCCGACGTTTGGTGTCTTAGTGCCGCTTTCTTTGTGATCACAATCGCTCGTGTCGCCTGTCGCCGACTCGGTTTAGAGGTCGACATGGTCCGCTACTTATCGGCTCACGGCGAGATCAAGGTGGACGGCACGGCAAACCCGACCATCGAATAGTGCCCGCGGCCAGACCTAACTACACCCTGTCGTCGGCAGCGCATCCCGCGCTTCCTTCCGCTTGGCGACATCGTACGCATCGTTGTCACTCTAGTTGCCGTGCGCGTCCTTCACGATCTCGCGGAACGCACCCATTACAGTCGGCTTCGGCGCGTCCGGCGCGACGCCCAGAACCTCAATTATCAAGAACATAAGAACCCAGTCAAGAGTTAGCAAAATTTTTTCAACGCGCCAGTAGTGATGAAGACTGGGCCTAGTACTGCTACAGACGGATCTGATTTGGCCCATACCTCGCTGCTGTGACGGCGAGCCGGCCCGCTCCTGCGAAAACAAATTCGGGCATATCCACTCTTTCAATACAATATGAGTAATACACCAGAGATTGGCTGGTGGCATATCTCAGTTCACACGCGACCAGACGGCTAGTCCGGCGAGGGTAAATCCCACACCGACCGCTACGGCGCCTCGGTGAACGAGCCACGCTCCTGCGAGTACCGCAAACGCTGGTGCTGTGACACCAGGGAGGAGCGACATATTGGACATATCCAATCTCTTGCGTGATTTTTCTAGCACACAGCTTGTCTCTTGGTGACGGCTCGCGATCGCACTGAGGCGACCGCATGAATGTTGATCCGTTTGTTTTTCCCAGATTGAGATTGTTCTGCGGTTGTATAATCTTTGATGTTCTTTATCTGTGAATAGATAAATGAATCCGGTGAATATATACAAAAAATTCCAAATTCTGATATCCACGAGCTGTTTTCTAAACGTTGATTTTTAGCTACCCTCGCTGCCTTGTGCCTCAGCCAGATCGCGCGTCTCCTAAACGATCGACTGCTCAACCTCAGCCTCGGGCACCTCGATCGCGGCCTCGATTGTCGGCACGGTTACCTCCGGAACGTCGACGTCGATCGAGTAGGGGATCGCGAGCTGGTACAGCGCGAGGTCGTCGGGCTCGGTCTTCCGCTGACGCTGCTCGCCGGAGCGCCAGTCGAGGATGAGGTACCCCTCGAACGTCTCCGTCTCGGCGTCAGTCATCGTTGACCTCCTCGCAAACAACCTCGCGGAGCTCCTCGAGCAGGTCCGGATGGTGTTCTTTGAGTACTTCGACATCGCTCTCGAGCTCTTCCTGGATCCGACCGCGAACTCGGGAAGTCGCTTGGTACTTCCGAGAGTCTCCATGCTCGCCCGCGATTTGCTCGCGCTCCGTTTCGGTGAGAAGCGCGCGAGTCTTCGCCATACCGCGTCTTCCGTGCCTGTCCATTGTAGAATTTGCTAACCTCTACAGAACAATACTTAGCGCATCTACTAATAGTTAGCGCAAATGCTAACCTATGACTAGTTAGCAAATATACTAATAAGTGGGTAGCTCGGGACGCGGCTAGAAACGGACTGGTCGCCGGCGGTGGGACGCCAACGACCGGGCTACCAGAGAAGACAGCATGTCCACGAAACCTACTGCGCTGAAAAGCGCAAAGACACGCGATTGATCGCACAGTACACTACGCTCGGCGTTGACGCCGAGGGGTACATTCACCGCTTCGACCGCGACGCCGGCATTGTCCACCGTATCGACCCCGAGACGGGCGTTCGCGAGCGCCGCTCGGACCTGCGCGAGTGGCTCGCCGCTCGTGACAACGTCGAGATGGGCAACGCCGTCGACGTCTACGTCCACGAGTTCATCGGCGAGGAGGTCGCGCTCACTCGGCGTCGGGTCGTAGCTGCTCGAGGTACCGGTCGGGATCCAGGCGACGCTCTCGGGCGACTCGTCGAGACGCCGGACGCGCTTCGTGAAGACGCGGATGGCGGACCGGTAGTCCCGGTTCGTCTCCTCGCTGTCGTACTCCCGGTTGATCCAGCGGACGACAGCCTCGGCGGCGTCGCGATCGTGAGTGGCGTCGGCGAGCTGGTCGGTCGCCTCATAGAGATTACTGCGAATAGTTTCAGAGGCGGCGTCGAGGGACGCTGGTTCAGCCGCCCTCAGTGCCGATACGGATCGTCACGGCGGTAAAGACTCGCAGTAATCACTATCAGCCATCCGCGTACAGTGGCGGAGGAGTTTGAGGTGCCGGTAGTCGGAGTACTTGCTCTTCATCAGGTCGAGCTGGTCGGAGAAGGTGAGCAGCGCCTCAGCGTCCTCCTCAGTAACGTCTCGCTCCCGTTCGCGAATCCGCTCACGGAGGCCCTCGACGGCGTCTCAGGGATCCTGCGTCGAAATACAGGCTCGTGGAGCGCAGGGATTGTAAACATAATTCCCACATCCCTGCCCTGGCTTCCCGCGGAGGGCCAGAATCCGATTGCGGAACCGTTCCTCGGACATTTCTTAAGTAGCCCGGACGCTCACGTCGGGTATGGACTCGTCGGACCGCGCGCTGCTCGGCGTCGCCGGAATCGTCGGCGCGCTCGTGATCGCGGTCGGGTTCGCCGGCGGTGCCCTCTTCGGTTTCGACGAGTCGGTCGCGCGGCCGCTCCGGCTCCTCGCGGTCGAACCGCTCACGTGGATCGTGATCGCCGCGCTGGTCGTCGCGGTCGTCGGAAACGCCTACATCGAGTAACGACCGGGACGGCCGCGCCGCCGGGCGGGGATCCGACTCACCGCACGACCGTCACCGGCACCGGCGAGCGCTGGAACACCGTCTTGGCCACGTTGCCGACGAGGAGTCTGTCCGCGAGCGACCCGCTGTGGGTGCCTAACACGACGACGTCGAACTCCTCGGCGTGGTCGATGATCTGGCGCGCCGGCCGTCCCGCCTCCACGATCGTCTCGATCGCCGTGTCGTACTCGTCAGCGATCTCGCGGGCCCGCTCGAACACCGGCTCCGCGGCCTCGCGGATCCCGCCCTCCTCGTCGTCCGACAGGGCGATCCCCGCGGCCTGCCCCATCATCGGCGACGCGCCGCCGACGACGTTCAACACGGTGATCTCGGCGTCGGGGTGGCCGTCGAGCGCGTACCGGAGCGCGCGCTCGGAGAGGTCTGAGCCGTCCATCGCGACGAGTACGCGCTCTATCATACCGGTAATACGCGCCGTCACCTGATAAACGCACGTGGTGGATCGGGTCGCGCGCCCAGGTCTCCGCTTGCTCAGCCCTCGACGTCCTCGATCGTCCGGACGAGCGCGTCGAGCGCGTACTCGGCCGCGCCCCGCTTCACCGCGTCGCGGTCGCCGTCGAGGACGGCCCGCTCCGCCCGCACGAACGACTCCTCGGTGCCCCACGGCGCGGCGTGCGCGACGCCGAACCAGACGAGCCCGACCGGCTTCTCGTCGGTGCCGCCGGTCGGCCCCGCGATCCCGGTGGTCGCGACCGCCCAGTCCGCGTCCGCTCGGTCGCGCGCGCCCGCCGCCATCTCGCGGACGACGGGCTCGCTCACGGCCCCGTGGGCGTCGAGCGACTCGCGGGAGACGCCGAGTAGTTCGCGCTTGGCGTCGTACGTGTACGTCACGAACCCGCGGTCGAAGTAGGCGCTCGCGCCCGGCACGTCCGTCACCCGCGACCCGACGAGGCCGCCGGTGAGCGACTCCGCGGTCGCCAGCGTCTCGTCGCCGTCCACGAGGAGTTCGTTCAGCCGCTCGGCGGGGTCCGTCGCGTTTTCCATACCCGTCACTCCGAGCGGGCGCCCCTGAGGTTTACGCCCGGGCACCTCGAAGGGTGATCGTGACCGACACCGACTGGGACGAGCGGTTCGCGTTGGGCGAGTACCCGCGCACGCCGGAGCCGTCCCCCGTGCTTCGCGCCTACGAGCCGTCGCTGCCGGGCGGCCGCGCGCTCGACGTCGCGACCGGCACCGGCCGAAACGCGGTGTTCCTCGCGGACCGCGGCTACGATGTCGACGCGCTCGACGCCTCGGCGGAGGGGCTCCGGATCGTCCGCGAGCGCGCCGCGGAACGCGGGATCGGCGACCGGATCGAGCCGATTCGGGCGGACATCTCGACGTACGGGTTCCCGACCGAGGCGTACGACCTCGTGACGATGAGCTACTTCCACGCGCTCGACCGATTCGCGGACCTCGTCGAGTCGCTCGCGCCGGGCGGGTACCTGTTCGTGGAGGGTCACCTCCGGTCAGCGGAACCGTCGCCGTCGGGCCCGAGCGACGACCGGTACCGCTTCGCGGCGAACGAGCTGCTCCGCGCCGGGCTCGGGCTGAGCGTGCGCTACTACGACGAGACGACGACGGAGCGCCCCGGCGACCGCCGGCGCGCCACGGCCCGGCTGCTCGCGCAGAAGTCGACCGGCGGTCGGCAGTCGTACCCGGAACGCCCAAAGGCGCCGGACCGCTGGCCGGGAGGCGAGAGCGACTCAAAAGCGGAGAGCGGGCGGAACCCGTGAGCGACGACGAGACCGCGTCGCCCGCGGCGGTCCTCCGGTCGCTCGTGGCGCGCGCGGTCGACGCCGACCCGGCGAGCCTCGACGATCGAGTCGAGGTCGTCGAGCGCGGAGACGAGCCGGATGCCGACGACGCGGCCGGCACCGACGCCTCGACTCCCGCGGGACGGCTCGCGGAACTCGTCGGCGAGGCCGACAGCGTCGTCGCCGTCGTCCCGCGGTTCGACGCCGACCTCGCCCGGCGACTGAACGCGTCGCTGGCGGCCTCGGGGAGCGACGCTGCGGCCGGAGGCGACGTTGCGGCCGGAGACGACGCTGCGGCCGCGGAGAACGACGCCGAATCCGAGTCGAGCGCGCCGCGCGAGGTCCGCGTGGTGTTCACCGGGTCCGCCAGCGACCGCCTCGCCGGAGCGACTGGACCGGTCGTCCGGCGCGCGCTCGCCGACCGCGGCGTCGACACGTACCGCCACGAGGGCGAATCGCCCGTCGCGGTGGTCCTCGCTGAGGACCGCGCGGTCGTCGGGGTGATCGACGGGGACGGGGTCGCAGCCCTGCTGTGGACGGGGGACCCGGCGGTCCGCGAGTGGGCGGCCGCGACCTGCCGGCGTTACCTCGACGACGCCAAGCGGGTGACCGAGGGGTGAGCGGGTCCGAATCCAACCGGCCGGCAGGTGAACGGGACCGGGTCCGACCGGCCGCGACCGCCCCCGCTCCGCTTTTGAGGGTCGCCGTCGAAGGGGTCGTATGAAAGCGCTACTGCTGTTGGTGGCCGGAATCGGCGGACTGCTCGAAGCCGTCGCGCCGCGGCGCGCCGTCGCACTCTGGACGCGCGCGTTCTACCGGAACGCCGGCGAGGCCGAGCCGCGCGAGTGGACGTACACGGCCGCGAAGGCCGAGGGGGCGCTGGTCGCCGCCGCCGCGCTCGTGGGGCTGTTCCGCCTCGCGACCGCGGACGACGACGCTGCGGCGGGCGACGAGGCGACCGCCGACGGGCGCGACCGCGACGTGACGGCCGGCACAGACGGGGCGTAAGCCGACACCCCGCCCGCGGCGTCGACCCGGCCCACCCGAACGTATATCCGACGGGTCCCGGTACAGATTCGCATGTCGGGCCCTCACGCGGACCACGGGGCGACGGACGCGTCGACGGTTCGCGTCCTCCACGTAGACGACGATCCGGCCTACCTCGACCTGACGGCGACCTACCTCGAGCGGATCGACGAGGCGTTCGAAGTCAGTTCCGAAACCGACGTCGACGACGCGATCGAGAGGCTGGACGCGGAGCCGATCGACTGCGTCGTCTCCGACTACGACATGCCCGGGACGGACGGGCTGACGCTCCTCCAGCGGGTCCGCGACTGCGGGATCGAGATCCCGTTCGTGCTGTTTACCGGAAAGGGAAGCGAGGAGATCGCGAGCGAGGCCATCTCGGCGGGCGCGACGGACTACATTCAGAAGCGCGGCGGCAACGACCAGTACGAGGTGTTGGCCAACCGGGTGCGCAACGCCGTCGACCAGCACCGGTCGCGGGTCGCGCTCGCCGAGAGCGAGGAGCGGCTCTCGCGGTTCATCGACCAGTCGCCGCTGGGCACGATCGAGTACGACGACGAGTTCCGGATCGTCCGGGCGAACCCCGCCGCGGAGGAGATCCTCGGCTACGACGAGTCCGAACTGCTCGGCGGCACGTGGCTTCCGTTCGTTCCCGAACCGGAGCACCGACACGTGGCGGCGCTCGAACGCGACCTCCTCTCGGATAAGGGCGGCTACCAGAGCGTCAACGAGAACGTCCGCAGCGACGGCGAGCGGATCCGCTGCGCGTGGCACAACCAGGTGGTGACCGACGCCGACGGCGAGGTGATCGGCGTGTTCTCGCAGT
Organism: Halorubrum sp. T3; assembly: GCF_000296615.1. Classification (NCBI taxonomy): domain Archaea; kingdom Methanobacteriati; phylum Methanobacteriota; class Halobacteria; order Halobacteriales; family Haloferacaceae; genus Halorubrum; species Halorubrum sp. T3. Next base: position 1,171,088 of record NZ_JH815330.1, on the reverse strand, counting down.
TCGAGGACGTCACCGAGGCGACGGCGCGCAAACGCGAGATAGAACGGACGAACGCCGTGTTGTCCACCGCCCTCGACGCGCTCCCGGTGGGGATGCTCGTCGAAGACGCGGACCGACAGGTGATCCGAGTGAACGAGCGGCTCTACGATCTGTTCGACATCGACGGGGACCCGGAGGCCGCAGTCGGGCGCGACTGCGAGGCGTTCGCGGCCGACCTGAGCGGACGGTTCGCCGATCCCGAGGGGTTCGTCGAGCGGATCGAGCGGATCGTCGACGCTCGGCGTCCGGTGAACGACGAGCGGCTCGCGCTCGCTGACGGGACGACGCTGGTTCGCACGTATCGACCGATCGACCTGCCGGACGGCGACGGGCACCTGTGGGCATACCGGCGGGCGCGTAACTCCGACTGAAGTGACGATCAGCGGTCCGCAGGCGAGCGCCGACTGACTCAGTCGTTCGCGGAGTCGGCCTCGGCGCTCTCGAACGGTCGTTCCCCGTCGGGCCGGTCGCCGGTCAACAGGACGTGACAGTCGCGACACCGCGCCTCGTAGGACTCCTCGGCGCCGACGAGGATCGTCGGGTCGTCGACGTGGGCGGGCTCGCCCTCGATGAGCCGCTGGTTCCGAGAGGCGGGCTCGCCGCAGACCGAGCAGATGGCCTGCAGCTTGTCGACGTACTCGGCGGTCGCCATGAGCTGCGGGAGCGGCTCGAACGGCTCTCCGCGGAACGTCTGGTCGGTGCCCGAGACGATCACGCGGCTGCCGCGGTCGGCGAGGGTGTTACAGACCTCGATGAGCGCGTCCGAGAAGAAGTTCGCCTCGTCGATCGCGACGACCTCGGCGGGATCGTCGTCGAGGATGTCTCGCGGCCCGTCGCCCTCGTTGTCGACGACGGTCGCCTCCCACTGGCGGCCGGCGTGGCTGCCGATCGTCGTCTCGCCGTAGCGGTCGTCGATCGCGGGCGTGTAGACGGCGACCGACTGCCCGGCGATCTCGGAGCGCCGGAGCCGGCGGAGCAGCTCCTCCGTCTTGCCCGAGAACATCGACCCCGAAATGACCTCGATCCACCCGGATCGAGTGATGGCGTGCATACCCGATCGGGCCGGAGCCAGCGACTAAACCGTTTCTCTCCCGGCTCGCGGTCGTCGCGGAGGTGCCGCGGAGGTGCCGCGGCCGCGCCGTCAGCGGTGGGTCAGACCCCGGTCGCGACCGCGACGATCAGGGCGGCGACGAGGACGTACGCCGCCGCGGAGAGCGCCCAGTCGCGCCGGATCGGGCCGAGCCGCTGGCGCGGGAGCCCGGACGCGCGGGGCAGCGGGACGAGCGCGAAGAAGCCGACCATCAGCGCGAACATCGCGTGGCCCGAGACGACCAGCGCGACGCCGACCCCGACGCCGAGCGTCGCCTGTACCGCCGACACGAGCCCGACGAACAGCAGTCCCGAGCCGCCCCCGGCGACGTAGTGGACCCACGTCGCCAGCCGCGCCGGCGCGTCGTCGACCGGGGTGTCGGTGAGCACGCTCGCCGCGACCTTCGGCGCCGTCTCTCCCTCGGGGAGCCGCGCCATCACTGGGTCCATCGCGAGCGTCGCGACGAGTCCGACGACCGGCCCGAGGGCGAGGCCGGCGAGCAGCGAAAGCGTCGTCATGGAAGGGGACAGGGGCGGGAGCGGCTTCACTCCGTCGGCGGGGGAAATCGGTCCCGGCGTCGGCGGGGAAAGCCGGTCCCGGTATCGGCGGGGAAAGTCGGTCCCGGCGTCGCCGGACCGCCCCCGGCTCAGTCGCCGCGCGGGACGACCGGCTCGCCGCCGATGACGACTCGGGAGACGTCGGCCTGCCCGGCGCGTCTGACCACCGCGCGGACCAGGTCACGGGCCCCGGCGAGGTTGTCCGAGTCGCCGTCGAGGACGAGCAGGTCGGCGTCCGCCCCGGGCTCGACCACGCCGCGGTTCAGTCCGGCGATCGCGGCCCCGTTGACCGTCGCCATCCGCAGGATCTCGCGGGCGGGGAGATCGGAGAGCTTCGCCGCGAACTCCATCTCGCGGAACATCGACGGCGAGTCCGTCATCACGTTGTCGGTACCGAGCGCGACGGTCGTCCGTTTGTTCAGCTCGCGGATCGGCGGCACGCCGACGTTCGTCACGAGGTTCGACCGCGGGCAGACGACGACGGGGGTCCCGCGATCGGCGAGCCGTTCGAGGTGGATCGGCTCGGCGTGGACCATGTGGACGAGGAAGTCCGGATCGAGGTCCATCGCGGCGTTGACGTCGTCGGCGTCGCGCTCGCCCGCGTGGATCCCGAAGGGCTTGCCGGCCTCGCGCGTCGCCGCCCGGACCGCGTCGAAGTCGGCGTCGCGGGCGCCAGAGGCACCGTACCCGTCCGCGACCGAGAGCACGTCGGGGTCGTCGCGGCCGAAGACGACCGACTCGATCGCGCGCTCGCCGAACGGGACCCCCTCGCCCGCGAGCGCGTCGCGGAGCGCGTTCACGCCCTCAATGCCTCCCTCGCGGAACTCCAGAAAGGTGCCCGTGCCGGTCGCCTCCATGTATCGCAGCGTGCGCGCCATCGCGGCCACCTTCTCCTCGTGGTCCGCGTCCCGGAGGAGCCGGTGTTTCAGGCCGTCCGGCGGCGCGACGAGCTCGTCGAGCGAGAGCCCCTCGCCTGCCTCCTTGGCGATCGAGTCGCCGATGTGGGTGTGAGCGTTGACGAACGCCGGAAGGATCACCGCGTCGCTCTCGACGGACGCCTCCTCGATCCGGACGATCTCGCCGTCCGCGACGACGACCCGGCCCTCGACCGGCTCGAAGTCGCGACCGACCAGTACCGTCCCCTCCAGATGCATACCGAGGGCTCGCCAGCCCGGGGTTAAAACGTCACGGGAAGCGACCCCGCTCGGCGGCCTCAGCGCCCGTCGAGCCGGGCCCAGAACCCGAGCGTCTCGGGGAGGAGCTCTCGCGGCTCGGCGGCCGCGGCGGCGTCGCCCTCGCTCGTCGTTTCGCCGCCCTCGCTCGTCGTTTCGCCGCCCTCGGGCTCCGGTTCGACGACGCGCTCGACGACGAACCCCGCGTCCACGAGGGCGCGGTGGAGCTCGGAGACGGTGCGGTCGAACGCCACGAGATCCGCGTCGTACGACTCGTCGATCTCGACCTCGCGGCGCGGCGGCGCGTGGTAGCCGCGCCGGGGCGCGCCGCCGTCCGGGTCGATCAGCTCCCGGAACGGGTGCATCACCGCCAAGTAGAACGCGCCGCCCGGCCGGAGGACGCTGCGCGCCTCGCGCACGGCGGCGTCGAGGTCCGCCACGAGCTGGAACGCCGCCTCCGAGAACGCCGCGTCGAAGGCGTCGACGGCGAGCGGGACGCCGGTCACGTCCCCCTGAACGAACTCGGCGTCGACGCCGTAGTGGTCCCGGAGGCGCCGTGCGTGTCGGAGCTGCTCCTCCGAGACGTCGACGCCGACCGCCCGGCCGGCGCCCGCCAGCGCGGTGCCCACGGTCCCCTGTCCGCCGCCGCAGCCCAGCTCGACGACCGCCGCCTCCTCGATCGGCGGCGGATACTCGGCACCGGTGGCGGCGTGGCCGTCGGAGTCGAACGGGGTCGGCGCGGGCGGCGCTCCTCCCTCGTCGGTGTCGGCGTTCCACAGCGCCTGGAACGCGTCGCTCCACTCGTTCCAGAGGCGGCGGTTCTCGCGGTGCGCGTCGGTCACGCCGGCACGTCGAACGGGGTCGGCATAAACCTCACTCGAACTCGTCGAGCGTCGTCGGCATCGCGCCGCGCACCTCGGTCACGAGCCCGTCGGGGTCGAGGCCGAGCACGTCCGCGGCCGCGCGGCCGACGCGGTCGGTCGCCGGCTCGGGGGCGTACACGCCGAGGCGCCACTGGTTTCGCTGGGCGGTCCGAAGCGCGGAGACCAGCGGCGACTGTCGTTCGAGCCGCCGTATCTCGCCGTTGACGGTGACGCGCGCGGTCGACTCGCGCATCGTCGGCTCGGGCGGCACGTCGAGGATCACGTGGTCGCGGGCGACGCCGGCCTCCGCAGCGATCTCGCGTTCGAGGGCGGTCTCGGCCGCGCGGTCCGCGTCGTGGACGCGGTCGGGGACGTCGTCGTACTCGGCCCACACCGCCAGCTTGTAGAGGTCGCGCTCGTCGTACCGGCGGGCGAACTCGGCTGTCGCCCGGCAGTCGCGGACCGCGGCGAGGAAGTCGTGGTCGTCCATCCGGCGCAGCTCGGCCGCCGTCGTCGCGGTCGCGTCGAGGAGTTCGCTCGCGGCCCGGCGCAGCATCGCCTTCGAGATGCGCGCGACGTGGTGGGTGTACACGACGGGGTTCATCAGCGCGCGGGCGAGCAGGAGGCTCTCCGCGGTCTGGACGTTCCCCTCGTCCAAGACGAGCTCCGGACCGTCGCGATCGGGTCCGCTCCAGCCGTCCGGTCCGTCGGCGTCCGCGCCCGCACCGCGCTCGACGAACGTCAGCTCGCGGACGAACCGCTCGGTGTCGATGGTGCCGTACGGGACGCCGGTGTGGTAGGCGTCGCGCACGAGGTAGTCCATGCGGTCGACGTCGAGCTCGCCCGAGACGAGGCCGGCGTACGGGCCCTCGCCGGCGACGATTTCGGCGATCCGATCCGGGTCGAGGTCGTGGTCGCGCAACACCTCGCCGACCGCGCCGGTCGCGAGCAGCTCGTCGACGTCGTCGTGGTACTTCCCTGTCCGGCGGTGTGTGAGCGACTCGAGGTTGTGGCTGAACGGGCCGTGGCCGACGTCGTGGAGCATCGCCGCGGCCTCGATGCGGTCGGCGCGTTTCCCCTCGATCCCGAGGTGATCGAGCGCGCGGTTCGCGAGGTGGTAGACGCCGAGGCTGTGTTCGAACCGGGTGTGGTTCGCGGATGGGTAGACGAGCTGGACCGTGCCGAGCTGTTTGACGTGGCGCAGCCGCTGGAGGGCGGGCGTGTCGACGAGGTCCGCGGCGACACCGTCGATCTCGATGTGGTCGTGGACGGTGTCCTTGACCGTGAGCATGCGTCCGCCTTCGGCGGCACGGGATAAAAGGCTGGGAGTGTCGCCCGGGTCGGGGGAGCGCCGCTGCGGGCCGCTGTCCTCGCGGGCCGACTCCGCCGCGGCCCGATTTCCTCGCGATCCGACTCCGCCCCCGACCGATTCCGTCGCCCGCAAATTTGCGGCACGATTTATCACCCGGCCGCGCGAACGATCGCGTATGTACGACGTACTCATCGGCGTCGGGCTTGACGACGAATCGCGGGCGACGGCACAGGCCGAAGCGGTCGTCGACCTGCCGGGCGACTCCGACGAGGTGACCGCGCACCTCTGTCACGTCTTTCAGGATAACCCGGAGGGGGCGTCGGTCCACCAGCTCGGGGCCGTGCGGCGCGCCCGGGAGATCCTGGAAGACGCCGGCGTGAACTGCGTCCACCACGAGGCGAGCGGCGATCCGGGCGAGGAGCTCATCGCGGCTGCCGACGCCGCCGACGTCGACCTCATCTGCGTGTCGGGCCGCAAGCGGAGCCCGGCCGGCAAGGCGGTCTTCGGCAGCACCACGCAGACGGTCGTGTTGAACGCGGACCGACCCGTGTTGACCGTCCCGGTGTCGGCTAAGGACTGAGTCGACGCAGAAGCGACGGGCTCGGGCACCGCCCTCGCCCGCAGCGCTCAGGCAGAGGGTCGTCCCGTCGCGCGCAGCCCCAGAATGTCCCGCGCCGCGGCCGCGACGGCGTCGACGCGTTCGGCCGGGCAGTAAACGCCGAGCGTCCAGCGGCGGCGCTCGGCCGCCCGGAGCCCGGTCACGAGTTCGGAGGCGTCCTCCAGCCGCTGGGGGACGCCGTCGACGACGACCGCGGAGCCGGATTCCTTGAGCGCCGGTCGCGAGGGGATGTCGACGACGACCGCGTCGCGGTCGACGCCGACGGCGTCCGCGATCTCGCGCTCCGCGGCCCGCTCCTCCGCGCGGCCGGCGTCGACCGTCCCCGCCGGCACCTCGTCGATCCCGGCCCAGACGGCGCGCTTGTAGAGGTCGCGCCGCTCGATGCGCTCGCCGAGCGCCGGGACGCGGTCGCGGAGCGCGACGAGGAGGTCGTGGTCGGCCATCTCGCGGAACGCCTCGACGTCCGTCCCGGTGCGGTCGAGGTACCGCTCGGAGGCGCGCTCCAGCATCGCGCCCGCGACCCGGGAGACGTGGTGGCGGTAGACGACGGCGTTCATCAGCGACCGCGCGACGAGCAGGCTCTCGGCGGTGGCGACGTTCCCCTCGGCCAAGACGAGGTCAGCGGACGCCCCGCTCCCGTCGCCGCCGATCAGCCGGAGTTCGGTGACGAGCCGACCGGTGTCGACGGTGCCGTACGGGACGCCGGTGTGGTGGGCGTCGCGCACGAGGTAGTCCATGCGGTCGACGTCGAGTTCGCCCGAGACGAGGGGGCCGAGCGCGCTCTCGCCGTCGATCAGGGCGGCGACGCGTTCCGGCTCGAGCCCGTTGCGTTCGAGGACCCGACAGACCTCGCGGTCCGCGTCGGTGAGCAGCCACCGCACGTCGTCGTGGTCGCGCCCGGTCGCGCGCCGGATTATCCCCTCGGTCTGGTGGCCGTACGGGCCGTGGCCCACGTCGTGGAGCATCGCCGCGGCGCGGACGTGCGCGGCCGTGTCGTCGTCGACGCCGAGCCCGTCGATCGCGCTGCGCGCGAGGTGGTAGACGCCGAGGCTGTGCTCGAACCGCGTGTGGTTCGCGGAGGGGTAGACGAGCCGGACCGTGGACAGCTGTTTGATGTGTCGCAGCCGCTGGAACGCCGGCGTGTCGACCAGCTCGGCGGCCACGTCGCCGAGCCGGACGTGGCCGTGGACGCTGTCCTTGATCGCCTTCATCGCCGTCGCCTCGCGTCCCGCGCGGTCGGCGACGCGTTGCGCGACCGCGATCTCGACCCGGCGACGGGGGTGGTGGCGCGGGTCACTCGTCGACGACGTCGATCCCGAACCGCTCTTCGAGCGCTCGCACGACGGACCCGCCCACGTCGGCGGTCGCGGCCCGCCCGTCCTCGACCGCGAGGAGGTCGTCCTCGTCGACTCCGAGCTCGGCGGCGACTTCCTCGACGGTCAGCCCGGCGTCCTGTCGCGCCTCGGTGACGACGTCGCCGTAGCCGGAAACGAGGTACGGGAGACGGTCCGCCTCGTAGCTCGTCCCCTCCTCCTCCCAGCGCTTCGAGTCGCCGGTGGCGGAGTCGTACATCTTCGCCTGCTTGCGGGCGAGCTCCTTGTTCCGGCTCTCGGTCGCCCCCGAGCCCGAGTCGCCGCCGCCGGCGCCGCCGGGGCTCCCGCCGGAACTGCCGCCACGCGACCCGCCGCCGCCGCTCGGCGCGTTGCCGGCGTCGTCGTGGGGGCGGCAGTTCGAACACACGAGCAGCTTCGCGCCGGCGACCGTCGCCTTCCGGAGGTCCGTGGTCTCGCGACCGCAGAGCTCGCACGCGTCGCCGTCGTCGCCGCCGCCGCCGCCGCCCGTCGAGTACTTCGGCATACCCCGTGTAGTGGTCCGGACCGTTAAAAAGTCGTGGAGGGCAGCGTCCGTCAGTAACCCACGACTGAAGTCGTGGGCTTGTCAGTGGACTCCCCTTCTGTCGTCGAATCGACGCTGGCGGTGAATCCGCCCTTCAGGTTCAGCGTCCCTGACGTCAGCGCACACTGACAGGGTGCGCCTCCATCCGAAGACATCTGCCCCGAATGGAGTCGTTTCATCAGTTTCCGAGCGATGTTCTTGCTCGCGTTGTAGTCCGCGTTCAGCTCGTACTCGCACTTCTGACACACGAACTGGTGTTTCGACCCCCGATTCCTCTCGTGTGTAAAGCCGCACTTCGAACACCGCTGACTCGTGTACGCCGGGCTCACCTGCTCGACCTCGACATCGAGCAGCTCGGCTTTGTACTCGACGTACTCGTACAAGCGTCGGAACGCCCACGCGTGGAATCGCTTCGCACCAGTCATCCGATCCCGGATATCGGTCAAGTTCTCGAACGCGACGTGCGTACATCCGTGATCGCGAGCTTCGTCGAGAATCTGGTTCGAAGCACGATGGAGTTCGTCCTGTATCCAGCAGTGTTCGCGATCATCCATCGACTGGATCGACAGGTGCGCCGACCGCGTGCCCGTCTGTTGCATCGTTCCGCGCGTCTTCTCGAACTCGCGGCGTCGGTGGTTCATCTCGTCGGCGTTCCCGATGAACGCGCCCGTTGAAGTCACGGCGAGCGAGCCGTCCACGTTCAGATCAACGCCGAGGACTGTTCTGTGCTCGGCGTTAGAAGACGCAGCCGCGGACTGCTCGTATTCGTCTGTGGTACAGCGCATTCGTGCGTGGAGGTAGAATGAGTCGGTCGAGCGGTCGTACTGGAGCGTGGACATCCGGAACTCGTACTCCTCGTTCAGCAGGTACTCGCCGATCGGTGTTCCCTCAGGGTCATCGGGGATTATATACTCACACTCGACACGCCCGTTTACCGTGGACAGAGAGACGTAGTCGCGGTGGAACGTCGCGGAGCGCTTGTCGTAGACGACGCTCCACGCGTCGAACTGCGGTTGACTGGTGGTTTCGCCCTTTTTGAGTCGGGCAACACCGCTTTTTGTGGCTTCGATAGCGCGTCGAATCCCCTTCTGGACGAGGTTCGCAGTCAACTCCGTCTCGTCCCGGAGTCGGTCGTAGAGCGCGTTCTCGGCTTGTTGTTTCGACGTGACGCAATGCTCGTCCGGGTGTCGCCACGCCCATGCTGCGGTTGTGTTCGCACAGTGGAGGAACTGCTCTTTCGTCTGATGGAGGTCGTCGCACCGCCCCTCGGGCACGTTAAGTTTGACTTTGACGGTGCGAATCACATCCCCCATCTGTATTTCACATATCAATCTATTTATTCATAAATCCTGCGGCTGGTAGTGGGGAGTCAAGTTGCTATCGCCCGTTGGTTCTGACGAGTAATGTCGGATTCCTCCTCGTTCCTCTGTGAATTGAGAAACTATTGCGGTGGCGCGTGCCAACGAGCGGCCGCAGGCCGCGAGTCGCACGCGCGAGGGAGTCGCTGGCGCCAGCGGCGCCAGCGACGAGGCTGGGGTGGTGTGAGGTGTTGTGCGGTCGCGGTCGGGTGGGACTCAAAGCCCCAGCCGGGAGGCGGGCGCAGGCGACGCAAGGACCGCAGGGAGCGAGCGACTGAGGACCGCAGCGAGCGTGCGCCCGCCTCCCGGCTGGGGCTTTGGAGGTGTTCACCACAGGATCTTCGATCCCATATAAAAATCCGATGACGACATCTAACCTCCACTTATAAACTGCTACCCCGTCACGGCAATTTACCCACTCCTGATCTCGATCACGGCCCGAGGTAGCCCCACGCCTGGAGCCGGTCGCCGTCGCCGTCGACCCAGCGCTCGCCGATGTCGTCGCGGTAGTACATGTTCGGCATCACGATATTGTCGATCCGGTCGTACGCTTGCTCGCGCGCCGCGCCCATCGTCTCCCCTTTCCCGGTCACGACGATCGGCATCCCGCTCTCGCCGGCGACGCGCCACTGCCCGTCGACCTGCTTCGTGTCCTCCAGATGGATTCCCTCGCGGTCGTCGGTCTGGAAGACGACCGCGGCGTTCCGCGAGTTTTCGTCGTACGTCTTCTCGTCGTCGAACGGGAACGGCGGCAGGACGACCCTGACGGCGATCTGGTAGCCGCCGTGGACCTCGGGCTCGGGCTTGTTCCCGTGCGCGAGGTCGTAGAAGAACTCGGCGGTGGACGACTCGATCGACTCCTCCTGGAGGGCGATCGTCGGATACCCGAACCGCGGGGTGAACTCCAGCGGGTAGATGCCCGTCTCGTTGACGATACAGTTGATGTCGATGCTGCCGACGTACCCCTCGTCGGCGAGCCATCCCTCGATCTTGCCGAACGTCTCCTCGAACAGCCTGTTCTTCCCCGCCCAGAACATCGACGTCCCCATCTCGCCGGTCGACGGGCCGATGTTTCCCGGGAACAGCTTCTTGTGCTCGAAGTTGAAGTTCACTCGGTCGACGAACTCGTTCCCGTCAAAGAAGCCACAGATGGCGATTTCGACGCCGTCAACCTTCCGCTGGAGCTGGAACCCCTTCATCCGGTGGCCCCACGCCTTCTTATACGCCCGAAGCACGTCGACCACGTCGCTGCCGTCGTCCTCGTTGCCGACGTACAGCAGGCGCTTGACGTTCTGAACCTCCCCGAGCGGCTTGATCACATACGGGGCGGGGTTCTGCTGAACGTGTTTGATCCCCGCGTCGAACTCGTGGAACACGTGGTGTTCGACCGTGTTGACGCCGTGGTCCTCTAACACCTCCATCGCGTAGCCGCGGTCCTCTTCGAGGCGGTCGGTGTTCGGCGTCCCGCCGACGACGGCCTTCCCCTCCGCGCGGAGTTCCTGCGCGAGTTCACCCGTGCCGATATCCGACCCGACCCAGATGTCGTCGAAGATTATCACGTCGGCCCAGTCGACCTCGGCGCGCCAGTCGTCCGTCTTCGGGACGAACCCGTCGCCGATCTCCCGGTCGCTTTCGGCCTCGATGTAGTACTTCACGTCGTGGCCCTCGCGGCGGACCTGCCACGCCAGGTCCGTGATGAGCGCCGCGTCGGCCGAGACGAAGAGGAAGTTCGCGGTGTCCATGCGGGGTTCTCTCGCGGGACGGACTTGAGTGTGGGTGCCGGGCCGGGGGCCGAACGGTCGCGGGGCGGGCGGCGAACCACGTGAAGACGCCCGCGCCCCCAGTCGTCTCCGAGGAGGTTGAAACGTTAACACGCGGGTTGATGGGCCGTGGCGTGGTCGATCACGGTATGCCAAGCGTGACACGCGACGGCGTGACGATCGACTACGCCGTCGACGGGGACCCCGACGGACCGACCGTGCTGCTGCTCGAAGGGCTCGGGTACGGCCGGTGGATGTGGCGGTGGCTCGCGGAGGCGTTGGCAGACGACTACGAGGTCCTCCGCCCGGACAACCGCGGCACCGGAGACTCCGACGTGCCGGAGGGACCGTACACCGTCGCCGAGATGGCGGCCGACGCGGCCGCGGTCCTCGACGACCGCGGCGTCGACGCGGCCCACGTCTGCGGCGCGTCGATGGGCGGGATGATCGCCCAGGAGTTAGCACTCGCCGACGACCGCGTCGCCTCGCTGACGCTGCTATGTACGTCTCCGGGCGGCGACGACGCGGCCCCGACGCCGCCAGAGGTCCAAGAGCACATCTTCTCGGCGCCCGAGGACGCCGGCCCCCGCGAGCGGGTCCGCTACCTGATGGAGCCGGCGGTCTCCGACGGCTTCTACGAGCGCGAGCCGGAGCTCGTCGACCGGATCGTCGACTGGCGGCTCGCGGGCGACGCGACGCCGGCTGGCCGCGAGGCGCAGGCCGCGGCGGTGGCCGGATTCGACGCGAGCGACCGGCTCGGCGACCTGTCGATTCCGACCCTGATACTTCACGGGACCGCGGACCGGGTCCTCCCGGTCGAGAACGCCGACCTGCTGGCGGAGCTCCTCCCGCACGCCGACGTCGAGCTGTTCGAGGGCGGGCCGCACCTCTTCTTCATCGAGGAGCGCGAGCGCGTCAACGACCGGGTCCGGACCTTCCTCGGCGAGGTCGCCTGAGATGGCGACGGAGAACGATCCCCAGGCGGACGACCGCGGGGACGGAAGCGCCGCCGACGCCGACCCGCGACCGCACCCGCACGGCGACCGCGGCTACGACTGGGTCGGATCGCTGTCCGCCCGCCGCGCGCGGCTCTCGCCGGACCGCGTCGCGGTCACCGACACGGCCGCGAACGCCGAGTACACGTACGCGGAGTTAGAGGAGCGCGCCAACCGCACCGCGCGCTTCCTCCGCGAGGCCGGCGTCGAGACGGGCGACCGCGTCGCCGTCGTCTCGCGGAACCGCGTCGAGCTCGTCGACCTGTTCTTCGCGACCGCGAAGACGGGGGCGGTGCTGGCGCCGCTCTCGCACCGGCTCGCCGAGCGCGACCTCGCCGCGGTGTTAGGCACCGTCGACCCCGAGCTGCTCCTCGTCGAGGCCCCGTTCGGGGGCGACGTCATCGACGCGTTAGAGCGGGCCGACGTCGAGCCCGCCGTCCGATCGATCCCGACCGACGGCGACGACGCGTGGCGGTCGTACACGCGGGATCTACCCGTGGACGGCTCGCCGGTCGAGACCGCCGAGGTGTCGCTCTCGGACCCGCACCTCTTCTTGCACACCGGGGGCTCGACCGGAACCCCGAAGGAGACGGTGATCAGCCACGGTGCGATCCGCTGGAACGCGTTCAACACGATCACGGCGTGGGGGCTCCGCGAGGATGACGTGACGCCGATGGTGTTCCCGATGTTCCACACCGGCGGGTGGAACGTGCTCACGGTCCCCTTCTTCCAGATGGGCGGGCGCATCCTGCTGAGCCCGGAGGTCGACCCCGGCCGCGTCCTGCGCGACGTCGAGCGCGAGTCGGCGACGACCCTCGTCGCGGTGCCCGCCGTGTTGCGGATGATGGCCCGCCACGAGGAGTGGAGCGAGACCGACCTCTCCTCGCTCCGGTTCGTGAAGAGCGGCGGCGGCCCCTGCCGGGAGAGCGTCATCGCGGCGTGGCGCGACCGCGGCGTCGAGATATCGCAGGGGTACGGGCTCACCGAGTGCGGGCCGAACAACTTCGCGATGCCCGACGACTTCCCGCCGGAGAAGACCGCCAGCGTCGGGGTCCCGGCGCTCGCGGTCGACGCGCGCGTCGTCGACGAGGACGGCCCGGTCCCCGACGGCACGGTCGGCGAGCTGGAACTCGCGGGGCCGGCCGCGGCCGACGGCTACTGGAACGAGCCCGAGGAGACGGCGGCGACGTTCGGCGACTGGGTGTCGACCGGCGACCTCGCGCGCGTCGACGAGGACGGCTACTACCACATCGAGGGGCGGAAAAAGAACATGTTCGTCTCGGGCGGCGAGAACGTCTACCCGCCCCGCGTCGAGGACGCGCTCACCGACCACCCAGACATCGAGGAGGCGGTCGTGATCGGCGTGCCGAGCGAGCGGTGGGGGACGGTCGGGAAGGCGATCCTCGTCGGCGACGAGTCGCTGACGCTCGCCGACGTGGAGTCGCACCTCGCCTCGCGCGTCGCCCGGTACGCGATCCCGAAGGAGCTGGCGTTCGTCGACGAGATGCCGACCTCGGGCCCCTCGAAGATCGACCGCGCGGCGCTGAAGGAGCGCTTCGGCGAGTAGGCGGCGCGGATTCCACAGGAACAACCATTATATACGCGGACAATAAGGAGGGGGCATGCTCGACGTCACGATGGATATGGAGCAGTTCGACTGCCCGTTCATCGACACCTCCGCCGACCACGACGTCTCCTTCTCCGCGATGCACTGGCAGTTGGACACCGCGGCGGAACAGCTGGAGACGCGGCTGCTCGTCGAGTCGCCGGACCGGTACGAGCTCGGCGAGGGGCTCTCGGCGCTCCGCAACCACGAGAACATGGCCGAGTACAGCCTGTTCTCGAAGGAGGACGGCACCGCCATCATCCGGACAGTCATCGAGGAGACGAACGCGATGTCGACGATCACGGACCACGGCGGCTACATCACCGGCCCCTTCCTGATCGCCGACGGCTCCGAGCGCTGGCAGGTCGGGTTCGACGACGAGGCGACGACCGAGGCGGCGCTCCACGACCTCGAGAAGGGTAACGAGTTCGTCGTCGAGGACCGCTCTGAGCTGTCGATGGAGGCGCTGTTCGACACGATGCGGAACGCGAACGCGGCCTCGACGATGCTGGACGCGTGCCGCGACCTGACCGACGTCGAGCGCGAGACCATCGAGTCCGCGGCCGACGCGGGGTACTTCGAGTCGCCGCGCGAGGCGACGCTGTCGACGCTCGCCGACGAGTTCGACGTCTCGACCGCGGCCGTCTCGAAGAACATGCGCCGCGGCGAGAAGAAGCTGCTCCGCAGCGTCGTCGCCGCGCTCGACCGACTGGAATAGGGTCCGGAGCGAACTGCCGGCGCGGGGAGCACGCGAATCCGACCACGTTAGCGTGTCGTTCGAGAAACGCGGTTCAGCCCCCTTTTCCGGCGTATTCGGTCGAATCCGCGCGGACTGTTAACATCTTAACTCGGCCCTTCATGGTGGTGTCCGTCCTCGATCAGTGTATGCGAGACGACCACACACGGCGAGCGTATCTGCGACGAACCGGCGCCGCGGTCGGCGCGGCCGGACTCACCGGACTGGCGGGCTGTTCCGGCGGGGGGGACGGCGGGGACGGCTCCGACGGCGGGGATGGATCGGACGGCGGGGACGGTTCCGACGGCGGAGACGGTTCCGACGGCGGCGATCTCTCCGGCGAGACGGTCCGGATCGGGGCGCTCCAGCCGACCTCCGGAGACCTCCAGTACTACGGGCAGATCAGCCTCCGCGGGTTCTACTCCGGGCTGGCGTACAAGTACGACCTCGACCCGATCGAGGAGGCCACGCCGGGGACGTACACGGTCGAGCCCGAGGGCGGCCCGACCTACGAGATCATCGTCGAGGACACGCAGTTCAGCCCGGACACGGCCCAGAGCGTCGCGACGGACCTCGTCTTAGAGGAGGAGATCGACGTCCTGTTCGGCGGGACCTCCTCGGACAGCGCACGCCGGCTCATCGACACCGTCGTCGACGAGACGGACGTCCCGTACCTGATCGGCCCCGCGGCCGACGCCGGCATCACCGTGAGCGACGAGTTCTGTCACCCGATGGCGTTCCGCGCGAGCGAGCACACCGCGATGGACGCGCGGGCGGGCGGGACGTACGTCGCCGAGAACTTCGACATCGACACGGTCGCGATCTTCGCGTCCGACAACGCGTTCGGGCAGAGCGTCGCGAGCAACTACACCGAGGTCTTAGAGAGCAACGGAGTCGACGTCCTGGAACCGCGGTTCGTCGAGGTCGGCTACTCCGAGTTCGACGGGCTCTTCGAGCAGGCGGTCTCCGACGGCGCGACGGGCGTCGTCGGCGGCTTCACCGCGTCGACGCTGCCCCAGTTCCTCACCTCGGCCATTTCCTACGACGTCCAGGTGTTCGGCGGCTTCGCGGCGCTGCTGACGACGCAGCTCATCGGCGGCACGATCGAGTCGGCCCTGGGCGAGGACTTCACCGCGCAGGACATCAAGGACGCCGGGCTCGGTCCGTTCACCAGCCGGTACCACTGGAACCAGTACGAGAACCCGATCAACGAGGAGTTCCGGCAGATGCACGTCGACGCGTACGGCATCGTGCCCGACCTGTTCAGCTCCGGCACCTTCACCGCGGCCTCGGCGCTCGCGCAGGCCGTCTCGGAGTCCGGCTCGACCGAGGGCGCCGACATCGCCGACGCGCTGCGCGGGATGACCGTCACGGACACGCCGAAGGGCGAGGACGGGTACACGTTCCAGGAGCACAACAACCAGGCGGCGTCGAAGATGACCGTCGCGTGGCCGGTGCCGACGAGCAACGAGTACGCCGAGACCTGGGACGCGCCGATCATGCCCGGCGAGCCCCTCGAACGGCTCGACGCCGAGGATGTGATGGTCCCCGAAGAGGACGCCGGCTGCTCGCTGTAATGCTGTTGGAGACCGACGGGCTCACGAAACGCTTCGGCGGCATCACCGCCGTCGACGGCGTCGACTTCGCCTTAGAGGCCGGCGAGCTCTGCTCGATCATCGGCCCGAACGGCGCGGGGAAGACGACGTTCTTCAACCTGCTCACGGGCGTGTTGGAGCCCTCCGACGGGCGAATCCGGTTCGATCCGGCGGGCGGAGCCGACTCGACCGGCTCCAACGGCTCGGGGTCGGCCGGGGACGACACGGCGCTCGACATCACCGCCGCCTCGCCGGACGAGACGGCGCTGGCCGGGATCCACCGGTCGTACCAGATCACGAACCTGTTCCCCACGCTGTCGGTGCTGGAGAACGTCCGCGTCGCCGCACAGGCGAGCCGCGGGAACGACTCGTGGAAGCTGTGGCGCAACGTGTCCGACTTCGAGGACCATTACGCGGAGGCGACGGCGATCCTCGAGCGGATCGGGCTCGCGGCGGAGGCGGAGACCGTCACACAGAACCTGAGCCACGGCGAGAAGCGGAGCCTCGAGGTCGGCGTCGCACTCGCCGGCGACCCCGACCTCCTCCTGCTCGACGAGCCGACCGCCGGCGTGTCGAGCGAGGGCGTCGACGAGGTCGTCGCGCTGATCGAGGACGTGGCGGAGGACCACTCGGTGATGCTCATCGAACACAACATGGAGGTGGTGATGGATATCTCCGACCGGATCGCCGTCCTCCACCGCGGCGAACTGATCGCCGACGGACCGCCAGAGGACGTGCGCGGCGACGAGACCGTTCAGGAGGCGTACCTCGGCGGGTACGGCCGCGAGGAGTCGGGACGCGACGGCGGCTCGGCGGACGGCCCCGCCGAGAGCGACGCCGCGACCGACGGCGGCCGACAGGTGGGCGCCCGAGCCGGGCGCCGCGCCGACCTCGGAGGTGACCGGCCGTGAGCCTGCTCGAACTCGACGGCGTCCACACCTACTACGGCGAGAGCCACATCCTCCAGGGGCTCTCCCTGTCGGTCGAGGCGGGCGAGATCGTCGCCCTCGTCGGCCGGAACGGCGTCGGGAAGACGACGACCCTCCGCACCGCGCTCGGGCTGACGCCGCCTCGCGAGGGAACGGTCCGGTTCGACGGGACCGACGTGACCGGGATGAAGCCCAACGAGATCGCCGCCCGCGGGATGGGCTGGGTACCCGAGGAGCGTCGCGTGTTCTCGCATCTCACGGTCGAGGAGAACCTCCGCGTCGCCGCGCACTCGGCGGCCGACCCGGACGCACGGATCGCGGAGGCGTACGAGCTGTTCCCGGCGCTCGACCGCTTCGCGGACAAGGAGGCGGGCGACCTGAGCGGCGGCCAACAGCAGATGCTCGCCATCGCCCGTGGCATGGTCGGCGACAACGACCTGCTGTTGGTCGACGAGCCGAGCGAGGGACTCGCGCCCCAGATCGTCGAGGACGTCGTGGAGGCGCTCCGCGCGGCCTCCGCGGACACGACGATGGTCCTCGTCGAACAGAACTTCCGGCTGGCGATGGACCTCGCCGACCGGTTCTACCTCGTCGACCACGGCGTCGTCGTCGAGGCGGGCGAGACGGCCGGCGTCACGAGCGACGACGAGCGGATCCGGAGGTACCTAACGGCATGACCCCCGGAACGCTCCCCGCTCTCGTCGACGCCGCGGCCCTCGCCTCCGCCGTCGACCCGGGCGCGCTGCTGGCGACCGGCGGCGCGGTCGACGGGCTTCGGACCGCCGCCCGCGTGCTCGTCGAGGGGATCGGCAAGGGCGCGGTGTACTTCACCATCGCCGTCGGTCTGACGCTCGTCTTCGGGCTGATGGGCGTTCTCAACTTCGCGCACGGCGCGGTCGCGATGGTCGGCGCGTACCTCGGCGGACTCGTGCTCGTCCTCGTCGTGGGCGCCAACACCGGAACCGTCGCGACGATACTCGTCTTCTTCGTCGCCCTGGCGCTGGTGTTCGCGGTCACGACCGCCGCCGGCAGCGCGATGGAGGTGGCGCTGATCCGACCGATCTACGACCGCACGCCCACCTACCAGATCCTGTTGACGTTCGGCGTCTCGCTGGTCATCGAGGAGCTGGCCCGGATCGTCTTGACGCTCCGCGGGATCCAGCCGAACCCGCAGTGGCAGGCGCCGATGGCGACCACCCCCGACGTGCTGCTCGGCCGGACCGACCTGCTCGGGATCGGCGTCAGGCGGCTGTACCTCTTTGAGATCGCGATCGGCGCGGTCGTCGCGGTCGCCGTCTGGGCGTTCCTGACGAAGACGCTGTACGGCCTCTACATCCGTGCCGGCAGCGAGGACACCGAGATGGTCCAGGCGCTCGGCGTCGACGTGCGGCAGGCGTTCACGGTCGTGTTCGGCGTCGGAACCGGCCTCGCCGCGGTCGGCGGCGTCCTGCTGATGTGGGACCCGATCTGGGGGCCGAGCGTCCTCCTGAGCGTCGACGTGCTGCTGTACGCGTTCGTCGTCGTCATCATCGGCGGGCTCGGCAGCTTCACCGGAACGCTCGTCGCCGCGGGCATCGTCGGCGTCGCCGACTCGGTGACGACGTGGCTGTTCACCACCGGGATCGTCGCCTTCCCCGGCCTCTCTGAGGTGACCATCTTCCTCCTGCTCGTGGTGATGCTGATCATCCGCCCGCAGGGGCTCTACGGCGTCGAGGAGGTGGGTGGCCATTAGCGACTCCGACTCGCTTAGCGACGAAGCGGCTCCACTCGGCGAAGAAGCTCCCGTCGACGAGACGGACCCGATACCGCCGTCGACCGCGACCGGTGGGCTCCGCGAGCACCTGCGGGATCACGCCGTCCACGCGGCCGTAATCGTCGGGTTCCTGCTGTACCCGCTCGTCTACGAGGCGCTGCTCGCGACGCCGGCCGCGACGCTCGCCGAGGCGTTCCTCCCCGCGGTCACGTTCATGATCGCGGTGTTGTACATGGGGCTGTTCGCGATGAGCTTCGACTTCGTCAGCGGGTACACCGGGTACCTATCCTTCGGCCACGCGGCCTTCTACGGCACGGGCGCGTACTTCGTCGTCCTCGCCGCGAACGGGCAGGTTCCGGGGATCCCCGCGGGGACGCCGTTCATGATCACGCTCCTGCTCGGGGCGGTACTCGCCGGCCTGCTTGCGATCGTGATCGGGTCGGTGTCGTTCCGGCTCACGGGCGTCTACTTCGCGATGATCACGCTCGGGTTCGCGCAGGTGATCTACGAGCTGATCCGCTCGTGGGGGTACGTCTCCTCGAACCCGACGGAGGGAACGACCGTGAGCGGCGACGCGCTCGCGGTCGGCGTCCCGTACATCGACGCGCTGAGCCTCAACCTGGGGCGGCTGACGGGCGAGAGCGTCGAGAACCTGCTCGGGCTCGGGATCGACCTGTCGGCGACGGTGGTCTCCTACTACGCGCTGGGGATCGTGGTCGTCGTCTGCTACTTCGCGATGCAGCGGATCGTCCACTCGCCGTTCGGCCGCGTGATGGTCGCGATCCGCGAGAACGAGGAGCGCGCCCGCGCCGTCGGCTACCCGACCTACCGGTTCAAGCTGGCCGCGTTCGCGATCAGCGGCTTCTTCGGGGCGATCGCCGGCGGCGTCTTCGCGGCGTACTCCCGGTCGGTCGCACCCGACGGGACGTTCTACTTCCTCGTCACCGCGGACGCGCTGATCACGACGATCATCGGCGGGTTCGGCACCCTCGCGGGGCCGGTGTACGGCACCCTGTTCACGCAGGGGTTAGAGGACGTCCTCTCCACCGAGAGCGGCGGGATAGCGACCCTGCTGCGCGAGGGGATCCCGGAGGGCGTCTACGAGACCGACCTCTTCGGGGTCAGCCTGGAGCTGTTCGTCAACACGGCCGTCGACGGGCGCGCTCCGCTGTACCTCGGGATCATCTTCGTGCTGTTCGTGCTGTTCGTCCCGAACGGCATCCTCGGGACCCTGCGCGACCGGCTCGGCGGCACCGTCGGGAAGCGGCTCCCTGACCACCTGCGGCGCTACCTCCGGTAGCGTCGCGGGCCCGCCGCGCTGTCGCGGCGGACGCGGAACGGCGATACGCTACGATTCGGACTTACGACACATGATCGACACCACGCGACACGACGAGAGGGCTCGAACGCGACAGGACGAAACGGACCGAACGCGGCATCGAAGAAGAGCATGACCGTCGGGATCACCGGACTCGGGACGTACGTCCCGGACGAGACCGTCACGGGCGAAGCGATCGCCGCGGAGAGCGGGATCCCGGAGGCGGTCGTCGTCGAGAAGATGGGCGTCCGCGAGAAGCGCGTCTGCCCGCCGGACGGCGACCACGCGACCGACATGTCCGTGAAGGCGGCCGAGGCCGCGCTGGCGGACGCGGACGTCGACCCGACCGACCTCGACGTCGTCGTCTACCACGGCTCCGAGTACAAGGACCACGTCGTCTGGTCGGCGGCGGCGGCGATCACCGACCGGCTGGGGGCGACGAACGCCTATGCGACCGAGAGCTACACGCTCTGTGCGGGCGCGCCGATCGCGCTCCGGCAGGTGACCGCCCAGCTGGAGACGGAGCCGATCGACGCCGCGCTGCTCGTCGCCGCCAGCCGCGAGGAGGACCTCGTCGACTACGGCAACGAGGACAGCTCGTTCATGTTCAACTTCGGCAGCGGCGCGAGCGCGTTCGTGGTCGAGGCGGTCGACGACGGCGGGGACGGGTCGGCCGACGGCGACCCCTTCGACGGCCGAGCGCGGGCGACCGTCCGCGCGAGCGCGGCGGAGACCGACGGCTCGTTCGCCGACGACGTGGTGATGCCCGCCGGGGGATCGAAGCGCCCGCCGAGCGAGGAAACCGTCCGCGAGGGGCTCCACACGCTCGACGTCCCGGACCCGGAGGGGATGAAGGAGCGTTTGGGGCCGGTGTCGCTGCCCGCGTACCTCTCGGTCGCCGACACCGCCTTGGAGCGGTCCGGGTTCGACCGCGACGACCTCGATTACGTCGCGCTCACCCACATGAAGCGGTCGTTCCACGAGCGCGTCCTCGATGAGCTCGGGCTCGACCCAGCGAGCGACGGCTACTACCTCGACGAGTACGGCCACGTCCAGAGCGTCGACCAGGCGCTGGCCACGGAGCGCGGCGTCGAGACGGGTCGGCTGGAACCGGGCGACCTCGTCTGCCTGCTCGCGGCCGGAACGGGGTACACGTGGTCCGCGACCGTCGTTCGGTGGCACGGCTGACCGCTTATAAATAGCGAGGCGTGGGGCGTGTCCCGCAACCTCGCAGGACCGTCGCTCAGAACGTCTTTACGTGGTTTCGCTTGAACCGGACGATTTTATAAATAGAGTCCATCAAATCTCGGCGAGCGCTTCCGGATTCCGGTCGCTCATTTATAACTCGTCGCTAGCGGTTCGGGGACGAATACCGCCACATCCTCGGCCGCTTATTTATAAATAGCTGCTAGCGATTTGGCGGCGAACACCGTCAAAGCCCCAGCCGCGAGGCGGGCGCACGCTCGCTGTGCTCCTCAGTCGCTCGCGCTGCTCGCTCCTTGCGGTGCTTACGTCGTCATCAGAACGCGAAGCGTTCTGATTGGCTCACGAGAGCTTCGCTCTCGTGAACGCCTGCGCCCGCCTCGCGACTGCCCCTTTGAGTCCCACCCCGCACCGCCCCGCACAGCACCTCACCCCTCCCCAACCTCGTCGCTGGCGCCACCGGCGCCAGCGACTCCCTCGCGCGTGCTCCTCGCGTCCTTCGGACGCTCGGAGGCACGCGCCACCGCCTCGACTCGTCGATTATTTATAAACAATACCGACCGGGCGGCTGCTGTCATCGGTCAGTTACTCGTCGCCGTGCGGCACCGACAGCACCGTCGCCTCGCCCGAGAGGACGCGCTCGTCGCGCTCCGGGACGGTCGCAGTCGTCTCGACCGCGAGCCGGTCGCCGCCGAGGTCGTCGATGACGCTGACGCTCGCTTCGACCGTCTCGCCGGGGTAGACCGGCTTCTCGAAAGAGAGGTCTTGAGAGAGGTAGACGATGTCGCCGGAGAGCCGCGCGAGCGCTCCGGAGACGACGGCCGCGGATATGATTCCGTGCGCGACGCGGCCGCTGAACATCGTCTCGGCGGCGTACTCGTCGTCGAGGTGGATCGGGTTCTCGTCGCCCGAGAGCTCCGCGAACGCCTCGATCGTCTCCTCGGTCACCGTTACCTCGTTGGTCGCCGTCTCGCCGACCGTCGCGACTGGCATACCGATCGGTCTCACCGGCGGGGCCTCAACCCCGTGGTTCAGCCTCGAACCCCCGCCGGGGTCCCGCGGCGATCCGGCGATCCGGCCGGGTCAGTCGTCCGCCGGCGCGTCGACCACGTCGGCGTCGGTGGGGTTCGCCCCGCCGTACTCCGCCACGAGTTCGTCTAACCGCTCGGGGTCGTCGGCGTGCGCGAGCGGCTCGTCCGCGGTCTCGCAGGCGGCTTCGACCCCGAGGCGGTCGCAGACGCGGTCCGCGGTCGTCTCCGCCATCTGTCGGTAGGTGGTCAGCTTGCCGCCCACGACGCTGTAGAGGCCGTCGGCGCCGTCGCGCTCGTGGTCGAGCAGCGTGAACCCGCGGGAGATCCCGCGGCGGTCCTGCCCGGCCTCGTCCGGCTCGTAGAGGGGTCGAACGCCCCACCAGGTCCGCACGGTCGGCGCGTCCGCGACCGCGGGGAGCATCGCGGCGCACTCCTCGACGGAGCGCTCCACCTCCCAGTCGGCGGTCTCGTAGTCGTCGGGATCGGAGACGGGGACGCTCGTCGTCCCCAACACGACCTCGCCCTCGTGGGGGACCACGATGTCGCCGTCGTCGGGGTCGCGACACCGGTTCAACACCGGGCCGAGTCCCTCGTACTCGACGGAGACCATCACGCCGCGGCTCGGCGCCATCCCGACCTCGACGCCCGCCAGCTCCGCGATCGAGTCCGCCCACGCGCCGGTGGCGTTGACGACGACGTCGGGCGACAGCGTCGCGTCGACCGAACCGCCGACGCTGACGGACGCAACCTCGCCGTCGCGGACCGTCACGTCCTCCACCGGCGCGTGGGGATAGACGCTCGCCCCGCGCCGCTCGGCGTCGGCGGCGTTGGCCGCGACTAACCGCGACGGGTAGATGGCGCCGTCGGGGACCCGGAACGCCGCCTCGACCTCGTCCGCGAGCCCCGGCGCCGCCTCGCGGGCGTCGTCGCCGTCGAGGCGTTCGGTCTCGATCCCGAGCGACTCGCAGGCGGCGAGTTTCTCCTCTAAGTAGTCGGGGTCGTCGCCGTCGAGGCGGACGAACAGGCCGCCGGTGTCGCGGACGCAGGCGCCGGCGATCGACCTGAGCGTCCGGTTCTCCTCGATACACTCGCGCGCCCCCTCGGCGTCGGCCTCGGCGTACCGGGCGCCGCTGTGGAGGAGGCCGTGCGACCGGCCGGAGGTGCCGCTGCCGAGCCCCCCGCGGTCGACGAGCGCGACGTCGACCCCGCGCATTGAAAGGTCGCGGGCGACGCCCGTTCCCGTCGCGCCGCCGCCGATCACGAGGACGGTCGGGTCGCCGCTCACGGGGCGATCACTCCGGCTCGGGTGCGGTCACGGGCCGCCGCGAGACGCCGCCTACTCGGACTACTGTCGCGCATGGGAACGATACGCATCCGCGACACTTGAGACTGCCGTCCACTTCGGCAAAAACCGCGTTCCTAAGAGCCTCTATTCTTAAAATAGGCCAGCGTCGGGGGTCAGCGCGAGCCGCCGGCGTCGGCCGGACAGGTGTCGACGCCGAGCAGCGAATACAGGCCGCAGGTCCCGGTCGCGGCGGTCCCGAGCATCATGAGGGCGACGACGCCGAGCACCGGAGCCGCGATGGCGGGGAGCGGCGCGGCGTTGGCGAGCGTAGCTAACGAGGCGACACCGGCAAGAGCGCCGACCGCGGTCCTGACGCGCTTGTCCGTCGCACCGACGTTTTGGTTCATGCGCTACAATACGGCACACGACCGTATGAACCTTTCCACCGTCGGTATCTCGGGTCGTCGCGCTCGGTCTGATCGGGCGGACGCTCGCACGGTGGGCGGCGGGAATCGGCGGGGACGCTCGGCCCGCCTCACCCGAAGTCGTCGAGGCCGGTCTGAGAGGTCCCGCCGGCGTCGGTCGCGTCCGCTCTCCCCGGCTCGCCGCGCTCGGCCGCGATCGACCGTGCGGCCTCGATCCCGCCCGACAGCGACGCGCGACGCGCTGTCTCCTCCTCGCCGAGTCGCGCCGCGGCCGCGCCGTGGACCGCGCCGTACCGCTCGCGGAACTCGCTGCGGGCCGCCTCGTAGTCGACGACCGGGTACGGGTACTCCTCGCCGACCCGGACGCCGACCTCGCGCTGGACCGCGAGGGGCGCCTTCTCGGGGGCGTCGAGGTGTGCGGCCGGCAGCGGGTCGAGTTCGGGGACCCACCGCGTGACGAACTCGCCGTCCGGATCCTGATCGCGCACCTGCTTGCGGGGGTCGTACAATCGCAGACCGGGACGGCCGACCAGCCCGCACTGCGACTGCCACTGGGTGTAGTTGATCGCGGCGTCGCCGTCGATCAGGTGCTCGTAGAAGTGGTCCGCGCCGATCTTCCACGGCTGCTGGAGGATATGGAAGTAGACGGAGGCGCACAGCGCCCGCATCCGGAAGTTGAGCCACCCCGTCTCCCGCAGACAGCGCATGCTCGCGTCGACCATCGGGAACCCGGTCTCGCCGCGCTTCCACGCCGCGACGAGGTCGGGATCGTGTCGGTCGTGGTTGAACCCCTCGTAGACGGGGTTGACGGCGCGGTCGAGCCATCCCGGCCAGTCGAGCAGCTTCTGGGTGTAGTGGCGGTTCCAGTAGAGCCGGGAGACGAACATCGACTTGCCGCGGCCGTCGGGCGCCTTCTCGTCGACGTGCCGGTGGACCTCCCGAACCGAGAGGCATCCGAACCGCAGATAGGGGGAAAGGCCGCTCGTTCCGTCGCGGGCGTCGACCGGCGAGGAGATGGAGCCGGGGTATTCCGCGATCCGTTCGGTGAACGCGCGGAGGCGCTCGCGGCCGGCCTCGCGCCCGCCGGTCGGGACGCGCGTCTTCGTCGACTTGACGTCGTACGCGTCGGCGACCGCTTCGGGGTCGATCCCGGTCTCGACGCCGTCGACCGCGACGGATCGGGGGTCCCAGTCGAACGGGTCGGCCGCGAGCCACGACTCGACGTGATCGCTCCAGTCCTCGCGCGGGCGGTCAGCGTCGCGGACGAGGCCATCCCCGTCGACGAAGCGGACACCGAGCCGCTCGCGGGCGCGCTCGTCGCGGCGGCGCCCGTACCGACCGGTCGCGCTCGCGCTCGCGACCACGTCCCAGCCGGCGTCGACGAACCGCCCCAGCACGTCGATCGGGTCGCCGTGGGCGTACGTCAGCCCGGCACCGTCGACGTCGCGGTACTGGCGGTCGAGGTCGCGCAGGCAGTCGTGGAGGAACGCGATCCGCGCGTCGCAGGCCGCGCCCCGCTCGTCGTAGAATCCGGGGTCGAAGACGAACAGCGGGACGATCCGGTCGGCCTCGTCGGCGGCCGCCGCGACCGCTGGGTTGTCTTTGATCCGGAGGTCGTCGCGGTGCCAGACGACGGTTCCTGTCTCGTCGGGTCGACCGTCGGCCTCGGAGAGCGACCGGACCGCTTCCGAGTCGGGGCTCGACGGGAGCCCGGCGTCGCCCGCGGTCATGTAAATTAGTGGTAACGGGCCGGCGGCGCAAGGGCCTGTCGGCCGCCGCGGGGTCCGCGGCGGAAACGTTGAATAGGGAGCCGTCACCGTGTTGACATGGATGTCAGACTCAGACGAGACCGACGTACTGCGCGAACTCGCGAAGCTGCCGACGATCGCGAGCCCGCGCGTGTCCCCGGACGGAGAGACCGTCGCCCTCTACTACGACGTCACCGGCCGCAACGAGCTTCACCTCTATGACCTCGACGACGGCTCCCTAGAGCAGCTCAGCGACGGCGACGTTCCCCGGTCGGTCCGGGCCGGGTTCAAGTGGGACCCGAGCGGCGACCGACTGTTCTATCACCGCGACGAGGCCGGCGACGAGCAGCACGACGTGTGGGCGATGTCGCTCGACGGCGAGAGCGAGCCCGTCGTCGAGATGGACGGACAGATCCGGCTCCACGACGTGGGCGAGGACGGCGAAACGCTCCTGCTCGGCTCCAGCCGCGACGGGCAGATGAACCTCTACCGCCACGACCTGCCGAGCGGCGAGACGGCGAAGCTCACCGACTACGACCGCGCGGTCAACGCCGGCGAGCTCTCGCCCGACGGCGACCGGATCGCGTACGCGACCAACGAGACGGACACCTACGAGAACCTCGACGCCTACGTCGCGGACGCGGACGGCGCGAACCCGCGGAACCTCGGGGTCGGCGACCTCGGCGCGGAGGTCGTGCCGACCGACTGGGGCCCCGACGGCGAGCGCCTGCTGATCACGGACAACAGCGCCGACCTCGGCCGGGCCGGGATCGTCGACCTCGGCGGCGGGGACGCGGCCAGCCCGGACGGCGACGCCGCGGACGTGACCTGGTTCGGCGCGGGCGAGTTCGAGGAGTCCCCGAGCCACTTCCTCGACGACGGCGACCGGTTCGTCGCGAGCCGGACGCGCGGCGCCGTGACGGTCCCGGTCGTCTACGACGCCGAGACCGGCGAGGGCCGCGAGCTCGACTTCCCGGCCGGCGTCGCCAGCGTGGCCGACGGCCGCCTCGCGGACGACCGCCTGCTCGCGTACCGGACGACGTCGAGCCGGCGGCCGGAACTAGTCGCGTACGACCTCAGCGCCGACGAGACGGAGACGCTGTTCGACGCGGAGTACGGTCCGTTCGACCCGGACGACTTCGTGGAGCCCGAGACGGTCTCGTTCGCCTCCGACGGCGTCCCCGAAACGCCGGCGCGCGCGGTCGACCACGACCCGTACGAGGAGTTCGAGATCGAGGGGCTGCTGTTCGACTCGGGGCGACGCCCCTCGCCGCTGATCGTCAACCCGCACGGCGGCCCGCGACACCACGACAGCCGGCGGTTCAGCTACCGCGTCCAGTTCCTGCTCTCGCGCGGCTACTCGGTCCTCCAGGTGAACTACCGTGGCTCCACGGGGCGTGGCCGCGAGTTCGTCCAGGAGCTGTACGACGACTGGGGCGGCGCCGAGCAGGGCGACGTGGCGGTCGGCGCCGAGCACGTCCTCGACGAGTACGACTGGCTCGACGAGGACCGCGTCGCCGTTTACGGCGGCTCCTACGGCGGCTACTCCGCGAACTGGCAGATGGTCCAGTACCCGGACCTGTACGCCGCGGGGGTCACGTGGGTCGGCGTCAGCGACCTGTTCGACATGTACGAGAACACCATGCCGCACTTCCGGACGGAGCTCATGGTGAAGAACCTCGGCGAGCCGGACGAGAACGAGGCGATCTACCGCGAGCGCAGCCCCGTCAATTACGTCGAAAACGTCGACGCGCCCCTCCTGATCGTCCACGGCGTCAACGACCCGCGGGTGCCGGTCTCGCAGGCGCGCATCCTCCGCGACGCGCTCGATGACGCCGGCTTCGAGGAGGGTGTCGACTACGAGTACGAGGAGCTCGGCGAGGAGGGCCACGGCTCCGGCGACATCGACCAGAAGATCCGCTCGCTGGAGCTGCTCGACGACTTCCTCGACCGCAAAATCGGCGCGGAGCGGACCGCGGTCGCGTCGCTGGAGGGCTGAGGCGGTGACTCCCCGCGTCGGGAGTAGTTGAAAAGGGGTACGGCGGTCAGCGACCGCGAGCTTCGCTTACTCGCCGGTCTCGATCGGCGCGCCGACGAGGTTCCCCCACTCGGTCCACGAGCCGTCGTAGTTGCGGACGTCGTCGTAGCCGAGCAGCTCGTGGAGCAGGAACCACTCGATCGACGAGCGCTCGCCCACGCGGCAGTAGGTGATCGTCGATTCGTCGCCGTCGACGCCGGCGTCGCTGTACAGCTCGCGGAGCTCGTCCGCGCTCTTGAACGTCCCGTCCTCGTTCAGCGTGGTGCCGATCGGTACGTTGCTGGCGCCGGGGATGTGGCCGCCGCGCTGGGCGGTCTCGTTGAGCCCCTCGGGCGCGATGACCTCGCCGGAGAACTCCTCGGGGGAGCGGACGTCGACCATCGGGATCCCCTCCTCGATCGCCTTGTCGATGTCGTCCTTGTACGCGCGGACGCTCTCGAAGGGGCCGCGGGCCTCGTAGTCGCGCGGCGTGAAGTCGGGCTCTTCGGTCGAGAGCGGGTAGTCGTTCTCGACCCAGTACCCCTTCCCGCCGTCGATCACGCGGATGTCGTCGTGGCCGTAGTACTTGTAGATCCAGTAGCCGAACAGCGCGAACCAGTTCGGGACGCGGCCGCCGCCGTACACGACGACCGTCGTGTCGGCGTCGATGCCGCCCTCGCCGTTTCGGGCCGCGAAGTCCGCCTTCGAGACGATGTCGCGCTCGGTCTCGTCGGTGAACACCGCGTCCCACTCGAAGTTGAGCGCGCCGGGGACGTGGCCCTCCTCGTAGGGCGTGTACTCCGACTCGTCGGTGACGGTCGGGTTGTTGATCTCGACGAGCCGGAGGTCCGAGTCGTCGTCCTGGAAGCGGTCCAAGCGGTCTTCGACCCAGTCCGCCGTGACGAGTACGTCTTCTGTCATCACCCGTACTACGGTCTAACGCCGTTTTGAACGTCCGATAATGGCGGTTCTTTCCGGCGCCTGTGACAGCCGGATCGGCGCGCGAAAACGGAAAATTCGACCGCCTCGCGGCCGCTCAGTCGTTTTCTTCGGCTGACACCTACCGGATCACCGTCACGGGCACGTCGGCCTTGTCGACGACGCTTTTCGCGACGCTGCCGACGACCTGCTCGCGCTCCTCCGAGAGCCCCCGGTGGCCGACGTAGATGGCGTCGACCGGCTCCTCGTTCGCGTACTCGGTGAGCGCGTCGGCCGGACGCCCCGTGAGGAGCTGGGTCTCGACGTCGATCGGTTCGTCGACCGCCTCCTCCGCGATGCTCCGAGCGCTCTCTAAGACCCCTTGTCCGGCCTCGACGGCGGCCTCCTCGCCCGGGAGGACGATCGTCCCGTCGACGAGCTCCGAGTCCGGCGTCAACACGTGGGCGATCTCGAGCGTCTCGTAGAACGCGACCGCCTGACGCGCCGCGTACCGGACGGCTTCGTCGCTCTCCGTCGACCCGTCGGTCGCAACGAGGTAGCTCATACGCGGAGATGCGTCCGTGAGACACATAACTCCTGCCGGGCGTTCCCGGCCGACGACTCCGCGATCGGGTTACTTCTCCCGGCCGCTACCTCCCGGCCGAACCCGATCCCCATCCGAGGCGTGGATCGCGTCGAGCACCTCCTGAACGCGTGTCGCCTCCGCGAACGAGACGAGGTCGCCGCCCTCGCCCTCAACCGCCCCCGCAAACTCCGTCAGGAGCGCGCTCACGGTGTCGCCGCGCTCGTCAACGAGCGTCTCCTCGTCCTCGCGCCCCCGGTTCCGAACGAGCCGGTACCACGCCGTCAGCGACAGCGACGCCTCGTCGCCGACGACCGTGATCGCGTTCTCCTCCTCGCCCTCGTGGTCGCAGAGCAGGTCGATCGTTCCCCTGACGCCGTCGACCCGGAAGGAGCCGACAACGTCGTCCTCGTAGGTCTCCGGTCCGGAGTAGCCCACGTCGGCGGAGACGGTCTCGATCGGGCCGAACAGCTCCTGAACGCCGAACAGGAAGTGCGTCCCGACCTCGCGGAGCGGGCCGCCCTGCTCGCGCGACTCCAACCACGCCACGTCCTGCCACTCGCGAGGCCACTCCGGGAACCGGAACCGGAGTTCGACCCGGCGCGGGTCGCCGATATCGCCCGCGGCGACCGCCTCGCGCAGGCGGACGAACCCCGGCGTGTAGCGGAACGGGAGGTTCACGGCCGTGACGCGGTCCGTCTCCTCCGCGAGCCCGACGAGTTCGCGGCCCGTCTCCGCGTCCGCCGCGATGGGCTTCTCGCAGATGACGTGCCTGTCGGCAGCGAGCGCGTCGGCGACGACCTCGCGGTGGGCGAGCGGCGGCACGCCGACGTACACCGCGTCGAGGTCGTCGCGCTCGACGAGCGAGGCGTGGTCGGTCGTCGTCTGGGTGCGGTCGGTGCCGTGGTCGGCCGCGAGCGACGCCGCGCGGTCCGCGTCGAGGTCGCAGGCGGCCGCCAGTTCGTATTGGTCGTGCTCCGCGACGGCGGCCGCGAGTCGGTTCCCGATGACGCCGCAGCCGACGATCCCGATCTGTATCACGGCCGACGAGAGCGGGCGAGCGCGCTTGTAGCTTCGGGAGTCGGAACGGGTCGGGTCGGGCCGATTGCGGTCGCGTGGCCGTGATGTCAGGCGTCGTCCAGCGGCCGCGCCACCATCTTGCCCCACGGCTCGAAGCCGTGACGGTCGTAGAACCCCTTCGCGCGCTCGTTCGCGGGGTCGACGTCGAGGACCAGTCGGTCGAGTGGGAGGTCCTGATCGGCCGCGAGCGCGAGCGCGGCGTCGATCAGGTCGTCGGCGACGCCGGTGCCGCGGTGGTCGGGGGCGACGTAGATCTCGTTCAGGACCGCCGCGTCCCAGATCATCGCGGTGCGCTCGGGGAGGACGAAGACGTAGCCGACGACCGAAGCGCCGCTTTCGGCCTCACTTCGGTCGACCGCGACGGTCACGCACCGCTCGTCGTCGGCGACGCAGCGGTCGACCCAGTCGAGCCACCGCTCGCGGTAGGCGTCGGTGAGCTTCCCCTCGTAGGCGGCCGCCTTCTCGTCGCCGCCGGTGTTCTCGCCGAGGCCGCGCTCGAAGGCGCGCTTCAGTTCGTAGAGGCCGTCCGCGTCGCGCTCGC
This sequence comes from Halorubrum sp. T3, assembly GCF_000296615.1. Taxonomy (NCBI): domain Archaea; kingdom Methanobacteriati; phylum Methanobacteriota; class Halobacteria; order Halobacteriales; family Haloferacaceae; genus Halorubrum; species Halorubrum sp. T3. Next base: position 1,140,659 of record NZ_JH815330.1, on the reverse strand, counting down.
GGTCGTAGGGGCGGAGTTCGGGGGTCACGCCTCGTCCCCCTCCAGCACGAACTCCGCGAGCGTCGGCACGAACGTCCCGATGTCGGTGACCATCCCGATCGCCTGCGCGGAGCCGCGGTCGAGCAGCTGGGTGACCGTTGCGGGGTTGATGTCGACGCAGACGGTCTTCGTCGTCGACGGGAGGCAGTTTCCCACCGCGACGGAGTGGAGCAGCGTCGCGAGCATGATCACGAGGTCGGCGTCGTGGGCCTGCTCGCGGATCGCGTCCTGCGCCTCGACCGCGTCGGTGATCGTGTCCGGGAGCGGGCCGTCGTCGCGGATCGAGCCCGCGAGGACGGTGTCGACGTCATTCTCGACGCACTCGTACATCACGCCCTCCGTGACGATTCCCTCGTCGACTGCCGCCTCGATCCCGCCGGCCCGGATGATCTCCGAGATGGTCCAGATGTGGTGTTTGTGGCCCTTCCGCGGGTGTTCGAGCGTCTCGACGTTCATCCCCAGCGAGGTGCCGTAGATGGAGCGCTCTAAGTCGTGCGTGGCGAAGCCGTTGCCCGCCGAGAGCGCGTCGACGTAGCCAGCGGCGACGAGGTCCGCGAGCGCGTCGCCGGCGCCGGAGTGGATCACGGCCGGCCCCGCGACGACCATCACGTTGCCGCCGTCTTCCTTCACCGCGCGAAGCTCCTCGGCGACCTCGCGGATCGTCGACTCCGAAGGGCGCTCGGCGGAGACGCCGCCCTGCATGAAGCCGAACGCGCCGCCGCCGCTCCGCGGGCGCTCCGGCGGGTTCACGCGGATCCCGGACTGGTCCGTCGCGACGAGGTCGCCTTCCTGGACCGCGTTGAGCGTCTTGGTGTAGGCGCGGGGGGAACCGTCGGAGGCGCCTTCGGGATCGACGACGAGCGCGCAGTCCATCTCGATCCGCTCGACGTCGATCCACTCGCCGTCGTACAACACCTCGGTCGGGTGGTTCGTCGTCGAGTAGAAGTTCGGCGGCACCACCTTGTCCGCGGGCGCCGCGACGAGGTCCACCTCGGAGGGGTCCTCCAGTACGGCGCCGTTCTGGTGGAGCTCGTGGAGGATGTCGCGCAGCGTCTCTGGGTCGTCGGCGGAGACGGTCAGCCGGCAGTACGACTCCTCAGTTTCGTGTTTTCCGACGTCGAACTGCTCGACGTCGAACGAGCCGCCGAGGTCCATCACCGCGCCGAAGCAGCGCTGCATCGTGCCGCTGTCGATGATGTGACCTTCGAGTTCGACGGTCCGCGAGTGCGTCATACGGAGGCGTCGCGCCCGTCGGGGAAACCGGTTTCCCTCGGTCTGTTACGACTCTTCAACAGAGAGGATTCTGACGTATCTCGCGCAGTACGGAAACGGCGGTGAACGGTAGCGAGGGAGTATGAACCTGTGTGGTTGATCGGTTACTTATAAACCGGATCGTGGTGTTGCCGTCGGCTATTTATACGTGGCCGATGGCGCGGTGACGATCTCCAAAGCCCCAGCCGCTCGTTTATAAATGACGGCCAGTAGATCGACGAAGACAACCTCCAAAGCCCCAGCCGCTCGTTTATAAATGCCTGATCGCGGATCGACGGAGACAACCTCCAAAGCCCCAGCCGGGAAGCGGGCGCACGCTCGCTGCGCGCTTCGGTCGCTCACTCCGTTCGCTCCCTCCAGTGCTTGCGTCGCCTGCGCCTGCTTCCCGGCTGCCCCTTTGAGTCCCGCACCGCACGGCACCGCGCCTCACTCCTCCCCAGCCTCGCGGTTCGCGCTCTTCGAGCGCTCACCGCTCCCTCGCGCGTGCTCCTCGCGGCCGCCTTCGGCGGCCACTCGGAGGCGCGCGCCACCGCCTCAGATAACCCCGAGCGCGGTGAGGATCTGGTTGCCAAAGATCATCGCGACCAGCCCGGCCAGCATGACGAGCCCGGACGAGACCGTTATCGTCCGCACCGCGGCGTGCCGGTCGCTGATCGGGACCCGGCTGATCACCGCCTCGGCGACCATCCGGAGGATGCGGCCGCCGTCCAGCGGGAACGCCGGCAGGCAGTTGAACAGCGCCAGCTGGATGTTGATCCACCCCGACCAGAAGAGGAGGTTCGCAAGCAGGAAGGTGCCGCCCCCGAGCGCCGCCAGCGGCCCCTCGACGACGAAGAAGTTGGTCAGGTCGCCGGTGAACCCCGCGAAGTTGAACGGGAGTCCGAAGAGGCTGCCGAGCGGGAGGATGAGCGCGACGAAGACGAGGCCGAGCGGCGACTCCGTGACCCCGCCGAGCGGGAGCCCGTCCGCGGCCTCCTGACCGCCGTCGCCGCCGAGCAGTTCGAGGTACGCGCCGGCGGGGTACTCGGTGACGCCCACGTCGTCGAGCGCGAGCCCGCTCGTGCCGGGGAAGACGCTGACGCCGATGAACCCGCCGTCGCGATTCGGGTGCGCGTCGAGCTCCACGTCGTACGTGGTGCGCTCGCCGTCGGCGTCGTAGACGGTGACGGGAACGGTCTCGCCGGCCTCGCGCTCGCCGAGGACGGCCGAGAGCGCCTCGTTGTCGGCGACGCGCTCGCTGTCGACCGAGACGATCGTCAGCGGCTCGCCGAGCGCGGCGCCCGCGTCGTGGATCGGGCCGTCCTCCTGAACGCCGACGACGTACGCGCCGACCGGCACGTCGGGGACGGTGACCGCCGCGTCGCCGTCGGCCGCCTCGACGCCGGACGCGTTCTCGGCGCCCGGCGCGTCGCGGACTTGGTCGAGGACGGTCGCGTTCCCCGTCACGGTCAGCGTTGCGCGCTCGTCGCCGCCGACCGCGTCGAAGAAGTCCGACTCGGTCGCGACCGGCTCGCCGTTCACGGCCGCGATCGTCACGGGCACCTCCTCGATGGTCACCCCGAGGGGGTTGCCGCCGGCGGAGCCGACCACCTGTAGCTCGCGGTCGACCGTCACCGTCTCCCGCGTCTCGCCGTCGTCGACCGTGAGCGCGACGGAGTCGCCGGCGTCGGCGATCGCGGACTCGAACTCGCCGCTCGTCTCGATCGGCGTCCCCGCCACCTCGACGACGCGGTCGCCCTGCGAGAGGTCGGCCGCGGCCGCCGGGGAGCCGGGGTTCACCTCGCCGACCGCGTAGCCGGCCGCCGGCGAGATGGCGCCGACGACCGGGCCGAAGAGGAGCGCGAAGACGACGATCGTCAGCACCGTGTTCGCGGTAACGCCGGCCGCGAACATCCGGGCGCGGGCGCCGCGAGACGCCTCTTGGGTCGCCTCCTCGTCGGGTTCGACGAACGCGCCGACCGGGAGCAGCGCGAAGAAGACGAGCCCCATCGAGTCGATGTCGATGTCCTCGACCCGGCAGAGCAGGCCGTGCGCGCCCTCGTGGACCACCATCGCGCCGGCGAGGCCGGCGACGATCTCGGGCGCGACCGACAGCGGGAGGAAGTCGTTGACGCCGGGGATGATGAGGAAGTTCTGCGGCTGCTGGATCGCGGAGGGCTGCGCGTTCGTGAACGCGGACATCGCCGATGAGAGGATGAGCGCGAACGACGCCACCATCGCCACCAAAGCCCCGCCGAGTCCGAGGTTGGCGACCGCACGCCAGAACCGCTTCGGGGCCGCGAGTCGACCGAGGAAGGCGCGCCCGCGGAGCGTCCGGAGGGTCAACACCGGGCCGGAGACCCTGAACGCGTCCGGGAGGACCCCCTTGTTCCGCAGGTACATCGCGACCGCGGAGTACGCGAGGATCCCGGTGAGCACCCAGAACAGCGTGTTCATTACGGGTCAGTTAGGTTCGGCCGTTCCTAAGACGTTCGGTTCCCGGAATCCGGGCCGGCCGCGGCGGGGCGGCGAGGAGTAATACGCCTCCCGTTCGTGGGACGAGGCGTGACCGACGCAGACCGAACGCAGTCCAGGCCGGTGGCCGACGCGCCGGACGAGTCGCACAGCCAGGGAAGCGGCGAGTCCGAGCGCTCGCTCGCGCCGCTGATGGGCGCGACGTACGTCGTCGCCGGTATCGCGCACTTCCTCGCTCCGAAGCGGTTCGCCGAGGCGGTTCCGCCCTCGTTCCCGCGGCCGGTGGGGCTCGTCTACCTCTCCGGAATCGCCGAGATCCTCCTCGGGATCGGCGTCGCGATCCCGCGGACGCGACGCCCGTCGGCGTGGGGGATCGTCGCCCTCCTCGTGGCCGTGTTCCCGGCGAACGTCCACCTCGCCCGGAGCGACACCCTGAACGACCTCGTCTCCGACCGGCTCGTCGGCCCGGCGCGGCTCGCGGCGTGGATCCGGCTGCCGTTCCAGGGCGTCCTGATCGGCTGGGCGCTGCGGTACGCGCGCGCCGACGAGGCGGCGACGCCGCGGTCGGAAGGGTGAATCGATCGGCGAATCGCCGCCGCGAACTCAACACCCAAGTACCCCCCGGCCCAACCGTGGCCCATGATCGCGCTCATCGACTTCGTTTCGCGGCTGGTCGGCGACGTCGGCCGGTTCGTCGACATCTTCCTGAACGACCTGATCCTCGGCGCGGGCGACCCGCTGTCGGCGCTGCTCGTCGTCGTCGGACAGCTCCTGCTTGTCGGCGGCGTCGCCGTGTTCGGCTACGCCGCGGTCGGCGCGCTGCTCAACGAGATCGGCGTGAACCTCCCCGCGCTCGGCGGTCGCGGCCGCTCCGAATAAAGAGGTGAAAACCGGGGGCTCGATCGGACCCTCTCTTCAGTCGTCGTCGGCGCCCGTCGCCGACCGCGTCCCGGAACCGCTCGCCGGCCCCCCGACCGCGGTCGCGGCCCCGTCCGACCCGTCCGGCACCTCGAACTCGTTCAGCCGCGCGAGCAGCTCGTCGGACTGGTCCGAGAGCGTGTGGACCTGCCCCGTCACCTCGGAGACGGTCGCGGTCTGCTCCTCGGCCGCGGCCGCGACGGTCTCGGCCTCGGTCGCGGTCTGTCTGCTCACGGACGCGACCCCGTCGACCATGTCGACGACCTCCTGGGTCGTGCGCGCTTGGTCGTCGGTCGCGTCGCTGATCTCCTGGACGGTCTCGTCGACCGTCGTCACGTCCTCGACGACCCCCTCGAACTCCCGCAGCGTCGACTCGATCGTCTCGACGCCGTCCGCGACCTGCGTCTCCATCTCCTCGGCGTCGGCCGCGGTCTCTGCCGACGCCTCTTGGACCTCCTCGATCCGCCCGGAGATCTCCGCCGCAGACTCGCGGGTCTCCTCCGCGAGCGACTTCACCTCGTCCGCGACGACCGCGAACCCGTCGCCGGAGCCGTCGGCGCGCGCCGCCTCGATGGAGGCGTTCAGGGCGAGCAGGTTGGTCTCCTCCGCGATCTCGTCGATCACGGCTGCGATCTCGTCGATCTCGCCGACCCGCTCCGCGAGGTCGGTGACCGCGGCCGCCGTCTCGCCGATCCGGGTTTCGAGGGTCTCCAGCTCCGCGATCGCCTCGGCTGCCTCCTCTCGGCCGGACCGACCGCGCTCGGCGGCGTCGCGGGCGGTCTCGGCCGCGTCGTCCGCGCTCGCCGCGATCTCCTCGACCGTCGCGGACAGCGTGTTCATCTCGCCGGCGATCGCCTCTAACTCGTCCGTCTGCTCTGCTGCGCCGTCGGAGATCTCCTGAACCGAGCGGGCGACTTCGCCGCTCGCGTCGTCGACCTCGTCCATGCTCGCGCGCACGTCGTCCGCGGTGCCGGCCACGTCGGCGGTGAACGAGCCGACGTCGCCGAGCGTCTCGCCGAGGGTCGCCACGAGCCGGTTGTAGTTGTCGACGAGCTCGGCGTACCGCTCCTCGTCGGTCGCCAGCGCGTCCGCGTCGATGGTCGCCGTCAGGTCGCCGTCCTGCGCGCGCTCCGCGGCGTCGCCGAAGGCGTCGACGAGCGCCTCCAGCTCGGCCGTGTAGGCGGCGAGGTTCTCGGCCATCTCGTCGAGCGACTCGCCGAAGGAGCCCGGGACGTCCTCGTCGAGCGCCGGGTCGTCGAACTCCTGAGCCGCGAGCGCCTCCGCCTGCGCCGAGACGGTGGTGAGATAGCCGTGGACCTCGCCGAACGCGCCGACGAGGCTCCCGACCTCGTCGGGTTGGGTTGGATCGAGCGCGCCGGCCGCGTCGCCGTCCGACTGATCGGCCGCGTCGACGCCGCTCGTCCCCTCGATCTCTCCCGCGGCGATCGCGTCCGCCTCGCGCTCTAACGCTCGGATCGGGGCGACGAAGTCGCGTCGGACGATGAGCAGGGTGTTGTAGATGGCGACGACCGCGCCGAGGAACAGGGCGCCGGAGACGACGTACGCGGCGGTCCCGGAGAGGACAAACTGCGTGACGAAGATGCCGACGGTGACGAGGAACTGGATGCCGACCGCCGTGACGACCTTGCGCTCTATCGACTCCGTGACGCCGAGGGCGTCCATCGTCCGCCACAGAATAGCCTCGTACCGCCCGCGTATCCCCGGGCGGCGCTGTCGTGTCGTGGACATGTTCGGACCTCGATGAGAACGCCATATGAACCTCCCGCCGGGGTTATCAGGACCGATTCTCGATTGTCACGGGGTGAGAATCCGCCGCGGTGCGGGAGGTGTTAAAAGAGCCCGTCGACCGCGTCGGCGGCGAGGTCGACGGCGTTCTCCAAGTCCGGGCCGAGCGGCGAGCCGACGACGAGCCCGTCGGCGTGCTCGGCGACCGCGGCGGCGCGTTCGCGGACGGTCTCGGGGGTGCCCGCCATACAGAACGCGTCTATCATCTCCGGGGTCACGCGCTCGAAGGCGGCGGAGAACTCGCCGGCCGAGACGCGGTCGCCGATTTCCGTCGCCGCGTCCGGGTCGATCCCGTGGCGCTTCAGGACGGGCGGCGCGGCGCCCGCGGTGATGAACGCGACCGGCGGGCGGGCGGCCTCGCGGGCGGCGGTCTCGTCCTCGGCGATAGAGACGGCGGCGTACGCGATCAGGTCGAACTCGCCGCGGTGGTCGGGCCTGTCCGCGAGGCCGTCGTCGACCTGCTCGCGGGCCCACACGAGGTCCTTCGGGTGCGAGCCGTTGTACAGCAGCCCGTCGGCGTGCTTCGCGGCCATCCGGCACATGTGCGGCCCCTCGCCGCCGACGTGGACCGGAATATCAGCCCCCTGCGGCGGCTCGTAGTTGAGCCCGGCGTCGGTCGCGTCGAAGGTCCCCTGGTGGTCGACGCGCTCGCCGGCCCACAGCTTCTGGGCGGTCTTGAACGCCTCCAGCACGGGGCGGAGCCCGCGCTCGTCTTCGAGCCCGAGGTTCGCCAGCGTCGAGGGGTCGCCGGGGCCGAGGCCGAAGACGGCCCGGCCCCCGGACGCCTCGTCGAGGGTGGCGACCTTCGAGGCGAGCGTCACCGGGTGCGTCTCGTAGGGGTTCGCGACGCCCGGGCCGAGCCGGACGGAGTCCGTGGCGGCCGCGAGCCGCGAGAGGAACGCCCACGGGTCGCGGTTGTTGTAGTGACACGTCGAGTAGACGGCGTCGTAGCCGGCGTCCTCGGCGCGGACGCCGAGGTCGACGAGGCGGGACAACTCGTGTTCGGGGGTGAGTTCGATACCGAGCATGGTTATTCGTCGAAGGTCCACTCCCGCAGGGCCTGCCGGACGAAGTCGCCCTCGACCTCGCGGAAGTGGTTGTCCGAGCCGTCGTGGTCGCCGAACTCCCAGTCGCGGACGACGACGACGGGGGTTCCGCCGTCGCCCTCGCCCGCGACGAGGTTGGCGGCCGCGGCCAGCTCGTCGATCACGTTCTGGACGGTGACGCCCATCTCGCGGCCGTCGCGGTCCGTCTCGCCGCGCCAGTCGCGACTGGCGGGGGTTCCGGCCCAGCCGATCGCGACGCCGCGCTGGCCGTGGCGGAACGGGCGCCCGCAGGTGTCGCTGACGACGACGCGGTCGGCCGCGAGCCCCTCGCGGATCCGCGCCGCGCTGTCGGAGGGGCGCTCGGGGAGCAGCAGCAGGTCGCCGTCGGGAACGTTCGACCGGTCGATGCCGGCGTTAACGCCGATATGGCCGAAGCGCGTCGCGGTGAGGAGGAAGGGCGCCTCCATGAGGAGCTCCGTCGACTCCTCGATGACGGCCTGCGCGAAGCGCGGATCCTTCTGTTCGCCCGAAATCTCCGCGAGCCGGTCGGCGACCGCCTCTGCGCGCTCGCTCGCCGGGAAGTCGTCGAGGTCGAAGACGCGCCCCTCGGCCTTCGAGACGACCGTGCTGGCGACGACGACCACGTCGTCCTCACGGAGGTCGACGCGCTCGTCGATCATGGCCGCCAGATCGTCTCCCTCCCGGATCTCCGGGAGGTCCGGAACCGCGAACAGCTCCATACGATCACCTGCGCGGCGACGAGGAAAAACACCGCCGGTACCGGGTCGGTTTGACGGTATCGGGACCGTGGCGCGAGATCCGACGATGCGTATCATCGTTCGTCGAACTAAATCCGAAATAGCTGTTTGATATTCGTTGTACAGGGAGAAAAGATAAACGTATATTAGGAGATAGAAGAGATAACGAGACGTTCAGCCGAACAGTTTTGTACCACGAGCGGCAAGCGTGGCCTGCGATGTGTGAACTAACGACGGACGACGAACCGGCGCCGGTCGAGACGCGGACGCGCGTCCCGGCCGAGAGCGACGACTCGGAACCGATCCTGACCCGGACCCGCGCCCCGTGACGGGCGGCGGGCGACGGCTCCGCGTATTTTTGTGTTGTCCACGTCCGCACGGCTTATAGGCGACTCCGTCGAATCCGGGGTGTGGACCTCCACGTCCGGTACGAGGGCGACGACGACCCCGACAAGTGTACGGCCCGGAAGCTCGCGCGCTTCGACCTCGCGGCGCTCCATCGCTCGGACCGGGCCACGCCGTACGGGGTCGTCCTCAACCCCCACGCCGAGCGGGCGCTCTCGCCGGCGGACGCCGAGATGGCCCGCGAGAGCGCCCTCGTCGCGCTCGACTGCTCGTGGGAGTCGGCGGGCGAGAAAATGTTCTCGTTACCCGGCGAGCACCGCGCGCTCCCGTACCTCGTCGCCGCCAATCCCGTGAACTTCGGGCGGCCGATGCGGCTCACGACGGTCGAGGCGTTCGCGGCCGCACTGATCATCCTCGGCGAGCGCGACCACGCCGAGCGGGTCCTGTCGAAGTTCACGTGGGGCGAGACGTTCCTCGAACTCAACGACGAGCCGCTCCGGCGGTACGCCGACTGTGATGATTCCTCGGAGATCGTCGCGATCCAACAGGAGTACCTCGACCGCGAGTAGCGGTCCGCGACCCCGCGCCGACACCGGCACCGAACGCGGTCGCGACAAGCCTTTTGCGTGAATCGACCGTACTGTGTGAAGATGGTATCCACAGGCGACGCCGCACCCACGTTCACCGCGACGGTCGGCACGAGCGACCACGAGCCGTTCGACCTCGACGAGGAGATCGGCGACGGGCCGGTCGTGCTCGCCTTTTTCCCCGGCGCGTTCACGCCGCCGTGTACGAATGAGATGATCGCGTTCCAGGAGCGCGCCGACGCGTTCGAGTCGGCCGGCGCGACCCTCTTCGGGGTCAGCGCCGACTCGCCGTTCTCGCAGGGCGCGTTCCGCGAGGAGCACGGGATCGAGTTCGACCTCGTGAGCGACATGGCCGGCGACGCGATCCGGGCGTACGGGCTGGAGATCGACATCGCCGAGCTGGGCCTCCACGGCATCGCCAACCGGGCGGTGTTCGTGATCGACGACGACGGCGAGGTCGTCTACGACTGGGTCGCCGACGACCCGACGAACGAACCCGACTACGAGGCGGTCCTCGACGCCGTCGAGAGCGCTTAAAAACCAGTTGCCGCTCCAGTCATCTTTTTATAAGCCAGCGGGGTGACCGTAGTGGCGCATCTCTCTGGAGCCCCAGCCGATCGCTTATAAATAACTGCTAACCGATCAGCGGCAAACACCCCCAAAGCCCCAGCCGCGAGGAGGCCGTACGCTCGCTGTCGTTCGAAAGGCGCTTTGCGCCTTTCGTGATGACGAGAGAGCTTCGCTCTCTCGAACCACGCTCCTCGCTCAGTCACTCCGTTCCTTCGCTGCGGTGCTTGCGTCGCCTACGGCCTCCTCGCGGCTGCCCCTTTGAGTCCCGCCCCGCACAGCGACCGCACCTCACGCCTCCCCAGCCTCGTCGCTCGCGCTTAAAAGCGCTCGCGACTCCCTCGCACGCGCTCCTCGCGGCCGTTTAAAAACGACCGCTCGGAGGCGCGCGCCGATGAGGAAACTACCTTTTTTGACCCCCTTAAAACCGACTGTCTCGCAAAAACGTGCTTATTTCCCGACCACGCCGCCGATGGCGCCCGCGAGCGCCGAGTCGACGGCGAACAGAAACGTGAGGAACAGCCCGACCACGAGGACGCCGGCGCCGCCGAGCAGGCTCCCGAGCGGGCCGCCCACGAGACCGACGAGCCCGCCGAACGCGGCGAGCAGCAGCGTGACGACGACCCCGCTCACCGACCCCGCGAGCAGGCCGTGCCAGAAGCCGGAGAGCAGGCCGCCGCCGGCGAGGTAGCCCGCGACGAACCCGCCGACGAGCCCGGCGGCCGCGTGTCCGACGACCGGGACGGCGGTCGCCAACACCCCGGCGATCAGCATCACGACGAACCCATAGCCGACGGCGCGCCAGTCTGTCATGCCCGCGAGTAGCCCACCGACGGGTAAATACTCGCGGATGTTTTAGTATATCTAATCGATATTTTAATAATTACTTATAAAATAACCCGTGAGAATGGCAGTTGGATTAATAATGATGCGGCGGATAGGGTCGGACAATGAGCGACTCACGCGAATCGAACGGCCCCGACGACGGGGCGACGGATCCGCCCGGCGGCGGCGCGACCGACACCCCCGACGGCGCGCGGCTCCGGCTCGCCGTGCCGGACATGGACTGTTCGTCGTGCGCGGGGAAAGTCGAGGGCGCGCTCGACCGCGAGGGCGTCCTCTCGATCGACACCCGCCCGACCACGGGCGTCGTCGTCCTCACGTACGATCCCGACCTGACGGACGTCGAGGCGCTGACGGCCGCCGTCGAGGCCGCCGGCTACGCGGTCGAAGACGCCGACTCCGACGGCGTCGCCGACGACCTGTTCACGAGCCCCCGAGCGATCGCGACCGCGGTCGGCGGCGTCTTCCTCGCGGTCGGACTCGCCTTGGAGTGGCTGCTCCCGGGCCTCGACCCGACGTTCGCGACCGTCGGCGGCGTCGGCTTCCTCGGGCCGTGGGGCGTCACCGGCGCGTCGGTCGCGTTCCTGCTCGCGGTCGCGGTCGCGGCCCCGCCGATCCTGCGGAACGGCTTCTACTCGCTGCGCGGGCTGAGCCTCGACATCGACCTGCTGATGAGCGTCGGCGTCGTCGCCGCGCTGCTCGTCGACCTCCCGTTCGAGGCGGCGACGCTCGCGGTGCTGTTCTCGGTCGCGGAGCTGCTCGAACGGTACTCCATCGACCGGGCGCGCACCTCCCTGCGCGAGCTGATGGAGCTGTCGCCCGACGACGCGGTCGTGATCCGCGACGGGGAAGAGGAGACGGTGCCCGCCGAGAGCGTCGCAACCGGCGAGCGGCTCGCGGTGCGCCCCGGCGAGCGCGTCCCCCTCGACGGGGTCGTGAAGGAGGGCTCCGGCGCGGTCGACGAGTCGCCGATCACCGGCGAGTCCGTCCCCGCAGAGAAGGAGCCCGGCGACGAGGTGTACGCCGGCTCGATCAACGAGGCGGGCTACCTCGAAGTGGAGGCCACCGCGCCCGCCGAGGAGTCGACCATCGCGAGGGTGGTCGAGCTCGTCGAGGCCGCCAACGGCGAGGAGACGCGCGCCGAGCGGTTCGTCGACCGCTTCGCGAGCGTCTACACCCCGATCGTCGTGGTCGGGGCGATCGCCACGGCGACGCTCGGCCCGCTCCTCGTCGGCGGCGGCGCGGAGACGTGGTTCGTCCGCGGGCTCACGCTGCTCGTCGTCGCGTGCCCGTGCGCGTTCGTCATCTCCACCCCCGTCAGCGTCGTCTCCGGCGTGACCGCGGCCGCGCGCAACGGCGTCCTCATCAAGGGCGGCGAACACCTGGAGGCCGCGGGCGACGTCGACGCCGTCGCGCTCGACAAGACGGGGACGCTCACGCGCGGCGAGCTGTCGGTGACCGACGTAGTCCCCCTCGGCGACCGCGAGGCCGACGACGTCCTCGCGTGCGCGACCGCCATCGAGCGCCGGAGCGAACATCCCGTCGCGGCGGCGATCGTCGCGCGCGGGAGCGAGTCCGCGGACGGGACCGGTGGTACCGACGCCGCGAGCGACGACGTCGAGGTCACCGGCTTCGAGGCGCTGACCGGCGAGGGAGTGCGCGCCGACCTCGACGGCGAGACGCACTACGCCGGCAAGCCATCGCTGTTCGAGGAGCTCGGCTTCGATCTGAGCCACGCGCACGTCCGCGCCGACGGCGGGTCCGCGCTGGCGGATCGAGACGGCGCCGAGGGAGCCGACGCCCCCGCGGAGCCCGAGTCCTGCGATCACGGCCAGTTCCTCGACTTGGCGAGCGAGACGATCCCGCGGCTCCAGGCCGAGGGGAAGACGGTCGTGCTCGTGGGGACGGAGACTGAGCTCGAGGGCGTCATCGCGGTCGCGGACACCGTCCGCCCGGAGGCGGCGTGGGTCGTTGACCGGCTCCACGAGCTCGGGATCGACCGCGTCGCGATGCTCACCGGCGACAACGAGCGGACCGCCCGGGCGATCGGCGAGCGCGTCGGCGTCGACGAGGTGCGCGCGGAGTTGCTCCCCGAGGAGAAGGTCGACGCGGTGCGCGAGCTCGGCGCCGAGGCCGACGGCGTGGCGATGGTCGGCGACGGGATCAACGACGCGCCGGCGCTTGCGGCCGCGGACGTCGGGATCGCGATGGGTGCCGCCGGCGCCGACACCGCCATCGAGACCGCGGACGTGGCGCTGATGGCCGACGACCTGACGCGGCTCCCGTACGTGGTCGATCTCTCCTCGCGCGCGAGTTCGACGATCCGGACGAACATCGGCGCCTCGCTCGCCGTGAAGGCGCTGCTCGCCGCGGGCGCCCCGCTCGGCTACGTGAGCGTCGCGATGGCCGTGGTCGTCGGCGACATGGGGATGAGCCTCGGCGTCACCGGCAACGCGCTCCGGCTCGGTAACGTCGAACCCGCCGAGCCCCCGACCGCAGACGCGGAGGCCGCAGAGTCGTACGCGGAGGCCGCCGAATCGAACGCAGAGGGGGCGTAGGGTCGGGCGACGACGGTCTCGCCGCGGGCGATCGGCGCCACCGCGTCGGCGTTGACCGGAGACGATACGACTTTTACTCGGGAGCAAGTTATCTTTGCTATGATTGGCCGCGAGACACGAGTCGGGTTCGTCTGTGACGGCGCGCCGTCGGACGAACAGCGGGCAGCGCTGTCGTGGCTGGAGGCACGGTCGGTCGAAATCGTGCGGGTCTCCCCCGCCGAAGTCGGAGAAGTTACCGACGAGTGCGACGTGCTGTGGTGGCACCGCGACGCGCCGATCGAAGAGAGTCTCCTCTCTGAGGGTACCGGGGACGCCTTCGACGCCTTTCTCGCAGATGGCGGCGGGCTACTGCTCACGCTTCGAGCGATGGCCGTCGTCGACGACATCGGGATCGATCCGGTGGCGCCGGACGCGGTCGGGACCGAGAGCGTCACCGAACCCACCGGCGTGCTCTGGCGGACGCTCTACGACGACCACCCGGCAGTAACGGCGTTCGATTCGGTTCGGATCCCGACCTGCGATCGAGGGGCAGTCCCGACGGCTCACTACGAGCGCGCGGTGCCTTCGAACGGCGAAGTGCTCGCGTCGACCGTCCGCGGTGACCGGGACGTCCCGAACGAGATGACCGTGGTCTCGTGGGACCGCGGCGGCGGCGTCATGGGCGTCGGAGCGCCGGTGGCGTTCGACGAGCCCGCGGCCGAGCCGATCGCCGACGCGCGCTCGGAGCTGGTCGCCGGCTGTCTGTCGGCGGTCGACGGCGGCGGTGACCAGCCCGGCCGTCCGAAGACGGCCGACGAGCTGACGGCGATGCGAGAGGCGTTCGCCGACGACCCGGGCCGACCGCGCTATCACTTCACCCCGCCGGCGAACTGGCTGAACGATCCGAACGGGCTGATCCGGTTGGACGGGCGGTACCACCTCTTTTACCAGTACAACCCCGCAGGGCCGTTTCACAACGCGATCCACTGGGGCCACGCCGTCAGCGACGACCTCCTTCACTGGACCGACGAGCCGATCGCGCTCTCGCCGTCTCCGGACGGCCCCGACCGCGACGGCTGCTGGTCGGGATGTGCGGTCGACGACGACGGGACGCCGACGATCCTCTACACGGGCGGGGACGGCCGCTGGCAGCTCCCGTGTCTCGCCACGAGCGGGGAGCCGGACCTCCGCGAGTGGAACAAGGACCCGGGGAATCCTGTGATCGAGGAGCCGCCGTCCGATCTCGACCTCCTGTCGACGGAGGACTGGGAGATCGAGTTCCGCGACCACGCGGTCTGGCGGGACGGCGAGACGTGGTACCAGCTCATCGGTAGCGGCATCTCCGACCGAGGCGGGACGGCCCTCCTGTACGCGTCCTCGGACCTCCGCGAGTGGGAGTACGAGGGGCCGCTGCTGACGGGAGACGACGGACACGGCGCCGTCTGGGAGTGTCCGGAGCTGTTGGACCTCGGCGAGCGGTCGCTCCTCCACGTCTCCAACTACGAGGATGTCGTGTACTTCCTCGGAGAGATCGACGACGGCGAGTTCGACGTCGCTCACCGGGGCGTGCTCGACCCCGGCGACTTCTACGCGCCGCAGTCGCTCCGAGACGGCGACCGCTACCTGACCTGGGGGTGGCTCCCGGAGACGCGGGAGACGAGCGCCCAGTGGGACGCCGGGTGGTCCGGAGCCCTGTCGCTCCCGCGGGTGCTGTCGCTCGGCGACGACGGACGACTCCGGCAGCGACCCGCCGCCGAGGTGGATCGGCTCCGCCAGCGCCGACTGTCGACCGCGGTCCCGGACGTCCTCGACGAGCGCCGCCACGCGCTCGACGCGGACGGCCGGACGCTGGAGGTCGATTTGGAGGTGTCGCTGGCGGACGCCTCGGCGTTCGAACTCTCGGTGTTCGAATCGACCGACCGAGACGAGCGGACGGCGATCCGCTACACGCGCGAGGGCGAACTGATCGTCGACCGCTCGGAGTCGAGCCGCGATGGGGTCGGCGCGGCCGACACCCAGCGGCTGTCCGTGCCGCCGTACGACGAGCCCCTGTCGCTCCGGGCGTTCCTCGACGGCTCGGTGATCGAGCTGTTCGCCAACGGGCGGCACTGCCTGACCAGCCGGGTGTATCCCGCCGAGAACAGTACCGGGCTATCGGTGAACGCCGAAGACGGGCGAGCGACGGTCGCCGAGTTCGACGTCTGGGAGCTCGAATCCGCGATCACGCCCGTGACGGGCTCGCCCGCCGCGGCGCCCGGCACAGAGTCTCAGTAGTTGCTCCTTAGGTACCCGACGGTCCGGTGGCGATCCATCCGGGCGTCCACCCGATCGACGTAGCCGTCGTCCGAGCCTACCTCGTCCGGCGGTCGATACTCGTCGGTGTCCGGGAGCTCCTCTTCCGAGGTGGGGATGTGCCAGTGCGCGAGCGTGCCGTGGATGCGCGTCCGATCGCCGTCGACGTCGAGCCGAAGCGTCGGGCTCAGCGTCCCGCCGAACCGGCGTCGCTGCTCGGCCTCCGAGAGGTCCGCGATGCCGTCGAGCGAGTCGCCGGCGAACTCGCGGTAGTTGTAGAAGCTCTGAACGAGTATCTCGTCCCGGTAGGGAAACGCCATCCAAGAGTACGCCTGGAAGGGGACGCTCGCTGGGTTGGTCACGACTAACCCGGACCCGTTCAGCGGCTCGTACTCCCCCCGGAGCGAGTCGGCGACGAACCCGTAGAGGCCGTCGAAACCGTGGAGACCGGGCGAAAAGGTGTGCATGTGGCTCGAAAAGAAGAGGTAGTACCGGCCGTCGCGGGGGACGACGTGGGGGCGTTCGAGCTCCTGATTGACGCAGACGCCGTCGAGAAGCGGCGGTTCGAGCTCCCAGTCGAGCGGGTCGCCGCTCGGGGACGCGGCGACGCCGACGCTCCCGTTGAACTCCGTCTGCGCCTCGTCGCCGTCGCACCGGTCGCTGTCGACGGGGACCGGCGTGTTCGCCTCGAACAGGAGGTTCGTCTCGCCCGTCTCCGGATCCTCGAAGAACCAGGGGTCGCGGAACGTGTAGATCATCCCCCGAGACTGGTCCTCGTTCTCGTACCACTCCCCGTCCGGTTCGAGGATGGTCTCGTGGCGCCAAGGCCCCTCGCTCCACACGCCGTCCTCGTCGGCCTCGAAACGGCCGCCGTGGCCGACCGCGATGCGCTGCGTGTAGTTCAGGTCGTCAGCCGACTCGTCCCCGGCGGCTGTGTAGTACAGGTACAGCTCGCCGTCGTCGTACAGCGCGGAGCCGGCCCACTGGCGCTGGCCGAGCGCGTCGGCCTCGAACACGCGATCGCCGCCGTGCCACTCGGTGCCGTTCCGGGAGTAGAAGAACCGGATCTCCGCGACGTCGTGGCGCTTTCCGGGGAGTAGTTCCTCGGGGGCGGTCAGTGAGAAGAGCACCCGCCAGCCGTCGATCTCGGCGATCTCTCCGTGTCGATCCCGGAGCAGCCACGTGTCCCAGATGTGGAGGTCGGCGGCTGGGTCCTCGGGCGGCGGCTCGATGACCGGGGCGACGGTTTCGGGCGTGCGTTCGATCCCGTCGGCCTGCGATCTCGTCCACTGCGGCGGGGACCAGCCCTCAGTGCTCCGTCGGCTGTCGGGGTTTCTCTCGCTCATGTTCAGTTACACTCCCTTCTGTAGTAAATTCACTTATTGTTCCCGGTCCGAACTGTGCGGTCCACACGTCGGCCTCTCCGCCGTGTGCGGCGCGGCGCCGGCTCGGTATCAGTCGAACGTGAACAGCCGGGCCTCGCAGTCCGGACAGACGAGCGTCTCGGACGGTTCGTCGCCGGCACCAGTGTGGCCGCCGCAACACGACATGTCCGTGCCCCGTTCCAAGGCGGCCCCGCAGTCCGGACACGAGTCGAGGAACAATCGGTTCGTCTGCGCCGCCGCCAGCCGGGTCTCGTCGTCGTCGAGGTGCGACTCGGTCGCCCGGTAGCCGGCGATCTCGGCGATCGCTACCGGACGGCTGAGCCAGGTCTCGTCCGTCACGCCGCCGTCCTCGGGACCGAGCGCGATCCACTCGTCGTCGATCGTCCGCGCCTCGGCCGCCGGGGAGATCGCGAGCGCGGCGCGGGCGAGTTCCTCCGTGGTGTCGTCGCGCAGTCGGTCCATCTCCGCGTGCCACCGCTCGTCGAACGCCGCGGTGGGAGCGACGGTGTCGTCGCCGACTTCGAGGACACCGGTCTCGACGAGCCGATCGAGCAGGGCCTCGGGGTCGGCAGGCCCGTCTTCGGCCCCCAGCGATCCGCCCCCGTTCGGTGGCTCCTCTTGGCCCCGGGGCGCCTCGTCGAAGAGGGCCGCTCCGCCCGGGACGGCGGCGACCAACGGCGGGGCGAACCGCGGGGTGCCCGGAATCAGATACCCTCGAAGCCAGACCAGCGCCAGGCCGCCGACCGCGGCGGCGACGCCGACCGTCGGCGTGACGACGGCTCCCAGCGCCGTGCCGGCGGCACCGACGAGGGCGACGTTGACGACCGTACACGGCCAACAGCGGTTCTCACCGGTGTGGTCCGACCGCCGGAGTCCGGAGACGAACGACGATCCCATCCCGACCAGATACCCGCCACCGGGGCATCAACGTTCCGCCGCCATCGACTCGGACCGACTACATCGACATCCATCGGACCCACCGCTGGGACGACGACACGCCCGTCGAGGAGACGTGCCTCGGTCCGAGCCGCCCCGGCGTCGGCACCTCCTCCGGGAACTGATTTTTACAACGGCCGTTGTAATCCACAGTAACTATATTAATGATTATTCCTTATGGCCACGTGATGTCAGAAGATAGCACACGAAACGGCGTCTCGCGGCGACAGTACCTCGCGGCGACGGGCGCGGTGGGAGCGGCCGGCCTCGCGGGCTGTTCCGGCGGTGGAGACGGTGGGGACGGCGGAACCACGGCGGGCTCGTCGGGGGACGGCGAGATCGGCGGCACGGTCACGGTCTTCTCGGGACCGCAGTTCGTGGACGCCGGCTTCCCCGAGGTGCTCCACGAGGCGGGCGTGCCGGACTCGATCACGATCGAGATGACCCGGCCGCCACAGGACACGGGCAGCAAGCAACAGCAGCTCCGGACCGCGATCAACGCGGAGGAGTCCGACCCCGACCTGGTGTTGACGGACAACGGGTGGACCCTCCCGTTCATCGTCCGCGGCGACCTGGTCAACCTCGAAGAGGAGATGGACGACGAGTTCATCTCCCGGGTCAGAGAGGAGGGCGTCCAGTCGATGATCAACACGGGGACTCACCCCGAGACGGGTGACCTGTACTCGGTTCCCGTGTTCCCCGACTTCCCGACCATCACGTATCGGAAAGACCTGCTTCGGAACGCGGGCTACGGCGAATCGGACTTCAACACGTGGCGCGGGGACCCGCCGACGTGGGGGGAGTTCTCCCAGATCGTCTCGGAGGCCATGGACGGCGCCGACGTCGATTACGGCCACCTCTGGCAGGGGAACAACTACGCCGGGCTGGCGTGCTGTACGTTCAACGAGTACCTCACGAGCATGGGCGGCGCCTTTTTCGGCGGTCAGGACAACCTCTTCGGGCCGATCGGTGACCGTCCGGTCACCCTCGACACGGAGGAGTCCATCGACGGGATCGAGGCCGCGGTCGACACCATCCACGGTACGGGCAGCGCCCCGATGGACATCGAGGGCGTCTCGCCGCAGGAGGTGGCCGGCTGGTCCGAACCGGACACGAAGAGCCTCTTCGAGGACGGCAGCGCGGTCACCCAGCGCAACTGGACCTACTCCATCGGCGGGGCCCTGACCGCCTTCGAGGAGACGGACATGGAGCTCGGCGTGATGCCGCTTCCGCAGGGACCGAACGGGTCCTGGCACGCGCAGGGCGGCTGGATCATGTCGATGAACCCCTACACCGACAACATGGCGTCGGCGAAGGAAGTGATCAAGGCGTGGTGGGAGGACTCCGTCCTCGAGTACCAGTTCGACACGGCCAACTTCATGCCGCCGAAGCCGGAGCTGTACAGCTACGTCGAGCAGAGCGACACGTACGGCCCGTACTTCGAGGCGCTCCAGTACTCGGCGGAGAACCTCATCCCGCGGCCGACGACGTCGGTGTGGCCGAATCAGCGTAGCATCGTCGCAACCGAGGTCAACGCGGCGCTCCGCCAGGAGAAGAGCCCGCAAGAGGCGGCGTCGGCGATGCAAGAACAGATCTCCGCCGTCGAAGAGCAGTCCGGATAACTGGAGCGGGGTCGGCCCCGGGTCGAGGGGACTCAGGGGCCGAACACACATGTAAAATAGACAATAATGATAAATATTCGCACGAGAAACACGCGGGCGATGCTCGTACCACAACGGCGGGCAATGGCACAGGGAGGTGTTAGTCGGGATGGCAGTTGAACAGGGCAGATCGGAGGTGGCAGAGGGATCTGGCGGGGTCCTAACGCGACTCGGGACGTGGACGGAGAATCTGAGCGAGCAGGCGTACGCGTACCTGCTCTTGACCCCGGCGTTCGTGGTCCTGCTGTTGTTCGCGTTCTGGCCGCTGGCGTCGGCGATCAGGATGTCGTTTTTCGCCGACGTGATCACCGGCGGGAGCCTGGGGGAGTTCGTCGGGGTCCAGAACTACGTCCAGCTGCTCACCAACAACAACGCGCTGGCGCCGGCGGCGTTCGTCGACCCCTCGTTCGAGACGCCGATCTTAGAACAGGCGCTGTTCATGACGATCCTGTTCGCCGTGTTGAGCGTCACGGGCGAGACGCTGCTCGGGTTCCTCTACGCCATGCTGATGAAAGCCGAGTACAAGGGGCGGCGGCTCGTTCGCCTGCTCATCATCCTGCCGTGGGCGATCCCGATCGTCATTCAGGGGATGATCTTCTTCCTGCTGTTCCGCCCCGGCTACGGGCTGTTGACCGAGCCGCTTCAGCAGCTCGGGATCTTCTCCAGTCTCCCTCTCAACACGACCTTCGACAGCTTCGTCATCGTGACGGTGGCGGACATCTGGAAGACGTCGGCGTTCATGGCCCTGCTGATCTTGGCGGGGCTAGAGAGCGTCAACCAGGACCTCTACGAGGTGGCCGACGTGATGGGCGCCTCCCGGTGGCAGCGGTTCCGCTACATCACGTTCCCGCTGGTGTTCCCGGTGTTGATGGTCGCGATGCTGTTCCGGACGATGGGCGCGCTCCGGGTGTACGGCATCATCGAGTCGACTACCGTCGGCTGTTCGACCGTCCCGTCGATGACCTGCCTGGTCACGCAGATGATGTTCGGGTCGTCGACGCTGTACGGCTCGGCGGCCGCCGTGAGCGTGCTGATCGCCATCGTGGTGGGGCTGTTCATCATGGTGTACCTCCTGTTCATCAAACAGAGCAACCAGAGCCTGGGGTTAGCCTGACATGAGCATCGACGCACGCGACCACGAGGACGCGGAAGTGTTCGACGGATCGGGCGACGACGCCGACGACGAGGGGGACAACAAGTCCCGCGTCGCGCGGTGGGCGGACGACTGGATCAAAAACCCCGAGAAGGCGTACGCCGTCATGTTGGTGTTCCTCGGCGGGGTGCTGTTGACCACGTCGCTGTTCCCGCTGTACTGGCTGTTCAACGTCGCGATGGCGCCGCCCGGACAGACGGACATTCCGCTGTTCCCGGCGACGATCGATCTTTCGGCGTTCGTTCAGGTGTTCCAGCAGGTCCCGTTCGCGCGGTTCATGTTCAACAGCCTCTTCTACGCGTTCACGGTAACTGTGTTCGTGCTCCTCGTCGGGAGCCTCGCCGGGTACGCGTTCGGCCGCCTGGAGTTCCGGGGGAAGACGCCGCTTCTGTTCTCGCTTCTGGTGCTCAGCTTCTTCCCGCCGGCGACGCTTTTCATCCCGCTGTTTCGGGCGTTCAACCAGCAGGTTCCGATGCTGGGGCTGTTCACGCTCCCGGTGGAGCTGTACGGGACGCCGGGCGCGGTCGTCACGCCGCTCAGCGCGTTCACGATGCCGCTGGCGATCTTCATCCTGACCACGTTCTACGGGCAGATCCCGGACGGACTCGAGGAGGCCGCCAGAGTCGAGGGGACGACGCGCATCGGCGCGCTGTTCCGCGTGATCATGCCGCTTTCGGCGCCGGGCGTCGCGACCGCCGGCATTCTCACCTTCATCACCGTCTACACCGAGTTCTTCTTCTCGTACCTGATGACCGGCAACAGCGCCGCGGAGTGGGCGCCGGTGGTCGACGGCGTCCTCGCGTTCCAGACGCAGTACACCGTCCGGTACGACCTCCAGGCGGCGGCGAGCCTGATCGCGATCGTCCCGGTCGCGATCCTCGTCGTCGTCGCACAGGACAAGATCATCAGCGGCCTCACGCAGGGAGCCCTCAAGGAGTGACTCCACATGGCACGAGTTAAACTCACAGACGTCACGAAACAGTACGACGACGTAACGGCGGTCGACAACATGAACCTCGACCTGAAGGACGGGGAGTTCATCTGCCTCGTCGGACCGTCGGGCTGCGGGAAATCCACGACGCTCGAAACCGTCGCGGGCCTCACCAAGCCCACGTCGGGGGAGATCCTGATCGGCGACCGCGAGGTGACGAACCTCCCGCCGAAGGACCGCGGCATCGCGATGGTGTTCCAGAACATCGCGCTGTTCCCGCACATGGACGTGTACGACAACATCTCCTTCGGGCTCCGCCTGCGGGACTTCCCCAAAGAGGAGATGGACGAGCGGGTCGACGAGGCCGCGCGGGTCGTTCGGCTCCAAGGGATGTTAGACCGGATGCCGAGCGAGATGTCCGGCGGCCAGCGCCAGCGCGTCGCGATCGCGCGGGCCATCGTCCGCGACCCGGACGTGTTCCTGATGGACGAGCCGCTGGCGAACTTGGACGCCAAGCTGCGCGTCAACATGCGGACCGAGCTCCAGCGGCTCCATAAGCAGCTGGACACGACGATCATCTACGTCACGCACAACCAGGCGGAGGCGATGACGATGTCCGACCGGATCGCGGTGCTCAACAAGGGGGAGCTTCAGCAGATCGCCGCGCCGCTGACCTGCTACAACCAGCCCGCAAACCGGTTCGTCGCCGGCTTCATCGGCTCGCCCTCGATGAACTTCTTCGACGCGACCGCCGGCGACGGCTCGCTCGACGCGAACGGCTACTCCATCGCCTTCGACACCGCGGCGGTCGACGGCTTAGGGGCCGACGACCCGGTGGAGGTCGGTATCCGCCCGGAGGACATCTACCTCGAGGGCAACAGCGGCGAGGCCGAGGACCCGAGCCGCACGTTCTCGGTCGAGACCGACGTGCTCGAACCGATGGGCGACGAGATCTTCGTCTACCTGAAGCCGATCCTCGAATCGTTCGACGAGGAAGACGCCGACTTCGAGGAGCGCCAGGGGCTGTTGATGAGCGTGGACCCCGCGACCGACATCGGCGAGGAGGAGCACGTCGAGATCGTCTTCGACCGCGCTCGGATCCACCTGTTCGACGACCAGACCGGCGACGCGATCTCGCACGGCGTCGTCTCCGACGCGGACGTCGAAGCCGGCGACGAGGGCGTTCAGGCCGACTGAACCGCTCACCTCTGCGGCACGGTTCCGAGCCGGTACGCGACCGCCCGGTCGGGCCGGAACGCACCGCCCGCCGGGTCGGTCGCGCCCTCGTCCGAATTTTTATTGTTTTCATACTCCTGACTCCGAGCATGGTGGCGCATGACGCGTGAGGCCCTTGTCGCCGGCGAGACCCTGATCGATTTTATTCCCGACCGCCCCGGACCGCTCGCGGACGTGGAGTCGTTCTCCAAGCGAGCGGGCGGCGCGCCGGCCAACGTGGCGGTCGGGCTGGCGCGCCTCGACCGGACGCCGTGGTTCTGTACCGCGCTCGCCGACGACCCGTTCGGCTCGCATCTCGCGCGGGTGCTCGACCGCGAGGGCGTTCCGGACGACTTCGTCACGGAGGTTCCGGACAGCCGGACGGCGCTGGCGTTCGTCTCGCACAGCGAGGACGCCGACCGCGAGTTCACCTTCTACCGCTCGGACACGGCGGACAGGCGCCTCGACACGAGCGTCGTCGGCGACGACGTCCTCGATTCGGTCGAGGTCGTCGTCGTGGGAGGGGTCACGCTGACCGTCGAGCCAGCGCGATCGGCGACGTTCGACCTCGTCGAGCGGGCCCGTGACCGAGACTGCTGCGTCTTCTTCGATCCGAACGTCCGCCCCGAGCTGTGGGAGACGGATCCGGGGCCCACGATAGAGCGGATGCTCTCCGAGACGGACGTCCTCAAAGTCACCCGCGAGGACCTCGAGGGCGCCGGTCTCCCGACGACGACCGCGGAGGTTCTCGCCGCCGGACCGGACGCGGTTTTCCTGACCGAAGGCAGTTCCGGCGCGCGGCTGGTCACCGACGAGGGCTCGCGGTGGGCCGCCGGCGAGTGGCACCACCCCGGATACGAGATCGAGGAGGTCGTCGACACGACCGGCGCCGGCGACGCCTTCTCCGCCGGAGCGATCGCGGGACTCGTCGACGGCGACGACCCGGACGGTATCCTCGGGTTCGCCAACGCCGTCGCCGCCGCGTCGACGAAGCGCCGCGGTGCGATGGCCGCACTTCCCGACCGGGAGGCCGTCGAGGAGCTTCGCGACGGGCTGTGACCCGTTCTACGTGGCCCCGGAGACGCTGCCGTCCGCGATCACTCGGCCGGTTCCGTCCCCGCCCGTAGCGACGGGTACTCGTCGGTGTCCGCAATGTCGGTGATGACGATCCGAGTCGCCTCGACGTCCTCGACCACGGCGTTCCAGCCGCCGACGCTGATCCGGTTGGTGCCGGTGTCGACGACCATCAGTACCTGTCCGGCGACCTGCGTGTCCGACTCCCTGTCGCCCACGTGTGACCGGACTTCCTCGACGGTCCCCGCGATCGTCCGCGGTTCGCCGGTGGAGACGTCGGTCCCCTCAACGCGGACGGTCACCGTCGCCTCGGACTCGAAGAGCGGCCGCGCTTCGCGTACTAACTGACGGATGTCGACGTACTCGATCGGCAGCGTGTCCTGTCCCTCCGAGTGTATCGGCGTCCCGTGTTCCCAGAGGCACGTCATGAAGAACCAGTGGAAGACGAAGGTGTACTCCTCGTCGTTGACGAGGACGCCGGTCTGGTTGACCGCGTCCGGATGGTGTGAGAAGCAGGCGCTCTGTCGGTCGACCGACGCGACGAACGGCGCCGGGAGCCCGCGGTATCGCGCCTCCCGACAGATCCCGGCTATCGAGTCGACCGTCGGCCTGTCTTCGCTCGACTCTGTGTTAACGAGAATGTACACGGCGACGCCGCGCTCGTGAGCCCGCTTGAGGGGGTCGCGAAGCATCTCCAGTTGCTCGGCCGTCACGGAGACGTACACGCGGGTTTCCGCCTGTTCGATGAACAGCCGCGCGCGGTCGATAACCGTCTGGAACTGCTTCACGATGCTGGCGGTGGACTTTTCGAGCGGGGGCTGTTCCCACCGGTCCTCTATTTCGGCGGTCGCCGATTCCAACTGATCGATCCTGTTTTCGAGGTCCTCGAGCACCTTCCCGGGGCTGTGTGCCCGCACTTTGATCGTCCCCTGCTCGTATTTCTCGACGTATCCGCGCTCGGCCAAGGCGTCGATCACGTCGTACACGCGCGGCGTCGGGATGTCGCTCTCGTTGGCGATCTCGGTCGCGGTCGCGGTCCGTAGATCGAGGAGCGCGACGTACACCGCCGCTTGGTACGGTGACAGGCCGGCGTTTTCGAGCGTCTCCGTCAGGGAGTCCGCATCCATACCTCCCCTCTACGCGGGTAGCGAATAAGTATCATCCTCCCCGAAGCGACCGGGAGAGCGAGTGGCGCGCACCGCGAACGACCGTCGGGACCCGGGACGCGTCACGTCGCACCGCGCTCGGCCTCACTCTTTTGCCATCCCGGAACGACTCGGCGCGTATGCCCTCCGAGAGCCGAGAGCCCGCCGCCGCCGACGCCGTCGACGCCGCCGATGGCGTCTCGACGGCCGACGACGGCCGCGGCGTGGCCGAGGGGTCCGAAACTCCCCGCGATTCCGAGGCGACCGCCGAACGCGACCCGATCGAGTGGGGGCCGGTCCGTCACGACCGCCTCCGCTCGCTCGCGGCCGGCGCGACGGTCGGGATCGTCGGCACGGTCCTCGTCTCGATCGGCGCCGTCGCGGTCGCCGCGCTCGCGGGCGCCGCCGCCGGCGAACTCGCGCTCCCGAGCGTCGGCCTTACCGAGGCCGCGGTCGGCGTCGGGTTCCTGTTCGCGCTCGCGGTCGCCACCCTCCCCTCGCTGTACGTCTGGTACCGCGAGACCTCGGTCGGCGAGCTGACCGGCTCCCGGCTCCGGGAGGCCGCGGGCGCGCTCAGTCCGGGGTGGACGCTCGCCGGGTTCGGCGCCGTCGTCGCCGCGGCGCTGGCGGCGCCGTCCGACTTCCTCCCCGCCCTCTGGCCGCTGTTCTGGCTCGTCTGGTTCGTGCCGGCCGTCGTCCAGTCGTCGGGCGTGGTCGTCCGACTGGATTCGGTCGAGTCGACGGTCGAGCGGACGTATCCGAGCCACGATCGGGCCCGGAGCGACGACCTCGGGGCGGTGGTCCGGACGCGGCGGGTCGACCTCCGATGGACGACGCTGTTCCTGCTCGCGTACCGTGGGAACGCGTGGTTCCGGTCGACGCCGTGGCTGTTCGTCCCGGTGGAGCGCGCCAACGCGGTCGAGTCGGCGCTCGACGCGGCACTGGCGGAAAGCGACGGGCCGGACCGCGCGAGCGTTCCGGAACGGCTCACGCTCGCGGCGCTGGGGTCGTTCTCGCTCGTCGTCGGCGTGCTGATGACCGTCGCGGCCGGCGAGGGGGCGGGCGGACTGGCGCTGGCGCTGCTCACGGCACCGTTCTCGCTGCTGTTCCTCGTGCTCGCCGCGCGGCTGTGAGTCGGCTGCGCGCCCGCCGGCAGGTGGCGGAACGTCCGGTCGAAGCTCCTCGGCGTCACCGGACGTGCCACCCCCTACCACGCGACTGATATACTCGCGGCACGTAGCGGGAGCATGGACAGAAAGCGTCTGGAACGCGCACTCGAAGACGAGTTCGGCGGGACCGAGGCCGAGCGGCGCGCGGTCTCGCGGTCGGCCCGCGACCTCGTCGACTCCGGGCGGCCCTCCGAGGACCGCGGCCACGGACTGACCGTGACGGGGGTGATCGGACACTTGGAGGACGCGCCGGACGGCTCCTCGCTCGTCGAGCGGTGGAACTGGTGGATGGGCGCGCTCGACGCCGCCTACGGCGGCTACGACTACTTCACGGTGCGGTTCGTCGAGGACGACGAGGCGACGGGGCTCCGCCGGTAGGGCGGGCGGGGGACGAGGTCCCCGTCCGTCCGCGTTCGGATCGCCCGGCAGCGGTTCGGAGCCGTCTACTTTCACTTTCACTCCGCGGATGGCTCGCTTATAGGGGCTGTCCGGTCGAACGGTGAGGTATGAGCGCAGTCACCGCCGACCGACCGCGGTACGCGACGCCGACGCGGGTGGACGTCACCGACTGTCGAACCGACCGCCTCCCGGACCGGGTCCGGGCGAACCGCGTCGACGGCAGCGAGGTCCACCTCGAACGGCGGGGCGGGCGGACGTTCCTCGTCACGCGCCCGAACGAGTGACCGCCGGCTGCGGGCGGTAGCGAACCGAGAGCAGTCAACGAAGGCGGTCAACGAGGACGTCAGTCGTCGGCCGGCAGTTCCGTCCGGACCAGGTCGCCGTCTCCGAGTCGGCTGTCAAGGCCCACGCCGAGCGTCTCGTTCGTACGCGCGACCGACTCGGCGGCGTCGACGTCGGTCGCCATCGCGCGGACCGCGTCGACGTTCTCGGGGACCACGTCGGCCTCCTGGTGGACGTTCTGGAAGAGGTAGAGGTCCCGACCGGTCACGCTTATCGACTCCTCCCAGACGCAGTTCTCCCAGAGATCGCCGCGCGGGCGCCCCGCGTCGGCGGCGTACTCCTTCAGCGCACCGGCGCCGTCGATGCCGGCGCCCTCGGGGACGAGGAAGATACGGCTCTCGTCGGCGAGCAGGTCGCGGACCGCCGCCGGGTCGGGGTCGGTCGCCAGGGTGACGTTGACGCTGTGGGTGTGCATCCCGGTGACCGGCGCCTTCAGCGCTGCGGTGTCGACGGTCACGTCGGGGAGGATCTCGTTCACGTCCGGGCCGTGGTGGGAGGGGACCGTCGCCGGGTCGGGGACGATGTCGTTTATCGGACCGCGGTCGGTCTCGTTCGGGTCGCCGCCGCGGCGGACGAGCGTGACGCGCGCCTTCTCGACGCCGTAGGTCTCGTCGAGCGGCGCGAGCAGCCGCGAGAGCGCGGTCGTGTTACAGGAGACGACGCGGACGGCGTCAGCGCCGCGCGCCGCCTCGAAGCGGCCGCGGGCGTTGAACGAGGCCTCGGCGACCGCGGCGTCCTCGCCGCCCTGGAAGACCGCCTTCGTGTCGTGCGCCTCGTAGACCGGCGCGTTGCGCTCGCCGACGCCGGAGGGCGCGCAGTCGACAATGACGTCGACGGCGTCGAGCAGGTCGCCGAGCGTCCCCGCCAGTTCGACGCCGGCGGCCGCGAATTCGTCGACGCGGTCCTCGACGGCCGCGTACAGGTCGTAGCCGCGGCGGGCCGCGGCCTCGACGCCGTAGTCCGGCGACGCCTTCGTCACGCCGACGAGCTCCATGTCGGCCTGGGCCGCGACGGCGTCCGCGACCCGCTTGCCGATCGTGCCGTAGCCGTTGACGCCCACGCGTATCATATACCGTCTCTCGCTCGGGGACCGGTATAATCTTTTCGAGGAACCTCAATTGGAATTAACTACCCCACGAGTAATCGATCGGTTAATTCGACGCCGATCGGCACCGGACGTAAATAATTCAATTACAGAATAGAGTAAAATCGTCGATGGCAAGGCCTAACGCCCGGGCGGACGGAGGCGCGGACATGCCAGCCGACCTCTCCGACGCCGCGGCGACCGCGGTCGAACAGTGTCTGAACGTCGCCCCCGACGAGTCGGTCGTCGTGGTCACCGACGACGAGCGCGAGCCGATCGGCGAGGCGCTCTACGCGGCCGCGTGCGCCGTCACCGACGACGCGACGGTCCTGCGGTACCCGCCGGCCGGGCAGCACGGGACGGAGCCGCCGGCGCCGGTCGCGGCCGCGATGCGAGAGGCGGACGTCTTCCTTGCGCCCACGACGAAGAGCCTGAGCCACACCCGCGCCCGCGGCGCGGCCTGCGACGCCGGCGCACGCGGCGCGACGCTCCCAGGGATCACCGAGGACGTGTTCACGACCGGGCTCGACGCCGACTACGCCGCCATCGACGCCGCCTGCGACGACGTGCTCGATCAGGTCGCCGACGCGGACGAGGTCCGGGTCACCGCGCCCGCCGGCACAGACATCACGTTCGGGATCGGCGACCGCGAGTGGCTCGCCGACACCGGGATGGTCCGCGAGCCGGGCGACTTCTCGAACCTCCCCGCAGGCGAGGTGTTCGTCGCGCCCGAGACCGCGACCGGGACCTTCGTCGTCGACGGGACGATGATGCCCCACGGCCTGCTCGACGACGGCCAAGAACTCGCGTTCGAGGTCGAGGACGGGTTCGTGACCGAGATCGGCGACGACGAGATCCGGGCCGACGTGGAGGCGGCCGCCGAGGAGGTCGGCGACGCGGCGTACAACCTCGCGGAACTCGGCATCGGGACCAACGGCGGCGTCGAGGAGCTCGTCGGCTCGGTCCTCTTAGACGAGAAGGCGGGCGGCACCGTCCACATCGCGATCGGCGACAACGCCGGCATCGGCGGCGAGACGGACGCGCCGCTCCACCTCGACGGCATCATCCGAAATCCGACCGTCTACGCCGACGGCGAGCCGATCGACCTGCCGAGCCCGTAAAGCGGCCCAAGGCGGGAATCTAACTTTTCGTTTATAAATGTTCGAGGCGGTGGCGCGTGCCTGCGAGCGGCCGCCCTCGGCAGCCGCGAGTCAGCACGCGCGAGGGAGTCGCGAGCGCTTTTAAGCGCGAGCGACGAGGCTGGGGAGGCGTGAGGTGCGGTTGCGTTCCCGCGAGCGAAGCGAGCGGGAGCACGGAAGTCGCAGCCCGCGCAGCGAACGGAGTGAGCGAGCAGGACCGTCTTCCGGTGGTGCGGGGCGGGACTCAAAGGGGCGGCCGTGCGGCGGGCGCAGGCGACGCAAGCACCGCAGGGAGCGAACGGAGTGAGCGACTGAGGAGCGCAGCGAGCGTGCGCCCGCCTCACG
>NZ_JH815330.1:1012120-1111207 GCF_000296615.1 Halorubrum sp. T3 | reverse complement strand
CCCGCGCAGCGAACGGAGTGAGCGAGCAGGACCGTCTTCCGGTGGTGCGGGGCGGGACTCAAAGGGGCGGCCGTGCGGCGGGCGCAGGCGACGCAAGCACCGCAGGGAGCGAACGGAGTGAGCGACTGAGGAGCGCAGCGAGCGTGCGCCCGCCTCACGGCCGGGGCTTTGGAGTTAGTCGCCGTCGATCCGCAGCCGACTACTTATAAACTATCAGCCGGGCTCCGGTGGTGTTCACCGCAGATCTGCTATCCGCGATTTATAAACCAGCAGCCGAGACATCAGAGGCGGTCGCCGCCGATCCGCTATCGATGATTTATAAGCGAACGATCGAGATTTCGGGGCGCTCCACACAGTATCTCCAACTCATTCCACGACCACGAGCGCCACGCCCGCCACGTCGCGGACGCCGACCACTTGGTGGCGCCAGCCGTCGCCGGCGTCGACGCAGAGCGTACCGGCGTCCGTGACTGCGACGGAGACGCCGGGCCCGTAACCGAGCGCCACCGCCGTCTCGTCCACGGGCAAATCAGCAACCGCCCACGTCTCATCATCCCACTCGCCCGCACCCGAGTGAACAAACAGATCACCGCCGACGACCGCCATCGCGTGGCCGTCGCCGTCGGCCGCGACCGCGTCCGCGGCGCCCTCGCGGGCCGTCATCCAGCCGTTCCCGAGCCAGTAGAGCCCCGCACCGGTCGCGGCGAGGGGCATCCCGGACCCGGCTACGTCGCGCGCATCGTCGAGGCCGACGTCGGTGAGTCTCCCCGCATCGACCCGAAAGACCCCGTCCGCACCCGCGACGAGCGCGCCGTCGACCGCGCGCGGGTCCGCGACCGAGCCGAGCCGCGCCGTCGACGCGACCGCTGTCCCGCTTTCTTCGAACTCGACGTGCTCGACCGCGCCGTCCTCTCGCGCGACGATCACGCCGTCGCGACCGCCCGCGACGCCGACCGCGACCGCCGGCTCGTCGTCGACCGGCTCGAAGTCGGGGTCGTCGCCGACCGCGGCGACCGAGAGCCCGTCTGGGGTCGCGGCGGCGACGAGATCAGCCGTCCCCTCGCCGCACGCGAGGACCGCGACGTCGCGGGCCGCGTCGCGCGCAACCATGTCGAACGCGCCGATCTTGTCGGCCGACAGCGAGACGCGGACGATCCCGGCCCCGGTCGCGACGTAGGCGTCGGTGCGGCCGGTGCTGCCCGCGTACACGCGCTTTTCGTCGATCGAGATGTCGTCCTCGGCGGGAGCCATCGGGAGGGCGTTCTCCGCGGCGGGACATAAGCCCCGCGCGCCGGCGCTCCCGCCCCGGGTTCGGGCACCGTCGCGTGTTCCGACCCCTCGGGCACCGTCGCGCGTTCCGACGCCCCGGGAACGCCCGCGCATTCCGACGGCCATTTGAGCGCCCCTCGCGTACGTCGATTCGTGCAATCGGTCGCCGCCGACCTCGCGACGGTGCTCGCGGACGTGGTCCCCCGGCTGGCCCGGATCACGGCGTTCATCGCGGGGGGTGTCTTCGCCGCCAACGTCGCCGTCGCGTTCGGCTTAGTCCGGTACGTCGCCGGGGTCGCGGGGTGGCTCACGCGGCCGGCGAACCTCCCGGACGAGGTCGGCACGGCGATCCTCACGACCGCGGCGTCGACGACCGCGGGCTACGCGACGCTGGCGGAGTACCGCGAGGCGGGCCTGCTCGACGACCGCGCGACGCTCGTCGCCGTGACGATGAACACGTTCTTCGGCTTCGTCCAGCACGTGTTCACCTACTACGTCCCGGTGTTGATCCCGATCCTCGGGGTCACGACGGGCGCAGTCTACGTCGGCGCACGCGCCGGCATCGCGCTTTTGATCACGGTCACGGGCGTCGTCGCTGGCGGACTCCTCCTCTCCGACGCGAACGTCGACCGCTCAGCGCTCGCCGACGTCGACGCGACCGGCCCCGAGGCCGACGACCGCACCGACCGCGAGCGCGTCCGCGACGCCGCCGAGAAGTCGTGGGGCACGCTCCGGCGGATCGTTCCGCGGCTCGCGGTCGTCTACACCCTGGTCATCTGGCTGGTCTCGACGTACGACGTGCGTGCTTTGACGAGCGTCGCCGAACCGATCACGAGCGTGCTGGGGCTGCCGGGCGCCGCGGTACCCGTCATCGCAGTGTTCACGCTCGACACGACCGCGGGCGCGGCGACGCTCGCCGGGACCGAAGCCGGCACCTTCACCACCCGGACCGCGGTCGCGTCGCTGCTCATCGGAAGTATCCTCTCCTTTGCCGTCTCGACGTTCCGGCGCTCGATCCCGTTCCAGTACGGGATCTGGGGCGCGTCGTTCGGCACGAAGGTGATCGTCGTCAACACCTCCCTGAAACTCGTCTTCATCTCCGCGACGGTCGCGCTGCTGCTCGCGCCGGTGTGGTGAGGCGCCCCCAGCGGCGACCGACCGCGCCGGCCACGCCCGAATCAGTAGGTTCAACACCGCCCCGGACCGATCGGCGCGCATGGCGCTCGAAAAGGACGCGGACTGTCCCGCGTGCGGCGAGACCCGCTCGTTCTACCGGACCGCGGCGATGACGCTCCACCTCGGCGAGAAGACGAAGTGGCGCTGCCCCGACTGCGGCTACGGCTACGTCGAGATCAACGGGATCGACACCCTCCCCGCCTGATCCGACCGCCCTGCCGCTGTTCTTCAGTCCCACCACCGCGCCGCAACACTCACTACCCCGGCGGCTGTGCCGGATCGCATGAACCGGATACGGCGACGGTCCGCGGAGGCGAGACCGCGTGGTCGGTGAGGCGCGAAATCCCGAGGGCGACGCGGGTCCGCTCGACGGACTCACCGTCTTGGACCTCTCGCGCGTGCTCGTCGGGCCGTTCTGTACGATGCAGCTCGGCGACCTCGGCGCGGAGGTGATCAAGGTCGAGCGGCCCGGCCCGGGCGACCAGACGCGGACGTGGGTACCTCCGGCGTTCAGCAAGGGCGACAGCGGTGAGGATGGTGAGAGGGACGGCGAAGATGGTGAGAGGGACAGCGAGGATGGTGAGACCGACAGCGGCGCCGAGAGCGCCTACTACGTCAGCGTCAACCGCAATAAGCGCTCGATCCAGCTGGATCTCACGACCGAGGCGGGCCGCGCGGTCGTCCGCGACATCGCGCGCGAGGCGGACGTCCTCGTCGAGAACTTCCGGGTCGGCAAGACGGAGGAGTGGGGGCTCGGCTACGGCGACCTCGTCGAGGAGAACCCCGGGCTCGTCTACTGCGGCATCTCCGGCTACGGCGAGTGGGGGCCCGACCGCGACAAGCCCGCGTACGACATCATGATGCAGGCCCGCGGGGGCTTCATGTCGTTCACGGGCGTCGAGGGCGGCCCGCCAGTCCGGATCGGGGTCGCGCTCGCCGACGTCGGCGCCGGGATGTACGCGACGCAGGCGATCCTCGCGGCGCTGCTCGAACGCGAACTCGGCGACGGGCGCGGACAGAAGATCGACGTGAGCCTGCTCGACGGCCAGGCCGCCTGGACCAGCTACATGGCGACGAACTACTTCGCCAGCGGCGAGCCGCCGGGTCGGATGGGGAGCAAACACCCGAACATCGTCCCCTACCGGGCGTACGAGACGGCGGACGACTACATCGTCGTCGCCTGCTCGTCCGACCGCTTCTGGCCGCCGCTGTGCGAGGCGATCGACCGCCCGGACCTGCTCGCCGACGAGCGGTACGAGACGAACGAGGGGCGCGTCCGGAACCGCGAGGAGCTCGACCGCGAGTTAGCGGAGACGTTCGCGGCGATGACGACCGACGAGGCGGTCGAGCGGCTGGACGACCACGACGTCCCCGCGAGCCGCGTCCGCGACGTGGGCGAGGTGTTCGCCGACCCCCAGATCGAGGCGCGCGGGATGCTCGAAGAGGCCGAGCACCCGACCGCGGGCACGGTGCGGTTCCCCGGCTCGCCGATGCACTTCTCGCGGACGCCCACGACGGTCCGCCGTCACCCGCCCGCGCTCGGCGAACACACGGAGTCGGTCCTCCGCGAGTACGGCTACGGCGACGGCGACATCGACGAGCTGCGGGACCGCGGCGCGATCTCGGAGTAGCGATTCCGGAGTGACGATTTCGGAGTGACGATACCGGCGGGCGACCGGCGAGCGCGCGTCGAAAAAAGATGCCCGAGTGCCGCGACGACCTCGGAGCGTCCCGGCTTACAGAATTCCCGCCTGCTCGGCGCGCGCGACGATCCCGCGGGCCATCTTGTCGGTCGCCTCGTCGACCATCTCGCCGTCGACGCTCACGGCGCCTTTGCCCTGCTCTTTCGCCTCCGCGTAGGCGTCGACGATCCGACGCGCCTTCTCGGCCTCCTCGGGCGAGGGGGCGAACGTCTCGTTGGCGGGCTCGATCTGGCTCGGGTGGATCGCCCACTTGCCGTCACAGCCCAGCTGGCTCGCCCAGCGACAGGAGTCGCGGAACCCCTCCGCGTCCTCGATCTCGGCGTACGGGCCGTCGATCACCTGGAGGCCCTGCGCCTTCGCCGCGTGGGCGATGCGCGCGAGCTGGTAGTGCCAGTAGTGGCCGGGGTAGCCGCCGCCGGAGCCGATCGTGAGGCCGGCGGCGCCGACGTTGGCGGTGTAGTCGCCGGGGCCGAACACGAGCGACTCCAGGCGGTCGCTGGCGCGGGCGATGTCGGCGACCTTCGTCATCGCCTCCGGCGACTCGATCTGCGCCTGGAGGCCGATGTCGCCGACCGGCAGGTCGTTGTTCTCCTCGACCTGCGTCAGGAGGTTGTCGACGGTGGCGACCGTCTCCGGGTTGTTCGCCATCGGCACCATGATCGTGTCGAGGTACTCGCCGGCGCGCCCGACGACCTCGATCACGTCGTCGTAGAACCACCTGGTGTCGACGCCGTTCATCCGGTAGCAGGGCCGGGTGTCCGACCAGTCGTACTCGATCAGCCCCTCGATGACGTTCTCGCGGGCGTCGACCTTCGCCGAGGGCGCGACGGAGTCCTCGAGGTCGAGGAACGCCTCGTCGGCGCCGGAGTCGGGCGCGCGCTCGATCATCTCCG
The DNA here is from genome assembly GCF_000296615.1 of Halorubrum sp. T3. Taxonomy (NCBI): domain Archaea; kingdom Methanobacteriati; phylum Methanobacteriota; class Halobacteria; order Halobacteriales; family Haloferacaceae; genus Halorubrum; species Halorubrum sp. T3. The sequence continues at coordinate 1,106,166 of NZ_JH815330.1, read as the reverse complement.
GGTCGGAGCCCGGCGTGGCGAGCTGACTCCGCCGGAGCGTGACGTCTTCCGGCCCGGCCATCAGTCGTCGCCCTCCGAGGCCGTGATCGGGTCGTTCTCGTCTTCGGTGAAGCCGGCCGACTCCTCCTGGCGCTGTCGCGCCTCGGGGTCGAACTCGGCCTCAATGTCCTGGTACCGCGGGACGAAGGAGAGCTCGTGGTGGCTCTCGGTCTCGTGGCCGATGTAGCGCTCTTCGAGGTCGAACTGCGCCTCCTCGTCGTTCTCGGCGATGTTCGCGAAGTCCTCGTAGGCGGCGTGGGCGCCGGAGTGGAGCCCGTACAGCGTGATGAAGATGTACTGGTAGCCGAGGTCGCCGAGTTCCTCGAAGGTGAGCGGGTCCTCCTCGGCGCCCCACTCGAACGAGGAGGAGTAGTTGAACGCGAGGTCGAGGTCGGGGTGGGTCTCGTGGATCGTCTCGGCGTACTCGACCGCGTCCTCGCGCGAGGGGTCGGGCATCTCGGGCCAGACGAGGTCGACACCGGCGTCGGCGTAGATGCGGCCGCGTTCGAGGTGTTCCTCCCAGTCGCCATTCGCGGAGCCGTACGCGTCGGTGCGGGCGATGATGACCGTGTCCTCGCTCTGCTTCGCGTCGACGGCGGCCTCGAACCGCGAGCGGGCCTGCTCGCGGGAGACGATCTGCTTGCCCGCGATGTGGCCGCAGCGCTTCGGCGAGGTCTGGTCCTCGATGTGGATCGCCGCGACGCCGGCCTTCTCGTACTCGCGGACCGCGCGCCGGACGTTGTGGACGCCGCCGTAACCGGTGTCGCAGTCGGCGATGACGGGGAGGTTCGTTGCCTCGACCATGCGCTTGGCGTTCTCGACCATCTCGGACATGGTGACCATCTCTAGGTCGGGGAAGCCGAACTGGCCGAGGACGGTCGAGTAGCCGCTCATGTAGGCCGCGTCGAGCCCGGCCATCTCCGCGAGGCGGGCATCGAGCGCGTGGTAGATCCCGGGCGCGAACGTGTACTCCTGCTCGTCGAACAGCTGGCGGAGCTTTCGGCCGGCCGGGTTGTCGATATCTCTGTCGAAGACGTCGTCGTCGAGTTCGTTGGGATTCATCGGATTACAGCGTGGAGTCGTCGGCTGCGGTGCGGTTCGACGCGGCGCGGCGCTCGTCGGTGGAGCGTCGGTCGGGACGGCTGTCGGCGCGGCGCTCGTCGGCGCGGCGTCCGCCGTCCGTGCGCGCGGTGGGCGCGAACGACGTGGAGTCCGGTCGCGGGCCGTCGCCGGTCCCCGCCATGGGAACGGGGCGGCGCGTCGTGTTCGCCGTCATCGGGACCCCCCGTCCGTCCGCGTCCGCGAGGCGGGACGCAGGTCGGGGACGAGCGGCGCGTCACGCTCGCCGTCCGTCGGCGGGCGGGTCGGTCGGCGGGTGTCGGTCGCCGTCGGCTGCGGGGTGTCGGTCGGCTGCGGGGTGTCGGTTGGCTGCCGGGTGTCGGTCTGCGGCGGCGAGCCGGCCGTTCGCGTCCCCGTCGCTCGCCGGGTCGTGATCGTCGGGACCAGCGGCGCGCCGGCCTCCTCGGTGAGCGGGGTACGGCCGGGGATCGTCCGCGGAGAAGTAGTCGTTGAGCTCGAACCGGTCCGGCGGTCGGAGCGGGTCGTCGAGTCCGTGTCGGTCGTGCCGTCTGTGCGTCGGGTCGTGTCGTCGGGCGTGTCGTTAGGTGTCGTCATCGGGTCGTGTGGGCGGTTGCGGCGGTCGTCTGGTGATCGAGTCCGTGCGTCGGGTCGCTGCGTGTCCGTGTACGGGTACTGCCATTGCGAACGGAGGAAATCGGAGGAGGATAATAAACATAATGATTGATAATGATAATATTCGTTAATGTGTATTACCCGTTTAAATGTTTCATGGCAACATGGGACATGGACGGGGCGGCCGCCCCGGGTTCGTGGGCCACCGATGTCGACGTCATCCGTCGCCCGGACCGATCGCTTATTGGGTCCACGTGCGGAGTTTCGGGTAGTGAACGAGCGCGACGCCCTCCGAGCCATCGCCGCCGACCTCCCAGCCGCGGGCGACGACGCCGCCGTCGTCGACGGGACGGTCATCACAACGGACATGCTCCACGAGCGGACCGACTTCCCGCCCGGGACGACCCGGTACACTGCCGGCTGGCGCGCGGTGGGCGCGTCGCTCTCGGACGTGGCCGCGATGGGCGCGGCTGCCCGGGCCGCGGTCGCCGTCTACGCCGACGAGGTGTTCGACCCGGACGAGCTCGACGCGTTCGTCGCGGGCGCGGTCGACGTCTGCGAGGCCGTCGACGCCGAGTACGTCGGCGGCGACCTCGACGAGCACGTCGAGTTCACGACGGCGACCACCGCGATCGGGGACGTGACCGACGCAGGTCCCGTCACCAGAGGCGGGGCGCGGCCGGGCGACGCGCTCTGCGTCACCGGCGAGTGGGGGCGTTCGGCGGCGGCGCTCCGGCTATTTAAAAAGAACTCGGACGAGGCGGTCGAGCGCGCCAACGAGCTGTTCCGGTTCACGCCGCGGGTGGCCGACGGGCTGGCGCTCGTGGGCGCGGCGACCGCGATGATGGACTCCTCGGACGGGCTGGCGCGCTCGTGTCACCAGCTCGCGGAGGCGAGCGAGGTCGGGATCGAGGTGGAGCGGGACGCGGTTCCGGTCCATCCCGCGGTCGAGGAGCTCGCGGAGGGGTCGGCGGAGCGGTTCGAGCTCGCGGCGCACTTCGGCGAGGACTTCGAGCTGCTGTGTGCGGTGCCGGAAGCGGAGGTTGATGCGGTCGAAGCGGCGTGTCCGTCTGGCCTGACTCGGATCGGGACGGTAACCGAGGCGCCCGAAGAGGGAGCCCCGCGCGTCCTCGCCGACGGCGACCCCCTGCCCGACCGCGGATTCACGCACGGAGACAAGTAAGACGCTGAAGATCCGATTGCTCGCTTACTGATTGGTACTGACAGGACGACGACGAACACCGGCGAAGCCCCGGCCACGAGGCCCCCGTACGCTCGCTGCGCTCCTCGTCACTCGCTTCGCTCGTTCCTGTGGTGCTTACGTCGCCTACGGGGGCCTCGTGGCCGCCCCTTCGAGTCCCGCCCCCGCCCCCGCGCCGCAACCGCAGCCTCACGCCTCCCCAACCTCGTCAGTCGCCGTCGCTTCGCTCCGGCGACTGACTCCCTCGCGCGTGCTGCTCGGCCGCAGAGCGGCCTCGCAGGCACGCGCCACCGAAGGAAAAATCCCGGGTCCTACGTCGTCTACCGAAGGAACTCGATCGCGGCGCCCTGCCCGAAGCCGACGCAGAGCGTCGCGAGGCCGCGCTCGGCGTCCTGTTTCTGCATCTCGTGGAGCAGCGTGACGGGGAGCCGCGCGCCCGAGGCGCCGAGCGGGTGGCCGAGCGCGATGGCGCCGCCGTTGACGTTGTAGCTGTCCTCGTCGATACCGAGCTCGCGCCGCGAGTACTCGCACTGGGAGGCGAACGCCTCGTTGAGCTCGACGAGGTCGTAGTCGTCGATGTCGGTTCCGGCGCGCTCCAAGAGCCCGCGGGTGGCGGGTACCGGGCCGATCCCCATCACGGTCGGGTCGACGCCGGCGACGTTGTTCGTGCCGACCTCGGCGAGCACGTCGAGGCCGTGCTCCTCGGCGAACGCCTTACTGGTGACGACCGTGAGCGACGCGCCGTCGGAGATCTGCGAGGAGTTCCCCGCAGTGACGGTGCCGTCGCCCGTGAACGCGGGCGGGAGGTCGGCGAGCTTCTCGGCGGTCGTATCCGGGCGGATCCCCTCGTCTTCCTCGACCAGTCCCTCGTCGGTCTCGACGGGGACGATCTCGTCGTCGAATCGGCCGGACTCCGTCGCCTCCGCGGCGCGCTGGTGGCTGCGGGCCGCGTACTCGTCTTGCGCCTCGCGGCTCACGTCGTACTCCTCGGCCACCTTCTCGGCGGTCATCCCCATCTGCAGCTGGAAGATGTTGTACTGCTCGGAGAGCTCGGGGTGGAGGTGCTCGTAGGAGTCGCCGTCCATCGGGACGCGGCTCATGTTCTCGACGCCGCCCGCGATGATGCAGTCGCGGTTCCCCGCGGCGATCGCGTCGGACGCCGAGATGACCGCCTGCATCGAGGAGGCGCACCACCGGTTGATCGAGGTGGCGGGCACCGACTCGCCCAGGTCCGAGAGCAGCGCGATGACGCGCGCGACGTTGTTGTCCTGCTCGGTGCGCTGCTGGGCGACGCCCCACATCAGGTCGTCGACGTGGTCGCTAGTCAGCCCCGTCTCCGCGAGCGCGTGGTCGATGAGCGTCGTCGAGAGGTCCTCGCTGCGGACGTCTGCGTAGACGCCGCCCTCTTTCCCCTGCGGCGTTCGGTAGGCGGCCGCGATCACCGGCGTGGTCTCGTCTGTCATGAAAGATAACAGGTGAGTCGGTGTATTAAAACGCCGTGGAACGAGCGAGAATCGATCCGAAGTTTATCGTTTATTTTCGAGCAGGCTCTCGCCGGTCATCTCCGCCGGCCGGTCGCGGTCCATCAGGTCGAGCAGGGTCGGGGCGATGTCGCACAGCGACCCGCCCTCGCGGACCCTGCGTCCGCCGTCGTCGCCGTCGGGCGTCAGGTAGACAAACGGGACCGGGTTGTACGTGTGGGCGGTGTGGGGATCCTCGACGGTGCCCATGTCGTCGGCGTTGCCGTGGTCGGCGGTGACGACCGCGTGCGCGCCGGCGTCGGCGATCGCGTCGAGCAGGCGGTCCAGTTGGGCGTCGACGGCCTCGACGGCCTCGACGGCCGCGTCGAAGTCACCGGTGTGGCCCACCATGTCCGGGTTCGCGTAGTTCAACACGAGCAGGTCGGGGTCGTCCGAGGCGATCGTCTCGACGGCCTCGTCGGTCACCTCGGGCGCGGACATCTCCGGCTGGAGGTCGTAGGTCGGCACGTCCGGGCTCTCCACGATGGTCCGGATCTCGCCCGGGAACTCCACCTCGCGGCCGCCGTTGAGGAAGTAGGTGACGTGCGGGTACTTCTCGGACTCCGCGATCCGGAGCTGCGTGCCGCCGGCGTCCGCGACGACCTCGCCGATCGTGTTCGCGGGGATCTCCGGCGGGAACGCGACCGGGAACTCGAACGTCTCGTCGTACTCGGTCATCGTCGTCATGCGGATCTCGGGCTGATCGAGGTCGAACCCCCACTCCGGTCGGGTCCCGGTGAGCATCCGGACCAGCTGCCGGGCGCGGTCCGCGCGGAAATTGAAGAAGATCACGGCGTCGCCGTCATCGAGCTTGCCTCGGTGGCTCGATGAGCTCTGCTCATCGGCGTCATCGATCGCGGGCTCGTCCGCGACGAGCGTCGGCTCGACGAACTCGTCCGTCTCGCCGCGGGCGTGGGCCTCGCGGGCGGCCGCGACCGCGCTCTCGGCCTCGTGCGGGGCCTCGCGCTCGACGATCGCGTCGTACGCCTTCCGCGTCCGCTCCCAGTTCTCGTCCCGGTCCATCGCGTGGTAGCGGCCGGTCACGGTCGCGACGTGGCCGGTCCCGCGCTCGTCGGCCTTCGCGGTCACGTCGGCCAGGAACTCGTCGGCGATCTCCGGGGCCGTGTCGCGCCCGTCGGTGAACGCGTGACTCGTCGCGGGCACGCCCGCGTCGGCCGCGGCGTCGATCAGCGCGAGCAGGTGCTCGACGTCGGAGTGGACGCCGCCGTCCGAGACGAGCCCCATGAAGTGGACCCGGCCGCCGGTCGATTTCGCGTGGTCGAGCGCGTCCGCGATCGCGTCGTTGTCCGAGAGCGACCCCTCGGCGAGCGCGTCCGTGATCCGCGTGTACGCCTGCTTCACCACCCGCCCCGCGCCGATGTTGAGGTGGCCGACCTCGGAGTTGCCCATCTGTCCCTCGGGGAGCCCCACGCGCCGCCCGTGGACGACGAGGCGGCCGTCGGCCCCGCGCTCCGTCGCCGCGTCGAACGTCGGCGTGTCGGCCGCCTTCACGGCGTCGCGGCGGTCGTGGTCGCCGAGCCCCCAGCCGTCGAGGATGACGAGTGCCGTCTCCATACCCCAGCGTGCCGCCCGGAGGGTAACTACCCTTCGATGGGGTCACTCCCGTCACTCGACCCAGACGGTCTTGCGGTTGACGAACTCCTTGATCCCGGCCTCGGAGAGCTCCCGACCGTAGCCCGAGTCCCTGACGCCGCCGAACGGGACTCGCGGGTCGGACTTCACGAGCTGGTTCACGTACACGCAGCCCGCGTCGATGCGGCTCGCCACGCGCTCGCCGCGGTCGCGGTCCTCGGTCCAGACGCTCGCGCCGAGCCCGAACTCGGTGTCGTTGGCCGTCTCGATCGCCGCCTCCTCGTCGTCGACCTCGTACACCGTGGCCACCGGCCCGAACGTCTCCTCGGTGTCGACGGGGCAGCCCTCGGGGACGTCGGTCAGGACGGTCGGCGGGTAGAACGCCCCCTCCCTATCGAGGGGCTCGCCGCCGGTCACGAGCGTCGCGCCCGCGTCGACGCTCGCCGTCACCTGCTCGTGGAGCGACTCCATGAGGTCCGCCCGCGCCTGCGGCCCGACGTCGGTCGCCTCGTCGGTCGGGTCGCCGACGACGAGCCCGTCGATCTCGTCGACCAGCGCGCCGAGGAACGCGTCGTACACGTCCGTGTGAACGACGAAGCGCTTCGCGGCGATGCACGACTGCCCCCCGTTCAGGTTCCGCGCCCACGCGCCCGTCTCGGCCGCGGCCGCGACGTCGGCGTCGTCGAGGACGACGAACGGGTCGCTCCCGCCGAGTTCGAGGACCGTCTTCTTGAGCTGGTCGCCGGCGCTCGCAGCGACCGCGCGCCCGGCCGGTCCGCTCCCGGTCAGCGTCGCGGCCCGGACGCGGTCGTCCGTCAGGAGGTCGTCGACGAGGTCCGAGGGGATCAGAAGCGTCTGGAAGACGTCCTCGGGGTAGCCGGCCTCGCGGAACACCTCCTCGATCGCGAGCGCGCAGCCGGGCACGTTCGACGCGTGCTTGAGGAGCCCGACGTTCCCGGCCGTGAGGTACGGCGCGGCGAAGCGGAACACCTGCCAGAACGGGAAGTTCCACGGCATCACCGCGAGGACGGGGCCGAGCGGCTCGTGTTCGGTCTTGACCGTCGAGCCCGGCGGGCTCGGGTGGTGGTCGGCTTCGAGGTACGCGCCCGCGTGTTCCGCGTAGTGGTCGCAGACCCACGCGCACTTCTCGACCTCGCCGACCGCCTGCGAGATCGGCTTCCCCATCTCCCGCGTCATCGTCTCGGCGTACCGCCGCTTGTTCTCTCTGAGCACGTCCGCCGCGTTCGCGAGCAGCCGCTCGCGGTCCCGGAGCGGGCGCGTCCGCCAGTCCTCGAACGCTCGAACCGACCGGCCTAACGCCGCCTCGACGTCGTCCGCGTCGTGTTCGTTGTACGTTTCGATCTGCGCTCCGGTCGCCGGGTTTACCACGTTCATGAGAGGTGTGTGAACGTTGTACAGTCGTTGTAATAGTAGTCACGCCGGAAGACCGGCTGCCGACTCCCGCGTTCGACCCGGTCGATCCGGGTCCAGGCCGGGGATCTCGGGAGAATCATAAATTTCCCAATACGTCTGTATGTCATAGACCCGCATATTTATGTGGAGAGCGACACTCACGGACGATTGTTAACAATGGTAACCGAAGACAGCGATACCGAAAACAAGTATAAACAGGCCGACGCCGCTGAGACGAGTCCGGGAGGCCGGTCACCGGTCGGACGGCGGCGGTTCCTTCAGGCCGCCGGCGCGGGGGCGGCCGTCGGGCTCGCCGGCTGTTCCGGCGGGGGCGGCGGCGACGGCGGGCCCGTAACGCTCGGCGCCGCGAACATCCTCTCCGGGTTCGCGTCGCTGTACGGCGAGGAGGCCGAACGCGGAATCGACTTCGCGGTGTCAGAGATCAACGACAACGGCGGTATCGACGGGCGGGACGTCGAGGTGCTCGTCCGCGACACCGAGGCGAGTGCCGACACGGCGATCCAGCAGATCCGCAGCCTCGTCCAGGAGGACAACGTCGACGGGCTGTTCGGGCTCGACTCCAGCGGCGTCGCCCAGGCCGTCGCGCCGCAGATCTCGCAGCTCCAGATGCCGTTCATGATCACGCACGCGGCGACCCCGTTCGTCACCTCGCCGCAGGGCGAACACGAGGACTCCGTCGGGAACGAGTACGTGTTCCGCGACTCCAACAGCCTCGCACAGGACATCTACGGGGCCGCGCGGGTCGCCGAGAATCTCGACGCGACCGAGTGGGCCACCATCGGCCCGGACTACGCGTTCGGGTACGAGACGTGGGACTACTTCCAGGCGTACTGCGACGGGCTCGGCGTCGAGGCCGAGTTCACGGCCGAGCAGTTCCCGGCACTGGCGACCAGCGACTACACGCCCTTTATCAGCTCCATCCTCGACGCCGACCCGGACGCGGTGCTCACGCCGCTGTGGGGCGCCGACCTCACGACGTTCATCGGACAGGCCGAGAGCGCGGGCTGGTTCGACCAGATCGACCACACGCTGTTCAGCGTCGGGATGGGGACGGACCTCCCGAGCGACGGCAGCCCGCTTCCGGAGGGGGAGTACGCCTCCACGCGGTACGATCCGTTCGTCCCCGACACCGAGGCGAACAACTCGTTCCGCGAGGCGTACTACGAGGAGTACGAGTCGCTCCCGACGTACAACGCAGAGGGCGCGTATCGGGCGGTCCACCTGTACAAGGAGGCGATCGAGTCCGCCGGAGGGACGGACCCCAGTGCACTCGTCGACGAGTTCACCGGTATGGAGCACTCGGGCCCCGTCGGCGACTACCAGTTCAGCGAGACGAACCAGGCGACGGTCGCGTCCATCTGGGGCACCGTCACGTACGACGACGAGTGGGAGAGCAACGTGCTCGACCCCGTGAATCGGTACGAGGCGGGTCCCGACGTGCTGTCGGAGGCGCTCGGCGACTCTGACCTCCCGGCGGGTATCTAAGCCCGTCGCCGTTCTCATGAGTCTCACATCACTCGTTCCACTGATCGGTATCGCCGACGTCGTCATCGGGCTGAGCCTCGGGAGTCGGCTCTTCCTGATCGCCGTCGGTCTGAGCCTCATCTTCGGCGTGCTCGGCGTGCTCAACTTCGCGCACGGCGGGTTCTACATGCTCGGCGCGTACGTCACGCTCGCCGTCGTCTCGAACGTCGTCGACAACTTCTGGATCGCCGTCGTGGTCGGCGCGCTCGCCGTCGGCGTCGTCGGCGCCGCGATCGAGTTCTCGGCGATCCGCCGGCTGTACAACCGAGTCGACTCGGACCTCGACCAGCTCATCGTCACGTTCGGGTTCGTGCTCGTGATCCACGAGGCGGTCCGGTTCATCTGGGGGTCGGGGTCGTACTCGATCGACCCGCCGGACGTGTTCAACTTCTCCGTGACGCTCGGCGGGAGCACGTTCAACGCGTACCGGCTGGTCGTCATCGGTCTGGCCGTCGGGGTGCTCGTCGCGCTGTGGCTGTTCATCACGCGGACGTACTTCGGCTCGCTGGTCCGGGGGACCTCCTCTGACCGCGAGATGGCGGCCATGCTCGGCGTCGACGTGCCCCGGCTCTACACCGGGGTCTTCTTCCTCGGGAGCGTGTTGGCCGGGCTCGGCGGCGCGCTGTCGGCGCCGCTCCAGGCGACCAGCCCGGCGCTCGGCGACCAGGTGATCATCGACGCGTTCATCGTCGTGGTTATCGGCGGACTCGGCTCCATGAGCGGCGCCTTCGTCGGCGCGATGCTCATCGGCATGATGCAGAGCCTCGGCCCGCAGTTCATCAGCGCCGGCAGCATCGCGATCCCCTTCCTCGCGATGGTGATCGTGTTGCTGATCCGTCCCGAGGGCCTGTTCGGGGGGATCGGCGAATGAGCGCGACCGACACGGGCGGCCGGGTCAGCCGGTTCGGCTCGGCGGTCGCCGAGGGGTGGACCCGCGAGCGGTTCGGCCTTCTCGGGGCCGTCGCGCTGGTGCTTATCGCCCTCGCGCCGCCGTTCCAGGTGTACCTGTTCACCGACTTCCTCGTCGTCGCGCTGTTCGCGCTCGGCTTCAACCTGCTGTACGGCTACACGGGCCTGCTCTCGTTCGGTCACGGCCTGTTCTACGCGGGCGGCGCGTACGGGATCGCGATCGTGTTGCGAGACCTCGGCCCGGTGATCGCCGACATCGTCGGCGCCGGGATCTCGCCGCTCGTCACGTTCGTCCTCGGCGGCGTCGTCGGCCTCGTGCTCGTCGTTCTCGTGGCCGTGCCCGTCGGGTGGCTCAGCGTCCGGTTAGAGGAGATCTACTTCGCGCTGATCACCCTCGCGTTCGGGATGTTGGGCTACTCGCTCATCATTCAGGACCCGGCGGGGCTGACGAACGGGACCGACGGGGTAATCGTCCTGCTCGGGACCGTCGACCTCGGCGGCTTCAGCCTCCGGATCGGCGGCCGTCGGATCTACTACGCCATTTCGGCCGTCACCGTGGTCGCGGCGACGTACGGGGTGTGGCGCGTCGTCAATTCGCCGTTCGGGACTGTCTGTAAGGCGATCCGCGAGAGTCCCGACCGCGCGGCCGCGCTCGGGATCGACGTCGGCCACCACCGCTGGATGACGTTCATCGTCTCGGCGGCGGTCGTCGGAATCGCCGGCGTGTTGCGCGCGGGGCTCGCGAGCGTCGCGTCGCCCGGGCTCACGCACTGGTCGACGAGCGCGATCGCCGTCATCGCGACCGTGATCGGCGGCGCGACCTACTTCTACGGTCCGATCGTCGGAGCGTTCATCTTCCTGTACATCCGGTGGGCGATCAGCCGCTTCCCGGCGCTCGAAGCGTACTGGGAGCTGTTCTTCGGCGCGCTGCTCATCGCCGTCGTGCTGTTCTTCAAGCAGGGCGCCGTCGGCGGCCTCCTGCTGCTCCGCGACCGACTGTTCGGAGACGGCGACGGCGACGGCGGCGGCGGCGGGGGTGGCGGCGCCCTCAACGGCGGGCAGGCGTCGACTGCGGCGGACGACGGAGCCGAATCGGGCGACGACAACGCGCGCGCTGACAGAGGTGATAACTCGTGACGACCGTCCTCAAGACCGAAGACCTCCGCAAACAGTTCGGCCAACTGACCGCCGTCGACGACGTCTCCATCGAGATCGACGACGACAAGATCACCAGCATCATCGGCCCGAACGGGGCCGGAAAAACGACGTTCTACAACCTGCTGACGGGCGTGCTCGAACCCACGTCGGGGTCGATCTGGCTCCGGAGCGGGGACGGGGACGACCTCGCCGACGTCACCGACGCGGAGCCGCACGAGGTGGCGCAGGCTGGGCTCTCGCGCTCGTACCAGATAACGAATATCTTCGAGGGGCTCACCGTCCGCGAGAACGTGCGGGTCGCCCGGATCAGCCACGATGGCTCCCGGCTCGACTTCCGCTCGCGGGCGACCGGCGACGAGTCGGTTGAGGCCGACGTCGAAGAGCTGTTGGAGCTCACCGGGCTCACCGACATCGCGGACACGCCCTGCGACACGCTGAGCCACGGCGAGAAGCGGACCGTCGAGATCGCCTTAGCTCTCGCCATCGAGCCGAACGTGTTCCTGATGGACGAGCCGACCGCGGGGATGAACCCGACGGAGGTCACGGAGATCGTCTCGCTGATCCGCGAGCTCGACGAGGACTTAGACGCCACGTTCGTCGTGACGGAACACAACATGGACGTCGTCACCGATATCTCCGACCGGATCGTCGTGCTCGCCGAGGGGTCGATCCTCGCGGACGGGGCGCCGGAGGACGTACTCACGGACGAACGGGTGACCGAGGCGTACTTGGGGAGTGATAGCGTATGACGATACTCACGGTCGACGACATCGACACATACTACGGGAACAGCCACGTGCTCCACGGGGTCTCACTGGAGATCGACGAGGGCGAAGTGGTGACGCTGCTCGGGCGCAACGGCGCCGGGAAGACGACGACGATGCGCTCGATCGTCGGCGCGTCGCCGCCGCGCTCGGGGTCGATCACGTACCGCGGCGAGGAGATAGCGGGGTTGTCGTCGGACGAGATCAACGAGCGCGGGATCTCGCTCGTGCCGGAGGACCGCCGGGTGTTCCCCACGCTGACCGTTCAGGAGAACCTCCGGCTGGCGCACAACTTGGCGAGCGACCCGCGGCCGGTCGAGGAGATGTACGAGCTGTTCCCGGCGCTCGACGACCTCCGCGGCAGCAACGGGCGGAACCTCAGCGGCGGCGAACAGCAGATGGTGTCGGTCGCCCGCGCGCTCGTCCAAGCGCCAGACGTGCTGCTGCTCGACGAGCCGACCGAGGGGCTCGCGCCGGTGATCGTCGACGACCTGCGAGAGATCGTCCAGACGGTCGTCGACCAGAACGTCACCGTCCTGCTGACCGAACAGAACGTCGAGTTCGCGTTCGACCTCGCCGAGCGGGGGTACATCATGGACACCGGCGAGATCGTCTTCGACGGCACCGTCGCGGAGATCCGGGACCGCGAGGACCTCCTCGAGACGTACCTCTCCGTGGGCACCGCAGATGCCTGAGGAGCTCACCCTCCGGCCGTTCTTCTGGCGGGCGACGCGGCTGTTCCCGGAGACGGAGGTCGTCTCGCGCACCCACGACGGGGTCGACCGCTACACCTACGCCGACTTCGGCGACCGCGTCCGGCGGCTCGCGGCCGCGCTCGCCGACCTCGGCGTCGAGCCCGGCGACCGCGTCGGGACGCTCGGGTGGAACACGCACCGCCACTTGGAGGCATACTACGCCGTACCCCTCTCCGGCGCGCAGCTCCACACCGTGAACCTCCTGTTACAGGACGACAACGTCGAGTATATCATCAACGACGCCGCGGACGACGTGCTGATCGTCGACCGCGACGCCGTGGCGGTCCTCGACCGCCTGTGGGACCGGATCGACGGCGTCCGCGAGGTCGTCGTCATGGACGACACGGTCCCCGAGACGGAGGCGGACCTGCCGCTGTCGTCGTTCGAGGAGCTGATCGCGGACGCCGACCCGATGGAATCGTGGCCCTCGCTCTCCGAGGACGACCCCGCCGGAATGTGTTACACCTCCGGGACGACGGGGAAGCCGAAGGGGGTCGAGTACACCCACAAGATGATCTACGCCCACGCGATGATGGTGATGACGCCCGCCGCGCTCGACATCGCCGAGGACGACGTGGTGATGCCGGTCGTGCCGATGTTCCACGTGAACTCGTGGGAGTTCCCGTACGCCGTGACGATGGCGGGCGCGAAGCAGGTGTACCCGGGGCCGTCCCCGGACCCCGCCGACCTTGTCGAGCTGATCGAGGAGGAGGGCGTCACGCTCACCGCCGGCGTCCCGACGGTGTGGATCGACGTGCTCGACCACTTAGACGAGCACGGCGGCGACCTCTCCTCGCTCGAACGCATCGTCGTCGGCGGCAGTGCCGCGCCGCGGGAGGTGATGCGGCGGTACGAGGACGAACACGACGTGACGATCGAACACGCGTGGGGAATGACCGAGACGATGAGCATCGGGTCGGTCTCGCGGCCGACCTCGGGGACCGCCGACGGCGACCGCGAGGCGGAACTCGACAAGCGGGCGAAGCAGGGGCTGCTCTCGCCCGGGCTGGAGATGCGGGTCGTCGGAGACGACGGCGAGCCGATCGCCTGGGACGGCGAGGCGTTCGGCGAGCTGCTCGTCCGCGGCCCCAGCGTCGTCAGCGAGTACTACAACCGCCCGGAGGCCAACGAGACGGACTTCGTCGCGGCCGAGGACGGCGGGGCGCGCTGGCTCCGCACCGGCGACATCGCCACCGTCGACGAGGACGGATACATTGAGGTCGTCGACCGAGCCAAGGACGTGATCAAGTCGGGCGGCGAGTGGATCTCCAGCATCGAGCTGGAGAACGCCCTGATGGCGCACGGCGACGTCGCCGAGGCGGTCGTGATCGCGGCGCCGCACGAGCGTTGGCAGGAGCGGCCGCTGGCGTTCGTCGTGCCGAAGGCGGGCCGCGAGCTCGACGTGGAGGCGATCCGGTCGTTCCTCGAGGAGGAGTTCCCGCGCTGGTGGCTCCCGGACGACGTCCGGTTCCGCGAGGAGATCCCGAAGACCGCGACCGGGAAGTTCGACAAGAAGACGCTCCGGGAGACCGTCGAGGAGCCGGAGCTGCCGTACGCGCCGGGCGACGGAGGTGGCGAATGAGAGACGAGGAGGCGCCGTCGGCCGACGGAGACGGTGCGGACGCCGCCGCCCCGACGCCGACCGACGCCCTCCCGGACCTCTCCGGGAAGGTCGCCGTCGTCACCGGCGGCGGGCGCGGGATCGGCCGCGCGATAACCCTCGGGCTGGCCGCGGCGGGGGCGACGGTCGTCCCATCTGCGCGGACGGCCGCGGAGGTCGAGGCCGTCGCCGAGGAGGCCCGCGACCTCGGCGTCGAGGCGCGCGGGATCACCGCGGACGTGACCGACGACGCCGACGTGGCGGCGCTGGTCGAGGAGACCGTCGACGCGTTCGGCTCGCTCGACGTCTTGGTCAACAACGCCGGGTTCAACCCCGACGACGCGCTCGGCGACCCGACCGAGATCGAGTCGGACGCGGTCGACGGCGTGCTCGACGTGAACCTGCGGGGCTCGTTCCGGACCCTCCGGGCCGCCGGCCCGCACCTGCGTGAGGCGGAGGGGAGCGTCGTCAACGTCGCCAGCGTGGCGGGCGAGGTCGGGCTGCCGAAACAGCACCCGTACGTCGCGTCGAAACACGGGCTCGTCGGGCTGACGAAGAGCGCGGCGATGGACTGGGCGCCGGAGGTGCGGGTGAACGCGGTCGCGCCCGGGTACGTCGCGACCGAACTCACGGAGACCCTCCAAGAGAACGAGCGGCTCCGGCAGTCGATCCTCGACCGGACGCCGCTCGACCGCTTCGCCGAGCCGACGGAGATAGCCGGCCCGGTCGTCTTCCTCGCGAGCGACGCGGCGAGCTTCGTTACCGGCGAGACGCTCGCCGCGGACGGCGGCTGGACGGCGCGGTAAGTCGCGGCCCACGGTCCGACGGCGGGCCTACAGCCGCTCGGTCTCGCCCTCGACGTACGCGAGCGTCCGCGCCGCGAGCTCGGGGACCTGCGTCTCCATCTTCGGATACAGCGGGTCGTCGCTGTCGTCGTTCAGGTGCCGCGCGAGGAACATCTCGCCGAGCGCGGCCATCTTGTACGCCGCGAGCGCGCGGTAGAACCGCTCGTGGGCGAACTCGCGGCCCGTCGACGCCTCGTACCGGTCGATCAGTTCCGCGCGTGTCGGGTACCCCTCGCGGGCGGTGAACGTCGACATCAGGTCGGGCATCGCCGGGTCCGGGTCGCCCTCGTCGTACCAGAACAACAGCAGCCAGCCGAGGTCGGCGAGGGGGTCGCCGAGCGTCGACAGCTCCCAGTCGAAGACGGCGACGACCGCCGGCGGCGTCCCGGGGCCGTACATCACGTTGTCGAGCTTGAAGTCGCCGTGGACGAGGGTCTCCGGGTGGTCCTCAGGGACGTTGTCGGCGAGCCACTCGCCGACGGCGACCAGGTCCGGCACCTCCCTGACCGACTCCGTCGTCCCGAAGGCCCAGTCGAGCTGGTTCGTCCAGCGCTCGACCTGCCGGGCCGTGTACCCCTCCGGGCGACCGAACTCGCCGAGCCCGACCGCCTCGTAGTCCACCGCGTGGATCGCCGCCAGCGTGTCGACGAGTTCGGCCCCGACGCGTTCACGCGCGGCCGGGTCGGCGAACCGCGTCGGCTCGGCGTCGCGCAGCACGTCGCCGTCGGTGCGCTCCATGACGTAGAAGTCGCTCCCGAGCACCGCGGCGTCGTCGCAGGCGCGCAGCGTCGATGGAACCGGGACGCCGGTGTCGGAGAGTGCGTCGACGACGCGGTACTCGCGCAGCACGTCGTGGGCCGTGTCGGCCGTCTCGCCGGGCGGCGGCCGCCGGATGACTAACTCGCGGTCGCCCCACGTGACGAACAGCGTCTCGTTCGAGTGCCCCTCCGCGTGTCGCTCGACGGCGAACGTGTCGGCCGGCCCGAACTCGCCCGCGAGATACGTCCCGAGCGCGTCGTCGTCGACCAGCCTGTCGAGGTAATCGGCGTCAGTCACGGCCGGTCTCCCCCCGTTCGATGCGGGCCGGAGGCGACGGCAGCCGGCCGATCTATGCCCGAACGGCTTTCATCGGTTGTCGCATATTCAACTAACATTGTAAATCTATTTTTCGGTACATTGGGGATCAGTTTCGCGTAATATAGAATTTTGGGAGAATAGCCGGAACCACTATTTACATTGCTAAATAAGGGCCGGTATGGAGTACGACGACATCGGACGCGGACCGGAGGTCGCCGAGGCCGTCAGGGAGTTCGTCGACGAGACGGTGCTCCCGGTCGAGCGTGAGTGGCTCGGTCGGGGGCCGATCCCGCCGGCGGAGATCGAGGCGCTGCGCGACGCCGCGCGCGACGAGGGGATCTACGCCCCGCAGGTCGACGAGGAGTACGGCGGGCTCGGGCTCGGCTTCCGCGAGATGCTCCCCGTGTTCGAGGAGGCGGGACGGAGCCTGCTCGGCCCGACCGCGCTCCGGTGTGCGGCGCCGGACGAGGGGAACATGCACACCCTCGAGATCGCGGCCACCGAGGAGCAGAAGGAGCGCTGGCTCCGCCCGCTCGCGGCCGGCGAGATCGACTCCGGGTTCGCGATGACAGAGCCGATGGGGGGCGGCGGGTCGGACCCGAAGATGCTGGGGACGACCGCCGAGAAGGACGGCGACGAGTGGGTCATCGACGGCCACAAGTGGTGGACGACGGGCGGCCTCGACGCCGACGTGTTCCTGACGTTCGCGCGCACCGACCAGGAGGCGCACCCGTACGCGGGCTGTTCGGTCATCCTCGTGCCCGCCGACGCCGACGGCGTCGAGATCGTCCGGAACATCCCGCACCTCGGCGAGGGGCTGGTGGGGACGACGCACGCCGAGATCCGGTTCGACAACGTCCGGGTGCCCGTGGAGAACACGCTGGGCGAGGAGAACGAGGGGTTCACGCTCGTCCAACAGCGGCTCGGGCCGGCCCGGCTCACCCACTGTATGCGGTACGCCGGGATGGCCGACCGCGCGCTCGACATCGCGACCGCCTACCTCTCCGAGCGGGAGGGGTTCGGCGAGCCGCTCTCGGAGAAGCAGGGCCCGCGGTTCCGGATCGCCGACCGCCGGACCGAGCTCCACGCCGCCCGCACGATGGTGCGGCACGCGGCCGGCCGGATCGCCGACGGCCACGAGGCGCGGATCGAGGTGGCGATGGCGAAGACGTTCGCGGCGAACGTGACGCAGGAGGCGATCGACGACGCCCTCCAGTTCTGCGGCGGCAACGGGATCGCCTACGACCTGCCGATCGCGCGCTTCCACGAGAACGTCCGGCAGTTCCGCATCGTCGACGGCGCCGACGAGGTCCACCGGCGGTCGATCGCGCGCGACGCGTTCGAGGACCCGCCGACGGAGGAGTTAGAGGCCGTCACTCGGTTCGGCGAGTTCGACTAAGTCGGTGACCGACGCCGGCGGTCACTCCTCGTCGCCGTCCTCCTGAAACACCTCGAACAGCTCGGGGTCGGTCCCGAACTTGAGGACGTTCGTCACGACGGAGTTGCGGAGGTTAGTGATGAGCTCGCCGTACTCCTTGTAGAACTCGTGGATCCACTTCGACTCCTGTTCGCGGTCTTTGAACATCATGATGGTCTTCCACTGGTAGTCGCCGTCGGAGAGGAAGTACATGAACGTGTGGCGGCTCGACCGGATGTGTTCGAGCGCGTCCCGCCAGTTCTCTTCGAACCCCTCGGGGTTGAACTGGAACTCGAACAGCGAGAAGAAGAGCTGCTCTTCGTTGGGGACCAGCGCCTCGCGGAACACTCCGTCCTCGCGCATCCGCCGGATCGACTCGTTGACGGTGACGTGAGAGACGTCGATGTCGTGCTCCTCGTCGAGGAGGTCCCGGAGCCTGCGGGAGGTGAGCTGCGGGTCGCGCGCGAGTTCCTGTAAGATGATCGTGTCCCGCTCGGAGAGGTTCCATTCGGGACGCGGCTGTTTCTCGGGCATTCCCTCCGTAAGGGTGCGCCGTCACGGTAATCAGTATTTGGGCTGCCGCGGCGGTATCGAGATACGTCATAGCGTGAGGCGGTCGAACGAACGAGCCGCACCTGCTCGGGGACGGCGCCTCAGCGGCGGGCGAAAGCGAGCACGAACGAATCGCTCCACCCGCCGTCCCGTCCTTCGATCTCCGCTCGACGCGTCTGTCGCCGGAAGCCAACCTTTTATCCGCTGAACGCTAACCACACGTTAATGGACTCCGCGGTACTGCTCGATCTCCTCGGCAACGAGAACCGGCGGCGAATCCTCCGGCTTCTCGCGACCAAACCCTGCTACGTCACGGAGATCTCGGAGTACCTCGACGTGAGCCCGAAGGCGGTGATCGACCACCTGCGGAAGCTGGAGGAGGCCGGTCTCGTCGAGTCGACGACGGACGACCAGCGCCGGAAGTACTTCCGGATCGCGCGCAGCCTCCGCTTAGAGGTGAGCGTCTCGCCGTACGGCTTCGGCGCGAAGAGCGCCTACCCGGCGAAGAACAGCCTCGACATGTCCGGGCGCTGTCCGCACCTCTCGATCGAGGCCCCCGACGGCTCAGGCGCGACGGGTGACCTCGCGGAGCTCGCCCAGGAGTTCGCGCGGCTTCAGGACCTCGACCGCGAGCTCTCGCTCGCCCAGCGGTGGGTTCAGGGTCGCGTCGAGGACGCGCTGGGGGAGATCGACGAGCGGCTCGGCGGGCAGGCCGACAGCCGCTTCTTCGCGGCCGTCATCGCCGCAGTGGTCGAGACGGACGGCACCCCCGCGGCGGTCGCCGACGAGGTCGGCGCGCGGGAGTCGACGGTCGAGAGCGCGCTCAGCCGGCTCTCCGACGTGGGCGTCGTCGCCCGCGACGCCGACGGGTACCGAGTCCGGTAGCGGACGCCACCCGCCTCTCCCTCCCGGGCGAATCCAGCGAACGCGACCGTTTCCGGAACCTTTTGGCGCGCCGCGGGGAGAGGGCGGACGTGAGCCGTCTCAGAAACCTCTCGCTGTTCCTGATCCTCGCCTCCGTCTGGGGTTCGGCGTTCGTCGCGATCAAGGCGGGGTTGGCGTATTTCCCGCCGGTGCTGTTCGCGGCGCTCCGGTACGACGTGGCCGGGGTCGTCATGCTCGCGTACGCCGCGTACGCGGTCGACGACCCGATCCCCCGCGGCCGCGACGCGTGGTTGGAAGTCCTCTCCGGCGCCGTGTTCATCATCGCCGCCTACCACTCGTTCCTGTTCGTCGGCGAGACCGACCCTGCGGTGACGAGCGCCGTCGCGGCCGTCATCGTCAGCCTCTCTCCGCTCCTGACCACGGTGTTCGCGCGCGCCTTCCTCCCCGCGGAGCGACTGACCGCGGTCGGGGCGCTCGGGCTGGCGATCGGGCTCGTCGGCGCGGTCGTGCTCGCGAACCCTGACCCCGCGAACCTGACCGGCGGCGGCACGGTCGCGAAGCTGCTCGTCCTGCTCGCGGCCGCCTCCTTCGCGCTCGGCTCCGTCCTCTCCCGGGCCTCCGAGGCCGACATCGCGGTCGAGACGATGGAGGCGTGGGCGATGCTGCTCGGTGCCGGACTCACCCACTTGGTCTCGCTCGCGCTCGGCGAGTCGGTCGCCGACGTCGCGTGGACGACGGAGTCGCTGCTCGCCTTGGGCTACCTCTCGGTTGTCGCCAGCGGGCTCGGCTTCCTCATCTACTTCGACCTGCTCGACCGGCTCGGCCCGATCGAGATCAACCTCGTCTCCTACGTCGCGCCCGTGTTCGCCGCCGTCGTCGGGTGGCTCCTCCTCGATGAGGGGATCACCGCAACGACGGTCGCCGGCTTCCTGATCATCTGCGTCGGTTTCGCCTTAGTGAAACGCGACGCGATCCGCGAGGAGCTACGCGCGGCCGGCGTGACCGGGTGAGCGACTCGGCACCGCCCGCGCCCGGGCGACTCCGCCGCAACCGTCTTGTCGACGGCCCGACGACTCTCGCGGCGTGAGCGCCGACCAGATCGACCCCCAGGCGAAGCGCGCCGCGGCCCGCCAGTCGCGGATTCCCCTCCCGCACGGCGGCTACAAGCTAAAACTGCTCCGGCTCCTGACCGGGCCCCTGACGCGGCTCCAGAACCGGAATCCGCCGAGCGTCGGCGCGACGGAGTCGGTGAGGGTTCCGGGCCCGGAAGGAGACAGCGAGGCGCGGCTGTACCTCCCGGACAGCGACCCACCGCACCCGACCGTCGTCCTCTTCCACGGCGGCGGGTTCGTTCTCGGGAGCGTCGAGACCCACGACTGGCTCTGTCGCCACCTGACGCGGGAGAGCGGCTGTGCCGTCCTCTCCGTCGAGTACCGCCTCGCGCCCGAACACCCGTTCCCGGCCGCCGTCGAGGATGCCTACGCAGCCGTCGAGTGGGCGGCGGACTCGACGGAGCGGCTCCGCGGCACCGGCGACGTCGCGGTCGCGGGCGACTCTGCGGGGGGCAACCTCGCTGCCGTGACGGCGCTGATGGCCGCCGAGCGGGACGGTCCCGAGATCGCACATCAGGCGCTGCTGTATCCCGGGATCGGAATCGACCCCGAGCAGGAGTCGGTGCGCGAACACGCCGGGGTCGTCCTCTCGCGGGAAGACATCGAGTGGTTTTCCGAGGCCTACTACCGGAGCGAGATCCACCGCCGGAACCCGTACGCCGATCCGATCAACGCCGGGGACCTCTCCGGCGTCGCGCCCGCGACGGTCGTCACCGCAGGCTTCGACCCGCTCCGAGACGGCGGGAAGGCGTACGCGGAGAAGCTCGTCGCGGACGGCGTCGCGACCCGCTACGAGAACTACCCGTCGATGGTTCACGGGTTCATGACGATGCAGGACGTCGATCGGGCGCGAGAGGCGATCGCGGACGTCGCCGCCGACCTCGCCGACGCGCTCCACGAATGACGACGATCGGCCCGTGATAACGCCCTGTCGAAATCCTCAGAATATTCTGACTTGATTTGTTCAATACAGGGGTAGCGGCGAGCGATTTCGGGAGTGGGTATCGCAGATCGGTAGCAGCGATTTGGTATTTAAATAGTCGCCAGCGGCGGCGACGGCCGCTTATAAATAGTCGGCGATGGCGCGCCTGCGAGCGGCCGGAGCGAAGCGGAGGCCGCGAGCCAGCCCGCGAGGGAGTCAGTCGCCGGAGCGAAGCGGAGGCGACTGACGAGGTTGGGGAGGCGTGAGGTGCTGTGCGGAGCGGTGCGGGGCGGGACTCAAAGGGGCAGCCGCGAGGGCGAAGCACGCCGCAGCAAGCACCGCAGCGAGGGAGCGCGAGCGACTGAGCGAGGAGCACAGCAAGGCGCGCGAGCCGTCGCGGCTGGGGCTTTGGAGGTCGTCAGCGCAACGCGGTCGACCGTTTATAAATAGCCGACAGCAACTCCCCGGTTTCCCGTATAAATGGCCTCACTCACGACGTACTACACTCACTCCCGCTATCGATCAAGAAGCAGCTCTCATCGATCGGCTGTTTCAGGCGAGAATGTATCTGAAGAATGGTATCTCAACAAAGCCGTGATAAAGGGTCGCAGGCCGCCGGTGGAGTTTATTCGGTCGGCGACGACCCGACCGGCGTGTTCCCCGAAACGATCGAAACGGACCGACTGCGGTTGGAGGCGAGAAGTCCGGAGACCGTCGACCTCGACGAGTGTTACCGTATCTGCTCGTCGGATCCCGACATCGACGAGGTGACCGAGCATCTCGCGTGGGACCCCCACGAGACAAAAAAGGAGACGCTGGAGTTCCTCAAACGCGGCCGAGAGCGCTTCGAGGAGGGAGAGGCCGCGAGCTACGTCATCCGACCGCGCGAGGGCGAGGACGGCGCCGGCGAGCTCGCCGGCTTCGGCGGCTTCCACGTCGACTGGGAGAAGCGCACCGCGCTCCTCGGCACGTGGCTCCGCAAGCGGTTCTGGGGCCGAGGCTACTCCGGCGAGCGCGCCGCCGCGCTCGTCGAGGTCGCGTTTGACGACCTCGACCTGGAGGTCGTCGCCGTGAGCCACCACCCCGACAACGAGAACTCGCGGCGCGCGATCGAGCGGTACGTCGACCGGCTCGGGGGCCGCCGCGAGGGGCTGCTCCGAAACCACATGACCTTCCCGGACGGCACCGTCCACGACGAGGTCCGGTACACGATCACGCAGGCGGAATGGCGCGAGGCGACCGCCTGACCGGCGAAAATTCCGGCGAGAGCGGGTGTTTCAACCGACGATTCTGTTGAATTACGGTGACGATCCCGACCCAACAAACACTTACGGCGTCCGAAACGACACCGAGCGCATGTCCTCGTCACCACCCGGTGGAACGACCGCGACGACCGGTTCGGATCCGAGCATCGCCAGAGAGGCGGTCGGCGGCGCGGTCGCCGGCGCCGCCGCGTACCTCGTCGGCTACCTGTCCGTCTACCTCACGCAGAGCGGCCGAATCGAGGAGGGGCTGTCGGGGCTCAACTTCCTCGCCGAGCTGTTCGGGAGCGACCCCATCTCGACGTGGCAGGTGTCCGGCTGGATGTTCTACAACGCCCACTTCGTCGAGACCGTGTTCCCCGCGCTGTTCGGCGGCACGTCGTCACGGAACCTCCTCATGGAGGCCGAGGGCGCGGGATTCCTCCTCCTCGTCCCGCCGGTCCTCCTGCTCGTCGCGGGCCTCGTCGCGGGTCGGGTCGCCGGCGCGGACGCGCCACTCGACGGCGCCCGCTCGGGAGCGCTCGTCGCGGCCGGCTACCTCCCGCTCGCGGTCGTCGGGGCGTTCCTGTTCCGGTACGCGGTCGGCGACGGGAGCGTGGCTCCGGACATCGTCACCGCCGTCCTGCTCGCCGGCGCCGTCTACCCGGCCGTCTTCGGCGCGATCGGCGGCGCGGGCTCGTCGGCGTTGAGTAACTGAGTCGGAGAACTTTCTCGGCTGACCGCCTCCCGCCCTCAGTACGCCTCGTCCTCGGGGTCGAACCGGTCGCCGTACTCGCGGACGGGGTCGACGGGCTGGCCCTCGTCGGTCTCGGGCGCGACGTAGTCGATGAACGACTCGACGTCGGGTTCGCGGACGCGCACCTCGACGTCGATCTCGCCGAGCTCGTCGGACTCGCCGACCGCGAAGTTGACGACGCCCTCGAACGCTGCCTGCTTTTTTAAGGAGAACGTGAACCCCTCGTCGGTGCTGTTCTGCAGGAAGACGCGCCGCGCGGTGTCGAGGATCTCCTGTTCGTGGAGCACGTCGGAGAAGGCGTCGAGGCTGTGCGTCTCGGAGACGAGCCGCCCGTCCTCGTGGACCGGCTCGGCGTCGGGGAAGACGTTCTCGACCGCGTCGGTGACCCGGTCGGTCACCTCCGTGTCGTTGACCGGCGTCTCGATCCGGACGTCGACGCTGTAGATCACGCGCCGTCACCTCCGGCCTCGGGCGCCTCTGGGTCGTCGGTCGCCTCGGCGTCGTCGGGCTTCTCGCCGGCCTTGCCGTCGGAGCGGTCCGACTCCGCGTCGTCGACGCCCAGCTCCTCGCGGACGCGCTCGCGGAACGCAGCGAGGCTGTCGGTGTTGTCGATCTCGACGTCGGCCCGTTCGAGGGTCTCGCCGAGGCCGAGGTCGATCTCGCGCTCGTCGCGCTCGCGGAGCGCCGACAGGTCGGAGTCGGAGTCGTCGCGGCCGCGCTCGCCTAACCGCTCGGCGCGCAGCTCGAACGGCGCGCGGATCGCGACGAGCGTGAAGTCGTCGCCGAACGCCTCGCGGAAGCGTTCCAGCTCGACGGTCGAGCGGAGGCCGTCGACGAGGACGGTCTCGTCGCGGTCGCTCTCGGCCGCGGCCTCCCGAATCCGCGGGAGCGTCCGGGCGGCGATGGCGTCGTCGCCCTCTTCCTCGCGGAGCGTGCCGGCCATCCGCCCGTGGTGTTCGGCCGGGTCGAGCCCGCGGCGGCGGCACTCGGCGCGGATCACGTCGCCCATGACGACGACGGGGATGCCGGCGGCCTCGGCCACGTTCGCCGCCTCCCCTTTCCCGCTGCCGGGGAGGCCGACGGTTCCGATAACGTTCATTACCGGCGGATACTCCGCTCGCGGACTTAGGTCTGCTGTTGGCCCGCGGGCGGCGCGAACCGCGGGCGTTTTTTAGACTCGGGGGATCAGAAGCGAGTGAGGGCACATAGCTCAGCCAGGATAGAGCGTCGGACTTCTAATCCGACGGTCGTGGGTTCGAATCCCACTGTGCCCGTACAGCAAGGAGCGAAGCGACGAGCGAACCGGCACGCAGGTGATTCGAACCCTATCAGTCGCGCGCAGCGAACGGTGTGAGGTCCGAGCGAAGCGAGTACCTAGACAAGCGAGCGGCGAAATCGAGACAACTCTTAAAAAGCGAGAATGTGAGGGCTGAATAGGTTTATACAGTTGTGCCACAGAATTGTGGATATGAGTGTTCAGATCGAGGGGTTCGAAGAATTAGCCGACTCTCTGGATAGCCTCCAGCAGGATCTCGAAGGTGTAAGCGGCAAAAATGAGATCCCAATGGAGGAACTATTCTCGGCTAGTTTCATGAAAACACATACCGAATTTGATTCGATTGGTGAGCTTTTCGATAGTAGTCCTTGGGAGATCGAAACGGAGAACGATTTTAAACAGATCCCTGAATCAGAGTTTGACGATTACATCGATACACACACTGGCTTCAGTTCATGGGAGGCAATGCTCACCGCTGCCGCTCGTGAGTGGCTCTCACGTCAAATCAATCTCTGATTTCACTTTCTTCGCCCTCTCCTTCAGTTACTTCATCTTCTGTTGACTCCGTATCTTCAGATTCTCTACTTGATTCGGGTGTGTCATCAACATGAAGATGGAAATCGATGTTATGGTTCTGTCCTTGAATAGTGAATCCAGTCGCAGGGCCGTCTGAATCGTCTGTCTCTGTCTGATAGTTGTAGGCGGCAAGAATAAAGGATCCAATGGTTGTTAGCCCAAGAATTGTTTTCCATATAGTTGATATGATGGAGGTGATGTCACCATAGCTCGGACTTTCAATAATGATCCGTAGCTCAATAAAGAAACTCAGAGTGAAGAGAGCTAGAGCTACTCCGCCGACGAAAGCAAACAAATACGGATTATATTGATGGCCCGTTATCAATCGGCGCAGCCCCATCATGTGATTCTGATATGAGCCTTCGTATAAATATCCAGCCAAGCTAGACGGGTCGCGTTAAGTTAGTATCCACATAGCTGCTGCCATGCGATTTTCTGTAGTGTTCTAGAATATTGTAGCGGATCGTGATCTGCGCATCACCGAGAAGGAGAACTGAAAAGAGAGATCCTGTTTCTCCCGGAGTTACTCCCTATCTTAAGAATATAAATGGCATCAAAACTCGCGGGATACTCTTGCCGTCTTGCGCTTCTGCGTAACTTAACGCGACACTATAATTATCACCCAAATAAATAGTCTTCGCGAGAATTTTCGATTCTGGACCACTCAGTCCGCCGCGCTCGGCGCCCCGAGATACTTCTCGTTCAGTTCGTACTCCCCGTCCTCACCCTCGATCAGGTACTCGCCGTAGTAGGGGACGCGGTTCGCCACCACTTCCTCGAAGGTGTCCGCGATCTCCTCGCGGGTCATCTCGCCCATCGAGCGGAGGTCGTCGTTGCGGTTGAGACACCCCTTCAGGTACCCCTCGTGGGTGACGCGGACGCGGCCGCAGTTGGCGCAGAACTCCTCGTTCTCGACGGGGTCGACGATCTCGACCATGCCGCCCGTGTCGTCGTCGCTGTCCTCGCCGACGAAGTACCGCTTCCGGTCGTGCATCTCGCGGTGTTCGACGCGGTCCGCCTTCTCCGCGAGCCAGTCGTGGACGCGCCCGATGTCGACGTTCCACTCGGGCTTGCCCGTCAGCTCCGGCATGTACTGGATGAGCTGGAGCTGGAGCCCGTCGTTGTCGGCGACGTACTCGACCATCTCCTCGACGTAGCCCGCGGTGTGCGTGAACACGACCATGTTGAGCTTCACGGGGTCGAGCCCGGCGTCGACGGCGGCCCTGACGCCTTCGAGGACCTTCTCGTAGGCGCCCGACTTCGTCACCTCCGCGAAGTCGTCCGGGTCGAGCGCGTCCTGCGAGACGTTGACGCGGTCGAGCCCGGCGGCCTTCAGGTCTTCCGCGCGCCCGGGGAGGAAGGTGCCGTTCGTCGTCATCGACACCTCCATCGAGTCGGGCGTGCGCTCGATGATCTCCTCGAGGTCCTGGCGGAGCATCGGCTCGCCGCCCGTGAACTTCACGGCGTCGACGCCGTACCCCTCGACGACCTCTAAGAAGCGGACCACGTCGTCCGCGCTCATCTCCTCGTCGCTCGGCTCCATCGGCCCGCGCGTGTCGCCTAACCCCTCGTTGTGACAGTAGACGCAGTCGAAGTTACACCGGTCGGTGAGCGAGATCCGTACCCCCGTCACCTCCCGTCCGAAGTCGTCCGCGAGTGGGCCGGCCATGGCGGAGAGAAGCGACTACGCGCGCTTAAATATCCGGGTCGAACGTGTGGGTGCGTAACACTCAGCGGTTACATTGCGGCCGCGACGCCGCCGACCGACGGTTACGATTCCGGACTCACCGCCCCCCTCACAGCGACACGCGGAGCCCGTCGGTCGCGACCCGCACCTCGCCGTCGAAGCCCGCGTCGCGGACGCTCTCTTCCATCTCGCGCTCGCGACCACCGGTGTGCGGGTAGAGGTGCGAGAGGAGGAGGGTCCCGATCTCCGCGCCCGCGAGCGACTCGCCGAGGCTCGCCGGCGTCGGGTGGTTCGACACGTCGACGTCGTCCGGGAACGAGCAGTCGTGAACCAGAAGCTCCGCGCCGTCCGCGAACCGCCCCATCCCCGCGAACGCCTCCGTGTCGCCCGAGAGCGCGAGCGGCCCGCCGCTGGCCTCGGCGTCCGAGCTCGGCGGCGAGAAGCGGTAGGCGAACCCCTCCATCGAGTGCCGCGTCTCGCGCGCGGTCACGTCGAATCCGCCGGCGGCGAACGAGCGCGACGCCGACACCTCGCGGATCGCCAGGTCGATCCGCCCGTCGAGGTAGTCGTGAACGTCGAGCAGGCCGTCGACGAGCGACTTCGTTCCCGCGGGGCCGACCACTTCGAGGTGTTCCTCGCCGGCGAGCCAGCGGGCCTTGATGAGGGGAAGAAGGTCCGCGACGTGGTCGAGGTGGTGGTGCGTGAGGAGGACCGTCGAGACGCCCTCGTAGCTGGTGTCCGTCCCGGCGAGCCGCTGGAGGACGCCGCTGCCGCAGTCGACGAGCAGCGACCGGTCGCCGTCGTCGAGGAGGTAGCCGGCCTGCGCGCGGTCGGGGACCGGCATCGCGCTGCCGGACCCGAGCACGGTGAGTTCCATGCGGACGGGTCGCGTCCGGATCCACCTGAACCCCGCGGCTTCAGTCGCGGACGGGCGTCACTTGATGAGGAACACCGGCACCGACGAGTCGTCGGCGACGCGGTCGGAGACGCTGCCGAGCGACCGAATCCGCTCGCGCGGCGACTTCCCCTCCGGGCTCATCACGATCACGTCGATGCCGAACTCGTCGGCGTACTCGACGATCTCCGTGTCCGGCGTCCCGTGCGCGACGTGGGTCTCGACGTCGAGGCCGGCCTCGCTCGCCGCGTCGGCGACCGCGTCGACCGCGGCATCGCCCTGCGATTCGAGGTCCTCGACGACCTCGTCGTGGAGGTCGCCCGAGTTGGCGGTCGTCACCCGCTGGTCGACGACGTACAGCGCGTGGAGCGTCGCGTCGTGGTCCGTCGCGAGCCGGATCGCGTGGTCGAGCGCGCGGTCGACGGCCTCGCTCCCGTCGGTCGGCACCAGGATCTCGTCGTACATGTCTCGGCGTTCGCGCGGCCGAGGCTTAACGGTGGGGCCTCGGTGTCGGGAGGCGGGAGCGCTTCCCGCCGCGCGCGGAGTCGGTGCCGGAGGCGGGGAGCGCTACTCGCCGCGCCAGCGGCCGCCAATCTCCTCGCGGCGCATGCTGTTCGCCTCGCCGTCGCGGAAGACGCTGACGCGCCCGGTCTCCTCGCTCAGCGTCACCGTCGCGACGACCTCGGGGCGGACGGAGGTCTCGATCGCGCTCATGTGTCGCGACCCCATCCACGGCTCGTAGCTCACGTCGTCCACGAGGTCGGCCTCCTCGTCGCGGGTGCCGAGGTCGCGGAACCTGACCATCTGCTCTTCGATCTCGCCGTCGACGGCGACGACGATCCCGCCGTCCTGCTCGACGCTCACCGACTCGGCGGCGTCAATGAAGGCGTCCTCGTCGAAGACCGACGCGCAGTCAGCTCGGGGCCAGCGCTTGTCGCCCATCGGGTCAGCGTACGCGCCGTAGTCGCGGTCGGCGACGACCGCGAAGTACAGCCCCGGCCCCTTGACGTGCGGTTCCTCCCACCCACCGAAGGAGACGCCGACGTGCTCGGCGCAGTAGGTCAGTCGGTCGACGACCTCGCGCACCCGCTCGTGGTCGCCGTAGTCGATGGCGAGGTCGCTCATCGCTGTCTGTCCTCCGGGGGTCGTCCGCTGCGATTGCCGCCGTCGGTCACGAGCGAGCAAACGCGATCCCGGTATATAAGCGCAGCCGAGTCGGGCGGGAGCCTACGACCGCCGCCACTCGGTGAACAGCCGCGTATCGAACCGGTCGGCGCGGACGAGCCCGACGCCGAACGCGGCCGCGACCGCCGCGGGCAGGAGGTTCCCGAACCAGACGTTAATCGAACCCCAGAGGATCACGAAGCTCACCATGTCGTCGAGCATGAACTCGCAGTCCCGGAGCCGCTCGCGGATCCCCGCCGCCGCGAAGGCGCGGTCGAGCGTGACCACCGCGACGATCGCGGACAGCACCCAGCCGGCGTAGTTCGAGAGCGGCACCCCGTAGAACGCGCCGCCGCCGAAGTCCCAGAAGCCGAGCGAGACGGCGCCGGGGTCCAAGACGACGTCCATCGCGACGACGACCGGGATCACCGTCGCCAGCCGGACCCACACGCTGTCGGCGCGCGGGCCGAGCAGGAGCAGGCAGAGCAGGTAGGCGTTCATCACGAGCGGGATGAAGAAGACCGGCAGCGCGACAGGTACGCCCCCGAGCATCGGCCCGAGGTCGACGGTGTACGCGAACTCCCCGTACGGCCACCCGGTCGCGACCCCGACCCCCTCGATGAGGTACGTGTACGCGGTCAACACGCCGATCCAGCCGAGCGCACGGCGGTCTATCGTCGGCAGCACCCCGACGACGAGCGGCGAGCGCATCACGATAACGCCGAACAGCACGAACCACGGGTGGAACGCGAACGGCTCCGGCACCCACCCCTCGGCGCTGCCGACGAGCGCTATCGCTCCGACGAGCGGGAAGACGACCGCGATGGTGAAGCGGTTCTCGCGGACGAGTCGGTCGAGCAGCGCCTCCGCTTCGCGGCGCGTGTCGGGCGCGCGCTCGCGGAGCGCGTCGAGCCCGGAGGCGGTCGTCGCGGTGGAGGCGCTTCCGGTCGCCCCGTCCCCTGCCGAGCCGCCCTCGGCCGACCCCCCGCCGTCGCCGTCGGTCACGGCAGCGCCTCCCAGAGCGGGTACACCCGCCAGAGGCCGCCCATCGACAGCAGCGTGCCGACGACGGTGTTTAACGCCGGGAACCACCAGTACGCGCGGTCGACCGAGACCGACGAGCGCGCGACCCACGCGACGAAGACGGGATACACGCCGAGCAGGAGTCCGAGCCGCGGGTCGACGAGCCAGAACCCGGCGGCCGCGGCGGTCCACGCCGCGAAGCAGTAGGCGTAGGTACGCCCCTCGCCGAGGACGGTCGCGGTCGTGTCGATCCCCGCGGCCCGGTCCGGCTCGATGTCCGGGATCGCGGAGAACGTGTGCATTCCCATCGTCCAGAGCCACGCGCCGGCGAGCGCCGCGAGCGGCGGGTGCGTCCCCGCGACGGTCGCGTACGCCGCCGCGCCGGGGAGCGCGTACAGCCCGTTCGACAGCGAGTCGAGGAACGGCGTCGTCTTGAACCGGGCGGGCGGCGCGCTGTAGCCGACCGCGAGGACGAGGAAGCCGAGCAGGTACGGCCACGCGACCCGCGGCGTGATCGCGAGCGTCGCGAGCCCGAGGAGGCCCGACGCGACGACCGCGGCGACGACGGGACGGCTCCCCCGCCAGCGCGCCTCGCGGCCCTCCTTCTTGGGGTTCAGCTCGTCGATGTCGGCGTCGAACACGTCGTTGACGCCGTAGAGGAACACGTTCGCGGGGACGAGGAAGTAGAGCGCGAGCGCGACGGTGACGGGCGTGAACAGTCCGCTCACGGCGTCGATTCCGTAGGTGACGCCGACGGCGACCGGGCCGGCGAGGTAGAGCCAGAAGCGCGGCCGCGACAACACCAGCAGGTACCGGAGCCCCTCGCTCCCGCTCCCGGCGGAGCGGGGCTGCTCGTCCTCGGTGGGTCGGGAGCGCTCGTCGCCGTCGGTCGCGGATCGGTTCTGGTCGCTCACGGCTGGACTCACACGTCGTCGTCGGCCATCGCTTCCGCAGTCAGCCCCCCGCTGATGAGACACATCGGGACGCCGATGCCGGGCGTCGTCGTCGAGCCCGTGAAGTAGAGCCCGTCGACCGCGTCAGAGACGTGCGGCGGGCGGAGCAGCGAGGTCTGGGTGAGCGTGTGCGCCAACCCGAGCGCGCTGCCCGCGTAGCTGTTGTACCGGTCCGCGAAGTCGTCGACCGAGAACGTCTCCTCGACGACGATCCGGCCGCGGAGGTCGGTGCCGGTGTTCTCGGCGATGTCGTCGATGACGAGGTCGCGGTAGCGGTTGCGGATCTCCGGGGTGTCCGCAAGGCCGGGCGCGATCGGAACGAGCGCGAAGAGGTTGCTGTGCCCCTCGGGCGCCACGCTGTCGTCGGTCTTCGAGGGTACGCAGAGGTAGTACGCGGGGTCGTCGGGCCACTCTGGGTCGTCGAAGATCTGCGCGAAGTGCCCGTCCCAGTCCGTCGGGAGGACGAGCGTGTGGTGTTCGAGGTTCGGCACGTCGCCCTCGACGCCCAAGTACAGCAGGAACGCGGAGGGGGCGTACGTCCGCGACTCCCAGTACTCCTCCGTGTACTGGCGCTTGTGCTCGGGCAGCAGCTCCTGTTCGGTGTGCGCGTAGTCGGCGTCGGAGACGACGCGGTCCGCGAGGTAGCGCTCGCCGTTCTCGGTGTCGACCGCGAAGGCGCCGTACCGCCCCTCGATGCCCGTCACCTCCGCGTCGGTGACGAACTCCACGCCGAGCTCCTCGGCGAGCTCGACGATCCCGTCGACGACGGCGCCGATCCCGCCGTCGGGGTAGTAGACGCCCATGTTGTAGTCGACGTGGCTCATCAGGTTGTACAGCGCCGGCGTGTTCGTGGGCGAGCCGCCGAGGAACACGAGCGTGTACTGCATCAGCTGCTGGAGCTTCGGGTGGTCGAAGTACTCCTCGACGTGCCCCTGCATCTTGCCTAAAAGCGAGAGCCCCCACGAGTAGCGGAGCACGTCTTTGTCCACGTAGTCGCGCAGCCGCGGGCGGTCCTCGTACACGAAGTGTTCCATCCCGATCTCGTAGGTGCGCTTCGACTCCTCCAAGTACGCGTCGAACGCCTCGCCGGCCCCGGGCTCGTACGACTCGAATATCTCCTTGTTCTTCTCGCGGTCCGGCAGCACGTCGACCTGATCGCCGTCCTTCCAGAACACGCGGTAGTGCGGGTCGAGCCGCTCAAGATCGTAGAACTCCGACGGCTCGCGGCCGAAGTGGCCGAAGAACCGCTCGAAGACGTCCGGCATCAGGTACCACGACGGCCCCATGTCGAAGCTGAAGCCGTCGACTTCGAGCCGGCTGGCGCGGCCGCCGAGCTGCTCGTTCTTCTCTAATAGGGTGACGTCCGCGCCGGCGTCCGCGAGGTAACAGGCCGTCGAGAGGCCGCCGAATCCGCCGCCGATCACGACGACGGACTCGCCGGCGACGCCGTCGATGTCCGGGACCACGTCCATACGCGATCGTAGGAGCGGCGACGGTATAAATCCGGTCAGACGCGCCGCGGAAACGTCCCGAACGTGTCCGGGACGCCGGGCGAGGCGGGAGACCCGCTCCGCCGGTCCCGGCGCGAGTGGATACCTCTAAGTCGCCGACGCGCGTACCCGGTTTCACATGGACCTGACGGTCGCGATCACCGGCGCAACGAGCGGGATCGGGAGAGCCGTCGCCGAGGCGTTCGTCGACGAGGGGGCGTTCGTCGCCGTCTCCGGACGCGACGGCGCGGCCGTCGATCGCACCGTCGCGGCGCTGAACGGCGAGGGCGAGGACTCGGGCGGCGAGGGCGAGGACTCGGGCGGCGACGGCGAGGACGGAGACGGGGGCGACGGCGACCCGGCGGGCGACGCGGGCGCCGAGCGCGGCACCGCCTGGGGCGACCGCGTCGACGTGCGCGACGAGTTCGACCTCGAACGCTTCTTCGAGCGCGTCGCCCGCGAGGCCGGCCCGGTCGACGTCGTCTTCGCGAACGCCGGCGTGTTCCACGGCGCGCCGGGCGAGAGTCCGGCGGACGAGCTCTCGTACGCCGACTACGACGACACGATGCGGACGAACGCGCGCGGCGTGTTCGCGACGATCACCGAGGCTGTCCCCCACCTCGCCGACGACGCGCGGGTCATCGTCCCGTCGGGCGCGGTCGCGGCCGAGTCGAAGCCCGGGATGGGCGCGTACGCGGTGTCGAAGGCGGCCGCCGAGGCGGTCGCGCGCGGCTTCGCCGCGGACCTCGACGCGACGGTCGGCGTCGTCGACCCCGGTCTCGTCGCGACGGACCTCACTGGGAAGGAACGCGCCCGCGACCCCGAGAGCGTCGCGCCGCTTTTCGTCTGGGCCGCCACCGAGGCGCCCGCCGAGGACCTGAACGGCGAGCGGTTGGGCCTGCGGGAGTGGAAGTCCGCGACGCGATAAGAGTGGATTGAGTTCGGGTCGGCGACGACGGTCGCGAAGGCCTCAGCCGTTTGTTTATAACTGATTGCTGACGGAGCGACGGGAGACACCTCCAAAGCCCCAGCCGCTCATTTATAAACATCTGTCCGCAGATCGGCGGCGAACACCTCCAAAGCCCCAGCCGCTCGTTTATAAATAGTTGCTGACGGATCGACGACGAACACCTCCAAAG
Source organism: Halorubrum sp. T3 (assembly GCF_000296615.1). Taxonomy (NCBI): domain Archaea; kingdom Methanobacteriati; phylum Methanobacteriota; class Halobacteria; order Halobacteriales; family Haloferacaceae; genus Halorubrum; species Halorubrum sp. T3. Next base: position 1,072,966 of record NZ_JH815330.1, on the reverse strand, counting down.
CCCCAGCCGCTCATTTATAAATAGTTGCTGGCGGATCGACGACGAACACCTCCAAAGCCCCAGCCGCGAGGCGGGCGCACGCTCGCTGCGCTCCTCGTCACTCGCTGCGCTCGTTCCTGTGGTGCTTGCGTCGCCTGCGCCCGCCTCGCGACTGCCCCTTTGAGTCCCGCCCCGCACCGCAGCCTCACACCTCCCCAGCCTCGTCGGCCTCCCTTCGGTCGGCCGACTCCCTCGCGCGTGCGACTCGCGCCCTCCGGGCGCTCGTCGGCACGCGCCACCGCATCGTCCATTTATATGCGATCGTCGCAGCCGCTCGTCGATATTTAAATACCGTCTCGTCGATTCCGCGCTCAACCACCGAGAATTATCCCGCGGTCGGTCGAAGGTGGGGTATGCCACTCGCGGACCCCGACCTCTCGGGCTCGACGGCGTTCATCACCGGAACGACTCGCGGCATCGGCAAGCAGATCGCGCTCGCACTCGCGGACCACGGGTGTAATATCGTCTCGACGGGCAAGACGACCGACGACGACGACTCCGAGCTGGCGGGATCGATCGAACAGACGGCCCGCGAGGTGCGCGAGCGCGGGCCGGAGGCGCTCGCGCTCGAACTGAATCTCCGCGACGAGGAGCGCGTCGAGGCGGTCGTCGAGGAGGCCATCGATCACTTCGGCGAGGTGGACATCGTGATCAACAACGCCAGCGCGATCCAGCTGGCGAACGTCGCGGACCTGCCGGCCGACCGCTTCGACCTCCTCACGGACGTGAACGTCCGCGGGACCCACCTCGTCGCGCACGCCTTCGCCGACCACCTCGCGGACCTCGACGAGTCGTGGTTACTGACGAACGCCCCACCGGTTACGACCGATCGCTCGCCGGGCAAGGCGCCGTACGCGTGGTCGAAACTCGGGATGTCGTTCGTCACGCTCTCGCTCGCCGAGGAACTGGCGGGCGACGACGTCGGCTGTAACACGTTCTGGCCGGTGACGACCATCGACACCCGCGCGACGCGCTACTTCGGGCTCGGCACCGAGGACGACTGGCGAAGCCCGGAAATCGTCTCCGACGCGGTCCTCGAGATCCTCGCGCGCGACCCGGCGGAGTGTACGGGGAACAGCTTCTACGACGAGGCCCTGCTCCGCGAGGCGGGCGTCACCGACTTCTCGGAGTACAACCTCACCGAGGGCGACCCGGCGCCCATGTCTGCCCGGCTGTTCGACCCCGAGTACGAGCGCGACTGGTGACCGGGTCGGAGGCGTCGGCCCGGCCGCGTTCGCCTCACTCCGTCACCGCCTTCCGCAACGCTGCGGTCGCCACCTCCGGGTCCTCGGCGGCCGTGATCGCCGACAGCGCGGCCACGCCGGTCGCGCCCGCTTCGACCACCGGCGCCGCGTTGCTCGCGTCGATCCCGCCGATACCGATCACCGGGAGGTCAACCGCGTCGGCGACCGCGGCGATCCGCTCGACGCCGATCCCGTCGCGGTCGCCGGAGACGTCCTTCGAGTCGGTGCCGTAGACGGCGCCGACGCCGAGGTAGTCCGCGCCGGCGGCCTCGGCCGACTCGGCCTGCTCGACCGTCGAGGCCGAGACGCCGACGACGGCGTCCTCGCCCAGCTGTTCGCGGGCGACCGCGACCGGGAGGTCCGACTGGCCGAGGTGGACGCCGTCGGCGTCGACCGCGCTCGCGAGGTCGATCCGATCGTTGACGATCAGCGGCACCCCGGCCTCGGTGGTCAGCTCGCGGACGCGGAGCCCGGTTTCGTAGCGCTCCCGCGCGCTCGTCGCCTTGTCGCGGAGCTGGACGACGTCGACGCCGCCGTCGAGCGCGGCCGCGACCACCTCGGGAGTCGTGCGCCCCGCGGAGCGGCTCGTCGCCGTGACGAGATACGTCTGCCACCCGCTGATATTCATGCGTGGTACAAGCGGATAGTCAGGTGAAAACGGTTGCGCTCCGCGGACGGGCGAGCTCGGGGACGCGGGTGGGACGGACAGACACAAGCCCGCCCGGTCCGTACCGCGGTCCAATGCTATCCCGGCTCCGGAACGGCGCCGCGCGCGTCGGCGAGGCGGTCGCGGGCGCGCTCGACCGGGCCGGCGTCATCGACCGGTCGCGGCTCGACGAGACGATGGGGCTCGCGTGGCCGCGGATCGTGACGGGGTTCGCGATCATGTCGAAGAACACCGTCGACCTCGCGGTGATCGGGTACGCGCTCGGCGTCTCCGCGGTCGCTGGGCTCGGCTACGCCTTCGCGTTCTGGCAGCTCGCGAAGTTCGTCTCCATCGGGCTCGCCGGCGGCACCGTCTCGCTGGTCTCGCAGAACTACGGCGGCGACGAGCGCGGGCGGGCGGGGCTCGTCGTCAAGCAGTCGCTGATCGTGGCCGCGCTGCTCGTCGTGCCGATCGTCGCCGGCTATGTCCTCGGCGCGGAGCGGCTGGTCGCCCTCGTCGGCGGCGACGGCGCGGCGCTGTCCGCGGGGACCACCTACCTCGCCGTCACGGCGCCCGCGCTCGCCTTCGAATTCTTCAACATGATCGCCAGCCGGACGTACGCCGGCGTCGGGGACACCCGCACCCCGATGGTCGCGCGCGCCGGCGGCGCGCTGTTGAACGTCGTTCTCACGGTCTGGCTCGTCCTCGGCGCCGGGCTGGGCGTGTTCGGCGCCGGCCTCGGCACCGCCGTCTCCATCGCCGCGGTCGGGCTCGTCCTCGCGTGGGGGATGTCCGGCCGGTCGTACTTCGGCCGCGGCGCCTCGCCCGTCCCGGTCGAGGTCTCCGGGCCGTGGTTCGACGCCGGGCTGACCCGACAGCTGCTCCGGGTCTCCGCGCCGCTGATCGCGCGGCGAGTGGCCGAGGGGGTCGTGGTGTTCCCGCTCCTGTGGGCCGCGTCGTCGTTCGGCTCCGCGACGGTCGCCGCCCTCGAGGTCGGCCGCCGGGTGCGGGCCCTGCTCGGCAGCTTCAGCTGGGGCTTCTCTATCGCCGCGAGCACGCTCGTCGGCCAGCGGCTCGGCGCGGGCGAGGAGTCGCTCGCGACCGCGTACGGCCGCGACGTGATCGCCTTGTCGGCGGTCGTCTACGTCCTCGCGTCGGCCGCGGTGATCGCCGCCGCCACGCCGATCGCGGGCGTCTTCGTCGACGACCCGGCCGCGGTGAGCGCCACCGCGGCGTTCGTCGTCGCGGCCGCGATCTCGGCGGTGCCGCTCGGGATCGACGGCTCGGTCACGGGGTCGCTGCGCGGCGCGGGCGACACGCGGTGGCCCTTCGTGGCGTCGATGATCGGGCTGTACGCGTTCGCGCTCCCGGTCGCGCTCGTCGGCCTCGTCACGCCGCTCGGCGTCGGCGGCCTCTACGCGGCGCTGGTGGCGGAGAAACTCGTGCCGGCCGGACTCAACGGCTACCGGTTCCGCTCGAACCGGTGGCAGGCGGTCAGCCGGCAGTATCGGCCCGACGCGGGCGACGCGGAAGAAGAGGTCGGGTGAAGGGGAGCGGCGAGCGCGTTACTCGTCGGCGGCGACCTCTTCGATCACTTCGACGCTGCCGGTGAGCTGCCGGTGGACGTACGGCATGTCGATGCCGGCGGCGTCGAACGCCTCCTTCACCGCGGTGACGTACTCGGAGCGCACGCGGACGAAGTCGCCGCGGTCGGGGTCCGCGATCCACCAGCGCGACTGGAGCCCGACGGCGGAGTCGCCGAGCTCGACGAGCCGGACCGAGACGCCCGGGTCGTCGAGGATCTCCTCGTGGGCCTCGGCCCTCTCGACGATGATGTCGGTCGCCGTCTCGATGTCGTCGTCGTAGCCGATCCCGAAGACGAACTTCTGTCGGAGCGTGTCGTAGGCGACGGGGTTGGTGACCGCGTTGTTCGCGAGGTCCCCGTTCGGCACCGTCACCAGCTCGTTGTCGAACGTCCGGACCCGCGAGACGCGGAGGTCGATCTCCTCGACGCGGCCGGCGTTGCCGTTCCACTCGATCCAGTCGCCGACCTCGAACGGCTTGTCCTTGAGGATGAACACGCCGGCGACGAAGTTCCCGAGGAGGTCCTGCGCGGCGAAGCCGACCGCGAGCGCGATGGCGCCGCCGAACACCGCGAACGCCGAGAGGAAGCTCCCGTAGCCGGCCACGGCGAAGCCGATCGCGATCGCGGCCACCCAGACGACGGCGTTGAGGACGTTCGTCCCGAGGCTCACCACCGCCTCGTCGAACCCGCGCGATCTGGCGACCCGTCTGAAACCCGGAACCAAGGCGAGCTTTCCGAGGAGCAACACGGCGAGGAAGCCGGCGACGAACCGGAGCGCCGTCGTCGCGATCGCCGCCACGTCGACCGCGTTCGTGATCGCGTCGAGCTGTAATGGGTACATCGTCCACTCATTGACGCGACTATATAAAGAAGCTACTGGCAGCGCGGTTGTTTACGTCCGGTGTGACGGGCGGCTACGACGCGATGGACCGCGAGGCCTCAGTCGCTCCGAACCGCGAGCGGCCCGTCGCCGCGCGCGACCGCGCGCAGCCGCCGGCCGTGGACGTCGTCCGCTGCGATCCGTTCCCGGACTGCCGGGGGGATCCACGCCTCGCGACCGTCGGGTTCGGGGGCGGGCTCGACGCCCGCGGGCCGGATCTCGTCCGAGAGGAACCGCGCGTACGTCGGGAGGCGTTCGCGCAGCGGGACGCCCCCCGCGTCCGCCACCGCCTCGAGTTCGCGGAGGTCCGGCCACTCGTAGGCGGGGTTGATGTAGTCGTCCGTCACCGGCGAGACGCCCCCGAGGTCGTCGATCCCGCAGTCGACGAGATCCGCCGCCGGCGAGAGGTTCGGCGGGACCTGGACCGACACCTCGGGTGGGAGCGCCGCGCGGGCCATCGAGACGGCCCGGCGCATCGTCGCGAGGTCCGGCTTCGGGAAGTCGGAGCGCTCGTTGGGGACGACGTTCTGGACGATCACCTCCTGAACGTGGCCGTGGCGCTCGTGGAGCGCCCGGATCGCGAGCAGGCTCTCGGCCCGGTCCCGCCAGTCCTCGCCGATCCCGACCAGAATTCCGGTCGTGAACGGGACGCCCTGTCGACCCGCAGCGCGGATCGTGTTGAGCCGCTGGCCGGGCGTCTTCCGCCGCCCGCCGGAGTGCGCGTCGACGTCGGCGGTCGTCTCCAGCATGACGCCCATCGACGCGTTCACCTCGCGGAGGTCGGCGAACTGCGCCTCGGTCAGGTCACCGGGATTCGAGTGCGGGAGTAACCCCTCCTCTAAGGCGATCTCGCAGGCCCGGTAGAGGTACTCGTGGATCGAGTCGAACCCCCACTCGGCGAGCGTCTCGTGGACCTCGGTGTACCGGTCGTCGGGCTCGTCGCCGAAGGTGAACAGCGCCTCCGTACAGCCCGCGTCGGCGCCGACGCGGCACTGCTCGCGCACCTCCTCGGGCGAGAGCAGCGACGCCTCGCCGGGGACGTCGTAGTAGGTGCAGTACGTACAGGTGTACCGGCACGCGGTCGTCAGCGGGATGAAGACGTTGCGCGCGAAGGTGAGCCGGTCGGCGGCGTCGACGTCGGCCGGGCGGACCGAGAGCAGTCGCTCGACCGCCCGCTCGTCGACCGCGACGTCGATATCGTACTCGTCGGCCCCGGCGAACACGGCCGTCACTCGCGGTCGGCGTTTAAAAAGAATCGCGGTTGCGGATCCCTCGTCGACACCGGATCCGGTTACGTCGCGGCCGGCCGGCACGGTCGGGCGGCCGGGCCGGACGCCGCGCGAGACGGGACGCGTGCGGTTCGGTTCGGAAGCGAGCCGAAAAGCCGATGCCCCGCGCGTCTCGACGATGAAGCCATGCCCTCCCGACGATCCGCGCTCCGGGCGGCCAGTGTCGCCGCGGCCGGCGCCCTCGCCGGCTGTTCGCGGCTCCGATCCCGCGGCGCTCGAGTCGACGTGACCCTGTTTAACCAGACGGACGCTCCCTACACCGTCGAGGTGGAGTTCTATCGCGACGACGGCGCGACGGAGGCGGCGGCGAGAGCGTTCAGTTCGTCGTTCGACGTCGAACCCGACGGGGAGGCGACGGCCGAGGGAGTCGTCGACGCGGGACGGTATCTTGTCCGCTATTACGCGTACGAGGGGAACTCGAAACTGACCGACGAGGACCACGTTCACTTCATCCCGTCGGGGGACGAGACGGAGAACCTCGCCTTCGACATCCAAGAAACGGGCGAGCTAACTCAGCGGTGACCTCACTGTCGCGTCACTGACCGCGGACGGGACGGACGCGTTCCCGGCACGGTTCGACGGCGGCTCAGTCTCGAACCGCCGCCACGCGACCCCCGGACGCGTCGAGCGCGAAGCCGGCCTCGCGGAGCCACGTCCCCGCCCTCCCTTCGCCGTGGATCAGCACCTCCGCGAGATCCGCCGGCTCGTCGACGTCGGTGCCGAGTCGGTGGGAGTCGACCGCGACGAAGTCCGCGCCGACCTCGGCCGCGATCCCGCGGTGATCGAGGTACGACGCGCCGTGGTAGTCCACCCGGAACTCGGGGTGCGAGGCGACGAACGCGTTCGTGCCGCCGCCGCGCCCGGGGGCCATCGCGACGTCAGCGTCGTGTCCGGCCGCGAAGAGTCGGTCGAGCGCGGCCGGGGTCGCGAGCGCGAGGTCCGCCATCACGACGGCGACCGACTCGGGCGATCTATCGCGTTCTTCCGTTCCCAGCCGCGCGTCCAGCGCCGCGTTCACCGCGTCCGTCAGCGGCCGGTCGTCGACGGTGACGGGCGCGTCGACGTCGACCGTGTCGGTGGCGAGGACGCGCGGCTCGCCGCCGGCCCCCTTGACCGCGTCGAGTACGTCGTCGAGCATCGCCCGCGCGAACGCCGCCCGCTCGTCTGGCGAGAGGACGTCCGAGAGTCGAGACTTCGGGCGGTCGGTCGAAAAGGGGACGATGACCTCCATCGCGGCAGACGGCGGGCCCTAGAACAGGGATTCCAGCTCGTCGCTGTCGTCGCTGACGAGCTCGTCTAAGTTCTCATCGCTCTCCTCGCGGATCTCGTCGAGGTTGTCCTGCGCCTCGATGGCGACCTGCTGGAGCTCCTTGATCCGCGGGACGTTCGTGACGCCCGCGAGCAGGATGACGGTCGCGACGAAGCCGGCGCCGCGGTACGGGTAGTCCCCGCCGCGGACCTCCATCGAGCCGGTCTGCTCTTCGAGCCACTTCCGCCCGCGCTCGATACCTTTCCGGTTGAGGTACTCCGGCGGGCCGGCGAGCACGAGGAGGGCGCGCTCCGCGCCCTCGATCTCGCAGGGGAGCGTGAGGCGGCCGAGCGCCGCCTTGCGCACGAGGCTGGTGATCCGGTTCGTCGTGTGGGCGCTGTCGAGCTCCTCGTCGTCGCCGTCGTCGCGCAGCCGCGAGAGCAGGCCGCCCGAGGAGCGCTCCTCGACCTCCTCCTCCGCGTAGCCGACCGTGGAGACGCCGCCGCCGGAGAGCGTGTTGATGATCTCCGAGGAGTCGACGACGCTCTCGGCGACCTCCTGGCCCTGCTGGATCTCGCCGGCGCCGAAGAGGATGCCGAACCGCCGGACGATCTCCTCGTTGATCTCCTCGTAGCCGCCCTGAACGGACTCGCCCGTCTTCCGCCAGGCGTCGTTGTCGAACACCATCAGGTTGTCCACCTCGCGGACGAACGTCTGGAACGAGCGGGCCGCGTTGAGGGTGTAGATACCCCCCTCGTCGCTGCCCGGCAGGATCCCGAGCCCGTAGACGGGCTCGGTGTAGATCCGCTTGAGGTGTTTCGCGAGCACCGGCGCGCCGCCGGAGCCCGTCCCGCCGCCGAGCCCGGCGACGACGAGGAAGGCGTCGACCTCGTGGACCGGGATCGAGTCGATCGCCCCCTGAACCTCGTCGATGTCCTCCTCGGCGATCTCCGCGCCCAGCTCGTTGTCCGCGCCGACGCCGTGGCCCTTCACGCGCGACTGGCCGATGAGGACGCGCTGGTCCTCGGAGATGTGTTCGAGCCCCATCAGGTCCGCCTTCGCCGTGTTGACGGCCGCTGCGGCCCGAACGATCTCGGAGCCCGTCCGCTTATCGTACTCCAAGAACTTGTCGACGACTTTACCCCCCGCCTGTCCGAATCCGATCATTGCGAGTTTCATCGTGTGCTCCCTCCGCGTTTGAACTGAACAGAACGTGATCTCGTATATAAGCCTTCGGTTGCGGTTACCAGCGTTGAGATTAGGACAGCTGACACGTTCGAGTCGCCGGTGATCGGTGTCTCAGTCATCGGATCCCGAGGTGCTCGCCGAGCGTCGTCAGTTCGGCCGGGTCGACGCCAAACGCGCCGACGTCGTTGTCGGCGGTCGTGTTGTCGAACTTCAGCGAGCGGTACTGGTCCGCGCCCATCGGGAACCCGGGCACCGCGCCGAGGACCGAGAGGCCGATCTTCGCGAGCGGCATCGGCAGCGGGACGATGGTGACGCCCTTCTTTTCCGCCTCGTAGACGAGGTCCGTTACCTGCCGGAGCGTGAGCACCTCCGGGCCGCCGACCTCGTAGGTCTCGCCGACGTGCTCGTCGTCGGTCACCGCGGCGGCGATCATCGGCACGAGGTCCTCGACGTGGATCGGTTGGAACCGCGTCTTCCCGCCGCCGGGAAGCGGGTACAGCGGCACGCCCGGCGCGAACATCCCCTTCAGCCGCTTGGTGAACGAGACGAACTCGCCGCCCTCGCCGAAGACGACCGACGGGCGGAAGATCGTCCAGTCGAGGCCGCTCTCGCGGACGATCTCCTCGGCCTCGCCCTTCGCGCGGATGTAGGCGGTGTCGCCCTTCGGGTCCGCGCCGAGCGCGCTCAGCTGGACGAAGCCGTCGACCCCGCCGTCCTCTGCCGCGCGGACGAGGTTCTCGGTCCCGCCGCGGTGGATCCGGTCGTGCATCCGGTTACCGCCGTCCGGTTCGAACAGCGGCGAGAGCGCGACCAGATTCACGACCGCGTCGTGGCCGTCGACGGCCGACGCGATGGAGTCGTAGTCGGTCACGTCGCCGGTGACGCCCGTCACGCCGTCCGGCGTCTCCTCGGGCGAGCGGGAGAGCGCGGTCACCGCGTGCCCATCGTCGGCGAGCGCGCGACAGAGGTACGACCCGATGAACCCGGTCCCCCCGGCTACCAACACTTTCATGCGAGTCATATCGCGTGGAAGCCCCGTAAACCTACCGCGGCGTCAGACGCTCTGGAAATTCGACGTATCGGCGGCCGGCGTTGACGGGAACGGCCGGACTACTCCTCCTGCTCCTCGGGAACCGGGACCGTCAGCACCGGCACGGGCGCGCTCCGCAGGGTTCGCTCGGCGACGCTCCCCAGCAGGTACCGCCCCACGCCGGTCCGGCCGTGGGTCCCCATCGCGACGAGGTCGACGCCGGGGTCGTCGACGTACGCTCGGATCCCGCGCGCGGCCGAGGAGGCGACCTCGACGGCGCCGACCGCCTCTAACCCGGCGGCCTCGACGCGCTCGACGCCCTCGGCGACCGCGTCGTCGGCGTACTCGGAGAGGGCGTCCACCTCGACGTGATCGGCGATACCGATCCCGCCGGTGTCGACGACCGAGAGGACGTGGACCGTCGCGCCCGCCCGCTCCGCGATCGGGATCGCGCGGTCGAGCGCGGCGGTCGCGGCCGGGCTCCCGTCGGTCGGCACCAGGACGTCCTCGTACGGGTACGGGACGGCCTCGTCGCCCGGACGGAGCGCCAGCACCGGCACCGGCGACTGCCGGACGACGCGCTCGGTCGTGCTGCCGACGAGGTGTTCGACCCCCTGCCGCCCGCGCGTCGACATCGCGACGAGGTCGGCGTCGACCTCCTCGGCGTACGCGGCGACCGTCTCGGGGACGCCGCCCTGTCGGACTGCCGTCTCCGCGTCGACGCCGCGGTCGACGGCGCGGGCCGCCGCCTCCTCGACGATCGACTCGCCCTCCTGTTCCAGCACGTCGACCACGTCGCCGCCGATCCGGGTCACGCTGTCGCGGGTCGTGTCCGCGACGTGGAGGAGGTGGACCGTCGCGCCGTGGTCGGCGGCGATCGCTAAGGTGTGCTCGAAGGCCGCCGCGGCCGCGTCGCTGCCGTCGGTGGGAACGCAGATCCGGTCGAACATACGCGACTGGTCTCGCGCAGGGGTGAAAAACGCTCGTGTGGTGGCCGTCACGCAGCGTCGCCGGCTGACGACCCATCGCCGCCGCCGGCGTCGCCCGACTCGTCCGGGCCGTCGCGCCGCGTGACGCGCACCGTCGAGATGCGCGCGCCGTCGACCGCGGTGACCTCGAAGGCGTACGCCTCGGTCTCCGCGACGTCGCCGACCTCGGGCGAGCGCCCGATGCGGTCGAGGACGAACCCGCCGAGCGTCTCGTAGCCGTCGCCGCTGAGGTCGGTGCCGAGCGCGTCGTTGACGTCGACGAGCGCGACCGAGCCGTCGGCCTCGTGCGTCCGGTCGCCGGTCCGCCGGATCGTGTGCCGGCCGTCGGCCACGTCGAACTCGTCGCGGAGGTCGCCGACGAGCGCCTCCGCGACGTCCTCGACCGTGGCGATCCCCTCGAAGGCGCCCCACTCGTCGATCACCGCCGCCATCTGCCGGCGCTCGTCGCGGAACTGGACGAGGAGGTCGCTCGCGCTCGTCGTCTCCGGGACAACGAGGATCTCCCGGGAGAGGTCCGCCGCGGTCGGGCCGTCTGCGTCGCCGGCGTCGCCGTCGGCCGCCTCGGTCGCGCGCAGCACGTCCTTCACGTCGACGAAGCCGACGACGCGGTCGGCGTCGTCGCTCTCGACGACCGGGTACCGGGTGTGGCCCGCGTCGAGGACCGTCTCGCGGATCGCCGAGAGCGACGCGTCCGCGGGCAGCGAGACGACGTCCGGGCGGGGGACCATCAGCTCGCGGGCCGCAGTGTCGTCGAGCTCGAAGACGCCCTCGATCATCGCGACCTCGGACTCGTCGACGTGGCCGGCCTCGCCCGCGCGGGCCAGCACGCGACGGATCTCCCGCTCTTCGAGCGTCTCGTCGCTCTCCGAGGCGGGCGGCACGCCGATCAGGCTCGTGAACGCGTTCGCGGTGCCGTTGAACACCGCGATGCCGGGCGAGAAGATCAGGTACGAGAGCTTCATCGGCGGCGCGAGCAAAAGCGAGATCCGCTCGGCCTGCGCGATGGCGATGGTCTTCGGCGCGAGCTCGCCGAAGACGACGTGGAGGAAGGTGATGAAGGAGAACCCGATCGCGAACGCGACGAGGTGGACCAGCCCGTCCGGCAGGAGCGGGCCGAGGACGGGCTCGATGAGCGCCGCGACGGCGGGCTCGCCGATCCACCCCAGTCCGAGCGACGCGAGCGTGATCCCGAGCTGCGTCGCCGCGAGGTAGTCATCGAGGTTGGTCATCACCTCTTGGAGCGTCTCCGCGCCCGCCTTCCCCTCCTCGACCAGCTGATCGACCGAGGTGGCTCGGATCCTGACGAACGCGAACTCCGAGGCGACGAAGAAGCCGTTCAGGGCGACCAACACCAGGGCGGCCGCCACCCGCGAGAGCGAGACGGCGACCGCTACCATCCGTTCCCTCCGGGCCCGCGAGCGGCTGGCGGATTATCGGCCATGACCCCCGTTCGGGGAGGGGTTACTAAAAAGGGCCGTCGGGCGGGCCCGCGCTCGGACCGAGGGAGGCCCGAACGCCCGGACCGGACCCGGGCCGTTTATTCCTCGCCGCGGCGGAACGCGACCATGCTGATCACGCTGGAGGGGCTCGACGGCAGCGGCAAGACGACGGTCTGGGAGGCGCTCCAGGACGTGTACCCCGACGCGACGTTCACCCGCGAACCCACCGACAGCTGGTACGGGGAGGCGGTGGGGCGCTCGATGGGCGACCCGGACGCCGACCCGCTCGCGGAGCTGTTCTTATACACCGCTGACCACGCGAACCACCTCTCGGAGACGGTGCGGCCGGCCCTCGCGAACGGCGACTTGGTTATCTCCGACCGCTACTCGGACTCGCGGTTCGCCTATCAGGGGGCGACGCTCGCGCGCGCCGACGCCGGGATCGAGCGCCCGGTGGAGTACGTCCGCGGGATCCACGCCGCGTTCTCCCGCCCGCCGGACGCGACGATCTATCTCGATTTAGACCCGAAGACCGCGGCCGAGCGCGCCGGTCGGACGGACAAGTTCGAGCGCGACGGCTACCTCGCGGCCGTGCGCGACAACTACGAGCGCCTGATTGACGCCGACCCCGGCCGGTTCCACCGCGTCGACGCGACGCGCGCGCCGGAGGACGTGGTGGCGCGGGTCGAGGAGGTCGTGGCCGGATTGGTCGACCGCTGACGCCGTCTCGTTCGAGGGTTCTCTCCGGGTGTCCGAGGGTTCTCTCCGGGTGTCCGAGGGTTCTCAGCGCGTGTCCGGCAGCTCGTACTCGTCGGGCGACGGGACGTAGAGGTAGTCGATCGCGACGCCGAGTACCAGCGGGAGCGCGACGAGCAGCGCCAGCAGGATGGTCGAACTCCCGACATCGATCCCGGTGCCGACGCCGAGCGCGCCCGTGAACACGAGCGTCGAGACGAGCAACAGCAGGGGCGTCAACACGAGGGTGTACACGACCGACCCCCACGACGTCGAGAGCTGAATCCGGAAGAACCGGGTCGCGACCCCGGCGAGGAACGTGTGGAACGCCACCAGAGCGAGGAGGCTGCCGAACCCGAACAGCGCGAGCATGGTCGCCGTACGGACCGCCGACACTTCCCCCTATCGGCCGCAGCCCGGACCGCCGCCCCTCGGCCCGGCCGACCCTCCCGCTGACCGGCCCGGCCGTCCCTCAGACCGGCCCGCCGCCGCCCTGCTGGCGCGCGGCCGAGAGCAGGTCCGAGACGGGTGCCGTGTACTCGTAGCCGGGGATGACGCCCTGAACGTACGTTCCCTCGACAAAATCGATCAGCGCGCCCGCGTCGTCGACGCCGCGACGCTCGTTGATGTCCGCGAACTCGTAGGTCACCGCGATCTCGTCGCCCGCGCGCTCGACGGCGGGGTCGAACTCCCTGTCCTTCCGCGTGACGCCGCCGACGTCGACCGCGCGGCGCTCGAACGTGTCGGCCCACCCGTCCTCGACCACGTCGGCGACCTCGTCGGCGGTGACCGCCGAGAGCGTGGGCACGCGGACGACGACCGCGAACCCGATCCGCCCCTCCTCGGCCGACTCGGCGCGAACGCGCCCGTCGAACGCGGTCGTCGTCGATATCCAGGCGTCGCCGTCGCGCTCGAACGAGCCGTGGTCCGCGAACGCGCGGCGGACTCGGTCCGGTAGCTCCCCGGTCGCGTCCGCGTCGTCGGTTCCTGTCATACCCGATCGGAGGCGACGCGCCCTGAAAAGCCGCTCGCGTCGCCCGCGCGAGTCCCGCTCTCGGCGTCGTGGCGGACCCCGTCGCCCCCGTCACCGATACGGGCACAGCGAGCCGGTACGTCGGTCCCTTTTGTGCGTCGACCGCCGAGGCGGGGTATGGCAGACACGTTTCGGTCCACGGAGGGACTGATCGACGCGCTCGCGGACGCCGAGTTCGACCGGCCGCCGGCGCTCGTCAGCAACGCGCACATCACCGGCCTCGGTGTCGCTCGCGCGCTCGACGCCCACGGCGTGCCCGTGATCGCGCTCGACCGCGCCGGCGGGGACGCGGGCGGGAGCGCGGGCAGCGACGACAGCGGCGGGACGGTCACCCACGACGGGCTCGCGCCGCCCTCGGACGCGGTCGACTTCGCCGGGGCGGTGACGTACCCGCTCGACGACCTCGACGGGTTCCGCGAGGACGTGGAGGCGATCGTCGACGCCGCGGGCACCGAGGCGGTCGCGTTCGGCTGTATGGACGAGTGGGCGCTGTCGTACGCCGAGGCCGACCCCGACGGCGTCCGGCTCCCGTTCGCCGGCAGCGACACGCTCGACGACGTGTTGAACAAGTCGGAGCTGTACGCGACCTGCGAGCGGCTCGGCGTCCCCTACCCGGAGACGTACCGGTTAGCGGAGACCGCGGCGGCCGGGACCCGCGACGCGGACGCCACGGTCGAGGAGGCCGCGGACGCGCTCGGCTTCCCGCTTGTGGTGAAACCCGAGCTCAAGCGCGACTTCGAGGAGGCGTTCGGCACCAACGTGATCGAGGTCGCGGACCGCGAGGAGCTCGCGGACGTCGTCGCGGCCGCGAGCGAGGAGGGGATCGCGGTGATGGCCCAGAAGCGCGTCGACATCGCGACCGGGAAAGACCACTCGCTGGCCTCCTACGTCCCCCCGTCGGGCACCGACGACGCGCTCGCGGTCGTGGGCAACGCGGCGGTGCGCTACCCCCGCAACTTCGGCACCTCCTGTCTCGTCGAGACCGCGGACGAGCCGGCCATCGAGGAGCGCGCGCTCGCCGTCCTCGACGACGCCGGCTACCACGGGATCAGCGAGTCGGAGTTCGTCTACGACGCCGACCGCGAGGAGTTCCTCCTGCTCGACGTCAACACCCGGCCGTGGAAGTGGATCGGGATGCCCGTCGCGGCGGGCGCGAACCTCCCGATGGCGGCGTACGCCGCGGTCACCGACGCGACCTACGAGTCCGACGGCGTCGAGCCGACGCGGTGGGTGTACCTCCGCGACTACCTCTCGCTGCTCGCCGGCGACGACGCGTTCTGGGACCAGCTGTCGGCCGCCGACTGGCGGCGCCTCGTTTCCGGCGCCTTCGAGCGCGAGGGCGACCTGACGACCGGCGTGTACCGCCCTTCCGACCCGGGACCGGCCGCGAAACTGTTCGAGACGGAGTTCGTCGACCGCGAGTACTACTGCTCCTGTTAGCGAGCTCGGGCGCTCCGCAGGGGCGTTTCAGCCATCCGGCCGTTCGTCACGGGAGTCTTCGGTCGCTTCGTCGCCGATCGGAACCCGCCAGAGGAGGATGACCGTCGCCCCGACGACGAGGACGACGCCGCCGACGCCGAGCGCGAACAGCGGGGAGACGGCGTCGGACACGACGCCGCTCCCGAGTTGGAACGGGACGACGGCGAGCCCGCTCACCATCGCCATCGCGCTCAGGACGGTGGCGCGACCGAGCGTCTCCACGCGGTCGTTGACGTACTGGCCGGCGAACGACCGCGTGACGTCCGACACCCCCCGGATCAGGAGGAACGTCGGGAGCGCGAGCACCGGGACGAAGTACATCGCGATCAGCGCGCCGCCGACGGCGAACGGGAGGACGAGGAACCACGTCCGCAGCCCGATCCGCTCCCGTATCGCTCCCGTGTAGTAGGAGAGGACCGCACCGACGAGGCTGTACGCCGCGTAGAACCACCCGAGGAGAGGCTCGAATCGCGACTGAGAGAGTCCGAGGTCGAGAACGACGGTCTCGAATATCGGCTGGAGGAAGACGAACACGAGGTAGGTGACGGCGGCGTAGAGGACGTAGTAGTACAACAGGAACGAGCGCATCCGACGGCGCGAGATGACCTCTCTCACGATACCGGCCGTTCGGCGGAGGGTCAGGTCCTCCGTGTCGGTCTCCTTGTACGTCTCGGACTCGTCGAGCGTGAGCAGCACCGGGACCCCGAGACTCGTCACGCCCGCCGCGACGAACCACGGATACGAGAGGTCGACGCTGCCGAGGTACCCGCCGAGGACCGCCGCGACGGCGCCGACGGCCAGCGCCGCTGACTCCCCGCGCCCCCGAACGCGGGCGAACTCGTCCTCGGAGAGGTCGTCGGTGAGCGTGTCGTAGAGCCACGCGTCCTCGCTTCCGGAGCGGAAGTTGTACCCCAGCGACCAGCAGACGTAGAGGCCGGCCAGCGGGAGGAACGAGCCCGACAGCCCGATACCGAGGAGCGTCACGGAGATGAGCGCGGTCCCGATGAGGAGGCTGTTGCGCCGCCCGACGCGGTCGCCGACGTAGCCGGTCGGGATCTCACCAAACACCGTGGTCAGGTTATACACTGCCTCCAGAACGGCGATCTGCGTGAACGAGAGCCCCTGCGCCAGAAAGAAGAGGTACATGATCGGCCGATAGAACTCGACCGATTTCGTCGCCTTGTAGACGTAGTATTTCAGGATGTTCCCGGAGAGACCCGCTCCGAGACCGTCGCCGGTGCTGGCTGCCATGCGTGTGGTACCGAACGGGAGGCCGGTTGGTGTAAGCTGTTATTACGCGACCCCGGGGTCGGCACATACGCCGGATCATGTTGCCGGTACGCCCGCGTCGCCCGCCCGCACGACCGTCGCGATCCGGGAGCGCGGTCGCGGAGCGCAACGGTTAGTGCGCCCGCCGACACAGGGCGCCCATGGGCTTCTTCGAGACGCTCGCGGCCCGAATCGAGGCAGTCGACAGCGTCGTCTCGGTCGGGCTCGACCCCGACCCGAGCCGGCTCCCCGAGACCGTGACCGACGCCGACCTCCCGCGGTGGGCGTTCAACCGCCGGATCATCGACGCGACCCACGAGCACGCCGCCTGCTACAAGCCGAACGCGGCCTTCTACGAGGACCCGGACGGCTGGCGCGCGCTGCGCGAGACCGCGGCGTACGCGGAGGGCAAGGGCGTCCCCGTCCTGCTCGACGCGAAGCGCGGCGACATCGGCAACACGGCGCGGCGGTACGCCGAGGTCCTCGACCACGTCGACGCGATCACGGTGAACCCGTACCTCGGACGCGACTCGCTCCAGCCGTTCCTCGACCGCGCGGACAAGGGCGTGTTCGCGCTCTGTCGCACGTCGAACCCGGGCGGCGCCGACCTTCAGGACCTCGAACTCGCCTCCGGCGAGCCCCTCTACGAGCGCGTCGCCGCGCTCGCCGACGTGTGGAACGCGAACGACAACGTCGGGCTCGTCGTCGGGGCGACAGCGCCCGAGGAACTCGAGACGGTCCGCGAGATCGTCCCCGAGATTCCCTTCCTCGTGCCCGGCGTCGGCGCGCAGGGGGGCGACGCCGAGGCCGCGGTCGAACACGGGCTCGCGGAGCGCCCCGACCTCCCGGTCGACGTCGGCCTCGTGAACTCCTCGCGCGGGATCATCTTCGCCGGCGAGGAGTCGAGCCGGCCCGGCGACGAGGCGACCTACTTCGGCGCCGCGGGCGA
Source organism: Halorubrum sp. T3 (assembly GCF_000296615.1). Lineage (NCBI taxonomy): Archaea > Methanobacteriati > Methanobacteriota > Halobacteria > Halobacteriales > Haloferacaceae > Halorubrum > Halorubrum sp. T3. Next base: position 1,055,923 of record NZ_JH815330.1, on the reverse strand, counting down.
CGCGGCGAAGCGGCTCACAAAGCGGCTGAACCGGCACCGATAGCGCCGGGAGTGCGCCGGCAGAGGCGTTCCGGCGGGCTCGTCGAGCGAACCGCGCTACCCGCGCCCGGCGGCGCACCCGGAACAGGCGCGGGCCCGCTCGTTCCAGTGGTCGTCGCAGACGGCGCGCCCGCAGCGGTCGCAGGCGTGGCTCGCCGTGGCCGCCTCGCAGACCTGGCAGAGTCCGGTGAGGCTCACGGCAGCGGTTGGGTCGCACGCCTTATGAGGATCGGGGGCGAGCCCCGGATATGCGCCAGTTCGTCGTCATCGGCCGCGACGTGCCCACCGACCCCGACGCGATCTCGCTGTCGGACATCCCCGGGGCCGGGCGGCTCGATCTGCTCTGCCGGTGCGTGAGCGCCGGCGTCTTCCTCTCGCACGGGATCCGCGAGTCGGTCCGCGTCCACCTCGTCGTCGCCGACGAGTTCACCGTCACCTTCGATTCCGACACGCTCCGGCACCTCCACCCCGACGAGCGCAACGTCGCCGCGCGGGTCCGCGACGCGCTCGCCGCGAAAGACGACGCCATCGGCCACATGCCCGCGGACGTCTCTCCGGGCGTCGAACTCCGCCGGATGGACCTCGACGCGACGCTCGACCGGCTCGTCGGCGAGGACGGGCGCGGCCCGGACGGGACGCTCGTCCAGCTCCACGAGGATGGCGACCCGCTCGTCGACGCGGAGCCCCCCGAGGACCCCGTGTTCGTGCTCTCTGACCACCACGACTTCGCGCCCGCAGAGGCGGAGGCCGTGGCCGAGCGCACCGAGCGGCGACTCCGCGTCGGCCCCGAACTGCTCCACGCGGACCACACCGTCACCGTGGTCCACAACTGGCTCGACACCGACGGGTACGCGACCTACTGACCGCGAGACGGATGCCGACGCAACCCCCAAACCGCGAAACGACGACCGCACCCGACACGGACCCCCGATTCGAAATCCCCCTGCGAGGAATCGACGTCGACCCCGAGACGCGCTGCGCGCACTGGGACGATCCGGTCGACGTGGTCGCGCTCCGGTTCGGCTGCTGTGAGGCGTACTACCCCTGCGACGCCTGTCACGACGCGGCCGCCGACCACGAGGCGGTCCCGTGGCCCCGCGACCGCTTCGACGAGCCGGCAGTCCTGTGCGGTGCCTGCCGCACGACGCTCACGGCCCGCGAATACCTCGCGGCCGACGACGACGTCTGCCCCGCGTGCGGCGCCGCGTTCAACCCCGGCTGCCGGAAACACCGCGATCGGTACTTCGAGACCGACGGGGACGGCGCCGTCGATTTATAAGTGAAGCTGCGGTGGCGCGTGCCGACGAACGCCCGAAGGGCGTGAGTCGCACGCGCGAGGGAGTCGGTGGTCCGGAGCGAAGCGGAGGACCACCGACGAGGCTGGGGAGGCGTGAGGCTGCGGGGCTGTGCGGGGTGGGACTCAAAGGGGCAGTTGCGAGGGCGGCGCAGGCGACGTAAGTAGCGTGGCGCTACGCGCCACGGAAAGCCGGCGGCAAAGCCGCCGGCGACACCGCAGGAGCGAGTGAAACGAGCGACGAGGAGCACAGCGAGCGTGCGCCGCCCTCGCGACCGGGGCTTTGGCGGTGGTCGCCGTGGATCTATTGTCTGTTATTTATAACCGAGCGGCTGGGGCTTTGGCGGTATTCACCATCGATCCGGTATCAGTCATTTATAAGCGAGCGGCTAGGAAGTTAGCGGTGTCAACTGCCGGTCTGCTTTTAATTATTTATAAGCGAACAGCCTGACCTTTGGCGGTGGCCGTGGCTGCCATCAATTTGCCTGGTCCTCACCGATTCTCATTCTATCTGATCTTCTCTGATCGCCCCCCTTTCGGAAGGATTAAAAGAACGAGCGGCCTTCAATCGAGTGCGGGCCGGTGGGGTAGCTTGGTATCCTTCGGCCTTCGGGTGGCCGTAACCACGATTCAAATTCGTGCCGGCCCACTTCTCCCGCATCCGTTTCACTCGACGAGCGACGGCTGTCGTTTTCCGACGCACCGAACCGATTGAGTGCCCGGAGCCCGCACCGATCAGCGATGCCAACCGACACCGTCGCGGGCGTCGACTGGGCGGGCGGCGCGTGGCTCGCGGTCGTCATCGACGGCGACGACGAACCGAAGCCCCGCCTCGAACGCGATCTCGAATCGCTGTGGACCGAGCGCGACTTCGACCGGATCCTCGTCGACGTGCCGATCGGCCTCCCCGACGACGCGGAGACGCTGGCGGCCCGCGAGGCGGTCGACTCCGCCGCGCGGTCGGCCGCCGAGCGCCCGAGCAGCGTGTTTCCCGTCCCGTCGCGGAGCGCGTGCGAGGCGGCGAAGGAGGGCGCGGACTACGAGACGGTGAACGAGCGGAACCGCGCCGACCTCGACAAGGGGCTCAGCCGGCAGTCGTACCACATCGCGCCGGCGGTCGGCGAGGTCGACGAATTCCTCCGCGAGGACGAAGCGGCGCGCGACCGCATTCTGGAGGCGCACCCGGAGGTGTGCTTCCGCGGGCTCGCGGGCCGCCCGCTCGACCACTCGAAGACCGGCGCGCCTGGCGTGGGCGAGCGGCTCGACGCGCTCGACGGCCACCTCGACGATCCGAACGCGGCGCTCGGCCGGGTCTGCCGGGAACTCGCCGGGGCGCCGGCCGACATCGTGAACGCCGCGGACCCGACCGTCGACGACGCGGTCGACGCGCTCGCGCTGGCGGCCGTCGCGTCCCGTCCGCTCGACGAGCTCCGGTTCCTGCCCGAGGGCGCCGACTACCGCGACGGCGAGCGGATTCCGATGCGGATGGCGTATTGGAGCGCGGAGCGGCTGGATTGAGACGCTTCCTAGCCCCGCGTCCGTCTCGGAACGGTCGACCCGTTGGTAAGCTTCAAGACCCTCTGTCACCCGCTACGACACGAATGAAACTCTTCTCCTCGCGGGCGGACCGCCGGCGGGGGATCGCCGCCGTGGTCGGCGTCGCGGTCCTCGCGGTCGGGCTCTACGTCCTCGTGAGCCGCTACGCGGGCTTCATCACCGACGCCGAGGCCCTCCGGACGTGGCTCGACCAGTTCGGTATCTTCGCCCCCATCGTGTTCATCGGCATCCAGGCCCTCCAGGTCATCGTCGCTCCGATTCCGGGACAGGTCGTCGCCCTCGTCGCGGGCTACCTTTTCGGCTCGCTCTGGGGCACCGTGTACAGCCTCACCGGCGTGCTCATCGGCAGCGCGGTGGCCTTCTCGCTGTCGAAGCGGTACGGTCGCTCCTTCGTCGAGAACGTCATCCACGAGGACGTGATCGAGCGGTTCGACGGGTTCGTCGACACCGTGGGAATTCCCGGGCTGTTCGCGTTCGTCATCATCCCCGGGCTTCCCGACGACGCCATCTGCTTTTTGAGCGGGCTCACCAAGTGGTCGCTCCCCACCTTCATCGGCGTCATCGCCGTCGGCCGCCTTCCGGCGTATGTGCTGACGGTGTACGCTGGCGGCGAACTCGCGAGCGGCCGGTTCCTCTCGGCGATGGCGCTCGTGGCGCTCGTCGTGGCCGCGTCCGCCGTCGGCTACTACAAGCAGGAGGCGGTCCGCGACCTCGTCGAGCGCGTCGAGCCGCGGCTCCCGTTCTGAGGGACTCGACGCGGCGAGGCGGATATCACCCCCACGTCCACTGCGAGTCGAGCGCGAAGCGGTACAGCCCGCTGATGAGGATCGCGGGGACGTTCGCGACGAGCGCGGTCATCCCGCCCCACTCGACGAGCGCGTAGAGGACGCCGATCTGTATCGGCCACGCGGTCCCGCGAACCAGGTTCGTCTTGAGCAGTCCGCCGAGGTACGCGGACAGGCCGGTGTTCTGACTCGCCCGAAACGTCCACGCATTGTTGAGGACGTACGAGAGGACGATCGTGATCTCGATGGCGATCGTCGCGGCGAGCAGATAATTCAGCCCGGCGACGTTGTCGAACAGCCACAACAGGCCCATCTGTATCCCCGCGGTGATCGCACCGACGACCACGAACCGACGCATCTGGACCGCGAGCGGTCCGCTCACGAGGTTGCGCAGGACCGATCGAATCATCACTTATACCCGAGCGCTTCGAGGCGAGCTTCGAGGTCTTCGTCGACCTCCTCCTCGCCGCGCTCGGCCGCGGCCGCTTCCGCTGCCGCCCCGCGCTCGCGGAGCAGCTCCGCGTGGGTGTCGACGACCGGCACGAACCGGTCGATAACCGCCTGTTCCTCCTCGTTCGGGTCGACCGCGAGGTTCTCCTGTTGGGTCGGGTCCGAGGGGCGGTGGTACAGCTCCCGCTCGCCGGCGTCGACGTTCTCGATGTACGTCCAGTCGTCGTCGCGCGCGCTGACGAACAGGTCGCCGTCGGACAGCGCCCGCGGGATCGGCTGCTGGGTCACCTCCTCGCCGCGGACGGTCACCGAGACGACGGGGTCGTCGGGGACGTCCGGCCCGTCGGCATCGGCGTCTGCCTCTCCGGCTTCGGACGGAGCGTCGTCGCCGCCCAGCGCCGGCACGAGCGACTCGCCGTGCCACTCGGGCGCGGGGTCGACGCCGAGGAGATCGGCGACCGTGGGAGGGATGGCGTCGAGCCCGACGTGGCCCTCGACGCGGCCGCCGTCGAGTCCGGGGACGTCGGCCACGAGCGGGACGTGGATCAGCTCGTCGTACAGCTTCGGGTAGTGGGCGAGATGGCCGTGTTCCTGGAACTCCTCGCCGTGGTCGCCGGCGAGCAGCACCGCGGTGTCGTCGGCGACGCCCGCGTCGTCCAAGCTGTCGAGCAGGCGGCCGACGCTGGCGTCGACCTGCCGCACCGTCGCCTGGTACAGGGTCCGGAGCTCGCGGAGGGTCCGCTCGCCCACTTCAAGGCCGAGGCTCGTCCGAGCGTGCGCGTGGAGCATCTGGTGGGTGCCGACGATGCCGTCCGACACCTCGCGGATGTACCGCGGGGCGGGGACGTACGGGGTGTGGGTGTCCATGTAGTGGACCCACAGGAAGAACGGCTCGTCCGTATCATCCACGAACCCGGTCGCGGCGTCCTCGACGTCGAACATGCGCGAGGCGTCGAGGAACGGGCGGTCGTCGCTCTCGCCGCGGAGCTTCGAGCCGAGCCGGCGGACCGGCGAGGACGCGAGCTGGATCCACGCCTCGACGGTCGGGTGGGCGGCGAGATACCGGCTGTAGCGGCTGGAGCCGACGCTCGTGACGAACGGCTCGAACTCGTCGAACCCGTCGGGGTACCCCCAGTGGTCGGTGAGGAAGCCGTTCGCGGCGTTGAACCCGCCGGTCGCGATCCCGGCCTCGGAGAGCGCCTCCGCGAGCGTCACCGACTCGTCGACGCCGATGTCGCCCGACCGGGCGAACACGGGCTCCGACGCGAGGATCGACGGGAACGAGAAGGGGGTCCAGTTGCCCGTCGCGAACGCGCGGTCGAACACGGTCCCGCCGTTTGCGAGCCCGTCGATGACCGGCGAGCGGCGGTCGTCGTCGTACGGGGAGACGGCGTCCACGCGCAGCGAGTCCACCGTGACGAGGACGACGTTCGAGACGGTCGCGTCGTCGCTCGGCGCGTCCGCGGCTGAAGGGGTCGACGAATCGGATGTCATAGGGTACGGTGCGAATCCCGGGAGAACGCGCTCACCGCGGGCGAACTTTGGGATTCGCGAATATACTCGGAATGGCGGTTGCCAGCCGCTTGAGGATTTCGATCCCCCACATCCCGCGCGAGCGTACCTATTTGACGGTGCCGACGCACGGGATCGGTATGGACGAGACGCCCACCGGCCGGCCGGTCGACGAGGCGGTGCTTCCGGAACCGGTCCCCGACGACGAGGTTCCGGAGTCGGTATCGGGCCGGTCCCGCGCGATAGAGACGAACGGGGTGCCGCTCCACGTCGTCGAGGCCGGCCCCGAGGACGGGAAGCTCCTGGTCCTGCTCCACGGCTTCCCGGAGTTCTGGTACGGCTGGAACGACGCGATCGCGCCGCTCGCGAACGCGGGCTACCGCGTCGTCATCCCCGACCAGCGCGGGTACAATCTCTCCGCGAAGCCGCCGGCGGTGCGCGACTACCGGATCGGCGAACTCGCACGCGACGTGGTCGGGCTGATCGACGCCTACGACCGGGAGACGGCCGCCATCGCCGGCCACGACTGGGGCGCCGCGGTGGCGTGGTGGCTCGCGCTCGCCCACGAGGACCGCGTCTCGGAGCTGGTCGCGATCAACGTCCCGCACCCGACCGTCTTCGAGCGCGCGCTCCGCACCTCGTGGGACCAGCGGTTCAAGAGCTGGTACATGCTCGCGTTCCAGCTGCCGAAGCTGCCCGAGGCGGTGGCGAGCGCCGGAAACTGGCGGCTCGCGACGAACGCGTTACGCGACACGAGCGCGCCCGGCACCTTCACCGACGAGGACCTGCGGCGGTACCGACGGGCGTGGAACCGCGACGGCGCCTTCGAGGCGATGGTGAACTGGTACCGCGCGATCGTCCGCGACCGCCCCGAGCCGCCGAAGACGGAGGTATCGGTGCCGACGCTCCTGATCTGGGGCGCGAACGACCGGTTCCTCGCGCGCCGGCTGGCCAACGAGAGCGTCGAGCACTGCGTCGACGGCCGGCTGCTCGCGATCGACGACGCGACGCACTGGGTCGTCCACGAACACCCGCACCGCGTCGCCCAGGCGATCGCGGACCACGCCGACCCGTTACCGCCGGGCGCGCGTGAGTGAGGTGGCGGTCCCGAGGAGAGCACCTGCGGCCGGCCGTTTCGAATACTGTCCTCGTCGCACCGCCACAAAGGTTATATCTGCCCTCGTCCAAAGGACAGATATGAGCAAACACTTCGAAGACGCGCGGTACTACCTCGGTCGAGCGGCGGAACACGCGAAGGCGGGCGTCGTCGAGGAGTTAGAGCCGGTCGAAGCCCGCGTGAAGGAGCTCGTCGGGCGGGAAGACGAGGAGCCGGAGCCGGAGGCCTCGCGGCTGGACAAGCTCCAAGCCGATCTCAAAGAGCTCGAAGAGCGCGCAGAGGGCGAGGCGCGCGAGGCGATCGCGTCCGCCCGGAAGCGCGTCGCCGAGTACCGCGGCAAGGACGCCGCCGCGGAGTAGCCACGCCGCGGACTCCTTATTGGAGCGGCGGTCCGGTCGTCGCGGCCGCGTCGCCGCCGATCCGCTCTTCGGCCGGCAGCACCGCGTACTCGATGCCCGCTTCCTCGAACAGGGACCGCGTCCGCTCGATACCCTCCTGCGCGTCGACGTCGGTCGCGCGGTAGTGCCGGATCGGGTGGCGGATCCACGACGGCTCCCAGTGGGCGTACACGTCGGTCGTCGAGCGGTTGGCGCCGGCGTACAGCGCGAGGTGAAGCTGGTGGTCGCTTGCGAGCGCGCCGTCCGGATACCGGACCCAGCTCGCGACGGTCGTCTCCGGGGGCGTCTCGTAGTCGCGGTACTTGAGTGAGGAGACGAGGTTGCGAACGAACCCGAGCCGGTGGAGCTGCGCCTCGACGATCGGATACGGTTCATGAAGCGTGAACGCGTACTGCTCGCGAGGTGTCTCGCGCTCGGCGTAGAGGCCGACGAGCGACAGCGGCGCGTGGAGGAGGCTCGCGACGCCCTGCCGGAGGCGTTCGAGGAAGCGGAGTTCGTGGGTCACGGGGGCGATCCGGGCGGGTGGGGCATGAACGATTCGGCGGAAGGTAACTCTTAAGTCCGGAGGTCGGATACCTCGACACGAGCGGGTTGGTGGTCTAGCCAGGTTATGACGGCTCCTTCACACGGAGCAGGTCGGCGGTTCGAATCCGCCCCAACCCATACGCGCTGCGTGGTTCTGTGAAGGAAACACCCTCCGCCACGTACTGCGATTTCGAGGACAATTTTCTTCGAGTTGTCTGCCCTCGGCGCATTCGTAGCGCCGTCATCTACCGGTTAACATGAGGGATTCGCCGCGATTGTAGAAGTACCGAGCGGTGTTTCTAATCAATACGCGCGATACCATTATTAATCCAACCAGATATAAAAGAAGTTTCACCTCGCCACACGACGTCCGAGAACGAACACGAACAAAGCGATAAATAACGCTCCAGTAAGCGATTCAACGCCAACTAGTAGGCGTGACAATGGACTCATCGGGTAGAAATCTCCATATCCTATCGTTGAGAATGTGATAACGCTGAAGTACCAGCCGTTGAGTAGGTCGACTAACATCGCGCCTGGATTTGTGAGGTCGGTCAGGGTAACACGGTACGTCGTCTCGGGATTACTCCGTGCGATACCGGCACTAGAGTAGACAATTCCACATAAGAAAATCAGCAACCCCGACATGCCGAGCAGTCTTCGCAAACTTTCACCATGACGGTGGAGGTTCCAGTTTAGCGTTCCGACAGTGTACTGTCCGAACGATTTGAGCCACAAACTAGAGAGGAAGTTGCTTCCTTCAATCCGATCACTATTTTTTAATCGTTCTTTTTGATACGCTCTCTGTGCCTCCTGCCTTCGGATGTGTGCGTTCCGAGCACGTTCGTTCATCGCGTACTCTTCAAATAGCGACTCCAGACGACGATACGTCCACGCAGCGGCCCGAAGATGAGGCATATCTTCGTTTATATATACTCCTGTATTTGGGTCGTACTCATACCGACATATCTCACGCATGCCACCGGCTTCCTCGTCAATCCCGAACTGAGTTCTATTGTTAATACGAACATCACTGAGATTTACTTGGTAGAGCCGCGCTCCGGAGAGATTCGCGCCACGTAGGTCTGTCCCACCGGTGAGATCTGCGGCTTCAAGTGAGGCACCAAGTGGGTCGGTTGGAATGTCATCTTCCGATGTGAGCGTCCTTGCGAACGCAGGTCTAAATGTGGCATTTCGTAGATCCGCATCCGAGAACTCTGCTTCCCGTAAGTTCGCTTCCGTGAGATTAATTTCGCGAAGATTTGTTTCTACAAACGCAGATTCTTCGAGGTTGGCACGAGGAAATTCAGCCTGTTTGAGGTTGACGTTAACAAACTGTGTGCCGGATATTTCAGATCGAGAAAAGTTTGTTTCTTTGAGATTGCTCGAAGAAAATTCAGCTTTTCGGATGATAGCATTGGAGAAGTCAGCAGAGCAACAGTATCCATCGCAAAATACAGTTTTAGATAGATCAGCGTCAGAGAAGTCGGATTTGCGGAGATACGAATTATGAAACTCGGCTTGGGGGAGGTTAGCCTTGCGGAAAAAGGCTTTGCGGAGATGAACATTCTGAAACTTAGCTTGGGGGAGGTCGGCCATACAAAAGTCGGCTTTGGTGAGGTAACTGTCTGAAAACGTGGCCCTGGAGAGGTCAGCATCGATAAACTTGGCTTCATGCAAGTAGACCTTCGGAAATTCAGCACTTATGAGGGAGGCATTAAAAAAATCGACACCCCGGAGGTCAGCATTGCGAAAATCAGCTTTATACAGATAGCTACTACCAAATTTTGCTTGCCTTAGAGTAGTACGAGAAAAGTCAGCAAACGAGAGAATACAGTCACGGAATGAGAACCCATCAGGGAACCTAATCCCGCGTAAGATAGCCCCACCAAGGTGTTCTTTCACGCACTCCGCGTCCCAGCATACATCTTCAGATGTTTGTTTTGCCTCAATCAGTTCCTGTATACTCTTTTGTTTTTTATCGGCGTGCCAAACGCATAGTCCGTTGTACTTCGGTTCACGGAGACAAACAGCGTTATGCGCGTCTTTTTGCCACTTGTCACTTGCTTTCTCATCAAGTCCAACATCCTCCGGTTTCAGAACATGCCCGCAGTACTCCTCGGGCGCGTCTTCGCAGATTCCCATGAGATATCTTTGTGTGACGACACGTATTGAATCTAATCAGTTTATTGAACCGCATTAGCTCACAGCAAGTTCTCTATACAAATTCTATCAGCACAGTTTGACTCGATACGCCCGACAGTCATACCATAATCCCAAACAGCCGATTACCGGTTCTCACTGACTTGCGTCGTACCGGTCGACCACTTCTTCCGGGGGTAACCTCCGTGCCATTGTTGGATCCCCGGCAGTTGCGCGGGTCAGCGGTCTACCCTCGCTGACGACGCTCTAGCGTGAAGCATTGTGCGTTGCGGTGCGCCCCAGAGGGAATAAAACCGCACGAAGCCGATCAGGACAGTGGTTCGAATCCGCCCCCACCCCCTACGTAGTACGCACGAGCTGTAACCGTGCGATTTCACTTTCATCAGACTTTCTGGCGCCCGAATCGCAGTTTTTAGATCCTGTTTTTAGGCCGGGAACTTCCTAACTCAACCGGTCGCCGTATGCTGGTCGCCTCCGTCCGGGAATCCGACGATATGACTCGGATCAACGGACAGGTATCTGGAAGGGTCGCGGACCTCCACGCGCGCCGGTCAGAACGTTCACCCGGAAGGGGTCCCACCGTCCGGCACTGGTTTCCGCGAAGGCGAACGCGGCAGGAGAATCCGTCAGAGACCGCCGATACTGAGAAGCACTCCGAGCAAGACGAGGACGACGACGCAGACCGCACCCGCGGCGAGCGGCGTGTTCTCCATCGCCTTCTCGTAGAACGCCATCGATTCGTACTCCTCGCGGAACGCGTCCCGATTCTCCGCGTCGTAGAAGTACTTCGTTTTGAACGCGAAGCGCTCGGTCACCGCGCACCCGGTACAGACGGGAGTATCCTCTAGACGCTCTGTTTTGATGTGCGAGTCGCAGTTAATGCTCCCGCAGTTCGCACAGTACGTGTAGGCCGCGTCGGTCCCTGCCGTGTCGCAGTGGACACACCGGTGAACCCCGTCCTCGCTCGTCACGCGCGACGGTCCCGCCGCGAAGTACTCGTACGGATACGCGTATTCTCCCAGGTCGGTCGTGTGCCGGACCTGTGGGAGGTACACCGGCTCAATCGATTGGACTGAGATGTCGGACCGCTTCGGCTCGCACGTCTTCGTGTACGTGACGTTGTTGTCTCCGGTGTAGGAGACGGTGGTCGTGTGGTGGTCCCGGAGTCGGTCGACGGCCCAGTCTTTGTACTCGGTCTGCGTTTGCCCGAACCGTCGCTCCTCAACCGCGTCGAACTGATCGTCGAACCGGTCCGCGTCGAGCTCGACGGTCGCGTCGAGGTTCTCTGTCACGAGGTTCAAGACGTCACCGGACGCGGTCTCCGGGCGGCCGCGTTCGGCGTGGACAACGAACCGAGACCGGTCGTTGACTCGGTGAATCACGCCGACCGACGTCTCGAACACCGCGTTCGTATCCGCCGTCACGGCGACGACCGGTCGGAACGTGACGGTGGTATGCGGTTCGGGGAGGTCCGCCGATTCGACGTTGTCGATGTTCTGGAACGCTTCCTCGACGGGTGCCGCCACTGACGTCGCCGGGTCGTACGGTCGAAGGGTTTCGTCGCACAGGATTTCGATTCGACCGTTGTAGAGGTCAAGCCCGATCTCGTCGGCGATCTCACGCAGGTCCTCGCCATCGATCAGTTCGATCGGATACGGGTCGTCGTTCCGCTGGAGTCGCTCGGCGTACTCAACGGCCGGGCCGGTGAACCGACCGGTCGTTACCACCATCCCACGCTTTGGCCCGTCGAACTCGAACGTCGCAATCGCCGAGTGGAGCTTCTGGACGACCGGCCGCCCGACGGTATCCGTGTGCTTACACTCGACGACGACGCCGCGCCGCGTCCCATCAACTACCTCTTCCATCAGGATGTCGCGTCCTTCGTCAGCCGTCCGCTCAGCCTGCCGCACGTTTTTGTACCCGAGATTCCGGAACACGTCCTCCATCACGTCCTCGAACTCGAATCCGGAGAGGTCATCGAGGACAGGCATTGCGCGTACTCATCACATGTCAGCCGCTCGCTAAAGGCTCTATTGAAACTCTCGAACTAAGCGGCGGCGGTTCACGAGATTTCTCATCGGGACTCGCGCCTTGTGGCCGCGCTCGACGCAGGTCCGAGAGCGCTACAATCGCCTCATTGATCGGCCGTGTGAGCGTGTTAAAATTGTGAACGGGCAGAGACGAGCGTTCACGGGTTCCCTTCAGTAGCGATCACGTCCGGCACGTCGAAGAGGCGGACGTCGTCGCGGGCGTCGGCGGCGCGTTCGAGGTCGTCGGTGAATCCGGAGCGGCTGAACAAGACGTACAGCGACGTCCCGTCTGCCGGTTCCGCTGCCCACTGTACTTCCGATGCCGTCCGTTCGAGGTCCGCGAGGACGCCTTCGCTCACGGGGTGCGATGTGAACTTACACTCGCCAGCGACGAGTCCCTCGTCAGTGAGTCCGAGCACGTCCAACTCGTGCTGCTTGAACCACCACTGCCCGAGGTCCGTGAACTGTCGATCGACGAGAGCGGGGAGCGACCGCTGACAGAGGCGTTCGAACAACGGACTCACGTAATCCGCGAGCTCCGGTGCCACGAGTTCGTCGTACGCGTCGTCGCCGAGCAAGCGGAGCTGGTCTTGGTTCCCGTACACGAACCGGAACCAGAACCGGAACAGCGGCGCACCGATGCGATACCGCCCGCGGTTCGACGACGTCGGCGACGCCGTCACGGGGATGTGGCGTTCGACGAGGCGGAGGCGACGGAGCTTCTGGAGGTACGTGCTGAGCGACCCCGACTCGACGCCGGCCATGCCCGCGATTTCGTTCGGCGTTCGACGGCCGTGTGCGAGCGCTCGGAGGATGCTGAAGTACGTGTTCGGTTGCCGGAGCTCGGTCCGGAGCAGGAACTCGGGCTCGGAGTACAGGAGCCCGCGCTCCGACAGGATCGCCTGCTGGACATTCGTTCCTAACGGTTGGTCGGGGTCGATCGTCTGGAGGTAGTACGGCGTACCCCCGTAAATCGACCACGCGGCGATCGCAGTCTCCGGGTCATACGCCGGGAAGAACTCGCGGGCGTCCCCGACCGAGAGCGGTTCGAGGTCGATCGTCGCCGTTCGCCGCCCGTACAACGGTGCGCTTCCGGAGAGCACCTTGTCTTCCATGACGCTGATCGACGACCCGACGAGCACGAGCGTCATTCCGGTGTCCTGTAGCTCCGTGTCCCAGACGCGTTGGATCCGCGACGGGAGTGATTCGTCCTCGTCGATGAGGAACGGGAACTCGTCGATTACGACGACGGCGTCTTCTGTCCCCAGTGCTTCGAGAAGCACCTCCCAGTCACGGCGAACGTTTCGTAGCGACGGGAACTGCGCAGTGACGGTCTCGACGAACTGCTCACACTGGTTCTGCGCCGTGGACTCGACCGCCTGGTAGTACACCGCGTCGTCCCGATCGGCGATCGACTGGCGGACGAGCTCGCTTTTCCCGAGACGACGACGCCCGTAGATCACGACGAGGTCCGCCGTCTCGGAGTCGTAACAGGCCGTGAGTTGATCGAGTTCGGCGTCCCGATCAACGAATCGTTCCATACTGTTACTCCTCGCTCCACGCAGATAGAACTCCCGATTTTGGAAATCGCAATTTCAGAAATTGTGATTTCATAACGTCATCCCTCACCAGTTCTGATGAGGTGATTCTTCACGCTCCGATCCGAGTCGTAATCCCGGTTGTGAGCGCGAACCGTGACATCACAATCCGTCCTCGGGTCATCGTGTTTGAGCGCCTCTCGCGCTTTCGCTTCAATCGTTTCGGGACGCTCACGGACACTACAACGACGATTTGTATTATCGACCGTTTTTATATACATCGTCGAGATCGGTGCGTATGGTACGACCCTCCCGTCGGCGCTTCCTCGGGGGAAGCGCCCTGACGCTCGCAGCGCTGACAGGTGTTCTCGCCCCCGAAACCGACGCGACTGCCGCAGGCCGTCCGAGAGACCTCGACGTCGATATTTCGGCCCCGTTCGCCGACGCGTTCCTCCCGCTGCCGACGGGGGACGCGCTGTCAGCGACGTATACGATGCTGATTGCGGACCGCGTCGACGCCGACGCGGAAGCGGATCTGAGCTACCGCGCCCGTTCCACGGCCGAGCGGCTCGACGTCGACGCCGAGGAGTTGGCTGCGACCGTCGCGGTCACTCCCTCCGAACGCGGGGTCCGGTTAGAGACGGCGGCCGGCGGTTTCGACCGCTCCGACCGCGGCGAGACGATCGCTGTCGGCGAGGGAGACGGAGAGTCGGACGACGACATCCCGGCGGAGGCCGAGACGACGGACGAACTCCCCGCGGGCTGGCGGCTCGCCGACGACAATGAGACCGCGCTCGTCACCGGCGACGGCGTGGCGGCCGCCGCGACCGGCGGTGGGTACTCGCCGAGCCCTCGCAGTGGTTCTGCGCCGTCGGAAGACGAGGTGAGGGACCGACGGATCGAAGCCGCTCGTGTTGCCGGCCAGGCCGCCGCCGACGAGGCCGACCGTTTCGCGGAATCGCCGCTGGGCGAGGCCGCCCTCCCCGAGCTCGGTGGATTCGAAACGGTGCTTTTGGTTCCGGACGCCGCCGGCGGTCCGTTTCCGCTGTCGGTCCCCGACGACGTGGACGCGTTCGCCGCCGGCTTCGAGACCAACCCGAACGACCTCCGAGACATCGACGGCACGGCGGAGAACGCGTACGTGGTCCGTCCGGCCGCGGCTCCCGACGAACTCGACGACGGGACCGTCAGGCGACTCGTGCGTACGGTCGACCCCGCAGACCCCGTCGAAATGGACATCACGCGTTCCGACGGCGTCGTGCTCGTCGACGCCGTCGTCGAGGCCCCGCCGGAACTCGACCGTGAGGCGTCGCCGGACGCCCGAATCAGGTCGGAGTTCGACCGGGCCGCCGGAACCGTGACGTTCGAACACGTCGAAGGCGAGGCCGTGCCGGCCGACGAGCTGGAGGTCTGGCACGACGGCGAGGAGGTGAGCGACACGGTCCTCGACGGGAAGGAGTTCACCGCGGGCGACGAGATCACCGTCGAGACCGGACTGATCGCAACCGTCACGCTGCGATGGTTCGACCCGGACGCGAACGTCTACGACACGTACGCCAGCGAACAGGTCGACCGCGAGGCGTTCGCCGTCGACTACGACATGAGCGACGAGACGTTGGAACTCGCCTACGAGGCCGAACGCTCCGCCGACGCGAGCGACCTTCGGCTGGTCCACCGCGGCGAGAGAGGGGTCCAAACAGCCGGGGAGGAGTTCACCGACGGAACGCTCACCCCCGGCGACGCGGTCACCGTCGACGACGTGTCGATCGGCGACAGCGTACAGCTGGAGTTCGACGTCGAGCAACCGTCGGGCGGCGACTCGCTCATCTATTACCGCGCCAGCCCCCCGCGCGTTTGGGTCCACTCGCACGGCGAGGGCGGGACCACGGTCGGGTACGACGGAGAGAAGCCGCGACCCGCTGACGCGTTCGTGACCCTGCTCGACGGAGAGCCGACCGACGCGCAGTTCGCAGACGAGCACGACACCCTCTCGGGCGGCGAGGAACTGGTTCTCGGCGAGCTTCCGCTGGGGAAGACCCTCACCGTCGAGTGGCGGGAGCCGGACGAGCCGGTCGTCATCGCCGACCACGAGGTCGTTCCGAACACGCGCGCGTCGATCGAGTACGACCCGGACGCCGGCGAGATCACGGTCCAGCACCGGAGCGGCCGGACGCTTCCCGCGTCGGAGTTGGAGCTCCAGGTCGGTCGCAGCCCGGCCGACGTCCAGCCCGGGGACGAGCTCGACGAGTTCGGTCCGGACGACTCCTTTGCCGCTCCGGTGCCGCCGCTGTCGCGGGTCCGGCTCGTGTGGACCGGCGGCGACCGCGAACACCACCTCGGCGGTACGACCACGGCACGCGACGCGGTCGCGGCGACCTACGACGCCGACTCCGAGGCCATGACGGTCGAGTACGTCGGCGAACAGCCCGCCGACCCCGATCGGCTGCGCGTGTCGGTGAACGGCGCTGGCGAACTGGGCGGGCGAGAGCGCGGTCGGGAGTCGGCGTTCGCGGCCGAACACGACGAGCTCACGTCGGGGGACACGGTCACGGTCGACGACGTCGGGCTCGACGACACCGTCGTCGTCAGCGTCCACACCGAGTTCGAGAACGGATCGGCGACCAGTTCCGTCGGCTACTTCTCGGCGGCGCCCCGCCGCGGATTCGTCGTTAACGACGGGGACGGAGGCGGCGAGGGATCGGGGGTCACGCTCCGCTACGTCGGCGAGGTTCGCCGCGACGCCGACGCCTTCCGAGTGCTGATCGACGGCGAGCCCGCGACGGAGCAGCCCGCCGACGAGACGGACCGACTGACCGGCGGCGAGACGCTGTCGCTCGGCGATCTCTCCGCCGGCACGACGGTCGCCGTCGAGTGGACCGCCGGCGACGAGACCCGAACCGTGACGGAACACGTTATCCCCCCGCAGGCGACGTTCGAGGTCGCGTACGAACCGGCCGACGACGGCGAGGGGGGCGTCGTGACGTTCTCTCACGTCGGCGGTGACGCGCTCGATGCCGACCGCCTCGACGTGGTCGTGGAACCCGCGACCGAGGGATTGCGCCCCTGGGACTCCGACGCCGACGAGGTGACCGCCGGCGACGAGACGAGCGTCGCGGTCGACTCGGAGCCGGGACTGGCCGCCGTCGTCTTCGCCGAGGGCGAGGTACTCCACCGGGAACGGCTCAACCGGGACGGGTAGCGGGGCCTTTCGTCGCCCTCTTCGGATCGCCCGGCGGGGAGGGGGCACCTGAAGAGTTTTGCGCCGCGGCGTCGAACGACGAGGGAAGCTATGAACGGAATCGCGGGGAAGACGGCGCTGGTTACGGGCGCGGGGTCGGGGATCGGTCGGGCCTCGGCGCGTCGCTTCGCGGCGGAGGGCGCGAACGTCGTCGCGGCGGACATCGCGACGGCCGAGGGGAGAGAGACCGTCGACCGGATTCGCGACGCCGGCGGCGACGCGACCTTCGTCGAGGTGGACGTCGCGGACACCGACTCGGTCGAGAACATGGTCGACGTCGCGGTCGAGACGTACGGGAGCCTGGAGTTCGCGCACAACAACGCCGGCATCCTGACCGACTTCGTCGACGTGACGGGGATATCTGAGGCGCGCTGGAACCGGATCATCGACGTCAACCTCAAAGGCGTCTGGGCCTGTCTGAAGGCCGAGCTTCCGGTCATGAAATCGCAGGGCGAGGGGGCGATCGTCAACACCGCGTCGGAGGCGGGGCTGGTCGGGATGCCCGGGCTCTCCAGCTACTCGGCGAGCAAACACGGCGTCGTCGGCCTGACGAAGTCGGTCGCGCTCGAACACGCCGAGCGCGGGATCCGGGTCAACGCGGTCGCCCCCGGGCCGACGAAGACGAACATCCAGTCTGGGCTGCTCGGTGACAGACCCGGCGGCTCGACGCCGTCGCTCCGCGACCGTCTCCGAACCGCGCTGCGGCTGATCCGAACCGCGATTCGGACGGTCCGGGCCGACTACGACACCTCCGCGATGCGGGACGTACCGATGGGTCGGATCGCGGACCCCGAAGAGATCGCCGGCGCGGTCGCGTTTCTCTGCTCGTCGGACGCCTCGTACATCACGGGCCACACGATCCCGGTCGACGGCGGGCAGGCGGCCGATTGAACCGCGCGTCCGGCGAATCGACTTCGAAACGGGCGGAACCCGACGCGGCCGGCGGGGGCCGTCCGGGGCGTGACGGTTTTCACGTGACGGACCGTACCTCGGCCATGACTCGCACGGTAGTCGTCGCCGGCGTCGGTCCGGGACTCGGGGAGTCGCTCGCGCGGAAGTTCGCGGCGGAGGGGTGTCGGGTGGCCCTGTTCGCGCGCTCGACGGAGTACATCGAGGAGCTCGCGGCCGACCTCCCCGACCCGGGCGAGGGGCTCGCGGTCACGACGGACCTCACCGACGTCGACGCGATTCGGGAGGGGTTCGAGACCGTCCACGAGGCGTTCGGGCCGGTGGACGTGCTCGTCAACCACGCGAGCGCCGCGTCGTGGACCGGCCTCATGGACACGAGTGTCGAGGCGTTCGAGGAGACGTGGGCGGTCAACGGCCGCGGCGCGTTCGTCTGCTCGCAGGAGGCCGTCGACGACATGCTCGAAACCGGCGGCGGCACGGTGATCTTCACGGGCGCGACCTCGGCGGTGCGGAGCCGCGGCGGCGCGATCGGGTTCACGGCCGCGAAGTTCGCCGCCCGCGGGATGGCGATGGACATCGCCCAGGAGTTCGGCGGCGAGGGCGTCCACGTCGCGCACGTCGTGATCGACGGCCAGATCGATTCGCCCGACGCCCGCGAGCGCCAGCCCGACCGCGAGGCAGAGACGTTCCTCGACCCCGACGAGATGGCCGAGACGTACTGGC
This sequence comes from Halorubrum sp. T3, assembly GCF_000296615.1. Lineage (NCBI taxonomy): Archaea > Methanobacteriati > Methanobacteriota > Halobacteria > Halobacteriales > Haloferacaceae > Halorubrum > Halorubrum sp. T3. The sequence goes on along the minus strand of NZ_JH815330.1, from coordinate 1,037,645 downwards.
ACTTCGTCGAGCGGGACGACGTCGGCACGCAGCCGTTCGAGGTTCATGTCACGAACGGCCCGAACCCCTCGGAATTCATCTGACGACGCGGTCGGGTGCGGTGGGGCGGCCGGAAACACCGGTCAGAACGTGATGACTTCGTAGTCGTCGTCGACGAGCGACCGAATACTCGGGTGGCCGTCGTACTCGGCGAGGGTGGCCAGCCCGGCGTCGTCGACCGCGTCCGCGACGCCGAACGCGCTCGAACAGAAGTCACAGACCGCGGCGTCGTCGCGGACCGCCTGGTACAGCTCGTGGTAGTCGCTCTCCTCGTCTTCGAGCTCCGGGATCCACTGCGTCCCGGCGCCGTCGAAGATCAGCTCCAGCTCGTCACCGTCGGTCTCCGCGAACTCCTTCGCCGCTTCGAGGGCGTTCGCGAGGCGTCCGTAGTCGGCGTGCGATTCGTTGCCGGCGAGGATCACGATTGCTGCTTTTGCCATCGTGCTCCGGCGTAGTTCGGGGACGGAGAAAACCCGTCCGCGGCTGTGTGTTGGGATCGTCGAACCGGTCACGACGGCGAGCGGACAGGCATCGCGCGGCGCCGGGCGGACCGCCTTCACCAATCGCGCGACACCGGCGTCTCGCTCGCGTCGACGTTCTCCAGCAGCCACGACGCGGCGCCGTCGAGCGCGTCGTCGTCGGTCGCGGTCACCTTCAGCCGGTTGTGGTCCGCCTCGCGGTCGGGGTAGCAGCCGACGGCGACGTCGAACCGGTCCATCGCCTCCGCTAAGGCGGCGATGATGTTCGACTCCGGCTCGACGGTGTAGAGGAACCGCGAGCGCCGGTCGCCTCCGAACTCGTCGGCGACCGTCTCGAACGTCGCCTTCAGCTCGTCCGGGATCCCGGGCATGACGTACGCGTTCTCGACGACGCAGCCCGGCGCGAGCCCCGCTTCGGTCACCAGCGGGCGGCTCCCCTCGGGGACCGCCGCCTCCGCCGCGACGTCGACGTCGAACTCGCGGTCGGGCACCTGCTCGCGGATCGCGGCCAGCCGGCGCTCGACCGATTCGCGCGTGAGCTCGGTCGGGGCCATCTCGCGGTCGAACGCGTCCGCGACCGCCTCCATCGTCACGTCGTCCGGGGTGCTGCCGATCCCGCCCGTGACAATCACGGCGTCGAAGTCGGCGGCGTACTCCCGGACCCGGTCGGCGATCTCGGCCCTGTCGTCCGGGATCGAGAGGATACGCGGCACAGCGACGCCGCGCTCGCTCAGCTCCGCGGCGAGCCAGTTCGCGTTCGTGTTCACCGTGTCGCCCGAGAGCAGTTCGTCCCCGACCGTGATCAGCGCGACCTCCATCGACGCGTCGTAGGGTCGGCCGACGGATGTACGTTTCCCGCCCGAACAGACCCGAATAATGATGAGGGTCCGCGGCCTCGGTCCGGAGGTGACGCGCGACACCACGCGCCGTGCGGTCCTCGCGAGCGTCCTCGCCGCTGGGACAGCCGGGCTGGCGGCGAGCGACGCGGCCGACCTCCTCGACTCGTTCGGCCCGCTGTCGGGCGAGGCGTGGGACGCCGCCGACCGGTCGGTCCCCGAGACCGTCGAGAGCCCGCACGGGGCGGCGACGGTCGCCCGCGACGAGTTCGGCGTTCCGCAGATCGAGGCGGACGAAGAGCCCGCGGCGTACTTCGCGGTCGGCTACTGCCAGGCGTTCGACCGGCTGTTCGCGATGGACCTCCAGCGCCGCGCCATGCGCGGCCGGCTCTCCGAGGTCGTCGGGGAGGCGACGCTGGACAGCGACGAGTTCAACGTCGCGATGGGGTTCGCCGACGCCGCCGAAGCCACCTGGGAGGTCGTCGCCGAGACGCGCGCCGGCCCGCTCGTCGAGGCGTTCGCCGACGGCGTCAACGCGGCGATGGAGGACCTGCCGCTCCCGCTGGAGTTCGAGCTGATCGGCTACGAGCCGGAGCCGTGGACCCCTGTCGACTCGATGCTGATGGAGAAGCAGATCTCGTGGACGCTCACCGGGAGCTTCAGCGAGCTGCGGCGCGCGCTCGTCGCCGACCGCCTCGGCGCGGAGCGCGCGGAAACGCTGTTCCCGACGCGGTACGACCACGAGTACCCGATCCTCGACGGGACGGAGACGCGGCTCTCCGAGGCGACGGCGACCGAAAGCTCCCGCGCCGTGAACCAGCGGCGGTCCGCCTCGGCCGACCCCGTCGACCCCGCGCTCACTGACTGGCTCTCCGGCTTCGAGTCGCCGACGGGCGTCGGCTCGAACAGCTGGGTCGTCTCGGGCGAGCACACCGAGAGCGGAACGCCGATACTCGCGTACGACCCGCACCTCTCCTTACAGGCGCCGCCGCTGTGGTACGAGCAGTCGGTCAAGACGCCCGAGCGGTCGGTCCGGGGCGCGACGTTCTCCGGCGTCCCGTTCGTCATCGCGGGCGCGAACGACCGCGGCGCGTGGTCGTTCACCAACCTCGGCGCCGACGTGCTCGACTGCTACCGGTACGATATCGACGACGCCGGCGACCGCTACCGCTACGACGGGGAGTGGCGCGAGTTCGAGGTCGACCGCCGCGAAACGATTCCGGTCGCGGGCGGCGAGGACCGCGAGCTCCGCGTGCGCCGCACCGTTCACGGCCCCCTGATCGAGCGCGAGGGGCGGACGGTCGGCGTGGCGTGGACCGGACACACCGCGACGCGCACGACGACCGCAATCGAGGCGTACGGGCGCAGCGAGGGGATCGACGACCTCCTCGAAGCGACGCGCGACTTCGACCTCCCGACGCAGAACCTCGTGTACGCGGACGCCGACAGCCGGACGCTCTACTACGCGACCGGGCGGCTGCCGATCCGCCGGACCGACGGCGAGGTCGTCGACGGCGACCGGATCTTCGACGGCTCCGCCGGCGAGGGGGAGTGGTCGGGGTTCGAGCCGTTCGGCGAGTCCTCGTGGGAGGGGTTCGTCCCCTTCGAAGAGAAGCCGCACGCGATCGACCCCGAGGTCCTCTCGACGGCCAACCAGCGCCCGATCGACGATCCGACCCACTACGTCGGCGTCGACTACGCGGCGCCGTACCGCGGCGAGCGGATCGCGGAGCGGCTCGACGACAGGATCCACGGCGGAACCCCGACCGACCCCGACTTCCACCGCGCGCTCCAGAGCGACGTGCGCGACGGGCGCGCCGCCGAGCTCGTCCCCGAACTGGTCGCCGCCGTTCGCGACCGGCCCGACCCCGCGGCGTCGCTCGTCGACGCCGCCGACGCCCTCGACGAGTGGGACTACCGGATGCGGCGCGACTCGCGCGCCGCGCTGATCTTCGCCCGCTACCTGCCGCACTTTCGCGAGCGCGTCTTCGGCCCCCTGTTCTCCGACGCCGACCTCGGCGAGTCGTACTACCCGAGCGACTGGACGCTCGCGCGGCTCCCCGACGACGACCCGCTGTTCGACGGACGCCCCCGGGGCGCCCTCGCGGTTGCGGCCCTTCAGGACGCGCTGGACGAGATCGCCGAGGCTGGTTGGGAGACGTACGGCGACTACAACACCACGCGGGCGATGAACCACCCGCTCGGCGGCGAGGCGCCGTTCCTGAACTACGAGGAGCTGCCGGCGGACGGCTCGCCGGCGACCGTGAAGAACTACCGCGTCGAGTCCGCGGTCGGGTCGAGCTGGCGGATGGTCGTGCGGCCGGGGACCGACGCGACCGCGGTCCTGCCGGGCGGGAACTCGGGCGACTACTTCTCGGAGCACTACGACGACCAGCTCCGGCGCTGGCTCGACAACGACCAGCGCCCGATGCCGCTCGGCGCCGGCGGCGAGCCGGCGGTGCGGTTCGAACCGACGGAGGAATCGGAATGAGCGACTCTACCTCCCTCTCGGGCCGCGTCAGGACGGATCCGCGACTCCACGCGGTCGCGCTCGCCGGTGCGCTCGCGGTCGGCGTCGCGCTCGCGTCGGTCCACTGGCTCGGGCTGATCGCCGCAGGCGCGCTCGCCTCGCTCGCGGCGCCGACAGTGCGTCGGGGGGCGGGGTACGCGCTCGTCGCGGGCGTCGTCTGTCTCGCCGCGTTCGCGGTCTCGCTCGGCCCGGCGGCCGGCGCGGCGTCGGACATGTTCCCGATCGTCTACGTCACGGTCGGCGCGGGGCTGGGGCTGCCGCTGTTCGGGTCGCTCGCGCGGGCCGTGGTGGCGTGAGAGTTAGTCGAGGCGTTCCAGGTCGGTCACGGTCTCGTCGCTCTCGACGTCGCCCGTGTTGCGCGTCTCGCTCGGCTCGAAGAGCAGAATTTCGGCCTCCGGCTCGGCGACTGGCCGGTGTTCGCTCCCGCGCGGGACGATCGCGAACTCGCCTTCCTCAAGCACGACGTCGTCGGCCTCGCGGAACTCGATCCGGAGCCGCCCCGCGTTGACGAGGAACAGCTCGTCGGCGTCTTCGTGCTGATGCCAGACGAACTCGCCGTCCGCCTTCGCGAGCTTCACCGCCTGCCCGTTGAGCTCGCCGGCGAGCCGCGGCGACCACGTCTCGTCGAACGAGTCGAACGCCTCGGCGAGGGACACCTTCTCCATACCGACTGTCGGCGGCGGAGCGGTAAAATCGCTGCCCACCGGGGCCGGTACGAGCGACCGCGGCCGCAACTGACGGGGATGGCGATGGAAGTATATACCGCTCCGGAACGGTCCGGACATCTCTGCCGTCCGCGATACCACACATATAAGCGCTTACGAGGGGTCTCGACGTGCCGCGACGTATGGCAGCGACTCACGCGGACGAGGGGAGCGATCCGATTCGGGCGGCGCGGGCCGCGCTCCGCGTCGAGCGGCGCCGCGTCGTCGACGAGCGCGAAGCGTTCCGGGCGTTCCGCGGCCGCGTGTCGTCGATTCCGAGCGAGGACGGGAGCGTCGGACCGTCGGACGCCGCGTCGCCGGACGCGTTCGGCGGCGGCGCGCTCGGCGGGGCGACGCCGGATCCCGGAACGGTGCGGGCGTCGCCCGGCTCCCGGCTCGTCGCGGTTCGGGACGCGTACCGGGCCACCGTGATGTCGGTCCCGCACTACGCCGAGGAGTACGACGACACCTACGAGCGGAGCGTCGCCGAGGAGTTCGGTCCGGAGCTCGCGTACGCGCTCACCCGCACGGACTGCTTCCGCGGGGCGTACAAGCGGTCCCTGCTGAGCGCCGCCGAGACCGCGATCGAGGAGCGGGAGGCGTTCCTCGACGCCCTGGAGTCGGAGACCGAGTCCGTCGAGCGCGCGGAGTCGCGGCTGGAACCGATCCGGACAGAGATCGAGGCGATCGACGACGAACTCGGCGGCGACGACGCCGAAGCGGCGTCAGTCGGGTTCGGCGCGCTCGACGCCTGCCGGACCCGGATCGGGGCGCTTAGAGAGGACTGCGACCGCATCGCGGCGCGCCGCCAGCGCGTGCTCGCAGATCACGAGCGCCGGCTCGCGCTCGGCGACGAGCTCGACCTGCCGGGGTACTGCTACCAAGACCTCGACATCACGTATCCGGTCCTCGCCGCGGTCGGAACCGTCGGCGACCGCCTGGAAGCGCTCCGGGTGCGGATCGAGCGAGCGATGACGCGGGCTCGCTGATCAGTCGGTTCGATAGAGCATCCGAGATCGCATGTGTTTCACTCGGTCGCGATATATACGGACGCGCGACGGTATTTATAAACACAGGCGGGCCGGCTGTGAATCCCCGAATTCTCAACCACTCGTTTATAAATCGCTGGCAGTGGACCCACGGCGAACGTCTCCAGAGCCTCAGCAGCTCATTTATAAATCGCTGCTCGCAGATTGGTGGCGAACTCCGCCAAAGCCCCAGCCGCGAGGGCCGCGCACACTCGTTGCGCTCCTCGCTCGCGCTGCTCGCTGCGGTGCTTACGTCGTCTGCGCGGCCCTCGCGGCTGCCCCTTTGAGTCCCACCCCGCACCGCTCCGCACCTCACGCCTCCCCAGCCTCGTCAGTCGCCCTCGCTCCGCTTCGGGCGACTGACTCCCTCGCGCGTGCTCCTCGCGGCCGCCGGGGGCGGCCGCTCGCAGGCACGCGCCACCGTAGTTTGTTTATAAATGGTGTCACTGCCGTTCACGATTCTCTATAAATCGCATCCGTCACTCGGCGTTTTTCGTCGAGATATCCCACCCGGTAACACCAGTGTCCGCGCCGATTCAAGTCCCTACGCAACGTAGACCGAGGTATGACGGATGAATCCGAGAACGGCGGCGACGACCCGAACGCCACGCCGGGGATCCACCACGTCACCTGCGTGGCGGGCGACCCGCAGCGGAACCTCGACTTCTGGGTCGAGACGCTCGGGCTCCGGCTCGTGAAGCGCTCGATCAACCAAGACGACCCCGGGACGTACCACTTCTTCTACGGGGACGCGGAGGGGACGCCCGGCACCAGCATGACGTTCTTCCCGTGGACGGACCTCCCCGACGGCGAGGTCGGCGCCGGGCAGGTGTCCCGCACCGCGTTCCGCGTGCCCGAGGGGACCCTCGACTACTGGGAGGCGCGGTTCGACGAGCGCGGCGTCGACTACGACGACCGCGAGGAGCGATTCGGCGAGACGGTCCTCCCCTTCCGCGACCCCGACGGGCTCCCGGTCGAGCTGGTCGAAGTCGAGATCCCCGACGACGACCCGACAACGGCGTGGACCGCGTTCGTCCCCGAGTCGGCCGCGATCCGCGGGTTCCACTCCGTGACGCTGTGGCTCGACGACGCCGAACGCACCGAGCGGCTCCTCGAAACGATGGGGCTGACCGAGACCGAGTTCGAGGCCGACGCCGCGACGGGGAACGACCGAACTCGCTTCGCCGCGAGCGGCACCGTTGGCAAGTACGTCGACGTCGTCGAGACGGACCGGAAGGGCAGTTCGGGGCGCGGCACGGTCCACCACGTCGCGTTCCAGACGCCGACCGACGCCGACCAGTCCGCGATGCGCGACGCCGTCGCGTCGATGGGTCTGCGCCCGACCGAACAGATCGACCGCCACTGGTTCCGCTCGGTCTACTTCCGGGAGTTCGCGGGCGTCCTCTTCGAACTCGCCACCGCCGACCCCGGGTACGCGAGCGACGAACAGCTCGACGAGCTCGGGGAGCGCTTAGTGTTGCCCGGGCGGTTCGAGGACCGCCGGGACGAGATCGAGGCCGGTCTCGCCGACGTGACGGTCCCGCGGTCCGACGCGGCGTTCGCGGCGAACCGTGCGGATTGAGAGAGTCCACGCCGAACGCGGTCCCCCGCCCGAGACCGATCCTTCTAATCGCGCGGCGCCGAACGCCCTCCCATGACAGAGGACCTCGGCACGCCGGTGCTGGATAACCATCTCCACCTCGACCCGCGACACGGCCGCGGGATCGAGGCGGTCGAGGAGTTCGCGCGGCTCGGCGGGACCCACCTGCTCGTGGTGAACAAGCCCTCGTGGCTGCTCGGCGTCAAGCCGGACGAGCCGGCCGACTTCCGGGCCGTCTTCGAGGAGACGCTGGAGACGGTCGCGGCCGCGACGGAGGCCCTGCCGGGTCGCGCGTGGCCCGTCCTGGGCGTCCACCCCGGCCTGATCAGCCGGCTCGTCGACGAGCGCGACTTCTCGCCCGACGAGGCCCGCGACCTCATGCGCGGCGGCCTCGAGGTCGCGAGCGAGTACGTCGCCGACGGGGACGCGGTCGCGCTGAAGTCCGGGCGGCCCCACTACGACGTGAGCGACGCGGTCTGGGACGCGTCGAACGCGGTCACGCGCCGCGCGTTCGAGCTGGGCGCCGAGGTCGACTGCGCCGTCCAGCTCCACACGGAGGCCACGGAGGACCTGACCGACCTCGCCGCGGTCGCCGAGGAGGTCGGCCTCGACCCGTCGAAGGTCGTCAAACACTACGCGGCCGGCGAGCTGGCGGGGGTCACGCCGAGCGTGATGAGCGACAAGGAGCGGCTGGAGCGCGCCGCCGAGGCGGGGGAGCCGTTCCTGATGGAGACGGACTTCGTGGACGACCCGGACCGACCGGGGATGGTGCTGGGACCGAAGACCGTCCCGCGGCGGGTGCGCTGGCTGCTGGATGAGGGGCACGACGAGGCGGTCCGGCGGGCGCACGTCGCAACCCCCCGCGCGGTGTACGGGATCGACACCGAGGCGACGCTGGAGAGAGAGGTCTGATTCCGGGATTCACGCGGGTGAGACACGGTCTCGGGCGGCGATCGATAGGAAAGGCATTTGAGTAGTCCGGGCGACGTACGGGACATGACCGACGACGACGCCGTTGAAACGTTCTATACCGACGAACGCTGGCAGAACTGGCTCGACCGGCTGGCCGAAGAGGAGATCGACCCCGAGAACGAGGACTCGGCCCGGCTCCTGCTCAACCTTCAGGACGACGCCGCGATCGCCGTGGTGAAGGTGCTGGCCGCGTTCGACGACGGCCGCATCGACGAGGACCGCGCCGTCGAGGAGGTCCGCGACATCCGCGAGATCGTCCTCGCCGACGTCGAGTTTGACGACGAGGACAAGGTGATGCTGATCGACGGCGTCCAGACCTCGCTCGTCCCCGTCTTCTACGCGGCCGAGGAGTACGTCGTCGGCGGCGTCGTCGAGGGCGACGTGAGCGAGTTCGTGCGCGCGGCCGCCGAGGCCGAGGAGGGCGACGACCTCGACGCCGCGCTCGGCTACGTCGTTCAGGCCGGCACGCGCGTCATCGACGGCGAGGCGCTCGACATCGAGCTCGTCGAGGACCTCGAATACGGGCTCGTCTCCGAGTGGGTCAACGGGCTCGACTCCCTCCAATCGGCCATCGAGGACCCGGAAGTCGTCGAAGAAGAGGACTAAGCGGGGTCGACGGACCCGCCCCTGTCGGGCCGCTCGAGGTGAAATGTTTTCAGCGCACGTAGCGTCCGGTCCGTATGGTCTCTCTCGCGGCCGGACTGGCGATCGCGCTGCTCGTCGTCTGGACGGCCAGCTCGTTCGTCCCGCTGGTGCCGGGCGGCGTCCTCGCGGCGCTCACCGTCGTCGGCTACGCGTCCACCACCGGGTTCGCGGAACCGAGCCTCGCCGTGGTGGTCGCGCTCGTCGTCGTCTCGCTGCTGGCCTCCGCCGCGGACGTCGCGTCGGGGATGGTCTCCGGGAGGCTCGGCGGCGCGTCGACCCGGACCGTCGTCGTCGGGACGCTGGTGGGAATCGCCCTCCTGATCCCGCTCGGCCCGATCGGGCTCGTCGTCGGACTGGGCGGCACCGTCTTCCTCGCCGCGCTCGACGAGCACGACGGCGACACGCGCGAGGCCGCTCGGCAGGCGGCCTACGCCGTCGTCGGCGCCCTCGCCAGCGCGTTCGTCCAGGCCGTCCTGCTCGCCGGCGTCACGGTCGCGTTCGCGCTGGCGGTCCTGTGAGGCGACCGGGAGCGCGCCGCTCCGGCCTCCCCTCACGCCGCCACGGAGAACAGCAGCAGGTTGTGCGCCGCCGGACCGAGCCCCATCGCGGCGACGAATCCGAGGAGGAGGTACCCCTCCGTCGGTTCCTCGCGGATGTACGCCGCGAACAGCCACACGACTGCGCTCGCGACGGCGAGCTTCACGAGGAGGAACAGCCACCCCTCGCCGATCACCGGGAGCGACGGGAGTCCGCCGATTTCGAGCAGGATCCGCGAGACGGGGGTGCGCTCGCCGAAGCCGAGCTGGGTCGTCCCGACCGCGGTCGAGACGCCGTCGAGCGCGTGGCCGAACACCGCGAGGGCGCCGACGGACCCGGTTGCCGCGGCCTCGGGTCGGAAACGTGTCAGTCCGACCCAGGCGGCGCCCGCGATCGGGAGGGTGAGCGCGAACGCGACCGCCGACCAGCGCACGCCGGCGGGTGAGACCCCGGCCCCGAGGGCGACGGCGACGACCGGGACGAGGAGAAGGACGCCGGCGGCGGCGAGCGTCGCCGCGATCCGGTCCGGACGGTCGGCATCGACCGCGAGCCACGCGTCGGCGGCGAGCCACGCCGCGCCCGCGAGCACCCCGACCGTGAGGTAGACGGTCGGCGAGCCGGCGAACGGCGCGAGCGAGGACGGGAGCGCGTCGACGACGTAGAGGACGTGAGCCGCGGAGCCGAGCGCCATCCACGGGGCGAGCGCGAGCACGCGCCGCGCGGTGACCCGCGGTCGCCGGCGCCGGAGCGCGGCGGCGACCCCGCCGGTCGCGAGCAGGACGACGAGGAGGTGGGGGAGGGGGGGAAGCGTCGTGCCCGCCGGGAGGAGGCCGCCGACCATCAGACGGACAGGACGGGCTGGCTCGCGTACAGGAGGACGTACTCCGCGGCCTTCCCCAGCACCTCGCCGGGGTCGCCGGAGACCGGCTCGCGCGGGACGACGATGAAGTCGGATTCCAGCTCCTCGGCCGTGTCGAGGACGACGCTCCCCGGGTGGACCGTCTTCACCGACGTCGAGAAGCCGTAGGCGATCGAGTTGCTGTGGGACACCCCGGCCGCCTCCGCGCGGCGGGCGACGGAGTCGGTGAACGCCTCGGAGTCGTCGGCCACCTCGCTCTCGTCGACGACGCCGTGGTCGATGGCGCGGACGACCTCCTCGTCGAGGACGTACAGCGCGTGGACGCTCGCGCCGTACTCGCTCGCGAGCGCGATGGCGTAATCGACCGCCTCGTGCGACTCCTCGCTGCCGTCGACGGGCACGAGGACGAGGTCGATGTCGAGATCGGTCATACCCGACCCGTCGGCGGGGGAGGTCAAAAAGCCCGCCCCAACGGCGTGGTCGGGTGACCGCGCGGCTCCGGGGTCGACGCGGTACCTCGATCCGCGCGATTCCGTCCTGTCGATCCGGTTGAATCCGTTTTTCAGACGAATTCTCGCCTGAAACGGCTGGTCGCTGGAGGGTGTTTTTTGATCGGTTGCGGGAGTAGGTGTAGTATATCGTGAGTGAGGCCATTTATAAGGAGAGTTGTGGTGTTGTTGTCGGCTTTTTATAAGTGATCACCGCTGCTGGGATGGCGACCTCCAAAGCCCCAGTCGCGAGGGCTCGCGCGCCTTGCTGTCGTTCGAAAGGCGCTTTGCGCCTTTCGTGATGACGAGACGCCTCCGGCGTCTCGAACCACGCTCCTCGCTCGGTCACTGTCGCTCCCTCGCTGCGGTGCTTGCTGCGGCGTGCTTCGCCCTCGCGACTGCCCCTTTGAGTCCCGCCCCGCACCGCTCAGCACCGCAGCCTCACGCCTCCCCAACCTCGCCGCTCACGCCCTCCGGGCGTTCGCGGCGTCCCTCGCGCGTGCGACTCGCGCCCTCCGGGCGCTCGTCGGCACGCGCCACCGAACCGCCTGCCATTTATAAGCGTTCGTCGCCGTCGCTCACGGTTGTTTAAATACTACATCGCTGTTACCGATCTGCGACACATACTCCCGCTATCGCTCGTCGCTACCCCTATACTGAGCGATCGAGCGCGAGAGATATCGAATCCTGAGCATTTCAACGAATCCGCGGGCTCAGAAGTCGGGGAGTTCCCGCTGGCCCGCCGTTCGGCGCTCGGCCGGCGGGACGTTCGTCGCGACGATCTCGTCGACCGCGTCGCGGTTGTCGGCGTCGCTGTTGATCGCGCGGGTCGCGTCCTCGCGGTCGACGCGGAACCCCGCGTCGGCGTACGCGTCGTACATCACGCCGCTGTTCGAGAGGACGACCCACACCCCAGAGTCGTCGAGCTCGCCGGCGACATCGAGCAGGCGGCGCTGGTCCTCGCGGTCGAACCCCGACGCGCTGTACTCGTTGAAGTTCGCGGTCGCGCTCATCGGCTCGTAGGGCGGATCGAAGTAGACCAGGTCGCCCGGCTCCGCGGCGTCGAGGACGTACGCGAAGTCCCCCTGTCGGATCTCGGCGTCGGCGAGCAGATCGCTCGCGCGGCGGACCCGGTCGCGCTGGACCCAGTCGGGGTCGGCGTACCGGCCGATCGGGACGTTGAACCCGCCGTCCGCGTTCTCGCGGTAGAGCCCGTTGTAGCAGGTGCGGTTGAGGTACAAGAGGAGCGCGGCCTCCTCTATGGGGTCGAACTCTCCCTCGTACGGCCGGCGGTTGAACCGCGCGCGCTGCTGGTAGTAGTAGGCGTCCACCTCCCTGCCGCGCGCGGTCTCCTCGGCGTACGGGAGCTCGGGGTCGGGGTCGCTCTCGGGGTCGTCGAACTCGGCCAGCCGCGAGAGCAGCTCGTCGGGGCGGTCGCGGACCTGCTCGTAGAAGTTCACGAGCCGCGGGTTCGCGTCGTTGACCGTCGCGCGCGACGGTTCGAGGTCGAAGAAGACGGCGCCGCCGCCGACGAACGGCTCGTGGTAGCGGCCGAACTCCGACGGGAACCGGGCGTACAGCTCGTCGAGCAGCTGCCGCTTCCCGCCGGCCCACTTCAGGATCGGCTCGGCCATGGCTGTCGGGTGTCGCCCGCGCCCGGGGATAAACGTCCCGGGCCGCGTCCGCGATGATCGGCCCCGAGCCGCCGCGCGCTCGGCCGACCGCGATGATCGGCCCCCGAGCCACCGCGCGCTCGGCCGGCCGCGACGGTCAGTCGACCGCGCCGGTCAGTCGTCGGAGGGCTCCGCGTCCGGCATCGGGAGGTCGTCGACGTGGCCCGCGGCCTCCTCGAAGTTGGGGCCGGGCTCGATGGTGCCGGCCTCGCGGTCCCACTCGATGTAGCCGGCCTCCTCTAAGGCCGGCAGGTGCGTCTCGCGGAGCTCGGCGGCGATCTCGTCGGCCCGCCCGCGAACGCGCAGATCCGCGACCGTCTCGACGGTGCCGTCGGCGAGGCCGGCGACCACGCGTCTGCGCTCCGGCGCCGAAACGACGACCGTTGGGTCGGTGGTGGGAGTGTCGAGTGTCATTGTGTGTCTCTGTCCGTATCTACGAGAACAGTCGAAGCGAAATAAAAGCACCGCCGAGTCGCGGCCCGAAAAGTCTCCCATCGCTCCCCCGATAGGTGGATTCGACTCCCAGACCACGAGCGCGGTCCGCGGCGGCCGACTCCCCGCGACCGGGGGTTCGCCGCCGTCACCGAGTTCACCTCACAGATTTCTGAGAGGTGAACTAATGAATACCATGGTACAGTTTACACCGCATGAACAACCGTTTCAGATGTTTTACTCGCATGTTCCGTGGTACCGTTTCTCAAAACCTATACGAGAAGTGAAAGGTTTTAGTCGGCGGAGCGTGTACGGTGAGATATGTACCAAGGTTCCATCACCTCGGCGGAGGCGCACCGGCCGATCGGCTCCGAGTCGCCGCCGGGCAGTCGCTCGCCGCTGGGGACGCTCGCGTTCCTCGCGCTCGTCCTCGCACCGTTCGTCGCGCTCGCGTACCCCGTCGCGACCGTCGCGCTGTTGACCGGCACCGTCGCGCTCGCCGTCCTGTCGCGGTCCGTCCTGCGGACCCTGCGCCGCCGTAGCGGTCGCGTCCGGACGCTCACGCTCCCCGGTCTGGGGACCGTGGAGTACCGGATCACGACGAACTGACGCGACCGTACGACCGCGCGACCACACGACTGAAACGCCGTCGAACCGTTTTTCGAAAAATTCCGTCACCCTACAGTGACGCCGCGGTCGATCGCGGCGCCGTCCTGACCCTCCCGGCTCCGACTCTCCCTAAATCCCGTACGCGACGCGCTCGCCGACGTCGAGCCCGTTCGCGATCGCGGCGTGGAGCCGCCCCTCGCCCGCGACCCAGTCGCCGAGCAGGTACAGCCCCGCGTCGCGCGCCGAGTCGACGGGCCCGCGGTCGACGCCGCCCTCCGGCTGCGCGTAGCGCCACCCCTGATGGTCGGTCCAGTCGGGGTCGGCTAAGCGCTCGTCGCCGACGATCTCGGCGGCGTGGTCGGCGAGCGCGGCGACGTTCTCGGCCGGGTCGTCGTCGTAGTGCGCCGCCGACCACTCGGCGTTCGCCTGGACGACGAGCAGCGTCTCGCCGTCCGGGACGTGTCCGGCCTTACACTCCTCGCGGGAGATCCAGCCGACCGGGTGCTCCTTGTCCGTGTTGACGAGCGCGTAGTAGGGGACGTCGAGCGCGAACGGGTAGCGGAGGACCGCGGTCCAGACGCTGCGGTACTCGACCGCGCCGACCGCCTCGACGAGCGTCTCGCGGAGCGGGTCGTCCCACTCGGCGGTCCGGAGCAGCTCGGCCGTCTGCGGCGCCGGCGGGTTTAAAAGTAACACGTCGAACGGGCCGTGGGTCTCGCCGTCGGCGTCGTCGAGCTCCCAGCGAGCGTCGTCGCTCGCTCCGCCCGCGGCCTCAACTCTTCGCACCGTCTCGACCCGGGTCCGGCGGTGGACGGTCGCGTCGGTGCGGCCGAACAGGCGCTTGGCGATCTGGGTGAGCCCCCGCCGATAGCTCCACTTGTGCTCGTCCGCGTCGCGGCCGGGGGACACCTCCTCGTCGGCCTCGAAGGTGTACACCGGCTCGGTCACGTCGACGAGCCCCTCGTCGTCGAGCGTCTCGGTGATCAGTTCGACGACGCGGTCGTCGTCGCTCTTCAGGTAGTTCGCCCCGTAATCGTACGTGAGGTCGTCGTGGCGGCGGGTCGCCGCGCGCCCGCAGAGCCCCCCGGACTTCTCCAGCACGGTCACGTCCGCGTCGGGTACGGTGCCGTCGACCACGAACGCCGCCGCGGCCGCCCCCGCGCCCGCGCCGACGATGCCTACGTCAGTCACACCGATCGTTGGGGTTCGACCCACTTAACCGGTCGTCTCGCGGCCGCTGGCGACGCGCGTGGCGGCGAGTGAAAGGCCGTCAGTCGTCGGCGCCGACGACCAGCACGGGCGCGGACGCGCCCCGCTGGACTCGGGTGGGAACCGTCTCGGGGTGGACGAGCCGGTCGAGGCCCGTGCGGCGGGCCGAGCCGACCACGATCAGGTCCACGTCGTGGACGTCGGCGAAGTCGAGCACCTCCTCGTGGGGCGTGCCGTACCGGAACCGCTCCGCCACGTCGACGCCGACCGCCTCGCCCCGGGCCGCGGCGTCCTCGACGAGCGCCTCGCCGGTGCGCTCGCGTCGCTCGACGACCATGTCCCAGCCCTCGGCAGTGTCGACGACGTACAGCGCGTCGACCGTCGCGCCGTAGGCGGCGGCGACGTCCAGTCCCGCGTCGACCGCGGCGCGGCCGGCCTCGTCGTCGCCGGTGACGACGAGCACGCGATCGAAGACGGAGCCGACGCGGTCGCCGTCCGAGGCGGCGCTCTCTGCGGGCTCCGCAGCCGCGGTTGAACCATCGGGCCCTGCGGTCGCGGTCGGATCGGCGGCGTCGGCAGCATCGGTGGCGTCGGTGGAGTCGGTGTCGATTTCGGCGGACATGTGTGGGAGGCCTCGCCCGTTTGCGGAGGGCAGGTGTGTTCGCCTCACCCTTCGAGCGGACGCCATTTAACGGTTTTTGACAGTATAGACGATTATCATTATCTATACGGCCGTAATCCAGAATATATTACAATATTCCATCATTGATTCTTGCTATTTCTTCATAAACGTCCATTCAGCTGAACGGCGAATTCGAGAAACTATCGGACGCTTCGGCCCGAGACCGATCGAGGAGCGTGCCGCCGCGGCGGTGACTGCTGGCCGCTCGGTTCGGTTGACGGTGCCACTGGCTAACGAGGAGTCGTTCTCGGCTGGAGTCGTTCGCGAGTACCCCGAGTGTGGCTTGGCGCACCAGTTCTTCACAGTGGGTGCCAATACACTAACCATGACCGACGAATTCGACGTCCCAACCGAGCCGCGGGCCGCGGTCGACGCGCTGGCGACCCACTTAATTGCGACCGCAGATCGCCCGGTACCGCCAGCGACGAACCGATGGCTCGGAGAGGCCGAAGCCGTCGCCCGCGATGCCACCAGTGACGATCTTGACGCGCAAACCAGACGGAAACGGGTTCGCCAGGTTGCCACACTGCTCGAGTCGGCCGACGAAACGGACGACGCCGTCGCCGACCGTCACATCGAAGCGGCGATCGCGTGCTGTCGAGTCGTTCTCGCTACCGAGTGACGGTGATCCCGTTCGTATGGAGTAGCCCTCTCGCCACATAGTAAATTCTATTGATTAGAGAAACCAAATTAAACCTCGTAAAGTTATTCTCTTTCGTTAAAGAAACCTATATAGGTTACAAATGTGTGTTTTAGCGCACCACACTTATATTCGTAGTCTCTGAAGAATACTTTGATGAGTTCAAAACAAGACGATCTCAAGGAGACGAACACCGAGGCCCGATTCGAGTTCAAGAAGGAAGAGAAATCCGCGTTCAAAAGCGAGAAGGGTCTCACCGAGGAGACGGTCCGCGTCATCTCGGAGGACAAAGACGAACCGGAGTGGATGCTGGAGCGCCGCCTGCGCGCGCTCGAGCAGTTCCAGGAGATGCCGATGCCGACCGACTGGCCCGGCCAGCCGGACCTCTCGGAGGTCGATGTCGACGAGATCATTCCCTACATTCGGCCGGACGTCGACGTTCGTGCCGGCGTCGACGACTGGACCGAGCTCCCGGACGATATCAAGGACACGTTCGACAAGCTGGGCATCCCGGAGGCAGAGAAGAACGCGCTCTCGGGCGTCGGCGCCCAGTACGAGTCGGAAGTCGTCTACCAGAACATGCAGGAGCGCTGGGAGGAAAAGGGCGTCATCTTCTGTAACATGGATGAGGCCGTCCAGGAACACGAGGAGCTCGTCCGCGAGCACTTCATGACGAACTGCGTCCCCCCGAGCGACAACAAGTTCGCGGCGCTCCACGGCGCCATCTGGTCGGGCGGCTCGTTCGTCTACGTCCCGGAGAACACCACCGTCGACATGCCGGTGCAGGCGTACTTCCGGATGAATTCCGAGGGGATGGGCCAGTTCGAGCACACGCTCATCATCGCCGAGGAAGGCTCGGAAGTCCACTACATCGAGGGCTGTTCGGCCCCGAAGTACTCGAAGTTCAATCTTCACTGTGGCGGCGTCGAGGTGTTCGTCGGCGAGGACGCTCACGTCCAGTACTCGACCGTCCAGAACTGGTCGAAGAACACGTACAACCTCAACACCAAGCGCGCCATCGCCGAGAAGGGCGGGCGCATGGAGTGGATCTCCGGCTCGATGGGGTCGAAGGCGACGATGCTGTACCCCTCGACGATCCTGAAGGGCCGCGGCGCCTCCGACAACCACATCACCATCGCCTTCGCGGGCGAGGGCCAGGACATCGACACCGGCGCGAAGGTGTACCACAACGCGCCGAACACGAAGTCCACCGTCGAGTCGAAGTCGATCGCGAAGGACGGCGGCCGCACCAACTACCGCGGCCTCGTCCACATCGCCGACGGCGCGGAGAACTCCTCGACGGCCGTCGAGTGCGACGCGCTGATGTTCGACAACGAGTCGACATCGGACACGATGCCGTACATGGAGATCAACGAGTCGAAGGTCGACGTCGCCCACGAGGCGACCGTCGGCAAGATCGGCGACGAGGACATCTTCTACCTCCAGTCGCGCGGTCTCGACGACGACGACGCCAAGCAGATGATCGTCTCGGGCTTCATCGAGCCGATCACGGAGGAGCTGCCGATCGAGTACGCCGTTGAGCTCAATCGGCTCGTCGAACTCGAGATGGAGGGCTCGCTGGGGTAATTCGATGCCGGAGTGCGCCCACTGCGGAACACACGTCTCACAGCAGTTTGTGACCGTGTTCGGGTTAGACGGTGGTGACGTAGTTGCCTGTCCAGCATGTTCCGGTCGGGCACACATCGCAGAGACGATCGTGGATCGGTACTAGTCGGGGACCATGGAACACTGCTTTGCGTGCGAAACCGATTACGGGTACCTCGGAACGGCCCCGCACGAAGGGTTCTGTCCAGCCTGCGGCTCGACTACTGTCACCCCAGCAGGCGACCTCAGCGTCGCCGACACGACGACGTGGGAGAGTGCGAACGGGCTCTCAACGATCCACGTGACGGCGACCGACGACCGGTCGCGTCTCTTTGAATTCGTGATTGCGGCGCGGCGAGGACGAGGGAAGCTCGTCTGTCTCGCGATCGATGGGGTGACGGTACCCACCGAGACGGTGTGGTCGGTTCCATCTGCCGTCGCGACGAGAGTTACCGCGCAGGGCATCAGAATCAGCGACTCGATGCCGGCTCAAGAGCCGTGATGGAAGTATAGACGACACACGGTCGGCTGCGCCTGTTCTGCCCCGGTCACGAGAGTGAGTACGACGAGGGGCGCAGGCCGGATCTGCCCCCGGTAGAGACGCGCCGCGGCGGACCTCGACGCGCTCTGCGCGTCGCCGGCCGTCGGGAGCATTTCGGCCGCGGATCGACGAGGCAAGTACGACCCCAACGACGCGTTTTAATCGATCAGTCCGAACAGTACCGGTACGAGCGCGAGCGGCGCGACGGACCGGCCCCGCACTGCGATCGAGGCACACGACATGACACCGAACACTACCACGCGGTCGACGAACAACGATGGGTAACGACGAATCGGACGCCTCGGCCGCTGAGACTGACGAGACGAGCGATGACGGACCGACGGGAGAGACCGACGAGGGCGGGTCGGCCGGCGGAATCGACTACGCCGCGCGCGCCGCCGACACGCTCGGCTTCTCGCGGTGGTGGCAGATCGCCGCCGCGGCCGGGATGATGGCCGCGGTGAGCCCGTACCAGTACGTCTGGTCGTCCATCTCGCCGGAGCTCTCCGAGGGGCTCGACATCGCGCTGCCGGCGCTTGGCGCCGTGTTCTCGTTTTACGTGGTGTTCCAGTCGCTCTCGCAGTTCCCCGCGGGCAAGTGGCGCGACAGCCGGGGGCCGGGCGCGCTCACGTTCCTCGCCGCGATCCTCGCCGGCGGCGGATACATCGGCCTCGCGTACGCGACGAGCCTCTGGCAGCTGTACCTGTTGTACTCGCTGGGCGCGGTCGGTGTCGGCATCGTCTACACGGTCGCGGTCAACACCGCGGTCAAGTGGTTCCCGGACCGGACGGGACTGACGACCGGCGTCGGGACGATGGCGTTCGCCGCCGGGAGCGCCCTCGTCGTCCCGTACGTCCAGGCGAACGCGACCGTGTCGGCGTACAGCGACGTGCTCCGCAACATCGGGATCGGAATCTTAGTCGTCACGCTCGTCGGCTCGTTCCTCCTCCGAGATCCCCCGAAGGACTGGCTAGACCGGAAAAACGGCGACGACGAGGGCGGTGACGGCGGCAGTGACGGCAGTGGCGGCGACGGCGGTAACGGCGACGAGGACCTCGCGGCGTCGATCCGCGGTCGGAACTACTCGACGCGCGAGATGCTCTCGACGTGGCAGTTCTGGCTGCTGTACGCGATGTTCATCGCGATGGCGAGCGCCGACCTCCTCGTCATCGCGAACGTGGTCCGGTTCGCGGAGAACTTCGGGCTCGCGGCGTTGATCGCCACGCTCTCCGCGACCCTGCTGCCCGTCGCCGCGGGGGTCTCGCGGCTGATCCTCGGCGAGGCGACCGACCGATTCGACCGCAAGCGCGTGATGGCCGGGTCGTTCCTGCTGGCCGGACTGTTCCGGATCGGACTCGTCGCCGCCGGGGAGGCGGGCAACGGGGCCGTCTTCGTCGCGTTCGTCCTCGGGGCGATGTTCTTCTCCTCGCCGCTGTACGTGTTCTTCCCGTCGATGCTGGCCGACTACTACGGCGCCGCCAACTCCTCCGGCAACTACGCGGTCCTGTACACCGCGAAGGTCGGCGGCGGCGTCTTCTCCGGCGTCGTCGCCGGCTACCTCGTCGCGTCGACGGGGTGGAACGCCACCTTCGTCCTCGGCGGCGCACTCGCGGTCGCGGCGGGGCTGGCGACCTTCGTCCTCCGCCCGCCGAGCGGGTCGGGGCTGGAGACGACCGAGCCGGCCGCCGCGGACTGAGCGGGGCGGCCCGGCCTACCGACCTTCTCACCGCGTCGCCCCGGCTGTCCGCGAGCGACCAGAGCCCGACAGCGGCCCCGGCGGCGACGCGACGCGGCCTCAGGGGAGCCTTCCCACCACGGCGTGGAACGGGTCCTCGCCCGGCCGCTCGGCGATCCGGTCGGCGACCTCGAAGCCGCCCGCGTCGAGGTACCGCTCAACGAGGTCAGCCCGCTCGGCCATCGTGGCGGCCCGCCACGCGCGGACGGCCTTCGTCGGGAACATGCGGTTCGAGAAGCTCACGACGATCGTGCCGCCGGGGGCGAGGACGCGGGCGAACTCCGCGAACACGGGGCCGGGGTACTGGAGGTACTGGACCGACAGCGCACAGCAGACGACGTCGAACGAGCCGTCGTCGAACGGCAGCGACTGGTCGGCGTTGAGGTCGCTGACGACGAACTCGTCGAGACGGTCGTTGGCGGCCAGCTCGGCCTCGTTGAGCCCGTGGCCGACGACGCGGGCGTATTCGACGTCGGGTAGGTGCGACACCCAGCTGCTCATCGCGTCGAGGACGCGGTCGCCGGGCTCGGTCACCGAGGCGTACAGCTCGGTCAGCTGCGCGAGGAACGCGTCGTCCGCGTGGGTGACGAACCGCGGCTCGGCGTAGAACGTCTCGTCGGGGCGGTCGTCGCGCTTGCGGCGGTCGAGCTCCGAGAGGACGGTCGGCACGATACCGGAACGCGGGGCGCGGGACAAAAGAGCGCGTCGCCCCCACCGGACGGCTTTTCACCGCAGAGATTTTACCAGTTGGTAATGGACTCCACCACCGCCGCCGACCGCGGCCTCCACCCGGCGCCCCGCTCCGAGGTCTTTCAAAATCAGGGGAAGTTCCGCACGCGGTTCAACTTCCCCGGGCGGAATCTCCCGGACCACGACGACCACGGCTACGGACCCCTCTCGACGGTCGTCGAGTCGTTCATGGACCCCGGCACGCTGATCCGGATGCACCAGCACCGCGACGAGGAGATCGTCTCGTGGGTGCCCGCGGGCGTGATGCGCCACGACGACCGCGAGGGCAACGAGCTGGTCACCGACTCGGAACACCTGCTCGTGATGAACGCCGGGTCCGGGTTCTGGCACGCCGAGGAGACGCTCGCCGACGACCCGCCGCTCCGGATGCTCCAGATCTTCGTCCGGCCGCAGGAGCTCGGCTTAGAGCCCGGGATCCAGCACGGGCCGCTGCCGGACCCCGAGCCGAACGAGTGGCGCCGCATGTTCGCGCCGGCGGGCGCAGACCACCCGTTCACTGTGCGCAACGCGGTCGACTGCTACGACGTCCGCCTCGACGCGGATGCGGGCGCGACGCTCCCCGAGATCGAGGGCCGCGACGCCTACGTGTACGTCTTCGAGGGCGCCGTCGACGTCGGCGACACCACGCTCGACGAGACGGAGAGCGTCTTGTGGACCGGCGACGGCGCCCCGCCGACCGTGAGCGCTGGGGACGAGGGCGCGACCGTCGTCGCCTTCCTCATCGACCCCGACGCGCCCGTGACGCGGCAGGGGACGATCGGGCGATAGAGGAACAGCAGGGGTGCGTGAGCCACGGCCGGATGCGATACAGTATTTAAACAACCAGGAGCGACGGCGACGATTATTTATAAACGAACTGCGGTGGCGCGCGCCTCCGAGCGCCCAGCGGGCGCGAGGGAGTCGGCGGTCCGGAGCGAAGCGAAGGACCGCCGACGAGGCTGGGGAGGTGTGAGGTGCGGTTGCCGTGCGGTATGGGGCGGGACTCAAAGGGGCAGTCACGAGGGCGGCGCAGGCGACGTAAGCACCGCAGGAGCGAGTGAAACGAGCGACGAGGAGCGCAACGAGCGTGCGCCGCCCTCGTGACTGGGGCTTTGGAGGTGTCCGCCACCGGTCCGCCAATACCAGTTTATAAGCAAACGCCCAAGACGTTGGAAGAACTCACCGCGGAGGCGCCGTTCGTTTATAAATGGTCAGCGGAAACCGACGATTCGATTTATAAATCCATGTCGAGTCGGAAAGGCTCAACTCCCGGCCCGACAAACCCCGACCCATGCGCACCCCGCTCGCGGCCGTCGGGCTCGTCGCGCTCGGCGTCCTCCTGATGGCGAACCCCCTGTTCCTCCCCGTCTCGGTCGGCGAGCCGAACCCCGCCTACACGCACACCGTTCAGCCGGTGGGCGAGGGGTCGGTCGCCGGCATCGAGTCGCCGGCGACCGGCGCGGCAAACGGGTCCGACGCGGAGAACGACACTAACGCCTCGGACGCGGTCGTCGCGTACGCCGACCTCGCGCCCGACGCGCGGGCGGCGTTCGACCGCGCCCGCGACGCGCCGGAAGGCGGATTCGGCGTCGAGGACCCCGACGAGCGCGTCGACTCGCTGTCGTACCCGACGGAGCCGACGCTCGGGGACGGGCTGCTGATCGTCGAGCGCGACGGCGAGCGGTACGAGTTCTGGACCCGAACCGTCGAGCGGGAACCGGGGGCCGTCGTCGCGCAGCGGGTCTTCCTCCAGCCGGTCGCGTTCCTCGTCGGCTTCCTCGCGGTCGTCGCCGGCGCCGCGGTCGGGCTTCGAGGACGGCTGGCCGGAGAGTAACGGGGAGTCCTATTCCCTGACCGTCGACGCCGGCTGGCCGGAGAGTAACGGGGAGTCCTATTCTCTGACCGTCGACGCCGGCTGGCCGACGGGCTTCGGCGCGTCGCCGGCCTCGATCGCCCGGCGGGTCGACTCGCCGATCTCGACGAGGTGACAGAGGGGGTTGCCGGGGTAGACGACGGGGTTCTCCAACAGGCCGATGAGGAGGCCGGTGAAGGGGGCCTCGACCGCGACCGCGTCCTCCTTGAACGGGTTGGTGATCGTCGCGATGCGCTCGCCCTCGCGGACGAGCGACCCGCTCTCGAAGTGGGTGTCGACGATGCCGCCGGAGTCGGCGCGCAGCCACGTCTTCTCGCCCGCGCCGGCGACGATTGTGCGCCAGCCGGGCCAGCGAACCGTGTCGGTCTCTAAGAGTTCGTACTCCGCGAAGACGGAGCGGACGCCGGCGAGCGCGTCGTCGATCAGCGGGCGCTGGAACCGGTGGGCCTCGCCCATCTCGATCGTGATCGTGGGGATGCCGTCGGCGGTCGCCTCGCCGCGGAGGGTGCCGCCCGGGCCGTCGCTGTCGATGATCACCTTCGAGCCGAACGCCATCGCGAGGCGGTGGACCGCCTCGTCGGTCATGTCCGCGCGGACGTGGAGCATGTTCGTCCGGCCGCGGGTGGAGGTGTGGAAGTCGAGCCCGAAATCGCAGGGCGCGATGAAGTTCTCGTAGATGCGGTGGGCCATCCGCTTCGAGCTGGTCGATCCCTGCTTCCCGGGGAACGACCGGTTCAGGTCGCGGTCGTACACCGGGAGGTACCGCTGTTGGGCGAGGAAGCCGGGGACGTTGAGGACGGGGAGACAGACCAGCGTGCCCGCGAGCTCCGAGAGGTCCCACTCGTGAGCCACCTCGCGGACGACTTCGATCCCGTTGAGCTCGTCGCCGTGGGCGGCCGCGGTGAGGAACGCGGTGGGGCCGTCGCGCTCGCCGTTGACGATGGTGACCGGGATCCGCACCGGGTCGCCGAGGTACGTCTCGCTGATCCCGTAACGGATGTTCTGCGTGTCGCCGGGCGGCACCGCCCCGCCGTTGTACGTGAACGCCCGGTCGTCGCTCATGCCAAAGCGGAGCGCGGGGCCGGGTATATATATGGCGACCGGGCGATCGGACGTCCCGCCGGGCTGAATCGATCGGCGTTCCTTTTACCTCGGCCCCCGCAGGGAGACGTATGAGTTCGGACTCGGTTCGGGTGGGAGTGCTGTCGCTACACAACAGCAAGGAGACGAAGGCGATCTGCAACGCGGTTGAGGACCTCGGCCACGAGCCGGTGTGGCTCCGGGAGGAGAACGCCGCGGTCAGCGTCGAGGACGGCGACGTCTCCGTCGAGCCCGCGGTCGACGTGATCGCGAACCGCCTCCTCTTGTCGAACACCGACCAGCCCGCGGAGCTACTGGGGCTGGCGACGACGTTCGAGCGCATCCGGCCGATGCTGAACGAGCCGGATGCCGTCCTCGCGTCGATCCACAAGTTCGCGACGGCCGCGACGCTCGCGGACTGGAACATCCGCGTGCCGGACGCGCTGCTGGCGCTGTCGAACGACCGCCTCAACGAGGGGCGCGAGCGGTTCGGCGACGTGGGCGTGTACAAGACCGCGATCGGGACCCACGGCGGCGGGACGTGGAAGGTCGACCTCACGGAGCGGGTGAACCCGAAGGTGGGGAACCGGCAGGCGTTCCTCCAGCAGCTGATCGACCGCGACGACGAGAAGCACCGCGACCTGCGGGTGTACGTCGTCGGCGACGAGATCGTCGGCTCGATGTACCGCTACGCGCCGGAGGGCGACTGGCGCACGAACGTCGCGCTCGGCGGCGCTGTCGAGGACGCGACGGACGACATGCCCCAGGAGGCCGCCGACACCGCCCTCTACGCGGCCGAGGTGATGGGGCTCGACTACGCCGGCGTCGACCTCGTCGAGGGGTACGACGGCTGGTACGTCCTCGAAGTGAACCCGACCGCCGGCTTCAAGGGCCTCTTCGAGGCGACCGGCACGAGCCCCGCCCCGCACATCGCGAGGCTCGCGATCGAGACGGTCGGCGGCGAGGTGGACGACGACGCGGTCGAGCGCGTCGCCGCCAGTCTCGACGACTCGCGGCCCTCCTGCGCACCGGCGCCGAAACCGAGCTCGACCGAGCAGCCCGACATCGGCTACATCGAGGAGGTGGTCGTCACCGGCACCTCCGGCTCGACGCAGGCGCTCGCGAAGTCGGACACGGGCGCGACCCGGACGAGCATCGACACCCAGCTGGCGGCCGAGATCGGCGCCGGCCCGATCAAGAGCATGACGCGCGTCAAGTCGGGGAGCATGAAGGGCGGGAAGGCCCGCCCCGTCGTCGACCTCGTCATCGGCATCGGCGGGAACCAGCACACCGTCACCGCGAGCGTCGAGGACCGCGGGCACATGGAGTACCCCCTCCTCCTCGGCCGCGATATCCTCACCGACTACCGGGTCGACGTGCGCCGGCGCGCCGACACCGACGAGACCGAACGCGACGAGGCGGGCGAGATCCTCGAAGAAGAGGAGTAAGGGGAGACGCGGTCGGCGAGACGGGATCACCTGCGGTGGCGCGTGCCTCCGAGCGCACACCGGGCGCGAGGAGCACGCGCGAGGGAGTCAGTCGCCGGAGCGAAGCGGAGGCGACTGACGAGGCTGGGGAGGTGTGAGGCTGCGGTCGCTGTGCGGGGCGGGGTGGGAATCGAAGGGGCAGCCGCGAGGACGAAGCACGGCGACGTAAGCACCGCAGGAACGAGCGAAGCGAGTGACGAGGAGCGCAGCGAGCCGCGCGAGTCCTCGCGGCTGGGGCTTCGGTGGTGTTCGCCGTTGATCAGTTGGCTTTGTTAAAATCCTCGGAAACGGAGATATTGAATTGGGTTCTGGTCAGTACAGACGTAACGACGAGCGATTTCGGGAGTAGGTGTAGTACGTCGTGAGTGAGGTTATTTATAAACCAGAGTGCGGTGTTGCTGTCGGCTGTTTATAAGTGACTGACGCCACCGCGGCGAGTGTCTCCAAAGCCCCAGCCTCGCCGCTCGCTCCGCTCGCGGCGTCCCTCGCGGGCTGGCTCCCCCCCCCCCCCCC